>CAYSWV010000001.1:0-3359 GCA_964434865.1 uncultured bacterium
CCCCTTTGGCTGCGAGAGCATCAACTGGAATGGCTCTATCGCCTTTATCAAGAAACTTGGCGGTGGCGAAGGATGTTAGCTTTACCTCAGTTTGTCGTAAAAGTCTTGCAGTCTTGACTCAAGTTTGGTTCTAACCTCAAACTACTGCTAATGTCTTGAGGACTACACACTTGGGGATTACAATTTTGAGAGCTAATCCATCTTAAGCTTTAGAGCTAAGCTAACTTGGGATCTCAAGCTTACTAAGATTAGTTAAGTAAGACCATGAATACCAATAGATCTAGAGGCAATAGGTAGTCAAAACCTAGATCTTGGTGTAGTCTACCCAGACAGGGTAACACCAAATGCAGATGTAACGTAGGCCATTAGCACATTTGTTTACAAAGCCTACTCTCTATACTGCCTCACACAGGAGCAGCATTGTGATTGGTCAAACCAACTCTTCATCTTCCACCAAGCGGTCGTCACGCTTCAAATCTTCTCGTTCAGGTTCAATGGTTAGCCCTGACACTACTTACCCTGATCTGAACATCCAAACTACAGCAACGGTTTCGACAGTCTCACGACCTACGCTTGATCCAGACTCTCCGTTGGAGATGGATCCTGGGCTAGCCCAGATGCGCAAAGCCATCCTTTTGGGAACACCTGTAGTTGATATGGCTAATGTGAGTAAAGTGTTTGCCAATGGCAACTGCATCCTTGATCGGATTAATTTTCAAGTGCAGCAGGGTGATTTCATTTACCTGACTGGTGTTTCTGGAGCCGGTAAATCCACATTATTGCGGTTGTTGTACGGAGCTGAGCAACCTACTGAAGGAACGGTACGAGTTAATGGCGTGAGACTCAACCGGATTCGGTCGCGCCCTTTAGCGATGCTACGTCGGCAACTTGGGATCGTCTTTCAAGACTATCAGCTCTTAGCTAATCGCACCGTCAAAGAGAATGTCGCCTTTGTGTTACGAGCCCAAGGAATATCTCCCATAGAAATTCATCGTCGGATGGGACCTACTTTAAAGATGGTAGGCCTGACCGATAAAACTCACTGTTTTCCGCATGAGTTATCTGGTGGCGAGCAACAGCGGCTAAGCTTGGCGCGGGCTATTGCGAATCGGCCGATTCTAATGCTGGCTGATGAACCGACTGGCAACCTTGATCGAGAAAACTCCCTGATTGTGCTCCAAGTCTTACAGCGGCTTAACAACTTTGGTGTCACCATCATGATGACTAGCCACGATCCTTACCTGATTGACCGCACCCAGCATCGTGTTGTCCGCATTGAAGATGGCAGACTGTTTGATGTGCGATAGTCACCAGCATAGTCATAGAGGGAGGTAGACAGGTGGTTGCTCTGGGTCGGCTCTTAATTAAGATTGTCTATTTGCTCCAAGAGACGTTTTTAGGTATCCGGCGGGGCGGCTGGCTGAATTGGGCGGCTGTGAGTACTCTGATGGTTCTGCTTTTTTTGGTGGGTATTAGCTTAGAACTGTCTTGGGGCCTAGACGCTACGATGGAGTCTCTAGGTACCCAGGTTGAGATTTCAGCCTACCTTGATCACGAAACTCGAGCCACCGACCTCGAAACTCAGATCAGCCAGATCCCTCATGTTCAGACTGTTAAGATCATTGCTAAAGAAGATGCTTGGCGCGATCTACTCGTTGATATGGGAATTGTTGATCCACAAACTGTCAATGATCAGTTAGGAGATAATCCTCTGGTGGATGCTATTCGTGTGCAATCTGAATCGGCAGAGCATCTTGGAACCATTGCTGAGCAGATTCGCAATCTAGCTGGTATTGATGCTGTTTATTATGGCGATCAGGTTGTTTTTCAACTTGAGCAATTGAAGGATACCTTGCGGCTCGGCACATTGGCAGTTACAGGGATCCTCTCGCTAACCACGGTTGCTGTGATTACAACAACCATCCGTCTGGTTGTGATGGCTAGTCGGCGTGAAATTGAAGTGATGCAGCTGGTAGGGGCTACCTCTATTTGGATTTATATGCCTTTTATTCTCCAAGGATCACTGTTTGGCATTTTAGGATCCTCAGGGGCTTGGGGGTTAGTTTTAGGCTCTCAGCAAGTCCTCCAGGATATTTTAACTCGTATCATTGCCTTGCCTTTCTTAAAGATCCCCCAAGCCTCTAGTGAATTTAGCCTGGTTATTCTTCCGGTGGCCTTGGGGGGAATGGGTTTACTGCTAGGGACAACGAGTAGCTTAATTGCGGTCAGAAAATCAACCTTACAATGATGGCTATGCTTGATGCTCAAATTCAAGACTTAATTCAAGCCATCCAGACTCGGATTGTGCCTCAGGTAGCTAGTCGAGTGAATCAGCTGCAGCCTCAGGAGCGATCTGCCGTTCTGACACCAGCGTTGACCTATCTTTCTGATCAAGATCCGGCCAGTGCCCAATGGTTTATCCGATATTTATTAGCCCCTGATGTCCGAGAGCAATTAAAGCAAGGTATCCAGCAAGCAGCCATTGACTATATGACAGCAAGTGGATTTAGAGAAGGGAAAGACTTTAAGCAGGAAAATGGTGATTTAATCCTCAGTCGGGCAGCCCTTCCTTATGCTGCAGCTGATGACGATCCCTTTGGCCAACTATTAGTGGCTGAGTTTTGTCAATTATCAGACTAAGATCTTGACGTTTGATCTACATCAGGTGGGGCTTGAGTATTTAGAGTCACTGTTAGAGTTGGATCAGATCTGTTATGGCGGCTATTGGAGCCTAGGAAGTTATGAAGTTGAACTCAAGCGACCCAATAGCTATGTCATTGGTGGGTTTCCCTCTCACTCCAATGGCTTAGTTGGGTTTGGTATTCTTTGGCATATTCTCAATGAGGCTCATATCATCTCATTAGCCGTTCATCCTGACTATCGCCGTCAGGGATTAGCACGACAGTTAGTCACCTATCTGTTGCACATAGCCATTGATCTTCAGTCTGAATGGGCCACTCTTGAAGTCCGAGTCTCTAATGTTGCTGCTCAATCTCTATACGAGGACTTAGGATTTGTCTTGTTAGGGAAGCGCAAAAAATACTACTCAGATCCTGAAGAGGATGCGTTGATCTATTGGAAGAAGTTGTAACTGTAAACCTACAACAGCATCAAAGACTGATGGATAAGCCTAGCTGTCAACTTTTTCAACGACAACTACCCTTTCAATCCTCTATTTGATCTCTTCTTTCTTGATTCGATCTCAAACTAAAACCAATCATGGTAGACTAGATAGACTTTCCCAAGTAACTTCCAATATACTGAGAACTTAGTTAGACAAATAAGTTAGACAAATAGTTAGTAAACAAATAGTTAGTAAACAAATAGTTAGTAGATAAATAGTTAGTAGATAAATAGTT
>CAYSWV010000001.1:3459-22472 GCA_964434865.1 uncultured bacterium
ACAAATAGTTAGTAAACAAATAGTTAGTAGATAAATAGTTAGTAGATAAATAGTTAGTAGATAAATAGTTAATCAGATAAATAGTTAGCTCAATTTTAGTTATGGTCAGTTAAATGATTTCCTACCCGTCACTGAGTCCCCTAATCTTCTAGATCCGCTCAGAGAACTTCAGCCTCTAGGAGTTAGTTTAACCAATTAGTAATTGTCCTCAATCCTTGTTAGTCTACACTTTTCAAATCTATGGTTAGAAGCAAGCTCACGGATCAAGATCAACAAACATTGGTACGGCTCTACCGTGAGTCTGATGCCACAACAACAACATTGGCCGAGAAGTTTCAAGTAAGTCCCAGCACTGTCACTCGGATTCTCAAAGATAATATTTCACCAGGCGATTATCAGGAATTAGTGAGCTTAAAGCGCTCGGGAGCACGACGCAAAGATGATAGTACAACACAACTAACTGTTTTAAGTAACACCCCAGCAACTCCAGAAGACGATGATCATTCATCCCAGTCTCTTGAGGCAACTGATCCAAAACCTGAAGCAGCAGAGACAGTAGGTAGTGATTGGAATCCTGAAGTTGAACTAGCTGATCTTGAATCCAGTGTGGACCTTGAAAGTACACTAGATGCTGATGATTTTGCTCCTGAGCTACATCTAGAAGACTCCGACTACACCCTGACAGATTTGGATGCCGATCTTGAGGATGATCTTGAAAATGACTCTAGTTCTGAGGAGGAGCTACAAGCCGATCCTATCCAGTCAATTCAGGTTCGCCCCCTTGATGATTTAGATCCTCCTGATATTTGCTATGTTGTCATCGATCGATACCACGAGTTAACGACCCGTCCATTACAAGAAGCTATACCAGATAAAACTAGTGATGCGTCGGTTGATATGAACATGCTACCCATTTTCGATAACCATCGGTTTGCCAGACGATTCTCAGAGATGAGTCGACGTGGGGGTAATCCTCCGCATCGGGTTATCCAGTTTGGCGGCTATATGCTTGATATTGTTCGATCTCAACTGGTCAGCAAGGGCATCACTCATCTACTGATTGATGGGCAGGTTTATAGTCTGCAGCAGGGTCTCTAGACCTATCCGACTAGAGGTTTCAGCTGCCAAAAGATAAAACTTGAGGCGCGTCTCGTTGTGGCAAATTTTCAGATGTCAAGATCAGCGTCGTACCGGGTGCAAATTGAATAGAGGGAATCGGAAATAATGATAGAAAGTCACTAACTTCAACCAGTTCACAGGCTGAATCAGCTGCTTCAGTACGATACATGGTGGGAATAATCAATCTGGGTTGTAAGACTTCGATAGCAGCCTTAGCTCCAGCTGGATCATAATTTTTAGGCCCCCCACCCACCGGCACCAGCAAAATATCAGGCTTGGCTAGTAAAATAGACTGTTCTCGAGTAATTGGAGCAGCAGCCCCTCCAAGATGCACAATATCAATATTGGCCTGTGTCCAGCGCCAACCTATGTTAATGCCAAATCGATCGCTATTAGCAGTAATATTGTCATGAGCCATTCTGACCCCTTGAATTCGGATCTCCTCGACTTTATAGTCACCTGGTTGAAATAGGACTCGTGGATTACCAGGCACAACGGGAATATAACCTTCATCAAATAAGCGACTACTTAATAAAACCAAATCAGCCTCAACAGCAGGCTCAGGATAGCCTTGGGTGCAGCCGATACTCCTAAAAGGATTGACCAAGATCTTAAACCCATCAGCCTCAAAGGCTACGCAACTGTGATGGAGCCAAGTTAATCCCAAGCCGCCAGGTGGGATCTCTGGGTCAAGTATCGGCTCAGGGGTTGCCTCTGCAGGAGCATCAGGTCTCGAAAACTCTACATCAGGATTAGGGGTGGTGGGAGTATCCACAGGACTCAACGGATCAGGCACTTGATCAGGCACTGAAGGCAACGAATCGGTCTGGGCAAAGCTAGGGTATAACCAGATACCTCCACCTAGGGTAATTCCAAGACTTTGCAAGAGATAACGGCGCTTCATGCAGACTTTAGATCCTGACGTGACAACGAATAGGCAGACAGACTAGACCCTAGAGCTAAAGGCTTGAGTTTGATCCCAAAAGTTAGCGAGTAAGGATTTTCCTGATCCGGTGAGGATGCTTTCGGGGTGGAATTGAACCCCCTGAATATGAGGATACTGCCGATGTTGGACTCCCATGATCAGGTTGAGAGATCCTGATTGGACCCAAGCTGTAACCGCTAACTCAGTCGGACAAGTCTCTGGCTCAATCACAAGACTATGGTAACGGGTCGCTTCAAAGGGTTGTTGCAAACCTTGAAAAACGCCCTGATGGTCATGAGTAATCCAAGATGTTTTCCCATGCATCAGCTCAGGTGCTTGCACAATAGTGCCTCCAAAGACTTGCCCAATACATTGGTGGCCCAGACACACTCCTAGAATTGGTTTTGTGGGCCCAAGTTCCCGGATCAGCTCCATCGAGACACCAGCGTCTTCTGGCCGGCCTGGCCCCGGTGAAATGACAATCCCCATCGGATCTAGATGCTGGACCTGATCTAAGGTGATCTGATCGTTCCGATAAACTTCCAGGCTACAGCCTAACTCACCTAAGTATTGCACCAGGTTATAGGTAAAGCTGTCATAGTTGTCAATGACGAGTAGCACAATGTGCCCCTTAGCTATCTGTAAACAGGCCTGTTTTATGGTAGCGCAAGCTTGTTGCCCTAATGGCTACCTTTAGTTGAAGCATTGACTTTACGACTTATGAGATGTCTTCTTAGCCGCTTTCTTCTCTTTCTCCTTCTCTTTTTGCTTAGCCCGTTTTGCTACTGCTTTTTTTTGTTTTTCAGCCTCTAGTTGCACTTGACGAGCTTTTTCGGCTTCTTCAGCAATTTTACGTTGATAATAATCGTAGCCACCCTCAAAAACAACTAGTTCACCCTCACGAATCTCAACAATTTTAGTGGCCACTTGAGACATAAAATATCGATCATGAGAGACAATCAGAACGGTGCCATCATAGGTTTTCAAGGCTTCTTCTAACATTTCTTTTGCTGGAATATCTAGGTGGTTTGTTGGCTCATCTAGGATCAGCAAATTAGCGGGCTGCAACAACATTTTAGCTAGGGCCAAACGAGCTTTCTCTCCACCACTTAAAGATTCAACACGTTTAAATACACTATCACCTGGAAACAGAAATCGGCCTAGAAGGGTTCGGACCTCTTCATCCTTCCACTGAGGGACTTCATCATGAATCGTTTGTATCACCGTTTTTTCAAGATCCAGGGCTTCCGCCTGATTTTGTTCAAAGTAAGCCGGTAATACATTATGTTCACCTAATTTGATCATACCCTCAGCAGGCGCTTCTAGCCCCATGATAAGTCGGAGTAATGTTGATTTTCCTGAGCCATTGGGACCTAAAAAGGCAACTCGATCCCCTCGTTCAATGAGTAGATTAGCCCCTAAAAAGATGAGCTTTTCTCCATATAAGTGAGTTAGATCTTTGATTTTAACAATCTCACGACCACTGCGGGGGGCTGGCTGAAATTGAAATTTAAGTGTTTTGATGTCACTGATTGGGGCTTCGATTCGATCCACTTTTTCCAGTTGCTTTTCCCGACTTTTAGCTTGAGTGCTGCGGGTCGCGCTAGCTCGAAATCGATCGACAAAGGCTTGCTGCTTGTCTAATTCTTTTTGTTGTCGTTCATAAGCGCTGAGTTGGGCTTCTTTCATCTCAGTTTTTTGGTGGAGATAGGCCGAATAGTTTCCCAAATAGGTGGACGAAATACCTCGCTCAGTTTCGACGATATGGGTTGATAGTCGATCTAAAAACTCTCGGTCATGAGAAATAATGACCATAGGCAGCGAGATGCCTTTTAGATAAGATTCCAACCATTCAATAGTTTCTAGATCTAAATGATTAGTAGGCTCATCTAACAGCAAAAGATCAGGTTGTTGGAGTAAGATTTTACCCAAGCTGATTCTCATTTGCCAGCCACCACTGAAGGTGCTAACCAGCTGATCCCCATCTTCAGAGGCAAAACCCACCTCGGGTAGAATTTTGTCAACTTGTACTTCTAGTTCATAGCCATTCAACGCTTCAAACTGGCGCTGATACCGATCCATTTGTTTGAGTAGCTGATCAAGGTCCTCTGGAGATGCCATTTCCATCTGGACATGAACTTGATTCAAGGCCTCGTGGATCTGATTGGCTTCTGTAAACACAGTCCATAGTTCTTGTCGTACAGTTCGATTGGGGTTCACCTCGAACTCTTGAGTTAAGTAAGCGATCCGTAGATTGGCCGGTCGAATAATATCACCCGAGGTGGGCTCAATCTCACCTGTAATAATGCGGAGTTGTGTTGACTTACCGGCTCCATTAGCTCCAACTAGCCCAATCCGATCACCTGGTTTAACTTCCCAACTGACGTCTTTGAGTACTTCTCCCGTTGGGTAGATCTTACTTATGTGTTCGAGCCTGAGCATGGGTTTCTCCAAAAATGAAGCGCTCTTACCATCAATCCTAAAGCTATTTTACAGTTTGTGATGTCATCTTTACAGGTTGCAGGTCTAATCTCACCCTGATCAAATTTATACTCTTAGTCTTTAGATTGTTTTTACATCATTCCAGTACGATCTGACTCAGTGAATGTATCCAGGCATGAGGTATTTACTATCGTCACCTTTAGTATTTACTATCGTTGCCTTTGGGGATGTAACTTAACATCACTACTAGCAAGTATGATTGAGGGTTAAGTGATTTATGAAACCTGCCCAGAATTTTGCTGAAACGATGATTTTAGTAGTTGAAGATGAACCGAATGTCCGCAACAATATTTTAGATTTGCTTGAGTTAGAGGGCTTTAATCTGCTTGCAGCTGACAATGGGTGGATGGGCCTAGATCTAGCTCAACAACACCATCCTGATTTGATCATCTGTGATGTGATGATGCCAGAAATGGATGGATTTCAGCTAGTTAAACGACTACAGCAAAACCAAGATACCTGTTTGATTCCAGTTGTCTTCCTCACAGCCAAAACTAGCATGACCGATCTACGAGAAGGGATGAATTTAGGGGCTGATGATTACTTGATTAAACCCTTTACACGGATTGACCTATTAGCCGCAGTCCAGGCTCGCTTAGTTAAGCGTCAAAACGTCAATGATCTTGAAGCAAAAATCCAAGCACTTCAACAGGGTAACTTGCTCAAGGATGAAATACTGTGCTCAGTTTCCCATGATCTCAAAGCTCCTTTAACTAACATGAAAATCGCGATTCAAATGTTGAGTCAAGATCAGTTAAACCCTGAGCAACGAAAGCGCTACTTATCTATTTTAGAGGCTGAATGTCTTAAAGAGGCAGCTTTAGTTAACGCCTTACTGGACTGGCAAAAATTTGAATCCGGATCGTATACTCTTGCTTGTCACCCCATTAATGTGGTGGAATTAGTCCGACAACTTGTTGATCCCTTTCAAGCAAGGGCAGCAGAATACAATCAACACTTTAGCCTTGATCTACCTGATACAGCCCCTTTACTGCTGAGTGATCGAATTTACCTAGAGCGTATTTTGACAGAATTACTGAACAACGCCTGCAAGTACACTCCCACTCATGGCAATCTTTATTTGGGTGTAGTCACCGAATCTGGTCCTAAAGCTGTTAGTTTAACCTTCATTATTAAAAATTCAGCTTCCATACCTGAGGCCGTCTTACCGTTAATATTTGATCCTTTTTATCGAGGACCTGGAGCTAATCGTCAGGAGGGCACCGGGTTAGGTCTGGCTATCGTTAACCAGATGATTCAACGACTTAAAGGAACAATCACAGCAACAAGTCAAGAGGGCTGGACCACCTTTGAGGTGAAGCTCCCACTTTGAGACCTACTCAATTTGAGACTTACCATTGCTCAATTTGAGACTTACCATTGAGACTTCCCAAAGCCTAACCGCAACTCTCAACCTGGTGAAAAGCTAATAAGTTAATTGCGGGCATTCTACACCTAAACTTTCTAAGTCCAATGTTGAAGCTAATCTAGCCCAATCGACTTCTTCTGTGCCAGCCTCTAAGGTGTCAAGTGATAGACAGCCGAGCACCCTCACTTGGGCCAAAGTTTGAATCTCATGCTGTAACAGAGTCAGGTCATCCCCTGAGATCGGCCCACGTTCTTTGATGTTAAGGTCATAGTGACCCAAGCGAAAAAGCACTATACCCTGAACTAAAGCGCCAGCATGGCGAGCTAAAGCGCAAAAGGCCACCGTCTGACTAAGGGTCCATAGCGTGATCGGCACCGTCAATAAAACAGGGATCTGCCAGTCTTTGGCTAAATCAGCTAAAGTGCAATGGTTGCTAGTACCCTCTCCTAAACTGCCAGCATGGACGATCACAACCGGATACTCTTGCCCTCTCAAAGTCGTGTAGGTTTGCCAAAGCTGCCCCCAATCTAGATCCTTAATAGGCTGGGTCAGAGGGATCGCTTGCCAGGAAGGCACCAATCTATAACAAGAAGAATAGGCAATTAAACATCGTGCCAGCCATTCTGAGGTAGCAACAGGTAAGGTGACTGGATCGGCGGTGGTGGCAATCAGATAACCTTTCAATGGTCCCGCTCCCATAGCTCGAGAAAGTTATCGTTGATCTCAAACCCAAACACCAAAGCCATATTGCGCAAGTCATTGGTCGACCCAAGTTGGTGATGTTTCAACCACCTCATCAGCACAAACAGCTTGGAATAGACAAAAAGCTCCAGGGCCTCTTCATGATACTGGATACCTTCATGGGGATGAAATTGATGAGGAACTAACATGGCTGTATATCGAGCTAGTTCTCCCTGTCGCCAATCCAAAAAAAAGGGAAACCAGGGATATTCAGCATCAAACCGAACAAACCAAAGGCGGACATCAGGTAGCTCAGAAACCTCTCTGGGATCATCTAACGCTCGAGGATAGTCAATAGAGCACGTGACAGACTGCTGTGCTGCTTGAGGGTTGACCATAATTGCCTCAACTAACTGACGCCCTGGCGATAAATCTAATTGATCAATTACCTTCGCTGTCAGGTGCAAGGTCAAACTCATAAACCAACTTAGGCCTCAGCGCAATATCAACAGCTTATCTCAGAACTGAACGAACCCGTTGATCTCAGAACTGAACAAATCCTGGATGTGGCGTGGCTGCGTCTACAGATCTAGGCCGAGAAATTTATGGAGCCTACTATGCACACAAATAGCTTGATCACGATATAATCTGTACATTACCTACCGTTTAACGCGGTGGGTTAACTCTTAGAAAACATCCAAACCTCCTACCTTGTAAGGCTTGGGCCAGTGTTAGATTAGGTTAGATTGGGTTATAGATTGGGTTTATTTAACCTCATGAATGCTTGCAGCTTAACCTTGAGCTGAATCAAGTCTTCTCACTTCCCCACATAGCGTATCTGTTAACCTCTAGTTCTTAAGCAGGTTAGCCAGTAGGTTTGAGGACCTGAAGCAGAGACTAGTCTTCCAAGTTCCTTACCTTCAAAGTCCTAGTTGTTCCAGGCCCTTATGACGTGGAAGCTGGACATTGAAGGTCGATGAAGACAAAGAGTAGGACTTAAGCAAGTAGCTTTGGCATAGTAGATATTGAGAGTCTGAATGTTGATATCCTGACTCCGGTGAGTCGCTCCTTGTTCAAAGCTTGGTGATAAAAACCATTTATGCTTAATCTACTCCTCAAGAGACTGCTTGAGCTTGATAGGACCCATCGGAGCTATGATGTGGGTTCAAGTTGAGAGATAAGGTTGAATAGACTGTCTAAATCTGTCAAACAGGGCCTATCCAAAAGTTCTATCGAGGCTAGGATAGTGAGTATGTCATCTGAAGAGAGTTATGACCAGAGTTGAATAAAGTTTCGGGCAAGGCGCTAGGTGGACTATTGGATAGAAACCTATGGATAGAAACCTAAAACCAGTATTCCAACGTCTAATGGCTAAACTGATCCAACTCTTGCTGTCATTGAGAGCCATTTTAGGATTGAGCATTGAGTAGTGATCCCAAACAGTGTTCAAGTTTTCGAGCCTTAGTAGATCAATGAACTCTAGTCTTAGATTTCTCATCACAAGCGAATATGGGGTGGTCTAGATAACTCTAGTGTCTTTCTCAAAAATTCAATCATTACCCATGCCATTGTTTTAGCGAGGATATTTCATGCCCAGGCAGATCATTATTGATGAACAGCATCGTATTGCCGCTGTATTCTCTGAAGAGCAAGTTCAGGAACTCGTTGTAGCCAGTGGCGATCACCAATTTAGTGATATATACCTAGGAGTTGTCGAAAATGTACTGCCAAGTATTGATGCTGCTTTTGTAAATATTGGTAATACTGAACGTAATGGGTTTATCCATGTTAGCGATCTAGGCCCACTACGGATGAAGCGAGGGAGTGCTTCAATTACTGAACTGGTTGTACCTCAACAACGGGTTTTGGTGCAGGTGATGAAGGAGCCAACAGGTAACAAAGGCCCTCGTTTAACTGGCGATATCTCCTTACCAGGTCGGTATTTAGTCCTGATGCCTCATGGGAAAGGGGTTAATCTATCTCGTCGAATTGTGGATGATGAAGAACGCAATCGACTGAAAGCCTTAGCGATCTTAATCAAGCCCGCTCAAATGGGGCTGTTGGTTAGAACCGAAGCTGATGGTATTTCAGAGCAAACTATTGTCACCGACCTAGAACAACTCCTCAAGCAATGGGAGCAAATCCTTCAACAGTATCAACAAGCTCGTACGGCAGGTCTGCTGAGTCGGGATCGAGATTTTATCCAGCGAGTGTTGCGCGATACCTATTCTGCCGATGTTAATCGGATCGTGACCTCTCCCAATGGCCAAAAACGAGTGAAGCAGTATTTGCAGGGCTGGAATCGAGGCCATATGCCTCCAGGTGTTTTTGTCGATTCCCACCGAGAGTCCACGCCTATTTTGAATTTTTATCGGGTGGATGCGGCCATTCGCCAGGCCCTCAGGCCACGGGTCGATCTACCCTCTGGTGGTTACATCATTATTGAACGGACTGAAGCATTAACCGTAATCGATGTGAACTCAGGATCTTTTACTCAATCAGCGACAGCTCGTGAAACTGTGCTCTGGACTAACTGTGAAGCGGCCACAGAGATTGCTCGGCAGCTGCGCCTACGTAACATTGGTGGGGTTATTGTGGTTGATTTCATTGATATGGAATCACGTCCAGACAAACTTCAAGTTCTTGAACACTTTAATAAAGCTTTACGCACTGATAAAGCTCGCCCTCAAATCGCTCAATTTTCAGAACTAGGGCTAGTCGAACTCACCCGTAAACGCCAAGGACAAAGTCTCTATGAGATTTTTGGTCGACCTTGCCCCACCTGTGATGGACTGGGTTTACTGGCTCACCTACCTGGTGAAAGTGAAGCGGGTACCTCTATTCTTGATTCTGGAGGAACAATACCTGGAACCTTCTCAACCCCCCCAGCAGCCTTAACCCCAACCCTGGGAGGCTCCTCTGAGCCAACTACGGGTACGGATGACTTCATGGCTGATGAGCAGTTCAATAGTGGTCCCATCTTTTCAGGATCTCGAGACCGGAATGGAGGCCGAAATGGCCCACCGAAACCTAGAGGGATGAGATCAGGTCCACCATCACGTCGCGGGCGAGTGAGCGGGTCACGGCGGGGCGATGATCCAGAGTATCTAACGCCTGAAGGCCTTGAATCAGGAGAGCGTCCCTACTTTAGTGAACCGGTACGGGATAACAAACCTCTAGGTCGTCCTTCAGAACGCCACTTAGACCGAACTCGCTCAGACATATCTGACGAAACTAATGGTGAAACCTATCCTCCTCGTCACCGCGAAGCAACTAAGAAGATTCTCCCTGTTGAAATGACAGATCTGCAGAAAAAAGTCTACTCAGAACTAGGGCTATCACCTCTACTCTTGCTAGAGGAACTAATCTCTGTTGGTCGAGATACTCTGGTAACGGTAGTCCCTCCAGGATCAGGATCTTCTTATACCTCGTCCACTGTAGAACTAGACCCAACACCAATTCCAGATTTTTCTATGAGAAGTACGTTTGATACCGATACCTCTCTCAACCCTGTGGAATTTGAGGATACCGACCTAGAGGATTCGTCCGAGTCATTTGAGGATGACCTTGATCCGAATCTAGAGGAGTCTGAAGAACCATTGGCGTTGGACCCTGAAACCGATTTTGAACTAGAGCCACTGTCTTATGAGTTGCAGACAGAATCTGTCGATGTAGAGGCAGAGACCATAACGGCCAGTCCTACTACTCAAGGGATAGTTCCAGAGCAACAATCACCAGCGGCCTCCCGACGCCGTCGTTCACGTTAAGCTCTGGTCAGGAGGATCATGCCACACGTTTCTCGCCACCAGCCCTCGTTCGAACTGGAATCTAGGCTATGGCATCTTGGCCTGGAGCGTTTAGCTGCTGTGGATGAAGTCGGGCGAGGGTGCTTAGCAGGTTGTGTAGCAGCTGCAGCCGTGATCTTTCCCATAGAGTTAGATCCAACTGTGTTAGCAGGCGTCCGTGACTCTAAGCAGTTATCTCGCTCACAACGAGAAGCCCTCTTGCCGCAGATTCTTAAACAGAGTTTGGCTTGGGGCGTAGGAACAGCTTCTGTTGAAGACATTGAACAACTGAATATCCGTAAAGCCACAGCTTTAGCTATGCAACGAGCCTTACATCAGGTCAATCCCTATGACTATGTTCTGGTTGATGGCTTAAAGGTGCCAGAATTAGGTGACAACCAAGAAGCTGTGATCAAAGGCGATCAGATATCGTTATCAATTGCAGCAGCCTCCATTGTGGCTAAAGTCTATCGAGATCGATGGATGTCACAGTTGGCTGTTCAGTATCCCGATTATGGATGGGACACCAACGCTGGCTATGGAACGCCCCAACACCTTCAAGCTCTAAGACAGGTAGGGATATCTCCCCATCACCGGCCTTCCTTTGTCCATCTGTGACTTTAATGTCCATCTGTGACTTTAACGTAACGTTCTAGGGGCTAGTTCAGGACACGTGACGAGGATCAATGTCGATCCCTGGGGGGTTCTTGCTATCCTAGAGATACTGTGTCGGACGTTGCCTATGCGCTCTGTTGTGTTGACTTACGGAATCAATCCTTTAGCTGGCTTACGGGTATTGGTGAAATCGTCAGAGGATTTTTCTTGGCGAAGTCTATGGCAAACAACCCTGCCAACTCTGCAGAAGCTAATTTCCAAGGAATCACAACTACAGATTTCAGTGGGAGCACTGATGCCAGACAATGCTGATCAACTTAGCCATGTAGAACGATTAATTCAACTCAAACTCTTTATTGCTCTTGATTCTGAAAGCGAAGATCAGTACTATCCCGCTCTACCCTCTGGGAAACAAACAGCTCTTCAGGTTTATCAACATGCTCAGGGAACTGAGCAGTACAAAGCCCAAGTGGTTCGCTTTAATGTTGGAAAACGTCAATTTAGTTAGTTGTTGGTTAACTAGATTAATGTCATCTTGGTCAATTCTCTCCCCATCACGCAATTCCAGCCTTTCTTTGAAACCCTATCTCGTTAAAGCTAAAGATTCAGTTCAGCTAGCGGGAGCCGTTTGAATCATTGAAGAGCTAGGTTAGGGGGTGTACAAAACCTAAAACCTTCTGTATCATTCAATTCCTCATTGATACGAGACCTTTGGCTACACCATAAACTCAACTAGTAATATTCGGCAACCTATGTCTTGACCTAGTCAGTGGAGTGAGATACAGTAATAACCTTCAGAATTTTAATAGACCTGATTTGTTAGGTATCCCAAACCCTGGCACTTTTTGGTAGATCTGAATTCGATCCTTATTGATAGCTAGAAGAGTTCCATGAAAGTTTTAGTTCTTGGTGGTGACGGCTACTGTGGTTGGGCAACGGCTTTGTATTTGTCCAGCAAGGGGTATGACGTTGGAATTGTCGACAATTATGCTAGACGTCATTGGGATCTCCAGTTGGGTGTGGATACCCTGACCCCAATTCGACAGCTAGAGCACCGGATTGAGCATTGGAAAGGCCTCACAGGTAAACAAATCCAAACCTTTGTAGGTGACATTACTCAGTATGATTTTTTGGCCCAGACTCTGCAAACCTTTGAACCTCAAGCTATTGTTCATTTTGGAGAGCAGCGATCGGCTCCTTACTCGATGATCAGCCGTGAACATGCTGTGTTTACCCAAGTTAACAATGTGGTGGGCACTCTTAATGTTTTGTATGCAATTAAGTCTGATTTTCCTGATTGCCATTTAGTCAAGTTGGGCACCATGGGTGAGTATGGCACTCCTAACATTGATATAGAAGAGGGATATATCACCATTGAGCATAATGGCCGCCAAGATACGCTGCCGTACCCTAAGCAGCCAGGTAGTATGTATCATTTGAGTAAAGTGCATGATAGCCACAATATCCATTTTGCTTGCCGAATCTGGGGATTAAGAGCTACGGACCTCAACCAGGGTGTTGTCTATGGTGTACTCACGGATGAGACTGGCATGGATGAAGTTCTGATTAATCGTCTTGACTACGATGGTGTGTTTGGTACAGCTTTGAATCGATTTTGTATTCAGGCGGCTGTAGGCCATCCTTTAACAGTTTACGGTAGAGGAGGTCAGACACGTGGATTCCTTGATATTAGAGATACCGTGCGCTGTGTTGAACTTGCCATTGCCAATCCTGCAGAACCTGGTAAGATGCGAGTCCTGAATCAATTTACGGAAATGTTCTCAGTGGGTGATCTAGCTCTGATGGTGAAGAAAGCTGCCACAACCATGGGGTTATCTGTGGAGATCAAGAATCTTGAAAATCCTAGAGTAGAAGCTGAAGAGCATTACTTCAATGCCAAAAACACAAAGTTACTCGATCTAGGCCTAAAACCTCACTTCCTTTCAGATTCTTTATTGGATTCTCTACTGAATTTTGCCTTGAAGTATAAAGACCGAGTCGACATGCAGCAAATCATGCCAAAGGTGACATGGAAGGGTTAGCTAAATTTACTTCATTGAGATCTCTAGGTGTGGCTCTAATGATTGTTGATCAGGTGGCAGGCGTGGAGTTCAAGTTCAATACTAGCTTAGGTCAGTTAGTGAAATCTAGCCTGAAAAGATTTTAAGGTGGTTTGAGTTTTACTAGGGTCGTAAACTCCGAAGATCACTCGATCAAAGCATCCTAAAAACCTAGGATGTTCAAGCCATTGACCAAAAGCATCTGCCACCATAGTGGGACTATTTTGAAACACACCACATCCCCAAGCGCCTAGTAGTAAGCTACGGTGACCATGATCTTGGGCAACAGCTAGAATGTAACCGGCGCGTTGCCGGAGAGCCACCTCAATTCTGGACCACGCTTTGGGATCACGACGTAGAACTTGTCCCGCATTAGGAGCAGGTGCCGTAATAACTGAGGCCAAATAATAAGAGTCCAGCAAGTGCTGGTTGTGCACCCGAAACCAGGGAACCTTGGGAGAGTAAATCAGATGGTCGGTATAAAGCAGTGAAGAATAAGCTCGATTCATTTCATAGTACTGAGGTTGTTGCAACTGGCAGCGATATAGCCCAGAACATCGCGATAGATCTTCCTCTTGGGCTTTCGCACCCTTCATAAATCCTCCACCAGGGTTCCGGGCTGAGGCAAAATTGAGCACTACCAAATCTTGAAAGCCTTCAGTCACAACTAGACGAAAGGCTGCTTGCTGAGTCGTTTCATGTGTGACTCTGATTTGAATCTGATGATGATGATGATGGCTCTCTTGATACAACAACTTTGCTAGTTGATCGGGTTGGTAGAGCTTTGTTCCCTGTTCAGCTTTGAATTGGTCAGAAGCGATGGATACTGTTTCTCCAGAAGCATTAACATATTCACCATGTTCAAGAATTTCAAGTGTTTCTTGAGCAACAACTTTGAGAGACACCTTGAGAGACATAGGTTACTTGATTGCTGTTAAGGGTTAAGGTAAACCTTTACAAAAGGTAGTTGTTGTAACAATGACTTTAGGTTACCTGTTCTCACCATGAATAGGCTATGCTGATACCAAGATCCATAGGTTAGGTTGCGACAAAACCTGGGACGTTAGCTTAGCATATCGTGTGTTTGAGATACCCACATGAGATCCCTCCACCCATCAGATGACTCCGACATCATTTTGCGCCCAGTACAGCGAGGAGATCTAGACGCAGTTGAGTCTATTTTTATTGAAGCCTTTAGTGAAGAATATGGTAGTCGTTCAGTAGACATCGGCAGTCAGATTCGCAGGTTAAGAACTTGGTATGCTCCAGTCAAGGCTTTTAGCTTGTTTCCTAATCGGTTTCAGCATATGTTTACCGTTCATGTGGCGGAACAAGAGGGAGCCGTCAAAGGTGTCATTCAGGTTTCTCCCTTCAACTATTCCCGCAGTACCTGGAGAGTGGATCATATTGCTGTCGCTGCAACAGCCCAACGGCAAGGGGTCGGCTCCCGCTTACTACGTCACTGTATGAAGCATTTTCGTGAAGCCCATATGTGGATATTAGAGGTCAATATTCATAATCGAGGTGCTATTGGCTTGTATCATCACAATGGCTTTCAGCCTATCGCCCAGATCACCTATTGGTCTTTATCACCTGAAATACTATCAGAGTTAGCAACACGGCCCGTTACCTTGCCAGTTTCCGAGCAAACCGATCGGCCTTATCTGCGTACAGCTAGTAATCGTGATGCTTTTCTCATCTACCAGTTAGATACAGCTTCCATGCCTCCTTTGGTTAGGCAGGTTTATGATAGGCACGTCAACGACTTTAAATCCAGTGTGTTGGATTGGATGATCGATACCGCCAAACAGTCCATTAGCAACACAGAACGCATTCGAGCCTATGTCTATGAACCTGAGCGTAAAGCAGCGATAGGGTACTTTAATCTCAAATTATCTCGAACAGGACAACTCCCTCACGTAGCTCAATTACTCGTTCACCCTGCCTACACAGAACTTTATCCAGAACTGTTGGCCCAAATGGCTCGGTTAACTCAAAACTGTCCGACACAATCGTTAGCTTTGGCTTCAACCGATTACCAACCAGAACGGGAAGAATTCTTAATGCAATTGGGTGCCAATGATCTGGAACGAACGCTGCTCATGTCACGGTCGGTATGGCACAAGATTCGTGAAACCCGAGTTAGTCTTGATAGTTTAAGGCTCCAGAGTGTGTTGAGAGGCCTACAAGTCAACCAGCCTATTCCCGAACGCATTGATGTTGGATCTGTAGATTTCAGCGATTCTTATTCCATTGATACGATGTTGACATCTCATGGATTGGTGAATTCCCTAGCTGAATGGCAGGAAGAAAAAATCTGGCCTCACACCAAATGGTTTCAATGGGATTTCAAACCTAAGTTGTAATGGATGAAGAAAATTTGAGTCTTCTTACATTTAGTTGAAGACAAAATTCAATAGTTAGGCCCCCTGAAGAGGAAACTTGTAGATTAATTGCCAGATTCAGTCAAGTCAAAGCATGAATAAATGTAGTGATAGAAATATGTGAGACAAGACTCGATTGATCAAAGGTGGCGAGGCTTAGATCAAACTAAAGATCAAGCCTATGGTGGGCCCCAAATCCAGCATAAGGAGATCCGAGTCTTGTCAAGGGTGATGCAGCCATGTGTGGGGTGCAGATGGCTGCCAATGGATCAGTCTAGCGATGAGGTTGCCATCCTGATGGGTAGACTAGATCCAAAGCTTCAAAGCATTTTCTTGGATTTCAATCGACCTACAGTAGACTGCCAAGCTCCAACAGGATCAGATTTGCCTGCAAAAATACGTTCAGCAGCGCCAGCTTGATCTTCACCACTGGTTATCGCAGCCAAGACTTCCCGTTCTTTTTGACTAATGGGTAGAGGTAATGACCTAGGTTCAGGGGATAGGGGCTGATCGGGGGATGCAGCGGGACAAGGTAGTAAGGCCTGGACATTAACTGTATCTAGCTGTGGTAAAGGTTTGACGGAAACACTAGGGAGATCCAACACCTCAACCTGAACACCACCAGCTGCGGCTGCTTGAGCATGAGCAGTACTAATTGCTTGTGAAATCTGTTGAGCATTTGTAATATTGCCAGTGGCAACAGCCTGCGTCAAGTTGGCTTTGAGAGATCCTAGATTTTGCTGCAGTCGAGAGGCATAGACTTCTGCCCACAATTGGCTGGCAGCATCAGCCTGAGCTTGAGCATCAGCAACTAAAGCATTAACTTGAAGTTGATTAGGATCAGGTTGGGTACGCATGTTGAGCATCTCCTTTAGGAAAAGACATCGGCACAATATTTAAAGATATTCAGAATGATTAGACATTAATTGAGTAGTAGATGAAGCAATTAGAAATAGACCGTCGCGATCCAAACGTCGCTTCCCAAATCTCTGTTCTTGGCATAATTCAAATCCTTCTTAGATTTAGTTCAAGCTCATTGATTCATCCACTAACTGCGCATTCACCTTTTATGGCGAGCATGAGTCTAACATAATCGTCCTTAGAGGGATCTGTCAATAGAATAATCATTAAAAACACTAATCTAGTTGATAACGTTTTAGAAAAACTACAAGAGGTCTTGACAAACTCACTATCTGTAGATACTCTAATTACAGATTCACCAAATCAGAGGAATCAGACCAGATGAAAAGTGACTAGGGTTATATAGTGTAGTACTTAGCTAGGTGATGCTTACTGCTAGACCCATGTCACTGTTCACAGTCAAAGCCAGTCGTTGTGTTGTGATGATGGAGATCCTATGTTTTCGACATTTGAAGATACTGCTCAATTGCGTGATCAGTTGATCAACGAGTCAGTCATACCTGCTGTCTCCAAGTGTTTTGAGGCGTTTCCTCAATTAAAATCCGCTGTGTTATTAGTTGGGCAGTATGATTGTGGCGAGGTCATCAATGCTGTTCATCAAGCTTACTTCTTCTCAGTCTTGGAGATTCCTGATATCAAAGCTGCCTTTGAGGCCTTGTTGCACTTTAGCGGTAGTGACCCTGTTAACTTACCTCACTTACCTCCCCATCATGAGATCATTGATGTTTGGTTAGAGTTGACTGCTTCATCACAAGCAGATACTTGGGATCCCAATAGTAATGCTATCGATGCTTTCGCACCCTACTGTCCCGAAGGCACTGATATCAGTTTTTCTTTTTCAGAGATCTTTAATCCGCTGTTAGTCTTATACAAGCGAGATCAAAACATTGAAGTGGAGTTAATTGGCCAAGTGCTACGACCTTCGTTCCAGTCTAACGGATGGGCCGATCATCTCATTTGTGCTTAGTTCTTTGCTAACTATAGCTGCTAACTATAGCTGCGTTATTCACCGAAACAGAACTGTCCTCATTTTAAGTGTGCCCTCTCTGTTGAAATATTTGAATCTACCCTTGGCAAATGTTTCAGCAGAGTTTCCTCTATGATGAAACAGGTTAAGAATATCTGTAATCTCAACCTATTAATGCCGGTTGCCATTAGACAGAATCCAGAGATATACTACAACGTAATACAAGTAACGTAGGTTAATCAATACTATGAGCTTAGATACCAGTATTAAGGCCAACTTGATTGTGCCTGTAGGTACACAAGTAGTGAGTCGAGTTGAGATCAAACAGGACTCTAAGGTCTTATGTCTACAGGGATCAGTGGGTGTGATCAAACGTGCACCGACTGATCATCTCCACGTTTATGCAATTCAGTTACCAGATGGCAAGCAGGTTAAGCTACACCGCCATGAATTTACTATCCGTAAGCATTTTCAAAATGAGGGCATCCAGAATGTCTTAGTGGACTACGATCTCTACGACACCATTATTTATCGCTGTGTTGTGGGATCAAAGGCTTATGGTCTGGATCAAGCTGATTCTGACACGGATCGACGAGGTATTTTTTTGCCTCCAGCCGATTTGCACTGGTCACTTTATGGATTGCCAGAACAATTAGAAAACTCAGAGACACAAGAGTGTTATTGGGAACTACAAAAATTTTTGGTGTTAGCTCTTAAAGCGAATCCTAATGTCTTGGAATGTCTCTACACCCCTCTAGTTGAAGCGGCGGATCCAACTGCTGAAGAGTTACTTCGGATCCGGGAGTCTTTTTTGTCTCAACTTGTGTATCAAACCTACAACAGCTATGTTCTGTCTCAATTCAAAAAGCTAGAACAAGATCTACGCACTCAAGGCCAGATCCGCTGGAAGCATGCTATGCACCTCATTCGACTCTTGCTATCTGGTATCACTGTGCTTAAAGAGGGGTTTGTGCCTGTTCAAATGACAGATTACCGTTCACATCTTCTGGCAATTCGCAATCAAGAGATCGAGTGGCATGAAGTGAACGCATGGAGACTGGATCTCCACCACCAGTTTGATCAAGCGTTTGCTAACTGTTGCTTACCTCAACGGCCCGACTATGAGAAAGTCAATGCTTTTTTGATTCGATCTCGTAGACGTAGGGTTGACCCAGTCTATTAACAATATAACTATCTCAAATGAAATTTCAAGCACTTGAAAGCCGCATGAGGGATTTAGAATATTTCCATTCACTCCGTTTACTACCAGAAACTTGGGTTATCATCCGAGTTGATAGCCGAGGATTTTCAAAGCTCACTCAATCCCGATTTAAAAAACCCTTTGATCAGGCTGTCTATCTACTCATGGTGCAAACAGCCAAGCAACTATTAACTGAGCTTCAAGGCCTTTATGCCTACACTGAAAGCGATGAGATCTCAGTTCTTTGCCCTATGGACTGGAATTTTTGCAAACGTAGCCTGGAAAAAACGGTTTCCTTGTCAGCTGCTATTGCTAGTGCCAGTTTTACTCAAGCAGCAGGCTTCGTGGGTTGCTTTGATAGTCGAGTGTGGTTGGGCGCAAACTCTACTAGGGTGATCGACTACTTTAGCTGGAGGCAAGCGGATGCCAGACGTTGTGCCTTAAACAATTGGTGTTATTGGCTATTGAGACAGGCTGGAAAGTC
>CAYSWV010000001.1:22572-43534 GCA_964434865.1 uncultured bacterium
AGAATGAATATCGTCAACTTATTCAAACCTTACTAGAGCCTGGAGCACCATGACTTTACTCATTCCAGATCAACTCTTCAAAGTTCCAGCCAAGCATCCTTATCCATTGTTATTTGTAACCTTAAGTGGCTCTCACCTTTATGGCTTTCCATCTCCTAATTCAGACTACGATCTACGCGGAGTTCATATCTTGCCCTTACCCGAGGTGATTGGTCTCAAGCAAGGCACTGAAACGATTGAAACCATGAACCATGATCAGGGCTTGGCCTTAGATCTGGTCACGCATGATGTCAAAAAATTCTTCCAACTTCTCTTAAAAAAGAATGGTTATGTGTTAGAACAGCTCTACTCACCCCATATCCTTCAGACATCACCTGAGCATGATCAATTAAAACAGATTGCAACAGGTTGTCTGACTCGTTATCACAACTATCATTACTTGGGATTTGCTCGAACACAATGGCATCTGTTGACGAAAGAGCAACCTTACCTTGTCAAGCATTTACTTTACGTTTATCGTGTCTTGATGACAGGTATCGTATTGATAGAAACTGGGCACCTTGAAGCGAATTTAACTCAGCTGAATGACTATTTCCAATTTTCGTTCATTGCTGATCTAACAGCTCAAAAAATGGGCACGAGCGAAACGAGTCCTTTGACTCAGGTTGATCTCAACTTTCATGAACAAACTTACAGGCAACTCTATCAACGATTAGAGTCAGCTAGTGACAGAAGTCCATTACCAGAGAGTCCAACAGCTCAGACTGATTTGAATGATCTACTCGTTCGGATCCGGTTGGCCTATCGTGATAGCTAAGCCTTCAAAGCAGGTTTGTGGTGATACCATTCGGTTGCTTGTTCATAAGCATACGCAGCCTGCAAGAGTTTGCCCTCCTCCAAAATATTCCCAACAATCTGCAGGCCAATAGGGAGACCCTCAGAAAAACCACAGGTCAGACTTAATCCAGGGAGTCCAGCTAAATTCACTGGAATTGTCATCAGATCACATAAGTACATACTGAGAGGATCTTCGCGCTCTCCAGCTTTAAAGGCAGTTGAAGGAGTTGTTGGTGATAGTAAAACATCAGCCTTTTCAAAGGCAGCTGCAAAATCTTGCTTGATCAAAGTTCTCACCTTCTGGGCTTTGAGGTAGTAAGCATCGTAGTAGCCTGAGGATAAGGCATAGGTACCGATCATAATCCGACGTTTGACCTCAGCCCCAAAGCCGTGATCTCGGGTTTTCGCATACATATCAATTAAAGAATCAGCTTTTTCACGCAGACCATATTTAACCCCATCATATCGAGCCAGATTAGCCGAAGCTTCTGAAGGAGCAATGATATAGTAAGTCGCGAGCCCATATTGAAAAGTAGGACATTCGATATCAACAATCTCAGCTCCCATTGACTCAAATTGTTGGATGGCAGCCTGTACTGCTTCTACCACTTCAGAATTACAGCCTTCTCCCATCAAATCCTTGATAACTCCAACCCGTAACCCTTTAACTTCAGGTTTCAACGCTTCGCTGTAATTTGGAATCTTGACATTGAGACTTGTTGAATCCATGGGGTCATACCCTGCAATAGCTTGGAGAACCTGGGCAACATCTTCAACAGTCCGACCAAAGGGACCAATCTGATCTAAGGAGGACGCAAAGGCCACCAATCCGTAGCGAGACACCAGCCCATAAGTTGGTTTCATCCCAACGACCCCACAAAAGGCTGCCGGTTGACGGATCGACCCCCCAGTATCAGAACCCAGAGCTACAACAGCTTGTTCAGCCGCAACAGCTGCTGCTGATCCACCTGAGGATCCCCCTGGAACTCGTTCTAGATCCCAAGGATTAGCCGTCAGATGAAAAGCCGAATTTTCTGTAGAACTTCCCATTGCAAACTCATCTAAATTGGCTTTCCCCACCATAACCATGCCTGCAGCCGTTAACCGAGCTGTCACAGTCGATTCATAAGGAGGTCGATAGTCTTCAAGAATCTTAGAAGCACAGGTCGTCGGGATTCCTTTGGTGCACATATTGTCTTTAATAGCAATCGGAATTCCAGCCAGCGGACCTACAGTCTCACCTGCAGCTAATCGATCATCAACAGCTTGAGCTTGTTGCAAAGCCAGCTCAGGAGTCATGCTAATAAAGCTGTGAAGCTGCGGTTCTAGCTGTTGCATTCGTTCTAGATACTCTTGAGTGATTTCAATAGCAGAGCGTTCACGATTGATTAACTGGTCATGCAGCTTACGAATCACAGACATAGGTAGGTCTCAAATCTATCCTCACGTAGTTTACCAAGATCTCAGTCACCTTCTGGCAAGCCATTAAGCAACTCCACAGGTAACAACCACATCAGCTGCCTCTCAGAACTCAACATGAGTAAGAAAAGCTGAAAGGAGATTAGCCCAATTCGGGCAAACCGATAAAACCCTTGCCACACAAGACTTTTTATTCCCGATTAATTTAGTCGGGATTGTTTGACAGCTTGATTTGGGGGTGTTACTGTTTCACAATCACCTGCTTCACTCACTAGGAGTCCGCCATGACACAGGCCCTTTCTCAATCCTTAGCCCAATCCTTAGACAGGGTTAAGACCCCAACTCAACACTCCCAAATCAGCCACCTCAAATGTCGAGAGTGTGGAGCTGAGTATGAGCCTAAAGCGATCCATGTCTGCGAGTTGTGCTTTGGCCCATTAGAAGTGGCTTATGATTATGATTATTTAAAACAGATTGTTACCCGAGACACTATTCAACAAGGTCCCCTCTCTATTTGGCGCTATCGGGATCTGCTACCGGTTAACTCGACTAACCCTATTGATGTAGGAACTGGGATGACCCCTCTAGTTCGTTCCCATCGGTTAGGTCGGCAGCTAGGCCTTAAAAATCTTTATATCAAGAATGATGCTGTCAATATGCCAACCCTCAGCTTTAAAGATCGAGTGGTTTCAGTTGCGTTAACGCGGGCTCAGGAGTTGGGCTTTGGGACTGTTTCCTGTGCCAGCACCGGCAATCTGGCAAATTCAACCGCTGCTATTGCGGCTCATGCGGGTCTTGAGTGCTACATCTTCATTCCCTCTGATTTAGAAGCAGGAAAAGTGTTGGGTTCCCTGATTTACAACCCCACCGTTATGGCTGTTGAAGGCAACTATGATCAAGTCAATCGCCTCTGCTCTGAAGTTGCCGATCGGTATGGATGGGGGTTTGTCAATATCAACCTACGACCCTACTATTCTGAAGGATCTAAAACTTTAGCCTTTGAAGTCGCCGAGCAGTTAGGGTGGCAATTACCTGATCAGGTCGTGGTTCCTCTGGCATCGGGTTCACTCTATGGCAAGATCTATAAAGGATTCCAAGAATTTAGCAAGTTAGGTTTAGTCGAGGGGCGTGATGTCCAGTTTAACGGTGCTCAAGCTGAAGGATGCTCACCGATTGCTCAAGCATTTAAAGCCGGTCGAGACTTTGTCTCACCTGTGAAACCCAACACCATTGCCAAATCGATTGCTATCGGGAATCCGGCTGATGGCATCTATGCCCTAGATATTGCTAGAAAAACTGGTGGTCAGATCGAGACAGTGACCGATGCAGAAATTATTGATGGCATCAAGTTGTTGGCCGAAACAGAGGGTATCTTCACTGAGACTGCTGGAGGAACCACAATAGCTGTGTTGAAGAAACTAGCTGAATCCGGCCATATTCCTCCCGATGATGTTACTGTAGCCTACATTACTGGTAATGGCCTGAAGACTCAGGAAGCTGTTCAGCCTCATGTGGGTCATCCTTTGTTGATCTCGCCTAAAATCGATAGCTTCGAGCAGGCTTTGGAAAGAGCCAGAACTCTAGACCGATTAGACTGGCAAGATGTTTCAGTTTAAGCCACGTTGACACACTTTTGAATGGAGTACTGAAATGGCTGTAAAAGTTTTAATTCCTACACCTTTGCAGAAGCTAACCCAGGATCAAGCTGAGATCAATTGCGAAGGCGGTACCATTCACGAGCTATTGACAGCTTTAGAGTCTCGCTGCCCTGGTATCAAAGAGCGGCTATGTGATGAGTCAGGTCAATTGCGCCGGTTTGTCAATTTCTATGTCAATAGTGAGGATATTCGCTTTTTGCAAGGTGCCGAAACGCCTCTAAAAGATGGTGATGAAGTGAGCATTGTGCCCGCAATAGCAGGGGGTTAATCCCAACCAGAGTGAAGCGTTCAGATCTCATCGGCAGGTGGGATCTTTTTTATCTGGGCCTGAGTGATCAAGCTCAACGGCAGGGATCAATCATAGCTAGTTAAATCCTGGCAACAGATCATTCAACATCTCTTCAGATTAAGCAGCGGGAGATTGTGTTTAAATAGACTAACTTTATTGATACCATTGAGCGGTCAACTGTCTGATGGCTTCGGGTACACTAATCAAGACATACACCAATCAAGACACACACCAATCAAGACATAAGATCGGTATGGAGGAGCTGTGTTAGAAGCTGCATCTAGTATTCCAACGTCATTACCCTCTCGGAGCGTATCAACTGAGAAATCTCTGGAGAGCAACACAGAAACAAGACCTTGGGGCACCTTTACAGTCTTAGAAGAAGGACCTGCTTATAAAATTAAACGAATAGTCGTACTCCCCAAACATCGATTAAGTCTCCAAATGCATTACCACCGCAGCGAACACTGGATTGTTGTATCGGGCACGGCTAAAGTCACCTGTGGTTCTGAAGAAAATGTGATCACAGCTAATCAATCCACTTATGTCCCGCCTTGCACCAAACATCGCTTGGAAAATCCTGGGGCTATCCCCTTAATCCTGATTGAAGTTCAGAATGGACAATATTTAGGTGAAGACGATATCATTCGCTTTAGTGACGATTATGCTCGGGCTTAGGCTCTGCCGGCATCACTGGAAATGCTTAGTCATAACCTAGCCACCTGACTATACCCAAATAGATACACCAAAATAGATGATTGACCTCACTCCAAGTGTCTAGCTCAACAGAGTTTAGATCTGGAGTGTTAAGTTGTGAGTCATACTTTTATCCTCCTGATGCGAGTCCACCTAGAGGATCACGAGCTTGGGCACTTTCCATCCACAAATAAGCCTAAACCAGCCTTAACTTTTTACTAAATCTTAATCAAATCAGGCGCTACATCATTAGCTTTACATTTAAGCCAAAGCCCTTGACAGACCCACCAAAAACCTAATTTAGTTTGTTCTATTTGTCAACTAGACATCTAGACATCTAGAGCATTTATATAGAAATTTTTTCCTATTGACATTAGCCCAGTAGGCTCGCAACAACAACCCTAGTGTTTGTACGACTCCGTATTGTTCAATATATTACCAGGAGTTTTAGCTCATTGGATTGCAAGACTTGATAGTTTTTTTACATGCTTTTGTCCAAGTAGTTTCACTGATGACCTAAACTGATGGTAGGGTACTAAGATTTAGAGGCGATTTCTGAGTCACTGATAGATAGAAGCAGTCACGATTTGAGGCGGCAACAATGACTAAAAAATTCATTTTGGTAATTGAAAGTGATCTATCTAAACGTGATGAATTGATGACACTCCTACGCAAGTATAACTTCCTGGCTGTAGGGTTTACAGATCTCCCTCCTCTCGAAGATAAGGACCCTACGGTACTAGCTGATTTGATTTTGATCAGCACCAATGCTCCTGCTTACGAAATATATGGTAAGCTGAGAAGACATAAATATTATAAAGCTGTACCTTGTATTCTACTAACAGAGAAGTCAAATAGAAAAAGTATCATTAAAGCTCAAAATATAGGTATGGTTGATTATTTAGCAAGGCCTTTTGATGCTGAAGAATTTACGTCTGTATTGAAAAGTCATCTAAACTAGTCAGCAGATCTGATGGCTTACTCCAGATCTCAAACATTTATACTGGGATAAGCATTAGAGTTGATCCCTTATGAAAAGACATATGAAAAGACGGCATTTCATTCAGACTGGTGGAGCGCTCCTTGGAGTCACTTGGGCAGGGACGGGGACCGGACAAACTATCTCCACACCCCTATTAGCTGCAACCCCCTTATCTACGCATCATGAAATGGCAGAGCGGGTCCTTGCCTTTCTGGACTCTCTTAATCAAGAACAACAAATGCAGGCTACCTTCTCCTTCAATAGCGAGGAACGTTTCAATTGGCACTACACCCCTCGATCACGACAGGGTATTTCACTTAAAGCGTTGAACACCAATCAACAACAACAACTAGGCCAGCTCCTAGAGTTCAGTCTAAGTGAAATCGGGTATCAAAAAGTTCAATCCATAATCACGTTAGAAACGGTCTTACAGCAACTGGGGGGATCTCCCTCTTTTCGTGATCCAGAACTCTACTATCTGACTGTATTTGGTAGCCCACCTCAGTTTCCTTGGGGATGGCGATTTGAAGGACATCATTTGTCCTTAAATATTACCGTGCTCACCCCTGAGTCGCTGGCAGTTACCCCAGCATTTTGGGGCGCTAACCCAGCTAATGTCACCATTTCACCACACCAAGGGTTACGCGCTCTGGCTCAAGAACAGGATCTAGCCTTTGAATTACTACGTAGTTTATCTCCACTTCAATCTGAACAGATCTATCTTTCTGATCAATCCTTTGGTGATATTTTGACAGGGCCGGGGCGAGCTGACAGCCTCAATCAGCCTATGGGTCTACTCTTAGGGGATATGTCGCTGGAGAGCCGGGAGCGAGCCATTCGTTTGATCAATACCTATCTTCAAAATATGCGCCAGGATTGGGCTGATTATTACTCTCAAAAGATACAAGATGCCAGCCTTGATCAGATCCGATTTAGTTGGGCAGGTGGCATCGAACCTGGACAAGCTCATTATTATCGTCTTCATGGTCCTACCGTGCTGATTGAATATGACAATACTCAAAACAATGCCAATCATATTCATGCCATTTGGCGAGATTTACAACAGGACTTTGGTGGCGATGTACTGGGTTTACATTATGAGCACCCTATTCATGCACATCACTTTAAATAAAATGGAAGTGTAGATGTCCAGTTTTTCCACTGATCTCAAGATGCTCGGTGAGGGATCCAGGTGGGAAGCCAACTTAGCTAAAGCAAGCTAGGATAGCTCCATACGCTGTATTCTCAAGATCTATGAGCGAATTAAACCGTTATGGAGCTTTACTGAAACAATTTTGGGGGGCATCTCTTGCTGTTGAAATGGAATACCGGCTCAACTTTTGGTTTGCCACGCTGGGTAGTCTTGGCAATTTAGCAGGGGGGATCTTTGGCCTGTTTTTATTCTATCAAGGGGGCTATACTTTTCAAGGATGGAGCTGGGAAGAGGCGCTGTTAGTCCTTGCTATTTTCACCCTATTGCAAGGTATATCCGCAACCTTTTTGAATCCAAATTTGAGTCGAATTGTTCAACATGTGCAGCAAGGAACGTTAGATTTTGTCTTGCTCAAACCTATTAGCAGCCAGTTTTGGTTATCTACCCGATCACTATCCCCTTGGGGTATTCCTGATATTGCTTTTGCAGTGCTGATCTTAGTTTATGCTGGCCATGAGCTAAATCTATCGTTACCGTCCTATCTCATCAGTACGATCCCGATTAGTTTAGGGTTGGTATTACTATATAGTCTCTGGTTTATGCTAGGCGCCACCAGCATTTGGTTTGTCAAGATCTACAATGTCACCGAAGTGCTGCGAGGCTTAATTGAAGCAGGCCGGTATCCTATGGTGGCTTATCCCGCTGCCTATCGCTTTTTTTTCACGTTTATTGTACCTGTGGCTTTCTTGACTACTATTCCAGCTGAAGTGCTATTAGGTCGGAGTCATTTAGGTTGGGTGGTTGGCTCGGCTGGGTTGGCGGCTGGCTCATTAGTTATTTCAAATTTATTTTGGCGATTTGCATTACGGTTTTACACAAGTGCTTCCAGCTAAACTCAGATCTTAAAATCCCAACAGCTGCCCCAGCTGACGACTACGCCAATAGCCAACAGCAACAATCAAGCCAATGAGGCCAAAGACTAACCCAGCCCAGTCGGCTTCAAGTTGAGTACCATAGGCAAATCCACTCCAAGCGATCCAGGAGACAAAATTTAAGAAGCCCAAAATCAAATCCCCTGGATCAGCTCGTTGCCCGCGTCTAAATAACTCTTCAAATTTAATCGGACGCGTATTCCACAAACTCAATAAAGCATTGGTGGCAGTTCCACCTACAAAGATCAGAGTGGCCACCACCCATTGTCCACCTTGGACATAAATTAGCCCTAAGATAGGACTCAGCAGTAACCAAACTGGAATTAAAGCAGCTAGTAATTTAAATCCTCGGATCCGCTCGTTACTGATCGGAGACGATCTTAATAAATCAGAGGCTTCTTCACCTGAGACACAAATCTGAACTAAAGCGGCTACTAAGTTACTACCAATAAACACAAGACCCGCTGCTGAGAGAGCACTGGACTGCTGATCTCTAACGACTATCACACCAAACAAGCCTAAAAAAACGAATTGGAGAGCTATTTGAGAAATCAAGTAGGGGTTTCGTAAAATTAAGGTCCATTCCTTAAACAATAATAATTGATTCAAGTTTTCCTTAAATTGCAACTGGGTAGGGATCCTAGCAGGCTTGGGTTTTGAGGCCGCTGAGTGTTGAGTTCCTTGAATGAAGGCTTGATGCATCATTTCCACAGCCACCCAAGTGAATCCAAGACTCAAACCCAAAGTTAGCACCACTGAAACAGGATCAAACCAAACAGCCCTCGCTGGAAACCAGATCCAACTCTGACTGCCCAAAAGACCATCCTCACTAAACCAACGCGTTACGATCTGGGTCCATGCGGCTGGAATGGGTAAAGCCTGATCAAAACGACTGATGAGTTGTGAAATCACAATGATGAGAGCAGAAAGGATCGAGGCTAGGATCTGGGCAATCACCCGTGCCCGATTCCCTCCCACCACACGGACCAGCCAGAGGGAAAACATCATGGCTGTGCTACTGGCTGTCAGATACAAACACATCAACGTTAGGATGAGACCCCAAAGTGGATGAAAGACCAAAGCCAGAATCACTAAGATAAAGAAAGGCCAACTAAACGCCAAGGCTAACTGAATCGCAATACTGAGTAATCGACTGGTTAAAATAACTTTGCTGTTTAATGGAGAAGCCAGTAATAGATCTAAATCACCTCGTTCAAACACCGTTGTGACACATAGATTAATGGCTTGAGCAAAAGATAGAAGAAACCAAAACCCTAAAAATCCGACGGCGATCCATAGCAAGGTGCCACCTTCAAAGCCTGCATCATCCAGAGACAACTCACCAGCAGATCTGGAGAGCAGCCAAATCACACCACCTAACAGCAGCATGACAGCAGCAAACAAGATGCCCATAATTACAGTAATTCGACTGCCTGGTTTACTGAAAAACTCACGCCACCAAAGCTTTAATTCATAGCGTAGCAGCCATAGTAATGATCCCACTTTCATAGCCTAGATCCCTAAGAGATACTCTATTCAACTTCAGCCGTTAGCTTAGTTTGCCTTCAACTTAATCCCAGAGGGATCCTGAAAAACCTGTACGAAGGGGCCACTCCATCGGTTAACCTATCTCATTATTTCCCAGCAAAAGCTAAAGAATACGCTAGTCTAGTAAATGTAACAGTTTGTATACCCAACCAGGAATCCTATGCAACGAATCATTCTGATGACAGGTAAAGGTGGTGTCGGTAAAACTTCGATGGCTGCTGCAACTGGGTGGCGTTGTGCGGAGTTGGGGTATAAGACTTTAGTGTTAAGTACAGATCCCGCTCACTCACTAGCGGATAGTTTTGATCAAACCCTAGGGCATGATCCGATCGAAGTCCAACCCAACCTCTGGGGTGCTGAACTCGATGCTCTGATTGAACTCCAAGAAAACTGGGGATCGGTTAAGTCCTACATCACAGAAGTCTTACAAGCTCGAGGATTAGATGGCATCCAAGCTCAGGAGTTAGCAATTTTACCCGGGATGGACGAGATCTTTTCCTTGGTACGGGTCAATCGTCATTATGATGAGGATGATTTTGATGTCTTAATTATTGATTCAGCTCCAACAGGCACAGCTTTACGGTTATTAAGCCTACCTGAGGTCTCTGGCTGGTACATGCGTAAGTTCTACAAACCCTTTCAAGGCATTGCTCAAGTTCTACGCCCAGTAGCTGAACCTATCATCAAAGGGATTACAGGAATTCCGCTACCTAACAATCAGGTGATGGACGCGCCCTACGAATTTTATGAAAAGATTGAGCGGCTTGAAAAAATTCTCACTAATAACCAGATCACATCTGTAAGATTAGTCACTAACCCTGAAAAAATGGTGGTTAAAGAGTCATTACGAGCCCATGCTTATCTTAGTTTATACGGCGTTTCAACTGATCTAGTCATTGCTAACCGAATTATTCCAGAGGATGTTCAAGATCCGTATTTTTCTAGATGGAAAGCCTCCCAGAAGCATTATCGCCAGCAAATTCGGGATGATTTTTCGCCACTTCCTATTAAAGAGATCCCGCTCTATGCTGAAGAGATGGTGGGGTGGGAGGCTCTAGAACGTCTCAAGTCAGATCTGTGGGCTGAGATGGATCCAGCCGCTGTTATCTATAAAGAGACAACTATGTCGGTTGTAACTGATGATGGCCAGTATCGCCTGGATCTGTATTTACCTGGTATTCCTAAAGATCAAATTGAATTAACTAAAACAGGGGATGAATTGAACATCCGGATCGGCAACCACCGTCGAAATCTAGTGTTACCTCAAGCGCTCGCTGAAATGAGACCAGCTAAAGCTAAGATGGAGGAAGATTATCTCAAAATTCATTTTGCAGCCTAGTCGCAAAAGACTTCAAGTAAACGCAATCTAGCTCAGATGGGTCCCAAGGTTAGCCTCTGGGCTAGGCTATTGTGTCACACATTACGATTTGAAGCTTGATCAAGACTGATGAGACGACCACTATGAACATTTATGAATATTGTATTTGAATTTTATTTTAGTTTCACCCCTAAAAGTTAAAACCGGCTTGGAACCTATCAGGGATTTCAAAGTCAACCTCCTGGCAATAAGGGCCTGACTGACGTTGTCTAACACGCCACTTAAAGCAGTATTTTGAGACCGTTTAGACAACTAATCCAGATAAGCGTGACCCTGGCCAGCTCTGTCATCAGCAAGGCCATCTCAAGCTTAACCCCATCTTATGCCACATTTAAGCATGGATCCGCAATTAAACTTGACAATACTTTACATTTGTTAACTATAATTGGATCAAACGCGAGTCCATAAGGAAATGTCATGAAAAAGATATTGGGATTAATTCCAGTTCCTGCTGCTCTGCAACCCCAATCTACAGTTGAAGATCTACAGGCCCGTCTGAAGTGGGGTGAGCCTGCACTAACGATCCTAGATGTCCGGGATCGGGATAGTTTCTATGTTGCTCACATTGAAGGCTCCATCCACGTTCCATCTGAGACTTTAGTGGAACAAGCTAAGGCTTACTTGTCACCTGTGCGTGATTTGTATGTCTATGGTGCCTCTGATGAAGAGACAGGTGCAGCAGCAGAACAACTCCGTCAGGCTGGGTTTGATAGCGTGGCTGAATTGAAGGGGGGTCTCAAAGCCTGGACGTCTGCTGGTTACCCTGTTGAGAAAGTTGCCTAAGGTAATGGGTTGAACTAGATCCTAGTGAAATCTGAGTGAGTTTGATCTGGTGGGGCTTACCTCTCCAGATCTGTTGTAATGTAATGTGCTACGATTCAGGATTTAAATGAGTCTCTGACTATACTGAGGTGGGCTACCCCTTAGTTTTGGCACTACGACACCTGAGACTAGTATGCTAGAAACTAAAGAGTACTCACAGTAGCATTGAGACAGGACGCTAGGAGATAGGAGCTAATGGGATTATTTGAGCGGGTAAGCCGGATCATCAGAGCTAATCTCAATTCAGTGGTGAGCGCTGCAGAAGATCCCGAAAAGATTTTGGAGCAAACCATTCGTGATATGCAAGAAGATCTTGTACAGCTACGTCAAGCTGTTGCCACGGCAATTGCTAGCCAAAAGCGGATGGAGCGTCAGTATGAGCAGGCTCAGCAAAACGTGGATGAGTGGCAACGGCGAGCTGAGTTGGCCATGCGAAATAACGATGAAAACTTAGCCCGGGAAGCATTAGTTCGAAAGAAGACTTTTGCTGAAACAGCTCAAGGCTTTAAGCGTCAGCTTGATGATCAGACCCATCAGGTGAATATTTTACGTACTAATATGACCAAGCTGGAAAGTAAGATCTCTGAAGCAAAAACCAAGAAGGATATGTTAATTGCCAGAGCCAAATCAGCTCAAGCCTCTCAACAGATTAGTGAAGTGCTTGGCAAAGTCAATACAACCTCTTCATTTGCAGCCTTTGAGCGGATGGAAGAAAAAGTTAACACCCTTGAAGCCCGATCAGCTGCAGTGGCTGAAATCTCTGGCGATACGCTAGAAAGTAAATTTGCCAAGCTTGAGAGTGGTACTGATGCTGATGTGGATGCTGAACTAGCTCTACTGAAAGCTAGTGTGAAAGGTTCACTACCTCCAGGGCAATCTGACTCATCCCCACCCCATCAAGGTGACGATTCCGAACTGTCTGATGTTGATCTTGACCTTGAAAAACTGCGTCGAGAAATTGACAGTCTAGACTCTTAGACCTTACTGATAATTGCAATTATTGATAGTTGCAGTTACTGATCATCTCAAAGAAATCTAATCCCAGTGATGGCAGGGCCTCCAGAGAACCTGCCTAGTTTCCTCATCAACTCATTGACACAGATCCACAGATTGACTCAACTACTCTAAAGACTCAACAAAGATCCACTCACCATTTTGAACTTGAAAACCACTAAAGAGAGTTAAAGATGTATCACCATTTTCATCAAAGCTCCAGGGATCCAAGGCGCCATCTTCATAATTTTTAGTTGCCAGAATAGCTTCACGGATCTTATCACGATTATTCTCACAAACTTGATCAATAGCATCGAGAACGACACTAGCGGCTTCATATCCGTAGATTGCATAGGGCTGGGGTTCTGATTTGAAAAGTTCACGATAGGAGTCATACCAGATCTTGGCAGTTCCTGTATATTCACTGGGAGGGAGGCCACCAAAGGTCGCATAGGCTCCTTCAGCCCCTAAAATACCTTGCTCAAGAAATAGTTGTACCACGATGGCATCAGCTCCCATAAACTTCGTATGGGTAGCACCAACTTTCTTCAAGTCTCGGGCTAACAGTCCAGCCCCATGCTCAGCTTGACCACCAAAATAGATTAAATCTGGCTCCAGATCTTTAATTTTGAGCATAAGAGTTTCATAATCAGAGGCTTGTCGATCTACCATTTCACGACCCAAGATCTCAAGACCCAAGAGCTTTGCGCTCGATTCAAAGACACTAGCTATGCCTCTACCATAAGTATCCCCGTCATCCAGTACATAAGCTGTTTCTGCTCCTAAAGATTGGGCCCAACGTGCTGCCACAGCTCCCTGCAGATCATCAGCTGGAACCACTCGAGCATAGTTGTTACGGCCAGTAGGATAGAATTTGGCTGGCTCATCAGCTTCACCTTTACCCGGTTTGGTTAGGCCAGGATAGGTATTAGCAGGGCTAACAACCGCTAGATTGGCTTCGTTATAGATGGCTAGACTCGTGGCAGTAGCTCCGGAATTATAATGACCAATGAGAGCAACAACATCTGGATCGGCTACGATAGTTTCAGCATTTTTGATCACTTGGTCTGGATCCCAACTTTCAACTGCCAGAGTATTGTCATCATAAACATCATATTCAATTTGAACTCGACCCTCACACACTAGGCTATTACGCTCATCGATGGCTTGTTGAATGGCGTTGGCAATGGTTTGAGTTTCTCCTAAGGCATTACCACTCATGGGCATGCTACTAGCAATCTTGAGAGTTAATTGTGGCTGAGCCGCTGATGGATCACTTGATGCTAACAAAACCGCCATACTAGTAAAGAGTGGAGAAAGTATCCTAGTTACATTCGTGTTTCGGGATAATCTAAGGTGTTTCACATCTGCCTCTCGCGAGTTATCTCTAAAAAAGACTAAACCTAGTCATTCAATGTTCCTTAAATCACCTTGGCAGCCTAGTACTTGATCAGCTTTAAAAGCGTTCAATCAAGTCTCAGCTAGGGTCAAACCCGACCAACTACAGTGTAGTTATAATCCAACCCACCCTTATCTGACTACTCTAAAAAGAGCCTAGCTCTCAACTTAGCTATCCGACTTCTGCCGGATCTTCACAATCTTTTTGTAATCATTATTTTTTTGTGATCAATCTTTCTAAAGCTCAGGAAGTTAGGCTGTGGAGGATGTATCATACCAAAAAGCTTTAATCTATTACCTCAATGATCAGGGTATGAGAACATGATGTGACGATAAAGTCCTCAGAGCGCCATAACTTGGCCAAGCAAAATAGCTTGAGTGAACGAACCTTTATGCTCTATTTAATTAAACATTATTCTAATATTAACATTCGTTACTCCTCCAACTGGATCAATTTAATCTGGATAAGGGTTAGCTTATTAAGCTGGACAAGGGATAGTTTGAGCGTTGACTATTTGGCGTTTTGAAAGGACTGCAATGCAACCGAATCAATCAACTGTAACTGATGAGATCCGAATTGAGGATGATCGGACAGGAACCAGTGTCGAAACCTTGAAGCGGGCTTTTTTGGACAATCTTTATTACATTCAAGGCAAAGATACTCGCTCTGCTAGTCGTAATGACTATTACATGGCTTTGGCTTATACGGTTCGCGATCGTTTATTACGTCGATGGCTCAAAACGAGTCAGGCTTACTTTGAACAAGATGTCAAATTTGTAGGCTACCTCTCGGCTGAATTCTTAATGGGTCGCCAACTGGCTAACAATCTATTGAATATTGGTTTATATGAACCGGTCAAACTAGCGTTGCAAGCTTTGGGATTAAGTCTAGATGATCTAATTGAGCAAGAAGAAGAACCTGGACTGGGTAATGGGGGGCTTGGCCGCTTGGCCGCTTGTTTCCTAGACTCGTTAGCTACGCTTGAAATTCCAGCTATTGGGTATGGCATCCGGTACGAATTTGGCATTTTTGATCAAGAGATCCGGGATGGTTGGCAAGTTGAGATCCCAGATAAATGGTTGCGATTTGGCAATCCTTGGGAGTTGGCACGGCCTGAGTCCTTTGTTGAAATCAAATTTGGTGGCCAGACTGAAGCCTATTATGATGATCAAGGTCGCTACCGAGTCCGTTGGGTCCCTAGCCAAGTTTTGCGAGGCATTCCCTATGATACTCCTGTTCCAGGCTATGGAACCAATACTGTCAATCTCCTTCGTCTATGGAAGGCGGAATCAGGCGAAGAATTCAACTTACAAGCCTTTAATGAAGGCGATTATTTTGGTGCTGTCACCGATAAAATGGTGTCGGAAAATGTCTCAAAAGTGCTCTATCCCAATGACAATTCACCGCAGGGTCGAGAGTTACGCTTGAAACAACAATATTTCTTTGTGTCCTGTGCTCTACAGGATATGATTCGGATCTATTTTCGCAACCACGACACGCTAGATCACTTTGCAGATAAGGCGGCCTTACAATTAAACGATACCCATCCAGCTATTGGCATTGCTGAGCTAATGCGTCTACTGATCGATGAGCATGGAATTGATTGGGAACAAGCCTGGACCATTACCGAAAAAACCTTTGCTTATACCAATCATACGTTACTTCCAGAAGCGTTAGAACGGTGGTCACTTGAACTTTTCAATCATCTATTGCCCCGGCATCTAGAGATTATCTATGAGATCAACCGCCGGTTTTTAGAGCAAGTTAGACAACAGTTCCCTGAAGATAGCGATCGCATTGCCCGGATGTCTCTAATCGAAGAAGGATCCATCAAGCAAGTTCGAATGGCTTATCTAGCTTCGGTCGGTAGTCATGCGATCAATGGTGTGGCCAAACTACACTCACAACTGCTAGGACAGAGTGTTTTAAATGAGTTTCGAGAGTTGTGGCCTGGCAAGTTTAGCAACAAAACCAATGGAGTCACGCCTCGGCGATGGATTCTGTTAGCCAATCCACAGCTGGCCCAGCTCATCACTGAAAAAATGGGTTCTAACTGGGTTAAACACTTAGATGACTTGAAGCAACTTGAGGCCTATGTTGAAGATACTGAGTTTCAACAACGTTGGCAACACATTAAAATGGCCAACAAGCAAAGTTTGGCTGCCTATATTGAACAAGTAAATGGAATCAAGGTCGATCCAACCTCCATGTTTGATGTTTTAGTGAAGCGGATTCATGAGTATAAGCGACAGTTACTCAAGGTTTTGCACATCATCACACTTTACAATCGGATCAAAGCCAATCCTACCCTTGAAATAGTCCCTCGCACCTTTATTTTTGGGGGTAAGGCTGCACCTGGCTATGCTACTGCTAAGTTGATTATCAAACTGATCAATGCGGTGGCTGATGTTGTGAATACTGATGCCGATGTCCAAGATCGATTAAAAGTTGTCTTTCTAGCTGACTTCAATGTCTCTCTGGGTCAACGGATCTATCCTGCTGCTAACTTATCAGAACAGATTTCAACAGCCGGGAAAGAAGCTTCAGGGACAGGTAATATGAAGTTTGCGATGAATGGGGCTCTCACGGTGGGCACCTTAGATGGGGCCAATATTGAAATTAGAGATGCCGTTGGCGCCGAAAACTTTTTCTTATTTGGCTTAACCTCTCGTGAGGTCTTATCCTTGAAAGATAAAGGGTATGTGCCTTGGACCTATTACCAGGATACCCCTGAGTTGACTGAGGTTATTGATCGGATTCGCGATGGATATTTTGCTGATGGCGATCCCAATCTGTTTCGACCCTTGGTAGAGTCCTTGTTAAATCAAGACATCTACCTGTTGCTGGCTGATTATCAGGCTTACATTCAATGTCAAGATCAGGTTGATCAGGCCTACCAAAATCAGACACAGTGGACTCGGATGTCTATTTTAAATTGTGCTCGCATGGGCTTCTTTTCTTCAGATCGTACGATTCGTGAGTACTGTGAAGAGATTTGGCAAGTTAAGCCGGTTCCAATTCAGCTCGACTCGCCCTACCATGGCACGCCAGCTCTCACCTACTAAAACACTTGAATCCATTCATGCACAGCATAGTCAGTCCAAATCCCATGGCGCCAATAGGGATCGGATTCAATGAGTTGAGAGACTGTGGCAGCATCAGAAGCCTCGTAAATACCAAAGACGTATTGAAGATCTTGGGTAGGGCCTATAGTGATCAGGACACCTGAGTCTTTCTGTTTAGCAATGGCTGCCAAGTGAGCGTCCCGATAGGGGGCCCGCTTTTCAAGCACATTTTCACAATAACGTCCCCACAACACAAACTTAGGCATAGTCTTTGTTCCTAGCCAAACGGCCTATGGTTGGAGAACCTATGAGATCCCTTAATCAATAGTAAGATAAGGGGGATGTTCTGGGTGCTGATCGTGAATCCATTAGCTTCAACTATAATCGTTTGGCTATTACATCCCTTGCTAGCCATTTACATTGTGTTGTTTGTAATCCGGATTGTCTTATCTTGGTCACCCCAGCTTGATATCAGTGGATTTCCCTACAGTTGGGTTGTAGCCGCTACAGAAGGTGTCTTAAAGCCTACTCGACAGTTAATTCCAACCCTGGGGGGCGTCGACATGTCTCCAGTGATCTGGGTGGGGTTGGTCTCTTTAATTCGAGAGCTATTACTAGGTCAACAAGGTCTTTTAACCATGACTATGCAAATGAGCTAAGTGCTACATGATCCCAGATTGTAGGCATTCAGTGAGATTAAGTCTCTGATTCATAGGCAATCAGGGAGTAAACAGGTACATCTGTTGGGAGAGCCTTCCTCCCCTTTAAAAAAGCAAGTTCAATTACAAAAGTGAAAGCAATCACCTCTCCACCTGCTTGCCTAACTAATTCAGCCGTTGCAGAAGCTGTACCTCCTGTAGCCAACAAGTCATCCACAATCACAACCCGATCACCAGGGTTAAAGCTTTGATCCCGAATCTCTAAACTATCAGTTCCATATTCCAAGCTATAAGACTGCTTAATCACAGGGGGGGGGAGCTTACCCGGTTTGCGGACAGGCACAAAACCTACACCTAAGTGATGAGATAGCGGCACTCCAAAAATAAAGCCGCGCGACTCAATACCCGTAATAAAAGTAACCTTCTCATCAGCCAGACAATGGGCGAGTTGCTCAATCGATAGCTTTAACCCAACAGGATCCTGCAGCAGAGGCGTGATATCCCGAAACATAATCCCTTCTTTGGGAAAGTTGGGTACCGTGCGAATGAGTGATCTCAAATCCATCGAACGCTAAACTCCCTAATGTCTGGCCTCAATACTAGGCTTAGTGTACTCTGATCTGGCTTGAGCATGTCATGAGATGTCCCAAAAAACACCCCCAACCGAGTACTCGCAGGCTGTTAGCCAAGTACCTTAAGCAGTTGGATGGTGTCCGTTGAATCTATGGCAGCAAATTTGAAGCAACACTAGCTGTCAATATCTTCAGCCGCTTGATCTTGAACAATCCAAGTGGTCACAATGTCAATTTGCTCGTCAGTCCAGACACCTAGTTCATCAACCCGATAGCCATTGCTGTTAACATAGCCAATGACAGGATTCCGCACAACCGCTCCACCAATCGTTGCTGGGCCATCACCTATCGGTGCAGGAGGGATACCAGGTTCAATCGGGGCCGGTGCAATCCCACTATCTGGAGAGCCTTCTGTAGGAATGGTGAAGGGGTTAGCATGGCGACTGGTCCAACGAGGATCGATCAATTCACTTTCTTCCGATCCGGGTACTACGTACTTTAAAGTTGATTCATAAGAATTTAATATATTGACAGGTTGAGTGCCCTCAGGGCGATGACAAGCAACACAATGGGCATCTAGTATAGGTTGGATATCCCGATTATAGGTATACTGAGGCTCACTTCTAAACTGAAGTTGAATATCCTGAGCTAAAGTCAACTCTGTTTGATTGGGGACTGTGATCGTATAATCTGTGCTGTAGTCCCAATCCTCAGTGGCCTTGACCAGTAACCGATCCTCTTGAATATCAAAAATAATAGGCGTCTCTGGCTCCGTGGTAATCGAAATAGTCTGAATCGATTGAGGTAAGTCTTGATCAAACTGAAACTGAAGCACTTTGCTAATTTCAACACCTCGAGCTTGATTGTTAGGTTCTGAACCAGTTAACGAAAACGAAGATTGTGATCCAGCTGATAACATCCACCCCAACCAGAGCACAACCACAGACAAGCTGAGAGAAATTAACCGAAAGATAAAAGAACGTTTTGCCCTAATCATGACGAACTACGCTGCCTCAATGAACGCCTCAACAGTGATGATATCAGTCAGACTTAGTGATTGGGTTCTCACGACCGTATTGATCCTGAGTCACCCTGATGAATCCCCTATTGACATGAGTGAGATTGGGATCCAGACGTCTAGACCTAGAGTTATAGACGTTGAGAGGAGATACCGGTTCCACCTTGTGATCGTGGCATCGACTTAATGAACACACAAGTCTGGCTTGATTCCTTGCACCAACATAACTGGATTTAGGGGTATCAAGCGGGTTGAATTCACCAAAGTTGAAGAACGAGCTAGGTTGGCTTGAAGTAACTTGACCGACCAGCCCTGTTGTTTGAGCCTAGCTTGCGTTGCCAAGCAGGGTTCTAAAGTAGCAAAATTACCCACTACAATCCCTTGAGGTGTTAATCGTTGGCTAACAGCATCTATAATCTCTAAGATCTGAGATCCACCTCCACCCACAACAATTCGATCAGGGTCTGGTAAAGGGGTTAGGGCGGCGGGGGCGGCACCTGACACAACTTGAACATGGGGTACTTGAAATCGGCTACAGTTTTGCTGAATCAATTGAATCCCCACTGCATTTTTTTCAATCGCATAGACTTGAGCTGTAGGCAACAACCTAGCGATCTCAATGGAAATCGATCCCGTGCCAGCCCCAATATCCCAAATCACGCCCCCTTGAGGTGGCAACTGTAGTAGCATTAGGGTCAAAGCTCTGATCTCTTGTTTGGTGATTAGGCCAGGTTGATCAGGAAAGGTCACAAATTGATTGTCGGGGATACCCACTAGAGGGTATTGGGCTGGGGGTAGATCGGTTACGACTCGTTCCAAAATCACGACATTAGGTAGCTCAAACTGTGTCTGTACAGCTTCAGAAGGTTGTAAACATTGAACTTTTTCATCAGCAGCCCCTAATCGACTGCAGATCCATAAACGATAGTGACTAGGGAGTTGTAAGTCTTGAATGAGCTGAGCAATAGCGGCAGGGGTATGAATGGCATCGGTAAGCACGCCAATCAGGGAGGCACCTTGCTTCAAAGCTTGTTCCAGATGATCCATTGAGCGGCCATGGACACTAATGATTTGGGCCTGTTGCCAGGGCCGTTTGATCCGGCTAAAGGCTAGCTGCACTGAACTAACATGGGGATAAAAGATTAGCTGAGTCGCTGGGAATGATTGCAACAACAGGCGACCAATGCCAAAAAACAGCGGATCACCTGTAGCTAATAATACTAGAGATCCGTGAGTTAATTCATTTTGTAGTATTGGGATCCAGGTTTCAATAGGTGGATCTAAGGGAACTAACCGGGCAGATAGATGACCTAGCCATGCCAGCCGAGATCTAGGACCGGCTATCACGGACGCGTCTTGGAGTAGTGCTAATACATCTTGAGAGAGGCCAGTGACCCCTTCAAGCCCCATCCCAATAACCGTTATACAATGGCGGTCCTTCAGCATAACTCACTAGCTACTTGGACTAAGTAGGGTTGTCATCTTGGCAGTTGCAGTGATGCTAGCATTGGAATGCATGCCCATTCCTCAATAATCTAGTCA
>CAYSWV010000001.1:43634-70342 GCA_964434865.1 uncultured bacterium
AGTCAGAGAACCATGGCCAATCGCACCCACTCTAAGCCTTGTGATCGTTGTCTTACCCTTGTTACTATTCGGTTTAGAATTCAATATGATTCAAGTCAAACCTGGTCTTTAGTGTGCCTTGAATGTTGGCGACAACTGAGACCTAACAATCCTCACTATCGCTATGGTGGTACCTGGAAAAGTCGACAGAAATCTAAAAAGTAGCTCTTCAGTCTATCCTCATACCTATCGACCTCCGTTGGGATTGTATTAGAAGAATAGAGACTACTTATTGAAACATTTAGGCCACTTCATCGATTTTTAACCTCAGTTTGTAGAGCTTCACAGACCGTTTGAATCAATTCCTTCCAATCATCGGGCTGCGTTTGTCGAAATAGACGCATAGTTGGATACCAAGGCGAATCCTGTCGATCCAGTAACCAACGCCAGTCTGGAGCATAACACAGCAACACCCAAGTCGGCTTAGCTAAAGCCCCAGCTAAATGGGCCACTGACGTATCGACACTAATCACCAAGTCCAAAGCAGCAATCGCAGCAGCGGTATCAGCATAGGTGTTTAGGTGGGGATCCCAATTTTCTAGCTCCACTCCAGTGGGTAGCATTTGGATCTCAGCCACTCGATCGGCCCCTTTTTGTAGACTAAAAAAATCAATGCCTTTGAGTTTGAGGAGGGGAACTAATTCGTTCAGCCGACAGGAGCGATGGTTGTCATTGGCATGAGTCGGACTCCCCCCCCAGGCTATCCCTACTCGTAGACGAGATCGCTTAGGTTTAAACCCCTTTGACTGGGATCCTTTTTGAGCTTGAGCACTCCAGGGTTTTTGGTGATGTTGTGTAGGAGCCGATAAATAGGGCACTTGAGCTGGAATGGTCTCAAGGGTTGTTCCAAGTAGATGAGGTAGGCTCATTAATGGCACATAGGTCTGAAACTCAGATAGAGGGATCTCACCAGCTGTGTAGATTTTATAGATCCCAGGCACACCTTTAAAGAGTTCAATCAGATAGTCAGGGCAACACAGTAAAACTCGGCGACAGCGTTGAGCCACGAGGGGAATATATCGAATGAATTGGATGGAATCACCAGCACCTTGTTCGGTATGGATCAAAATAGACTGATGACGAATATCTGATCCCTCCCACTGAGGATAGGAACACTGTAACGGCGTAAAACTGGGTAATTGCCAGCGCCACTCATATTCAGCAAACCCTTGCTGTAACTCCCCAGCCGCTAGGAGTGCCAAACTGAGATTGAAATGGCCTAAGGCAAAGTTGGGCCGGATAGCGATGGCTTGACGACCGTACTCTATCGCTTGATCAAGTAAGTTCAAATGGTTATGCACAACGGCTAGTTGATTGTAAGCATCGGCATGATCAGGCTCGGTAGCCACCACATGCTCGAGCGCTTGTTTAGCTTCGTCCCATAGTTCTAAATCGGTGCAAACGATCCCTAAGTTATAACGCGCTCGGGTAAAGTTAGCATCTAGTTCCAAGCACCGACGATAGTGTTGAGCAGCAGCCTCTAGCTGACCCTGCTGGTAACATTGGTTACCAAGTGTTAAAAAGTTTTCAGGGGTTTGAGTGACTTCGGCAGGGGGTGCTGTAATCACCAGTTCTTTTAAAGCTTCATCAGGTAAAACAAATGATGTGCCCAGGAGGGTTTCATCCCAATCGATAATTTCTGGAAACCGAATCCCTGGTAACACTTGCACAGCAAAAATTTCTTGAACCCCAGCTTCAAATCGAAGAAAAGCTATGGTTTCACCCGTTTCAATGTTGACAACCCAGACTCCACAGATCCGCTCAGTGAGTCGCTCAGTGATGGGAATCCCACTAAACACAGCGGTTTCTCGGACTTGGGATAAGCCAATAAAGGCTAGAGGCCCCCAAAAATCTATGCCTCGTGTAAACCCTGGCAACTGAGCCACTGGGGTTAATTGGCCTGATCTCAGATCAACCGTTGCGATACTCCCTTGACCTGACTCCAGGACCCAAAGTTGATTATTATACCAGCGAGGGGAATGAGGCATCGAAAGACCCCTACAAATAAAGTCATTCGTTTCAACATCCATTAAAATGCCACCCAAGGCTTTTTGCGGTCGCCAGCCCGCGGCAGTATCCGTTTCCCCCAAGGCTGTTACGTATTTGGGTTGATCTTGAATTAAACACAGACCATTTAAGTGACACCGATCACTGAGATCATAAGCACTGACAAAGGGAGGGCGCCACCGAGGCAAAAAGCTATGATCGGGATCTAATGTACACAGACAGGAAAACCGAGTATTGACAAACCAGAGTTCATCACCTGCATAAGCCATCTCGTGAATATCAATGTCCCCGGTAATGTGGGTTTGCCGAGGCAGATAGCAAGCATCATGCTTACCAGGTGGATCTAATTTTTGGCCCACAGCCGGTACATTGCGTAATTCCCAGATCTGATAAGCGGATCCGACTGCCATTTTATGAGGGGTCGCCGCTAAACCCATAGGCTTTTTAAAAACTCGGAAGTGAGTATTGATCACCTGGCCATCGGTTCTAAGCACAATCAGTTTGCCAGCTTGATAGGTCGAGACAACTAATGAGATCCCCAGTTGATTCAAGATCTCAGGAAAGTTAGAGGTGTGGACGCTATGGGGCGCAGCCGTTTCAGACATAATTGAACGTTACCAAACTAGGCAAAGTGTAACGTATTGAGGTGATTGCAGCCCATAGAGGGTTGTGAGGCTAGCCAGAATATTTGACTTCAGAGATAGATTTTTAAGAAACTTTAATAAAGATCCAAGACTAAGTCTTCAATCTACTTGAAGAGTACAGGCTAAAGTAGAATATTGCCTTAGCCTGAAAGTACTGAGCACGGTCTTAACGGAGTAGGCATACCCTGAAGCACAGGTACGACTCCAGAGATTGGTATAGCCGTTTAGGATTCAGACACGAGTCACTTGGCTAATCAGAGCAATGACATCTTGACGGCTAAGTTTTTCTCGACCATCAGAAATAGCGTCTAGCGTACCATGAGCTAGTACCAGTGGGATCTTACAGAATTCACAAGCAGGGCCAGTCGGCAATGAGGCCGTGTAAGCATCTGCTAGCGAAAGATTGTAGTTGGCATAGCGGATCATATCAGCAATGGCCCAGCCATCGGGGAAAAAGTCAACCCCTCGAGAGAGATCTTCAGCTCGATTCCGAATAATATTGACAGCTTGTAAACCACGGCCAAATCCAATGGCTAAGGAGCGATCCGTTTGGGTATGGTCATACCAGGCCCATAAATCAGACAGGAGGAGACCGACAGCACTAGCTACACTAAACGTGTAATGATCCAGATCAGCCTGGGTATGGATGGTAAAGTTGTGTTCAGCCCATTGAGCCATGCGCTCAGCCATCGCAGCGGTTGCATCCCAGATCCGGGGGGCAATGGAGGGTGAAGCCAATAAAGCCCATTCACCTATGCGTAATGAGACTTCCTCCAATTGGTCTTGGTAAGCCGCCAGTCCTTGGCCAAATAGGTCAACAGTGGCAAATTCAGTCCCCATTTGTAGATTGCGACTCAGACCACGCAAAACCTTAGCTTTGGTTGAGGGATCAAGGAGAGGGTGATCTTCAATTTGATCAATCGCTCTCATACACAGGTAAGCTGAGGTCACTGCCTCTTGGAGACCGGATGGCAAACGACTAATGGGGATGTAAAACGTTCGGCTTGTCGCCTGCAGTACATCTAAGGCCTCTTGCTGACTCGTCATCACACTATACTCCTCACTACAGTAGAATCTACAGGCCATTCGTAGGACTCAGATCCGTTATGGAGAATCATACTGTTTCCTTGGCCTCAGCCCTAGCTTCAATCATGGACTAGTCATTAAATTCTTAAATGAGAACAGGCTGAGGTGATCTCATCATCGACAGTCATCCGGTCTAATCGTCTGGTCTGATCACCTGGATCGAGCTAGAGAGACTCTAACAGGATGGATTCTATTAAACCCTTCCCCCATTAGATTGTCCAAAAGTCTAAAGGTGCGCTTTTGAGTTTAGAAGCTATTGAAAATTTAAGGTTGATAAAATTTAAGGTGGCCGATGGTGACCAGATGACTAACTTCAGATTAACCGGTTCAGATCTTGCCTGCCTAAACATAACCGAGTATTAGCTCTTTCTGACTCAACGACTCTAAGATCTGAGGCACCCCTTGCATTGTGTACAGTACTATGAAGAAAGCTCAGTAAAGTTGACCTGAGCTGTAGACGTTGCAGTGCTAGTAGGATAATCATACGTGAGTACTAGTGGATCACTCGAAGCTCTCTCTACCCCCTCTCTGGATCCTTCTTCAGGAACAGCTCGTAAACCTCCCTGGTTGCGAGTCAAAGCGCCCCAAGGTATTCAGGTTGGTGATGTCAAACAACTGTTACGAGATCTGAATCTCAATACGGTTTGTGAGGAAGCCTCCTGTCCTAATTTAGGAGAATGTTTTGGTAATCGCACTGCTACATTCTTGATCATGGGGCCAGCTTGTACTCGGGCTTGTCCCTACTGCGATATCGATTTCTCCAAGGCTACCCGCTCTCTAGATCCCACTGAACCCGAGCGACTGGCTTTAGCTGTCCAACGGTTAGGTTTAAAACATACCGTCATCACATCGGTGAATCGAGATGATCTAGACGATGGAGGAGCTGGTCAATTTGTTGCCTGTATTCAATCTGTGCAGCAGCTTAACCCCCACACAACTATTGAAGTTTTAATTCCCGATCTTTGTGGTAACTGGGACGCTTTAGCTGAGATTATTGCTGCTAACCCTACAGTTTTAAATCATAATATCGAAACTGTTCCTCGCCTGTATCGACGAGTTCGACCTCAAGCTAACTATGCTCGATCTTTGGAGTTACTCAAACGCACTCATGATTTAAATCCTAAACTCTATACCAAATCAGGTCTGATGGTGGGGTTGGGTGAAACTGAGGCTGAGGTTATCCAGGTTATGACCGATCTAAGACAGGTTAATTGTGACATTCTCACTATCGGACAATATCTACAACCCTCTGACAAACACTTGCCTATTGTCGACTACATCCATCCTGATTCATTTAAGCAGTGGCAGATTAGGGGCGAGGGTATGGGATTTGCTCAGGTAGTATCCTCACCGCTGACACGGAGTTCCTATCACGCTGAAGCTGTTCAAGACCTGATGATACAGGCCCCCAAGTAACCATCACGTTGAGGGTTCTCGATTAGGGTTAGTGTTGTTAGAGTCAGGCTTCATGAGCCAGGAATCGTAATCTTTGGATTGGCGGTGATCATAAGGAAGTATGATGCGGCCTTGGACATTGCGCCCCTGGTCCGTATGATTTAGATGATCATGACTCTGGCTAGCCTGCATGCGACCAGCTAGTAGATCTAAGAGAGCATCGGCACTGCGAATATGAAGATCCTGCTGTGGGAAAGGAATAATGATATTGCGGCGTCGAAATTCAGCATCAATAGCATAGTTGAGTTCGCTTTTTAATAAGAACTGATCTTGAGGTCGGTTGATCCAAACTAATAGTTCAAAATCGAGTGAAGAGGTGCCAAAAGCCGTGAGCCACACTTGAGGTTCAGGAGTGCTTAGTACCGATGGGTGATGGGTGGCAACATAGAGTAACGCTTCTTTGACTAAATCAGTATCAGACCCATAGGAGACAGACACTGGCACATGGATTCGGCAACGGGGATCTCGGTAGCTCCAATTAACAACTCGTCGGTCGGTCAGGCGTGAATTAGGCACAATCACAAACACACGATCCAGAGTTCGGACCACTGTCGCCCAGGGATGGATCCGTTCCACAGTTCCAATCAGTGTATCCACTTCAATCAGATCGCCGACTTGAATAGGACGCTCTACCAATATGGCTAAGTAACTCACATAATCATTAAAAATATTTTGCAACCCTAAACCAATAGCCAAACCTAACGTGGCGGCAACCACAGTCAAGGAGCTACTCAAGCCAGTAAAGGGTAAAACCAGCAACATCCCTAGTAGCGTCATTCCATACTTAAAGATGGTGGAAGAAGCTTCCTGAGTACCTAAATCCAAACCAATTCGGGCTAAAAAGCGATGTCTGACGGCCAGGCTCAAATAATGTGAAATTGAAAAAATAATAATGGTGAGTCCAGCAAAAACCAGAATCCCCATAATGGTTAGGGTAGAGTTAGGCAACGGTGTTGATAAAAATCGGACAGTAGCCCGGACAAACTGACCCAGCTCAAAGTACAATAACCGTTGAAAGAGTCGGAATCTTGGAACTGCAGATATAGCTAAGTGAAGGGTCCCACCCGCAATACCTAACCAAAGACCCAAACGGGTCAAGCTAATCCCCAGATGAACCCAGGGCCTCCAGCTAGATCCAAATCGCTTTTCAAGGAGGGGTTGAAAATAATCAAGGCTACGGTGACACAATCGCCAGAGAAAAAAGCCACCAAAAACAACGGCAATAGCAGAAATACAGGTGAGGACAAAGACGACAGGATGTTGGCCTCGGATATTATCAACTGTGAGTTGACGATACTCATCAATCGCAGTTTCCAGTTGCTCAGCCCACCTCAGCGCGGTATCTCTGACATCGTTAATTCTGGGGTTACTAATCCCTTGTTCAGCAGCGGTATCAGCATTGGTCACTGTAAATAAATACTGCTTGGAGACAATAAAGTTATCTCGTTCGCCTAGAAATAAAACATATTGGTTATCCAGTTGCTCCACCTCAACTTGAGGTCTGGGGGGTTCAGTTTCACCGATATCAATCTCTAAAAAATCCTCGATCACCGATTCAACGACTTGAGAGCGTAGCTCACTGGTATAATCAGCTGTCTGAAGTTTAAAAACGGGGATGCCACCCACACTCACATTAGTCCCTGGATCCAAAGGATTGAGATCTGGAACCGGAATCAACTGAGGTAGGGGAGGAGGGGTCGAGAGGGGAGTCGGTTCTGGAGTTGCGGGGGGAGGTGTGATTAATGTGGGTTCAGGAACTGGAAACGTAGGGGATAACGTGGGCGATAATGTGGGCAAAAAGGGGCTGGGTTCAGGAGTAGCGCGAATCAGATCTTGAAACTGTTGAGCTGGCAATTGAGCTAGGGTAGATCCAAAACGGCTGGAATCAGCACTTACCTGCCCCGCCCAGATACCCGTAGACATCAGACCTAGCAGTAGACCCAGTCCAACCCAGAACCCAATACTTTGACGCGTTAACTTAGACATATGAGCCTAGACATAAAAGTTGAAATGACGTTTTGAAACAAGATTGATCTGGGCACTTTTCTAAGCTTGAACCTAAATGCTAGAGGCCCCCAGAGGCTTTTACCTAGGATGACTTGCGCTCTAGACTCCTTAAGTGTCGATCTTGGCAATACATAGCCTTGGCAATACATAGCCCTGGCAATACATAACTCTTAGGAATATATAGCTAGTTTCCGTAGGCTGCGATTAAGATCACGTTCAGATTTACCTCGCCAGATCAACCGAACGGGGGTGCCAGTGAAATCCAGATGAGTCCGAAATTGGCGTTCGATGTAGCGGCGATAGTTTTCTTTAAACAGGTCTGGATCATTGACAAACAACACAAAGGTCGGGGGACGTTCAGTGACTTGCGTCCCATAGTAGATCTTACCTTGTTTGCCTTGTCGCGTGGTTGGGGGCGATTGCCAAGCCAACGCATCTTGGAGCACCTCATTGACAACAGAGGTTGAGACGCGTCGCCGGTGAGCCTGGACCACTTGATTGACTTTTTCAAATAGGGTACCCACCCGTTGCCCGGTCAAAGCACTCGTAAAGTGGAGGGGGACCCATTCTGTAAAGTAGAGACGTTCACGAATATGACGCGTGTAGTCATAGATAGTATGACTATCCTTTTCGATCGCATCCCACTTATTGATAATCACAATACAAGCTCGCCCTTCTTCTTCAATCCGACCCGCAAGGCGCTGATCTTGTTCACTAACACCTTCACTGGCATCCACAACTAGTAAAACCACATCTGATCGTTGAATAGCTTTAAACGCCCGATTAATACTAAAAAATTCAATCCCATAGTCAATTCGGCTTTTGCGTCGAATACCTGCAGTATCAATAAACCGATAAGATTGATGTTGCCAAGTCACAACCGTATCTAGCGCATCTCGAGTGGTTCCTGCTATCGGACTTACAATCGCGCGATCGCCGCCCACTAACCGATTTAATAAACTGGATTTACCCACATTAGGGCGCCCAACAATAGCCACAGCCATCTCTTCTAAGTCTGAAGCATCGATAACCTCAGGGAGATTGGGCACAACCTGTTCTAAAAGTTCAGCCACTCCATTACCGTGGATCCCAGAGCAAGGTATCGGTTCACTCAGCCCTAACTCCCAAAAAAGTGTGGCCTGAGACATCCCTAACTGCGGCGACTCACACTTGTTAACAGCCACGACAACAGGTACCGTCTGTTTTCGCAGCCACTCTGCTATGTCTTGATCAGCCAAGGTAGGACCTTCAATGCCATCAACCACAAACATAATGGCTTGAGCTTCTTGAATGGCTAAACTAGCTTGCTCACGAATGTGGGGCAAAAACTCACTATCATCACCAAAAATAAGGCCACCAGTATCCACGATCCGAAATCGTTTACCATTCCATTCGGCCTCACGATATAAGCGATCCCGTGTTACTCCAGGCTCGTCATAAACAATAGCTGCCCGTTCCCCAGCAATTCGGTTCACTAGTGTTGATTTCCCCACATTCGGTCGACCCACAATAGCAATTAACGGTAAAGTCACAATACACCTCAATGGATCCAAACAAGTGTTAAGACCTTGCTAATCTATGATAGGCGCTTCAGTCTGAAATCAGGGTTGGATTTGAGTCAATCTCCTGCGCCCTATTGACCACCTGTTAGCTTGACCACCTGTTAGCCACCATTGGGGATTCAGATTATGCAAAGGCTAGTTAAAGCTCGACTATGGGGATGGATTAGTATGATTGGCTTGTGTTGCAGCCTCTTGCTTCTGTCGCTTGGCTTAGAGAGTGCAGCAGCCAGGCCTGCTAAGCATTATACAGACTTGGAGTTTCCTCCTTTACCAGATCTTGAAATTCCAGAGTATTTCGAATTTGAGCTGGAGAACGGTATTAAAGTTTTCTTAATGGAAGATCATGAGCTACCTTTAGTTAATGGCCTAGCCCTATTTCAGTCTGGATCTCGCTTTGAACCTGGGCACCAGGCAGGCTTAGCTGAATTAACAGGTGCTGTGATGCGGAGTGGTGGAACCCAAATCTATGCTCCTGATGAACTGAATCAGCGCCTCGAACAAATGGCAGCTGCCGTAGAAACCTCTATTTCAACCACAGTGGCCTCCGCTGGCTTTGAAGCCCTAAGTCCAGATCTGGCCACTGTTTTCGATCTCTACACTCAAGTCATTCAAGCCCCTCGTTTCGACTTTGATCAAATTGAGATTACTAAAGACCTGCTGCGAGGATCGATTGCGCGGCGTAATGACGACCCCAGTTCAATCGCTAATCGAGAATTTGCTCAGTTGATCTATGGGGCCACGAGTCCTTATGCTCGTACAGTTGAGTATTCGACTCTAGAGGCTATTTCCCGAGATGATCTGATCGCTTTTCATCAAGCTTCATTTCGACCGGAAAGCATGGTCTTAGGTGTTGTGGGTGATTTTGAACCTAGTCAGACTCGAGCCTTGATTGAAGACTATTTTGGTACTTGGAACCCAGCTCCAGCCTCGGCCTATGGACCCTTCGAGTTGCAAGCTACCTTGACGCAGCTATCCCCAGCCACAGAAAGTGGGATCTTTGTGGTAGAGCAACCCCAGCTCACTCAAAGCACAATTTTGTTGGGGCATCTCGATGGTACTTTTGCCAATCCAGATTATCCGGCCTTACAGGTCATGAATGAGGTACTGAACGGATTTGGTGGTCGCTTATTTAATGAGATCCGCTCTAGGCAAGGTCTGGCTTACTCCGTCTATGCTCTATGGAGTCCCTCTTATGATTACCCTGGGCTTTTTTTTGCAGGGGGCCAAACTCAATCTGAATCCACTGTACCCTTTATTCAATCCATTCAAACTGAAATCGATCAGATCCGTCAACAACCAATCAGTGCAGCTGAACTTAAGCAAGCTAAGGATTCAGTTTTAAATAGCTTTGTATTTAATTTTCAAGATCCCAGCCAAACATTACAGCGACTGATCAGAAATAGCTACTACAATTACCCGACCGACTTTATTTTTCAGATCCAAAACCAGATCCGGCAGACCACCATTGATGATGTTCAACGGGTGGCCCAAGAGTATCTACAACCTAATCAATTAGTGACGTTAGTGGTGGGTCATCAAGACGACATGGATCCTCCACTCTCCGAGCTAGGGAGTAGAATTACCGCCCTTGATGTGACGATTCCTGCTCTGTGATTCCTCTCCAGTTAACATGATCATTGATCTTGAAGTTCAGGGGTATGAGAAATCTCAAGCGTGGCCGTGGTCTGTTGCTCTGGCGTGGATGAGTGAGTTGATGCAGCGGGTTGCCGATGTCTTTGATAAGCTAACTGGGCTGTCAAGATCGCAATCTGTTCTTCTTGATCACTGATGAGTGCTTGCTTATCCAGTAAATCTTGGTTCAGTGTTTGCAGCTGTTGCTTAGCTCGTTGATTGTCTTGAGAAAGCGAGTGATTTTGCTCCCGCAGAACAGTGAGTTGATGAGTCAGGCTACCTACCTGATCATGGTAACCCGTCGCAGTTTGCTGTTCCATTTGGACTTGCTGCTCTAGGTGCATCAATTGCTGGCGAGCTTGAGCCAATTCACGAGATAGCTTCAGTTCTGAGGCTTGCACTTTACCTAGCTGTTCTTGCACGTTAACTAGCTGCTGTTGATAATCAGACTCTCGCTGGATAGAGTCTTGAAGCTGATGGTTGAGATTTTCCAGCTGACCTTTAAGCAGTTGAGTAGTTTGCTGAGACTTAGTTTGCGCTTGAAGTTCTTGATCTTTGAAATATTGGATTTCTCGCTCTAAGGCCTGGACTTGTTGCTGATCGGCAATGGACTGCCCTTGCAGCTGAGAATAACTCTCTTGCTGCTTCGCTAAATTAGCTTGAGAACGCTCCAACTGCTGTTTCAGATCTAGCGCTAGATGTTGTAGTTGAGACAGCTCCTGCTGGAGTTGTTGCTGGAGTTGCAACTCGTGCTCAGCTTTTTGCTGGAGTTGAGCTTCTAGATAATTGATCCGCTCTTGGGATTCTGTTTGGATCTGCGAGAGTTGCTTGATCAGCTCTTGGTTTGTTCGTTCAGTCTCACGGAAAGTGTGCAATTGATGGAGCAATGATTGATTTTCAGCCTGTAGAGATTGAAAGTCGTGGAGTTCCTGCTGCAGAGCTGCATTTTGATCTTGGAGAAGTTGTTGATTTTGCTCAGATTCAGCTACAACTAGTTGGTGTTCGTGCTGTTGCCTTTGTAGGTGGCGCTCTAATGATTGGAGTTCAGTCTGGTACTGTAAGATCTCCTGGGTAGACTGAGAGCGAACCTGTTCTGTAGTTGAACGTTCCTGATAGAGTTGCTGCTGGATCTCTTGAATTTGACTTTGAAAAGACTGGAGTTGTATTTCAAGACTATCCTCTGGAGAAGATGTTGTAGGGGGTATTGAGGGTGAAGACATAGGCATGACAATGGGCTCAAGTTTAGTTTGATCGCGATCAACTTCAGCAGCAAGACGATCTTGTAAGACCTGCCAAGCATTAGGTAAAGCCAGTTGCCGCAAGATTTCTTGTTCTGCTAAAGCCCAGGCTAACTCTTCAGGCTGAATCCAGCCTTTATCTACGAGTAGATCACCTAATCGCTGTCCAGGATTGAAGCGCTTTTCATGAAGAGCAGCCTGCAACTGAGGTAGGCTAATATCACCTCGTATAATCAGAATTTCACCTAGCCTTAGCCTATTAGTTGCAACGTGGCTGTAAAGTATGTCTAACGCAACCCAACCTTGATCCAAGCAATACTCACCGAAACTGAGGTCAAGCTCTGGGCTTTCGTAGATAGCCTGCTGGAGTTGTTCAAGTGTCAAGACTCCCGCCGCTCGTAGAGACTCACCTAAAACAATGTCAAACTTTTTGTCAGCTTGCGTCAGCATACAGGCCGTTTGTCTCTATACACATCCACATGATAATGGAAAATTAAGCCTTTGTTTACTGTTCATACTGATCAAGATCACACTGGATGCACTCTATGATCAAGGCGACAACATCCATTAACCATCCTAGCTTGTGAGTCCAATGAACTAATTCAGTAAGGGTGGCGACTTCACATAACTAGAGGAGCAAACGAACAGGATCTAACTAACTCTGTTCTTGCTCTTGAGCAAAGGCTTGCAGTTGTCTCAAGGTTTGCAATTGCCCCAACTTCAGTGGCAAATAAGAAATAGCTTCCACTTGCAACTGGACCCAACCATTACCCCAAGCCCATTCACAAAAGCCATCTAAAGGACCCCACAACAGCAGTCGCATCCGTTCGGGGGTTAAGTAGTCAACCCGATGAAAAAGATAAATAGGTCCTACGGTAACAGCAAATTCTGATCCCAGGGTTAGAGGCTTAGGGCAATCCTCAGCTAACGACTGGGGCCATAACCACTGCTTAATCAGATCAGGATCTTGGAGACAACGTTGAAGAGTAGCGGCTTGAGCATCAACTTCTATGCGAGTGAGAGCCTGCTGGAAAATACCAAACATAGAGTCCAACTAATAATAGTTATGAGCCGTGGTTATGTCGATCAGGGTGATATCTCAACTGTAGCATGTCTACCTAAGCAGAGAACCTGGGTTCAAAGTAGCAATAGTGGCACTAACGTACTCTTGGGATTGTGTCCTGAGCTTAATGAGACTCTATGCTACATCAAATCTAAGGACATGGACCAAGCTGACTCAACAAGTTGAGAATCAACTAAATTTCCTGGCTTAGATCAAGTTTTCAACATATTCCACAGGTTTTCCCCAGGGTCAAAACACGTTTTCCACAGCCTTCCTGTTGAAATCATCGGCATTCTCGACACACCTGTGGAAAAGATAAGCTAGCTCATAATAATTCTCTTAGTGTTAAGAAATGTAACTAAACCGCGGCTCCTTAAGCCGATCTTTCATTTGTAAAATTCCCTAGGGTTGGACAAGGAATGATGACAAGGCATTGACAGAGGGCAAGGGGTTCAGGCCACAATAAGCCCACTACCATTTAAAACCTACTGCTATTGTGCGTAAGTGGCACTTTGAAGCTTAGTAGTGGATCAAAATAATGGGTTCAGTCAAAGCAGGTGGATTGACTCAGTTATTCACTAGATGTTCGAAAATCTTTAGGTTCGAAAATCTATGATGCTGAGAGTCTCAATCATGCCTCAGCTAGGTCACCACTGAAGTTGTGGAGTTTTTTATGAGCTCAAGCGTCAGTATTCTGGCGGAGATACCAGAGGATTTGCATGATACCCTAAAGGGCTATCTACTCTCACATCCTGATTGGGATCAAGACCGTGTTTTCACGGCTGCTCTGTCACTGTTTCTACTTCAAAATGGAGACTCTGATCGCAGAGCTGCCCGAATTTACTTGAATAGTCTTTTTCAACGCGGTTGATTAAGTTTAAAACAACCTCGAAGTCTAGATTGGGTCTCTTATCGAGATCTTTGAACCTTGTTGCGGAGTGAGGGGACTACAGTCCCTTCCTCTACTCTCTCTTGTATGACTAGATAGTATTATAGTTAGCTATCAAGTGCAATGTTTTAGCTCAGTATCTAGAATATTCGGTCGCTTCCATAAAGTTTGAAGGATCTCTCAAAAAGCGGAGTACTTCTTCCTCAACCCGATGAATCTCAAAAGGTTCTAAAATTCGTAGGGTCCTTAGTGCTGACAAATAACCGTCCAGATAAAACCTCAGATCATCTGACTGTCGATATCCACGATGCCAGAAATCAACTAAAGAGTCTGTAATGACCTGATAATGCCGGATCAGTCTAGCATCTTGTAGCATAGCAACTACCTATCCTGTAGCTTGATTCAACTCACTGACTATGATTTCATTTTAACAAGGATTTAGAATGATATGGCTTAGTCTGGATGCATTAAACGGTAGATCTTAGGGCGGCTGTCTGAAATAGGTGTTAAAACTGGAGGTCATCAGTAACTATGGATTTTGGCAGACGATGGCGACAGGTGTCGGTCAGTACCCTGGCTATAGCTAGCCTGCTTTTTGGGGCTTCACAGGTCCAGTCACAGCCTGATGACCTAGAGGTGGTTGCTGAGTTGCCTGATGGCTTTGAAGTTGGAAATATTGCTCTAACTGCTGATGGCAGGATATTCTGTAGCGTCCATAACTTCTACGGCAGCCCCACTCGTGCGATTGAAATTACCACTCCCGATCAGGTAGCGATCTATCCTAATTCTGAGTGGGGTACTCAGCCAGAGGGATCACCGTGGGCAGGGCTCAATAATACCCTTGGGATTCAATCCGATGGGTCGTCTATCGTTTGGTTCTTGGATAATCCTAGCCCTACACTTCCTACGGGACGATTAGTGGGTTGGGATACTCAATCAGAAACGTTACATCGGGTCATTTACTTACCTCAGCCTATTATTACAGATAATCCCTTTCTTAATGATCTGGCAGTTGATTCTGAGCATAATGCTATTTATATTTCTGATACAGCTAATGGTTTAGAAGCCGCTCTGATTGTTGTGGATTTAACCACCGGCTTAGCTCGGAGAGTGCTACAGGGTCATCCTTCTGTGGGTGCTGAAGATCTTGATATGGTGATTGAGGATCGAACTATTCAGCTTGAGGGAGAACCTGTCCGCATTGCTGTGAATCCCATTACAATTGATCCCGATCATGAGTGGGTTTACTACGGAGCCATGAATGGAACATCGTTATATCGGATACAGACCCAAGATTTGCTGGATGGATCTCTCACAGCAGTTGAACTAGGCGATCGAGTTGAACGGTATGGCCCTAAACCTATTAGCGATGGGATCACCATTGATAGTGCTGGGAATGTTTATATCACTGACATTACGGCAAATGCTATCGGCGTCACCAATGCTCAAGGCGAGTACCGAATTCTATACCAAGATGATCAACTCCTCTCATGGCCAGATGGATTAGCAGTAGGTCCAGATGATTATATTTATGGCACTGTTAACCAGCTGCATCGCTCACCACCTTTAAACAATGGCCAAGATAGTTCAACACCACCTTATTTAGTGATTCGGTTTCCAGCTCTAGCTCCTAGCCAAGTTGGACGTTGATAGGTCTGCTCGGGTCAAATGGTCTGATTGCAGGTGAACATCGACAACCTCACTATTCAGCGATTAATCTGTGGGTAAGGTACCTGTCTTGGTAGATAAAGTCTTCAAAGTTTGGGAATCAGGGGCCATTCATACCGTACATTTTGATGCTGTACATTTTGATGCTGTACACTTTAATATCATACATTTCGATATCGTACACTTTAAACACATCATGTCAAATTTGAATTATTTTAAATTTTTGGGGATCCAGGAAAATCCCGATCCCCTTTGACTAACAGGACTGCCATAAATGACAACGAAGGAACACTATAATAGCTAGCACTTAAACTTATGATAACCCTAATTCGAACAGGTTGTAAATCAAGATGTTTCGGGTTGTTGGTAATAGTTTTGACCTATCGTAGTTGGATCTAGTGCTATTTAGCCCATTACTGTTCAGTCAAGACGTTGCTGTTTCAGGTTCATTTTCATTCTCATTGCTAACAAACTCATCAGTGGTGCGGCCCATAGTCTGTTCAATGGCGTATTTCAGAGTATGCCAGGGTAGGGTTGCACATTTGATCCGAACTGGAAACTGAGCGACACCTTTCATGGCGTTTAAAGAGCGAAGCGTTTGAGGAAATTCCACATCGGTCTGCATCATTTGTTGAAATGTCTTGATCAGTTGGCTCGCCTCCTCAATGGATTTGCCTTTGAGTGCATCGGCCATTAGATCAGCTGATGCCATAGCGATCGCACAGCCTTCTCCGTCAAATTTGACATCCTCAATGGTACTTTGATTGACGTTTAACCTTAACGTGATATCAATCGTATCGCCGCACGATGGATTATGACCACGTTGATACCGATCAATGGGATCGGTTTTGCCTCGATTGCGGGGCTTTTTGTATCGCTCAAGGATAACTTGTTGGTAGAGACCCCTTAGATTGTTTAAGCTCATAAGTCACTCTTAGATCAATAGCAGGTCAAAAGGTTATTCAGGATGAGTTGTCACAGGAAAGACGGATACAAGGAGGCCATCTAGCTTATCCTAAATCACGAGAGAACGTCTCATCTTCATCGTAATAACGACCTTCTCCCACAACCTCAAGATCAATTTGCTGCCGATAGTAGTCCACGTTTTTGATGCGCACCTCCACTCGATCGCCTAGACGAAATTGCTTTCGACTTTTCCGACCCACCAGAGCTTGTTGGCGACTCCGATATTCATACCAGTCATTTTTGAGGGAACTGACATGAACTAACCCTTCAGCCAAGATAGGATCGATAGACACAAAAAAGCCATAGTTTTGGACCCCAATGATGAGACCTGGGAACGTTTCGCCCACATGCTTCTGCATAAACTCTGACTTTTTTAAACCTGCTAATTCTCGTTCTGCTTTATAGACCACAGCCTGCCGTTGGTTGACATACTCAACCTTGGTGAGCAAAGCAGCATACAAATCATCATGGGTTTTGGGAGGTAAGACTTTCCAGTTAATCTCACCGTGGCAACCGCTACTGCGTAAATCTACACCTTTTTTCACCCGTGAGGAACGACGATCTCGACCCTTACCGAATACCAAATTCAAGGTTCGTTGATTGAGTAAATCGATGTACCGTCGTAAAGGAGCCGTGGCATGACAGTAGGGTAGATCTAAGCCCAAGCCAAAATGGCCTCCCAGCGATCCAAACAATTGGTCTTCAGGGGCTAAACAGTACTGAGGTGACGGTAACGTTGATAGCAATTGAGCTGTTAATCCTGGGCTAGAGCCATTAGCAACAACATCTGGGGCTTGAATTCTGCGTACAAAGGTTTGAAAGTCTTGAGAGGTGACAACATCAGGTGTAGCCAAGCCCAACGTCAATCGCATGTTACCAGCTAACCTTAAAAAGGACTGGAGAGCATCTGCAGAGGGAGCAGGTTGAATCCGATAGATCCCGGGGACACCCAACATGTGTAAATGCTCTCCAATCGCCTTGTTAGCAATAAAAGTGAATTCACTCATCATGGTGTGAGCAGCAGGACCAGCACTAATCACTAAGGCTCCTTCACGAGCTTCATCAGCGGAGGTAGGACTGAGCAAATCCAGCATCTGTAGTTCAAAACCATTGGCCAAATGACGTTTTTGCTTGAGGATATGGGCAACGTGATTAAGATTAGTTAGCAAGCTCATCAATTCAGGCAGCTCTTCATTAGCTTCTCGCAGCTCATTGGCACTGGCTAAGAGAGTTTGGACCTGACCATACGTCAAATGCGTTCGAGGCAGGATCACGCCTGGATGAATTTCATAAGATAACAGTTGACCTTCGGCATCTAAGTCTAACAAAACTGAGATAGTCAGGCGCTCTTGCTCTGGAATCAAAGCCACCTGGGACTGAAAATTGGGGGGAAACAGGGGGAGTACTGAAGCATCTAGATAAACAGTAAAAGCCCGCTCCAAGGCTTCTTGATCAAGAGGATGACCACTATCTAACCAATGGGCCACATCAGCAATATGAACACCCAGCTGCCACCCATCATCATCAGCACCCAGAGAGATAGCCACGTTGGGTTCTAGGCTATGGGGATGTTGGAGATCGAGGGGCTCAACGGTCACGGTCAACCAATCTCGAAAATCCTGACGCTTCGACACTTCAGACTTAGTGATCTTGTAGGACAAGGATTCCCCTTGAGCCGTCAATTCTGGAGAAAAATGCTGGGGTAGATCGTACATACAGCACACCAGATCCGTATCCATCGAAGTTTCTGGGCTGCTACCCAGGACCTTGCGCACTTGACCAATGGCTAGCATATTGGCCAAGGGATACTGCTTGACCTGAATATAGGCATATTGACCGTCTTCTAGCTGGGTGGATTCATCATCTTGAAAGGTCTCGAACTCTGGATCGGTCTCATCAACGACTTCATCCGTTTCAGAGATCTCAATACCACTATTTTGAAGGCTTTGCCCGATCAGCTCCAGTTCAAATAGGAGGCGATCATCTAGAGGTACCGCCCGAAAGCCCTTTTCAACTTGTTTGATCCGGCCCACAATGGTTGGGTTAGCTCGATCAATGACAGCAGTCACTTCACCTTCAGGACTGCGTTTACGATTCCCATCTTTTGTGATTCGGGCTAACACTTGATCGCCATTCCAGGCACCGTTCAAATTAGTGCCATGGATGTAGATATCTTCGACGCCGGGTTCGTCCCGAATTGCAAAACAGAAGCCTTTGCTTGAACAGCGTAACCGACCCACGACTAACGTATCACTCCGTTGGCGCTTATAGGTGGGCGGCTCACCGTGCTCTTCAAGAAAACCCACTCGTACAAGAGCTTTAAGTGCAATATCCAATTCGACTTGCTGGTGGGGTTTGGTAATACCAAGCATGTTCTGGAGCGCTAGCAAATCAATCGGGGAATGGTTAAGTAGCTGCTCAAACAGTTGAGAAACTGAAAACTCCATAAGGATCTCAAACGACACAACCAATTACAGACATTTTCGACACTTTGACACAATTAACAGTCAAGGGTAACAATCAAGGGACCGGACGCCAACTGATTTCAATCAGCCTGTCCTCGGTTGGATCATCTTTCAGGTTCGGATTACTGTTCAGATAGCTCCGTTCAGTCTAACCTCAATTGAAAGACGCTGGCACAAGCAACCTCACGATAAGCACAGATCTCTGGCGAACACTAAGGCAACTCTGAAATAGTGACGCACTCAGCCTCTCATCGTAACAAGAGGTGGTCCTATCTGGTACATTAATCTGGAATTGGATTGAGGCGTCTAGTGGCGTTTACCCGTAACAATGTAAGCGACACGTTGCCCAATATTGGTGGTGTGATCAGCCAGGCGTTCTAAATAGCGTATAGCTAACAACATTAACAAAACTGGCTCTACCGGCCCTTGAACATTACTCTGCTGAGCTAAAGTGTTGTAAAGGCTGGCATAGTCGTCGTCAACAGCGTCATCCTCCCGTTTGATCCGCAACCCCATATCAGCATCTAATTCTGTCAAAGCGGCCAAACTATGGCTTAACATGACCTGACACCGTTGCATCATCACTTGGATTCGAGTTAATTCCGCTGGAGGAGGGTATTGCATCAACTTAACAGCAACATCGGACAAGTCTTTGGCATAGTCCCCGATCCGCTCTAGATCTCGAATGAGTTGCATGAGAGTACTAATCAGACGGAGATCACGAGCCACTGGAGACCGAAGAGCAATCACGCTGATACAGTCTTGTTCAATTTGCCGATAAAACTGATCGATTTGCTTATCTTGCAGAACCACTCGCTCAACAGCAGCTAGATTTTGCTCAAATAAGGCTTGGTAGGCCATAACTACGGATGACTCTGTCAAAGCTCCCATTCGTAGCACATCTTGTTGTAATCGCTTAATTTGAAGGTGCAGCTCTGCTTGCCTCATTACCACTGGCCTAGTGTCCATTAATGTCTTGAGCAGGTTAGTTGAATCAGATTTGCTTGATCGGGGATAGGTTGCAGTTCCTTGAAGATCCGCAGACTCTACTCACTAGTATTGCTGAGTCCGATTGGTTCCCAAAACTAGAATTAGGTTAAAAGTACACCCCAATTTCTTAATGTAGGCTGCTTAGCTCAGTTTAGCTAGCACTATTAAAATTCACAACTGGCTCTGAGGTCTCGGGGTGAAAATAGCTGTAGATCTGCTGGGCTAACTTGGGGCCAATGCCGGAGACGTGCGCCAACTCGTCAGGGGTTGCCGTTTGAATCCGAGCGATAGAGCGAAATTCTTCCATCAATAATTTTTGACGGTGGCGACCCAAACCAGGGATTTCATCTAAGATCGAGGCGTGTTGCCGAACCGAGCGTTGTTGTCGATGGAATGAGAGAGCAAATCGGTGCGCTTCATCTCGTAAGCGTTGTAGCAGGAGCCGCCCCGGATCATTCGCATCTAATTTGATCGGCACTGGATTGCCCGGCAGAAAGATTTCCTCTTCTCGTTTAGCCAACCCAATGATAGGCAAGTGATCTAATCCTAAATGGGCCATAACAGCACACACAGCCGAGAGTTGCCCTTTACCCCCATCTATCAGAATCAGATCAGGCTGATCCTCAGGTCCCATTTTGCTAAAGCGGCGGCGAGCAACTTCGGCATGACTGGCAAAATCATCGGAACGGCCAGCGTGGACATCAGGGTTACGAATTTTATAGCGACGATAATGCTGTTTAGCGGGCAATCCAGCTAGGAACACCACCTGACTAGCAACCGCATCGGCTCCCTGCACATGAGAGATATCGTACCCTTCCAAGCGATAGGGAGGTGTGGGCAACTCTAACACTTCAGCAAGCCGTTGTAAGGCTTCAGCATCTCGATCTGCTAACCGTTGAGTTCGGGTGAGTTCTAATTCGGCATTGCGTTCGACCATTTCGATTAATTCAGCTTTATGCTGCCGCTGAGGGACCACCAGGGTGACCTTACGTCCTTTCTTTTGGCTCAGCCAGTCTTCTAGTAACTCAATCTCAGGTAACTCATATTGGAGTAAGATTTCTGAGGGAATCTCTACGGCATCACAGTAGCGGTAATGTTGCTGTAGCACTTGCTGTAGGATTTGAGCGGGATCATCGCCTTGGTGATCGGCAACAAACCCTAAGCGGCCTACTAACTTACCCGCTCGTACTTGAAAGAGTTGAATACAGGCCCGCACGTCATTGATAGCCAGAGCCAGGGCATCGCGGGAGGCTGTTGAGTTGGGTAGTGACACTTTTTGCGATTCATTCAGTTGTTGCAGACCCCGGATCTGGTCTCGAAAGCGGGCTGCAGCTTCGTAGTTTTCTTGGGTAGCAGCCTCAAGCATCTTATGTTGGATTTCTGAAATCAAAACCTCTGTTTGCCCCTGGAACACCATAGCCACCTGTGAAACTGTCTGACGATAAGTTTCAGGGGAGATCAACCCTTGGCAGACTCCAGGACACCGACCAATGTCGTAATTGAGACATGTTCGATCTTTATACAAGGGCTTCCAACGCTGGCGTAAGGGAAAGATTCGCTTAACCAGCCCAAAGGTATAGCGTAGGAGTCCTACATCCGTATATGGCCCGTAGTATTTGTCTTGCTTGCGATCTAGGCGGCGTTGCCGAGTAATAAAAAGCTGGGGGTACTCATGAGACCAGGTAATACACAAGTAGGGGTATTTTTTATCATCTTTGAGTAAAACGTTGTAGGGGGGTTGATGCGTCTTGATGAGGTTATCTTCTAGGGCCAGGGCTTCAGCTTCAGTATCGGTAACAATAAACTCGATTTCACATACCTGCATAACCATCCGTTGGATCCGAAGCGTCAGATCACTGGTGAAGCGAAAGTAAGATCGGACCCGTGAACGTAATTTTTTAGACTTACCTACATAGAGGATCTGATCAGTCTGATCTTTCATTAAGTAAACCCCAGGCTCTAACGGGATCTCTTTGAGCCGAGCTTCTAGGACATCTCGATCTTGAATAAGCGGCGTGATCATATTGGGTAAGTGCAGGGCTAGAAGTCATGTGGATCTGATATCAAATTCTGGCATAGAGTTGTCAGATTAAGCGGTACCTACAACTTTCAAAACTGACCACATCACTACCCCCTGAGACTGGCAGAGTTACGGGTCTGGTGATACCGATCTTACCGTTACGCTTAGGTACTTTCAAAGGCCTGAATGATCCTAGAATTTTAATCAAATGAGTGAGGTAGGATCTGATCTATGGACTTAGGTCTCAGGAGTATTGATTGATGGTGATTAGGGCTAAATGGACACTTGAGGCTTGCTATCGCATGATTCATGATTGAGTCTGGTGTTTTAGATCAGGAGCAGGTAGACCTCTGATCAATGGAGCTATTGTTGAAATGGCATCTGAAAGCATCATTAGTGATCAAGCTAGGGAATCCTGAAGCATCACTAGTGCTGAATCTGTTAGGTCGTTTCAATAACATCTTGAAGATCCCTTCAGAGCTGGCCAAATCGACGGTGCCGAGACTGGTAACTGAGTAAAGCAGCATGAAATTCAGCTCGGTCAAAGTCCGGCCAAAAGGTTGAGGTGAAGTACTGCTCAGTGTAAGCCATTTGCCACAGTAAGTAGTTGCTCAACCGCTGCTCACCACTGGTGCGAATCAATAGATCAGGATCGGTTAAGTCATGGGTATAGAGATGTTGAGCAAACAGATCTTCGGTAATCATCGTCGGATCAAGGGTTCCCGCTTGGGCTTGGAGAGCAATCTGGCGACAGGCATGCACAATTTCGGCGCGCCCCCCATAATTGGTTGCTACGGTAAAGTGGATAGCATCGTTTTGGCTGGTTTCTTGCATGGCCAGAGCTATCTCAGCCTGCAGGGATTGAGGGAGAGATCCCAGATCCCCAACAAAGCGGATGCGGACCCGTTCACGTTGCATTTCTGCCAATTCAGCTCTTAAGACACGCTCAAATAATAGAAGTAAAAATTCAACTTCTGCAGCTGGCCGCCCCCAATTTTCCGTCGAGAAAGCATACGCTGTTAAATGTGAAATTCCCCAATGTTTACAGCACCGTAATAAATCTTTTAAAACATCAACACCACGACGATGTCCCCAAATCCGGGGCTGACCTCGCTCTTGAGCCCACCGTCCATTACCATCCATGATGACGGCGACATGGTGTGGCAGTAAATGAGGATCTAGATCAGAGGGTAGATTAATTAAGGAGGGTAGATGTGCTGTCATTCTTTCGGCAGTGTTTTCTCTAATGGACTGGTTAATAAGCGGCGAGCTAATCCTAACATCCGTTCAGGCCGCAACTGCTGCAAGGCCGAGTCCGCAGGTGCAACTCGTTGATGGCGTAGTCGCTGTGTCAGGAGATCTTTCAACTTACTACTGGTTAGTGGCCGTTCTAATCGTCCACCTTCTGCTAGAGAGATCGAGCCTGTCTCTTCAGAAACAACAATACAGAGACAATTAGTTTGCTCACTAATCCCCATAGCAGCGCGGTGTCGGGTCCCTAACTGGCGAGAGGCTACCCGTTCAGAAACAGGTAAGATCACCCCTGCAGCTTTAATACGACTATCGTAAGTAACAACCGCACCATCATGCAATAGGGTTGAAGTTTGAAAGATTGTTTGTAGGAGTTCTCGGGTCAGGCGAGCATTTAGAAGAACTCCTTTATCAGTAAAGATACGGGGATCAATGGCTTGCTCAGATTCAATGACAATCAAAGCTCCCGTTCGATTCTGCGAGAGTTCCCGAGTTGCCTGCACTAGTTCCTCTAAATAATCGTAACCAGTAGCTTCAGTATCATTAGGATCGGTGAGGGCTTGAGTTAATTCGTCATAGCGACCTAAGAGAATTCCTAAAATTCGGCCTCGCCCTAACTGTTCTAGTAAGCTGCGGAATTCAGGCTGAAAGAGGATGCCCATAGCAATAGCCGCTGCTAGCACCACCTTCTCAATTAAAAAATGGATCAGGGTTAAGGGCTGAGTCAAAAGATACATCACGACCAACACCACAAATCCACGGACCAGAATGACAGCTCGACTCTTACGTGTCAGGTAGAGTGCCAAACCCATAAGCACCGCAGCACCTCCCCAGTCCAACAGCCGAACTAGAGTCATTTGTTCCAACCATATTTTTATCATCGCCAGCATAGGGCGATCCCCCAATATGGCGCAGGTAGGCTGAGATCAGACAGATGAGTGAGGAGAGGTGGGTGGAGGAGTTTGTGTCCAACCCATTATCCAACGCTGCAATGGCTTCAAGTTGACCCAGTTTAATCAACTTTGGACAGCCTTTAGACTTGGGTATTTATTTACTTTACTAACGGTTGGACTCATTTACAGGGATGGGAGAACCTAAGGATGTTGGACGTTAAGGTGGAGGGGCATGACATCGTGACGTATCAAGTCGGCATAAGTTTCTCGCTGGATGATCAAGTGAGCAACTCCATCCCGAACAATGACAGCCGCAGGGCGAGGGAAGCGATTATAATTGGAAGCCATACTGTAGTTGTAAGCCCCCGTTGTTAGAACTACCAGAATATCTCCAGTATCTAGATCGGGTAGCGATACATCTCGCAATAAGAGATCACCAGATTCACAATGTTTACCTGCCACAGTTACTGTTCGAGTAGGTGTAGCATGAGGGCGGTTGGCTACGACGGCTGTGTAAGCGGCTTGATAGGTAATGGGGCGGGGGTTATCCGACATCCCTCCATCCACCATGACATAGGTTCGCCCTTGCGGGAGATCATCGCTGGCAGGAATCTGCTTCGATCCACAAACCTGATAGGCTGTGACAGCAGCAGGTCCAACTAAAGAGCGTCCAGGTTCACACAGGAGCTTAGGCAAAGCTAACCCCTGAGCTTGAAAACTAGTTTGAACGCCCTGGCACACAGCTTGAACCCAGGTTGAAATGGGGGGGGGATCATCAGATTCCACATATCTAATCCCAAGGCCACCTCCAACATTCAATTCAGTCGGATTCAGATCGTACTGTTGGGCCAGCACCCACATTTGAGCTAAAACACCACCCAGATCCTGATGGCCCTGTACATCAAAGATTTGGGAGCCAACGTGGGCATGAAAGCCTACTAACTTCAATGGTGGATGAGATTGAAACCAGGCTAGACTCTCTCTCAACTGGGATTGACCAATGCCAAATTTACTATCAATCTGTCCTGTCCGAATATACTCATGGGTATGGACATCAATCCCAGGGTTAACTCGCAGCATAATCCGAGCCGAATCAGCTATTTCTGGAGCTAAGGTAGCCAGTAGTGATAACTCATGCAGCCCATCAGCTACAATCGTACACCCCGCCTTCAGAGCCATCCTAAGTTCCTCAGGACTCTTAGCATTTCCATGTAGATAAATCACGGAGGCCGGCGCACCAGCTTGGAGTGCGGTGTAAAGTTCTCCCCCGGAAGCCACATCAAGTCCCAGTTGCTCTTGCAGAGCCAGTGCACAGAGAGCTAGACAATTCCAAGCCTTCGTAGCATAAAGCACCAGTGAGGGTGCCGGGTAGGTCTCTAGCAAGGTATTTCGGTACTGACGGCAACTTTGACGAATCGTGTCTTCATCAACAATATAAAGGGGAGTGCCATAGTCAGCCGCTAACTGAACCACATCGCATCCTCCAATGACCAAGTGTCCCTGCTCATTGAGTTGAGTTGAGAGAGGCGTTAACAGTTGATTAGGCGACGTCATCTGCGAAGTAGAGGGAAAGCTAAGAACCATAGGACTGATGACAGAGTAAGCTAGTGTGGGCGATCAAACTCACTACAGTGTAAGGTTAAATGCTCTGACTTTCAGCTTTTTCCGAGGATTTTAGTGATCTGACAGGGATGGATTTGACAGGGATCAACATCAAATCCCATACACTAGACAGATAACTTAGTAGGTTAACTTATGGATCCTTCTGAAAACTCGACCCCTCTGACTTCAATAACGATTCCACAACCCCGAGTGACTGATCTACTGACTCTAGTATTAGCTCTACAAGAGCAGGCTCAAGTCAGCTCTCAAGCTTGTGATAGTAAGCTCACAGCTAAGCTGGATGATTTACAAGCAGCTTGTGCAGCACTACCCACCCTTGATCAAATGACTGATCAGGTCATAGCGATGAAGCAAGCTGTAGCCAAGTTACACTCTATCCAGGAACGTCAAGCTCATTCAACTAATGACCCAACCCCCTGGTTACATCAAATCTTGCGGAATTCACGTTTAGATCAATGACTCCCTAATGAGATTCCTCAAGAGTTCTTCAAAAGATCCACTTTTTCTTCAAATCATGAGGCTATTGCGTTGGTTCAGTCACGGGTGGGCGCCGATCACGTTCAATAATCGAAAGATTCCACTCACCTAAACCATTACTTTCAAACGCAATTACACTACCATCACCATTGATAGTTGGATGACGAACATCACCAGGAATGCGACTGGTTAAATCTTCTGCTACCTGAGTTTCACGATCGTAGAGAAAAACCTCAGACTTACCCAGCTCATTCGATAAGTAAACAATATAGCGTCCATCGCCACTAATATCAGGTGAGGAGTTAGCCACTTGGTCAGAATTCAAATTGGGTAGATCAACCAATTGATTGGTTTGACGGTCATACAAATAGATAGCTTGAAACCCTCCCCTTGATGAAGAAAACACTAGGTAGCGACCATCCTCAGTCAACCCTGGTTCTTGATCAGGAAAGAAGCTATTGAGGCCTTCGTTAAAGCGGCTCGGATTTGGGGTTTGGTATCCAGCCGGAAGACAACCACTGAGCCATAATGCTCCAATCACTGCCACAGAGCCAATCACCGTTTGAATAGTTAAAGTGGGCATGACAGACCTCATCAGACACCTTCTATTATCACTCATCTGAGACCAGACGTCTGCTGTTCCTTAGGGTTCAAAGCCTTCATTTAAGGGGTGATCGTTAAGAGGTGATTAGGGTAAGAGGTGATTAGGGTAAGAGGTGATTAGGGATTGATC
>CAYSWV010000001.1:70442-107722 GCA_964434865.1 uncultured bacterium
TAAGAGGTGATTAGGGTAAGAGGTGATTAGGGTAAGAGGTGATTAGGGATTGATCAACTGGCGGAAAGACGCGATATGGCCAGAGCTTTGCATCAATCGAGATATCATGACCATCCCTGCTTTTACCGGATCAAAGCTCGTATCAAATTCAGTATGTTCATCGTAGTAGGCTTGGTTAAAATTGGAATCTTGGAGCTGTACCCCTCGAAGATTGGCTGAACGCAGATCAGATCCTTCTAGATTAGCCTTTAGCAAGTCAGCACCAGCCAAGTTGGCACAACTGAGATTGGCCTGAGATAAATTGGTGCCCCAGAAGCTGGCATGTTGTAAGTTAGCTCCCCACAAATTAGCTTTATGAAGATTAGCAGCCCACAAATTAGCTTGAGACAGATTAGACTCAGCCAAGAGTGTACCGATGAGTTCAGCACACCATAACTCAGCCTGGGTTAAGTTAACCCCCCACAGATCAGCCCAGCTTAATTTAGCATTACCAAGATGAATGCCTGGTAGTTGAGCCTCGCGTAGGTAAGCACCACGAATATCAATAGCATGAAAGTTCCGTTCACCACAGATGTATCGAGCCAAAATCTCAGTGGCTTGCTCTTGAGGCTCTGCTTCACTTAGCTGCGGAGCATAAAACATGGTATTCCTCGCAAACTGATCAAGGGTTAAGTCTTCACTGACTCTACAGAATCTCGATAAAAAGGTTCTAGCTTAGAACTTTAGCTCAATTGACAACTTTGTGTTGCGGCTGAAGTCAACGATTGGATCATAACGATTGGCTCATAATTCGGTTACGCCCTGCTTGTTTAGCCCTGTAGAGTGCTTGATCACTAGCTTGAATCAACGCCTCAGGTACCAACTGTGGGGCTGGAATGATGCTAGCAACTCCAATACTTAGAGAGACTATCGTGCTGACTGTTGAGGCTTGGTGGGGAATGGCTAAATCAGCTACCCCTGTTTGAATAGCCGTTGCCACTTGCCAACCTACTTCAATATCAGCCTGAGACACCACTACTACAAATTCCTCACCACCATATCGAGCAACCAGGTAACTTGAAGAACATCCCGATCGCTTGACAGCATCTTGAATAGCTTGGGCAATCTGTTGCAAACAATCATCTCCAGCCTGATGGCCATAGGTATCGTTAAATCCCTTAAAGTAATCAACATCGCACAAAATAGAGGTCAAAGCGGTGCCATCTTGAGAAGCCTGTTGCCAGACAGTGCTGAAAAAACGATCAAATTGACGACGATTGGCTACCTTAGTTAAACCATCTAATGAAGCTAGCCTCTCTAGTTCCTGGTTTGCTTTTTGTAAAGCTGCTTGAGCACGTTGTCGCTCTTGAATCTCCGCTTCGAGTTGGGCATTCATTTCTTGGAGTTTAATGTTAGCGATCTGCAGATCAGTATTCTGCTCCTTCAGTTTTTTTTGTAGGCGTTGAATCGTTAACTGGTGTTCAATTCGGGCGACAACCTCTTCAATCTGAAAGGGCTTAGTGATGTAGTCGACGCCCCCTACAGCAAAGGCCTTAACTTTATCAATCGCCTCATCCAAGGCACTAATGAAGATAATCGGAATTTCATGAGTCTGGACGTCAGTCTTAAGTTGTTGGCACACTTCATAACCATCCATATTAGGCATGGTAATATCGAGTAAAATTAGTTCCGGTGGAGCGGCTTTGACTCCAGCTATAGCCATAGCACCACTTTTAGCACTTCTAACCTTGTAGCCTTGATTCCTCAACATAGTCGCCAATAGCCTTAGATTATCCAGAGTATCGTCGACTAGTAAAATATCCCCTTTCACAAATGGGACTGATACTTTGTCAGCTAAAGATGCAGTCATAGTAAAGTATTTAAGCCTATGTTGGCGAGCTGGCTACTCAGATCTTCAGATAGAGCAGTAGGGAGACTAGTTCTGTCATAGCATACCCAACCAGCCAGAGATCTCTTGAGATTAGCCTAACAAGCACACTTTATTATTGCAATTTAGGATTTAAAGATCTCAACTATCGCTGGTTGCTACCCTAGGTTTTGACCCTAGACCTTGAAAGTGCGGCGGGCTTAAGATCAGTTGCTCTACAAATTCAAACTACTCAACCAAAATTGTAAGCAACAGTCGAGCCATTGATCTTCAAGTGGGCTGGTGGGTTCAGAGGTATTGGCCATATCTGAAGGCAGAACAGGCAGTCCTGCCGTGACATCCAACACGGCCATACCTAAAATCAGAAGATGTAACACAGCAGAAGCTTGCATGATCTCAGGTTGTGAATCTGCCGGGATGGATTGCCTTAAATAATGGGCAAATTGATCTTGGGCTTGACAGAATCCCTGCTTCAAGGCTTGTCGATGTAACTCGGAAAACTGACCCGCCTCACCCACCACAGATCGCACCAATTCAGGATTGTGGGCCAAAGCTCTAAAGCATCGTTTCATGTAGACCAGTAGACTGACGTAAGGATCAGACTCTGCCATTAACTGAGACGATAGATCCCCTACCCCATCAAAAACCCCCAGATCAGCAAAGACAGCCAGCAACAAGCCTTGCTTGGTACCGAAGTGACGGAAAAGGGTGACCTCATTGACAGCTGCTGTATCTGCAATTTGCCGAGTCGTAGTTTGAGTGATTCCTTGTTTAACAAAGAGATCTTTAGCGGTATCGATGAGGTGTTGCCGGGTACTATGTCTGGATTTGGCCATAAATGGATGCCAGAAGAGCGCAAGTAAGACTTGCATTAAACCTGAAGTATCGTTAGGCTAATTGTCAAGTCAGTAATACTTGCATTTGACCCTCAGGACCTTCTACTCTGAGTGAGTCTACTCTGAGTGAGTCAAGTGTCGATCCGGGAATCATCAGGTTCTAGGACTGGTATATCTACGGATGGGCTGTAGATAAGGAGATCTGGTTCTGGCCCTGTTTTTTGGATTTGTTTATCTGGCAACACATCATTATTTTATTTTTTCAAGAGGATGTTGTTATTCATGACGGCTTCTGTGTCTTCTTCTTCCGTAGCATCACCTGATCCGAAGCAGCCTGAGATGGAACCTGTAAAACTATCCTGGCCTCATGTAGCGTTTTTTGGGATGGTGCACTTACTGGCTCTGTTAGGGTTCTTTACCTTTTCCTGGTCGGCAGTCATTTTGGTGATTGTCATGCACTGGTGTTTGGGCAGTATTGGGATCTGCTTGGGTTATCACCGATTGCTCAGCCATCGCAGCTTTGTGGTTCCTAAATGGCTGGAATACATCATAGCTACACTAGGAGCCTTAACTTTACAAGGTGGACCTATCTTTTGGGCGGCCAGCCATCGTCAACATCACGCTTTTACAGAAGACGTCAACAAAGATCCCTACTCCATTCGTCGTGGATTTTGGTGGAGCCACATGGCCTGGATTTTACATCCCCGCGCTAACACCTTCAATCGTGAGGAGTACTATGCCCAAGCCCCTGATTTGAGTCGTGATCCCTACTATCAGTTCTTGGATAAATACTATCTCTATCTGCAAATTCCTCTAGGCCTAGCTCTCTACGTTATGGGTGGATGGTCCTTTGTGGTTTGGGGTTTATTTGTACGCTCAATTGTGCTCTGGCATTCAACCTGGTTTGTTAACTCAGCCACTCACATGTGGGGTTATCGGCGATTCGATAGCGATGATCATGCTTGTAATTTGTGGTGGGTAGCCCTTATTACTTACGGTGAAGGTTGGCACAATAACCACCATGCCTTTCCCAAATGTGCCAAAGCTGGTCTGCGATGGTGGGAACTCGATATGACCTTTTGGGCCATTTGGTTACTATCAAAAGTAGGTTTAGCCAAGCGGCTTAACTTAAATGCATCCTAGTCGTTAACACGTTTAACTATTTTAAAATCAAACCTGATGAGTTACCCGCATACACTCTAGTCTGCGGGAGCTTTCTCTAATAGTTTTAGGGTAAGAAACGTCTAGTGGCTTGAGGCACTCTACAGGATCATGACGCTATGGGATCATTAAAAGATCGCGATTTACTCTCACTTGCCGATCTCACACCAATTGAACTCCTGGATCTATTAAACGAAGCCAGTCTTTTGAAACGGCGTATCAAGCGTCCTAGCCTACAAGGTCGTGTTTTAGGATTATTATTCCGTAAGGCTTCAACCCGGACGCGTGTCAGCTTTAGTGCTGCTATTGCTCAGTGCGGAGGAACAGTAATCGATCTAGTGCCTGATGTGCTGCAAGTGAGTCGAGGTGAGCCCATTGCCGATACGGCTAGGGTTTTATCAAGATACCTAGATGTCTTAGCGATCCGGACATTCCAACAAGCTGAATTGGAAACGTTTGCAGCCTCGGCTTCTATTCCTATCATCAATGCTTTAACCGATCGCTTTCACCCTTGTCAGATTTTAGCTGATCTACTCACCATACAAGAGACCTTTGGGGAACTTCGAGGATTAACATTAGCGTTTTGTGGCGATGGCAATAACGTGCTGCACTCATTACTATTGGGTTGCGCTATGACAGGGATTCATATTCGAGTAGCCACCCCTGAGCAATTTGGCCCTGACCCTAGCGTGGTTGAGCAAGCTCAATCTGTCATCAACACCTATTATCCTGAAGTACCTAGCCAGATCAACTTGACTTCAGATCCGCAAGCCGCTATCGAAGGGGCCCAGGTTGTATACACTGATGTTTGGGCCAGTATGGGACAAGAAGCTGAAGCCACTCAACGATTCCCTATTTTTATGCCCTATCAAGTCAATGAGACTTTATTGAAAGCAGCTGATCCTCAAGCGATTGTCCTCCATTGTTTGCCAGCCCATCGCGATGAAGAAATCACAGATGCTGTCATTGAAGGACCCCAGTCTCGGGTTTGGGATCAAGCAGAGAACCGACTGCATGCTCAAAAAGCTCTATTGATTAAACTACTTGGAGCTTAGTTGAAGATACTACCTGATCTTTAGCTGTCCAATACTTTCAGGAGTTAGCTGCTTTTTTTACAACCGATCCGGGCTACTCGGCCTCAAGAAGGGTGATCGTATTTGCAGGTAGTAGGGGAACTACGGTAAGGCCAGCATAAAGCTAGTGGTGACGACTTCAAGTGGCATGTTAACGTTAGAGAGAGCATTGGAGTTGAGCGATGTTGGATCAGATCAATCGGCTTTTAGGACGCAAACCAGAGACTATGCAAGCCAATGTAGAAATTTATACTTGGCAAACCTGTCCTTTCTGTATCCGAGCTAAGCTTTTACTCTGGTGGAAGGGAGTGGATTTTACTGAATACAAAATTGATGGGGATGAAGTAGCCCGGGCGCAGATGGCTGAGCGGGCTCAAGGTCGACGTAGCGTTCCCCAAATCTTTATCAATCAGCAACATGTTGGGGGCTGCGACGATATTCATGCTCTAGATCATCAAGATCAGCTTGATCCATTACTTCACCAGGCACCAGGCACCCTCTAAAATTTCAACCCAGGCCAGTTTTTAAGGCCCTGGCTGCTGGATATAGTTTAATTTGATCCCTATGATTGTAGCTTTGAGCCTTAGCCCGAGATCTCTCAAGCAAGGTCTGGTTTACAGCAGCAGAATTATTGGGTAGATTCTTGTTGTGTATGGCCATAACGATCTCTTATCATCGCTTTCTAGATCAATGCTGCTAACCCCTGATTTATCCACAACAGATCTAAGTTTGATTGATACCCGAGGTTTTCTCTCTATTCCTGGGTTTTTGAGTGCTGCTGATCTGGAGGGCCTCCAACAAGACTTTGAACAAGCTAAGCCACTGAGTAATGGTAACTATTGTATTCGACGAGTTTCTCCCCAGGCTTTTGAACGAGTACAGGATAAGTTGCAAGCTTTGGCTCAATGTCTTCAATCTCAAACTCACACCTTGGTTGATGTTTTTACTACTTCTGGGGTTTACTTTCCTAATTTTAAAGAAGGACCCACTTTAGTAGATGCCGATCCTCATAAGCAGCGGTTCCCTTGGCATCAAGATCATGAGTCTTACTTTACGCTGCAAGATCATATGCACTACCTTAACTTCTATGTGCCTTTGATCAAGCCTGTGCTAGAAAAATCTAATCTTTCCATTATTCCTCTCGATACCTTAGCTCAACGGGCCCCTCAGATCGGGACACAAATGGTAGGTCGGGGGGCCACCCGTGTGATTCAAGATCAACAAGGTCGTGACGTTATTCTAGATGATGATCAGGGGGGAGTGATTGCTCGACTCGATTTCCCTATTACTGATATTGAAGAAACTCCATACTTGCAAGCAGGTGATCTCTTGCTTTTACGCGGCGACGTCCTCCATCGGACTCAAGATGCTGATACCCAGCGAGTGTCTGTATCATTCCGTATGTTCAATAGCCAGACCACGATCAATCGACAGACCCTAGCAACAGGGGGTGTAATCAAAACCTTAATGATGTTGGCCAATTGGCGAGCTTACGAATTAAGATTTCGCTACTTTGACACTATTGCCACTGAGACAGCTTCTCCTGTAGCTATTAATGAGTATTTGTTGAAGAGTACGCTACCCGATCATTTTAAGCTTCATCACTTTGCTACACGACTCCTCAAAGAAAAACTGATTGCAGGAAGTCTACTCAAAACAATACTAGATCTGAGATGGTTTCCCCTCAGTCGGACCGGAATTATCTAAAGTCGATTGGATGGACTCAGTGATGACTAGCATGGATGCTCGTGAGGCTCGACTCTTATTTATTCTCTCTCGAGATTATGGAGAGATCGGTAATGTCATGTATATTTTGAAGGGTCAAGAGTTTAGTCATCCTCCTACATTATTAATGCCTGCCCACTTACATACCATTAATCGAGTTGGCTTGCCGGGTAAACCCCTCAAATATGAATCAGTTCAAGATATAGTACGGCAGATCAAGCACATTAAACCCGATATTGTATTTTTGAATTCAGGTTATCTCCTAGCTGCGAATCGGATGGTTACGGTTAAAGACTTGGCGAAGCTCATCGATCTTTTACACAAACTAGGCTGTCGAGTAGTAACCAGTGATCCATTTCAAGGCTTGATGGCCAATTTAACACTTGAAGATCTCCATCCCCTGCTACCTCAGCGTGAGTGGGTATACGATGTTTATTCAAGTACTTACCAGGTATTACAAAGTTTGCCTCACTACTATACTTATCCGCTTAAAGATGCCGACACTCGGTTCAATTATCCTTGTTTATCCTGTCGTAACCTGGCTCTGGAATTTGGCCGTGACGAGTATGAAGCCAATAGCCGCCGTTTGCGGGGACAATCTCGTACAGACGCTAAACCTCGTTGGTTATTGATCCTATCAACCTCTGAATTTAAGGCCCAAGGTGAACAATATACGGCTGAAGCTGTCATCCAAGCCCTGGCAACACGGATCGAGGAAGCCTTAGATTTAGATCGTCACGTGACCTTGATTGGATCCCCTGTTTGCGTTGAAATGTTAGCCCAAAGCTTTCCCTTAGGCGAGGGGGTAGACCTGATGACCTATTGTTCCTATGCTCAGTTTTTCGCCATGATGATCGATGCTGAGTATGTCTTCTATTGGAATATTTTACCCAATTCATTTTTACTCCGTGTTGTCAACCAACTACCCACCTTCTTTTTTGATCAGGGCCATATGATCCTTTGCTTTAAGCCCCTTTATAAAGCCTGTGTTCTGAACTATTTTCACGGTTGGCAGCCTACGTATTTAGATCAGTTTGAACCTTTATCACTTGAAAAACTGCAGTCCCGCGCGCTTGAAATTGCCCCTGTATTAGCACAGATGAATGTCCCTTTACACCAGCTCCCGTCTCCTCAGGACATGCTCAATCAGATCTTGCAACTGGGTTAGGTCTGGCAAAGTCTAGCCTAAGCCATAGGGTCTATACTAAACTCGACATCACCGATATGGGGCTAGGGTATGGATACAGAACGTATTCATGATGCACGATTACTTTTTGTGATTGCTCTGAGCTATGGCGAGATGGGAAGTGCTATGCATATCCTCAATGGGCAACTTTTTCAGCATCCACCCACTATCTTGCTACCTCCAACCGTCTACACCAATAATAAATTTGGGTTGCCTGGCAAAGTCCATAAATATACCTCTATTCGAGATGTCATTAAGCAGGTTGAGACTGGACGGCCCGATATTGTTTTTTTAAACTCAGGTTACTTATTTGCAATCAAGAAAACGTTTTCATTAGATCAGTTAACTGAATTAACCCGGTTTTTAAATAAGCGGGGTTGTCGCGTGGTAACAACAGATCCCTTTTTAGGCTTAATTCCTCACTTAACACCTGAAGATCTGAGTGACCATATGCCGGCTCGTGAATGGTTTTTTTACTCAGTCACTCACGCGTGTCGCCATTTCCAAACTACTCTCCATTATTATCCTTATCCTTTAGAAGCAAGTGATTTTCAACCCGCTTACCCCTGTGTATCTTGCCGTAACCGCAAATTAGAACTCACACCTGCACAACTTGAAACTAATAGCCTCCGAGTCCGAGGTCGGTCCCGAGCTGAGGTCAAACCACAGTGGCTATTTGTCTTAGCTGGATCAGACTTTTATGTTCAATGTATACAACACTCACCTCAAGGGTTTGGTGACTTGCTTGTGACGAAGATCCGGGAGACCCTAAGAGCGGATCGTCATGCTGTTGTTTTAGCTCCAGATGGTTGTATTGAGTATTTATCTGAGCAACTTCAGCAAGAAGCTGGGATCACGTTGTTGCCCCATTGTTCGTATTCTCTCTTTTTTGCTTTGCAAATGGAAGCAGAATATGCGTTTTACTGGAACATTTTTTCAAACTCTTTAATGCTGCGTGGGATTAATGGGCTACCCACCTTTTTCTTTGATAAAGGCCATATGAACTATGGGATCAGTAGCCTGTATGAGGTGGGTCTAGTTCGATACTATCGGGGGTGGGAGCCTCGTTACCTCAGGATTGGTGAGGAAATTTTACCCGATCAGCTAGCTCTTTATGCCGAAGAGTATCGTCAAGCGATTAAGCAACTGCTGCTGCCTATCCAGGACTTACCGTCACCCCACCAAATGCTAGATCAAATTCTAGAGTATGACCTCATCACCTCTTAAGATTCCATTACGCTGGGACAACTTTTAGGCTTCAATAGTCCTGTAGGGGTTTGTGACGGGTTGTAGCATGAAACGACTTGTGATCTTTGGTATCAAAAATTTTGCCTTGATTGTCCACTACCTGTTCTCAAGTGATAGTGACTATACCGTTGTTGGGTTTACAGTTGATCGCGAGTATCTCGACCAAGCAACCTTTAAAGGATTACCTATTGTCCCCTTCGATGAAATTGAAGATCACTTTCCACCTGAAACCCATGATATGTTTGTGGCCATTGGGATTGGCAAATTAAATACCTTAAGATCCCAAAAAGTTGAGGAGGTCGAAGCCAAAGGCTACCGGGTCACTAGCTTTATTAGTTCAAGAGCAACGGTATCCGGTGATCTCCAGATTGGCCCTAATACGATGATCATGGAACATGTGTTCCTACACCCTTATGTCCATATTGGCCGTAACTCCATCCTTTGGGGCCTAACGACTGTCGCCCTACTCTGTCATATCGGTGATCACTGTTGGATTGTGTCAGCTTCATTTGGAGAGTGTTGTACAATCGGGAATAACACCTTTGTGGGGCTCAATGCTACGATCGCTCCAGGGTGTACTATAGGTCACAGTAATGTCATTGGGGCGGGAGCTCTCATTACACAAAGTAGTCAAGATTATGCAGTCTTTAAAGGGCATGCTAGTTTACCCTCCAAAGTGCCAAGTACCCGTCTCCGTAATTTTTAAAGTTAAGTTAAACTTTTCAAGCCTAGTTAGAGATCAAGCCATTAATTTTGAAGGATCCGGTACACAGTCCGGTACACAGTCCGGCACAAAGTCAATAATTAGCACAACCCGTTCCTGATCAGTAAAATTCCAGGCCTCATGCTCAACCCGATCATCAAAGATCAAGACTTTGCCCGGTTCCCATAACCTGGTTTCATCCCTAACACGGAGCTGACAATTGCCTTCCGGCACCGATAGCGGCAAGTGACACCGGAGCACCTCCCCCTGATAACCCGTATGGGGCTTAATATGAGTTTGCGGTTGAAGAATCGAAAAGGTGGCCACACCGTGGGTAGGGACGTGCTCTTTGACAATTGAAGCTGTCGTGGGACATCGGAGTATATTGGGCAACATTACATCCCCATGAGGAAAACTGTAGAGCATATAAACCTGCCAACCCTGATCATAGAGTTTCTTTTCGATCCAATCGATGAGGTAGTCTCGAATCCCTAAAAACTCTTTGTAAATGGCTTCCCAGTTCTCTTCTAAGATCGGGGTAAACTCGAACTGTTGCGGATCATAGAACATAAGCTCAACCTCTTGTAATAACAGTTTGTAATAACGGTGAGGATGGGACTAGCTTAGCTTCACCTCGAATACTGACCCTCTGAGTAAGCATGGTGTAGAGAGACGTGTTGTAATATGACTATATTTGACCCCAACGGCCAATCATGAAACCCCTTTGCCCAGTTTCACGAGATCATTTTAACCGTTACTTTTTACATGGATCCTCTTGTAACCACTCGTTTAGTATGCGAATTGACAGGATATTGGATCCACAGCGTCTCCAGCAAGCCACGCTACTGGTTATGCAACGACATAGTGTTTTAAGGTCTCGGATTAAAGTTGATTTAGCTTTTCCCGAAAAGTACTTTTGGTCTGAGATCGATGAAACCAATCTGAAAGCACCTCTTATTTTTAAAGAATTATCTTGTTCAGAACCTGACCTTGATCACGAATTAAATGCCAGCGATAGATACTACAATAATCAGGTTATTCATTTAGAATCAACTTATCCCTTTAAGTTAGTTTGTATTTTTTGGACTCAGGGCTTGACCCATTTACAGTTTGTCTCTTCACATGTTGCTTGTGATGGGATGAGTATGTTTATCTTTTTTACTGATCTATTTCGCTATTACTCAGAGCTAGAGGCCGGAGAACAGCCCCTCGTAGATCCCCTCCCTTATCTATACGATTGGAAATCGTTGTTTGGCATTGGCTTTACCTATCAAGCTAAACGAGCCACCCAAAGTCCGATTTTGATGCAGTATCGCCTCCAACTTCAACGCAATGCCCAGCGATACGGTGACGAGCGAGATTGGCAAGATCTGTTGCAAGTAGCCGAAGCTAAAAAAGCCAAACAGCAAGAATCCTGGGATGCGGATCAAGAGGCTAATATCTTAGTTGCCTTTCCCAGGCTAGCGCCTATCGAGCAAATCAAAGACCTGGATCCCCATTTGGCCCCCATTTGGTTTCGCTATTTTGAGTTTACTGAGGCTCAATCAGATGGGTTGCGAAATTTTGCTAAAGCTCATGAGTCTTCTGTTCATGAAGTTTTAAACTTGGCTTACTTAAAATGTCAAATCGACATGGCCGAAGCCCACAATGAAATAGTTGAACTGATCAATCTTTATTATCCACTCAATACTCGTACCCTCGCCAAAGATCCCAGAGCTCAGTACTCGATGGGAAACTTTATCTCATTGCAAAATTATCGATTTAAGTGTCAGGGAAGTCAGGAAGATATTACCTCTTTTCTAAAAAAGATTAACATCCAAACCCATTACACAGATAACTCAACCGCTCAAGAAGAAGAATGGTTAACTTTAATGAAAGCAGCACTCCTAAAAACCATCTATCAAGAAGCGGTCAGAGGTGAAGACTGGCGAATTTTTTTGAGTTTATTTCTCAACCAAACCCAACCTTATTTTCGCAATATCACAACGATCCTGACCACAAACGTGGGCATTGTTGACCGGCATCTGAAAAGTAACCTGAATGTTGTGGCCATTCGATCGATCCCACTGACACGACGATATTACCTGGGGATGTCTATTTTTAAAAGGAAGATCTTACTGACAGCTAGCTATATTCCAGACCTATTAGTCTCTGAACATATAGACGAAGTGTGGCAGCGCACGATTCACTATTTAACGACTTTTGCTCAGTTTTAATGGGCTGACGTCTAGGAGTTAAGGCAACCATGAGTCACTTTGGTATTCTCTGTCCCCCTGCTGTAGGTCATTTACATCCCCTGTCGGCACTGGGTCATGAGTTGCAACAGCGAGGGCATCAGGTTACTGTTTTTGGGTTAATCGATATCCAGACAACGGTTGAGCAGGCACAACTAGGCTTTCAGGGAGTGGGGGAGCATGAATTTCCCAAGGGAACCTTGCAAGCTAGTCTCACAGAAGGGGTTCAAAGTAATCCCACCAAATGGGGGATGGGCAGTTGGATCGAGGTGTTATCCAGTTGTCATCTCACTCATGGGCTGGAGGTGATGCAATCCAGTCAATTAGATGTGCTCATTACCGATCCCAGCTCGCCTGAAGGCGGGACCTTAGCTGAAAAATTAGATATTCCCTTTGCATCGGTCTTCTGTGGCTTAATTACGATTCCCGAAGAAACGATCCCGCCACCTGCCACCACATGGCCCTATGCTAAAGACCTCAAGAGCCGCCAACGTAATCTAGCTGCTTATGAAACCCTGCAAACCCGACGAGATCCAGTTAAAAAACTTCTGAATCACTATCGCCAACGCTGGAATTTACCGGAATACACCCTCCTATTTAGAGATGAACTCTCACCGCTGGCCCAACTGAGTCAATTACCCCCTGCTTTTGAATATCCGCGTGATCAGCTCCCGGATTGGTTTCATTTCACCGGTCCTCTACTCAATCCAGCCTTACGACCAACCCCCGACTTTCCCTATGATCAGTTAGATGGTAGACCTTTGATCTATGCCTCACTGGGAACTGTCCACAATCGAAGACCTCGAATTTTTCGGACTATAGCTAAAGTTTGCGATAGCCTCAATTTACAACTAGTAATGTCTTTGGGCTGGGGGATTCCAGCGGAAAAAGCAGTCGGCTTACCTGGCCATCCGATTGTGGTAGATTTTGCGCCGCAGTCCGATTTAATTCAAAGAGCAGCGTTAGTGATCAACAATGGAGGTTTGAATACTGTCCTGGAGTGCTTAAGTCATGGGGTTCCAGTTTTGGCCATTCCCACAGGATTTGATAATCCAGGGATCTCAGCCCGCCTCGCCTGGACAGGTGCTGGAGAGTTTATTTTGCCGACCGAGGTGACTCCACCTAGACTCAAGCAGATGTTGCAACAAATGTTACGTCTCAGATCTTATAAGCACCAAGCAGAAGCCTTACAGGAACAGATCCGGCAGTCCGGAGGATCCCAGCTAGCCGCAACTCTAGTTGAAAAGGTTCTCTGAGATCTAGATCGGCTTTTGAGCTAGAAAATACCAAATAACTTTTTAGGCTTGGTTTGCAGGCCTTCACGGAGAGTTTGAATAGTTTCACGTCCACTGGCTTCATTAATCCCCGTAGCCATCGCAATCAAAGCAACTCGTTGGTCATCTGACATCTTGGCATCAGTAAAGTCAGCACCATCGATCATCAGACCCACCAACAGACTCCCCTGTAAACTACAACCGGTCAAATTGGCTTGCCGAAAATCAGCTCCACTGAGATTACAACTCACTAATGAACACCCCAACAAATTAGCCCGCTGTAAAATCGATTGCTCAAAGGATGATTCAAAGAAATTACCATCTATCAAACTGGCAGCGACTAAACTGGCCTGCTTAAATGAAGCATTATTGAAGCGGCTACCTTGAAATGAAGCTTTATCTAACTTAGCTTGAGTCAAATTGCAGTAGTCGCCGACGGCCTGCGATAAGGTTGATCCCCTCAGGTCAGCACCTGTAAAGTTGCCCCGATCTAAATCAGCTCTGCGAAAATTAGCTAACCTTAGATCGGCTTGCTTCAAGCTAACTCCACGCAGATTGGCTCGCTGTAAAGAAGCCTTTGGCATCTGAACTTTATCAAATAAGCCTCGCGAAAGGCTAGCACCTGAAAGATCGGCTCCCAATAACGAGCGTTTGCTGCGAATTGCTTCTAACAACTCCCGTGTGGTTTCGATCCGAAGGGGTTCTCGCTGTTGCCCAGGGTTGGAAGCTGTCACACCTAGAGTTCCCACCATAATTGTTGTGCTCGTTTGATGACTCTACGTTAACTGGTAGTGCTCATTGATAGGTTAATCTAGCGTTAAGATAAACACAAATGAAGTAATTGTCTGTGAAATGCAAAGGTGCCATTTTGAGGCTTAATTTGAGGCTTTAAATAAAGGTACCAGGGTTCAGATTTGATCTGGATTAGGGTAAGTTATGAGGTTGGTGTTGATCACAACTTTAAGCTGTATCCTAAAAAACATAATGCTAGAAAACTATTGACTATGAAAGTCGTATTCATTATAGATCCACTTGAGTTATTACAGAAAGAGCACGATACCAGTTTGGCTTTAATGGTAGCTCTGCAACAGCGGCACCATGAGATTTTCTGCTTACAACAGACTCAGCTTTACTTTAATCAGAATCAGACTTGGGGTCAGGTCCACCGCCTGGTTCTAAACCTTCAGCACCAACCTTGGTATCAGATTTTAGAAACTATGCGGATGCCTTTAAGCCAGTGTCACGCTGTCTGGATGCGTAAAGATCCACCCGTTGATGATGCCTATCTGTATGCCACCCAATTATTGGATCTCATTCCAGCACCAACCTTGGTTGTCAATCATCCTGCTAGTCTGCGCTCAGCCAATGAAAAGCTTTATGCCCTACAGTTTAGCCAGTGGATACCCAAAACCATTGTCAGTTCAGATCGGACCACTCTAAGAGCCTTTCTCGAACAAGAAGCCCATATTGTACTTAAGCCTTTGGGTGGCAAAGGAGGCGAAGGCATCTTAATGCTCAAACAAGGTGATCCCAATACCAATTCATTGATTGAACTCGCAACTCAGCAAGGTAAAGTGCCGATTATGGCTCAAGAGTATTTACCCGCCGCTCAACAAGGCGACAAACGGATATTACTGCTTGAAGGACACCCGATTGGAGCCGTTAACCGCATTCCAGGCCAGGGGGATTTTCGGGGCAATATTGCAGCGGGCGGCCATGTAGCTCCGGCTGAGGTAACTGAAGTAGAGCAAGCTTTGTGTGCTGATCTAGCCCCCAAGTTACAACAAGATCAGCTCTATTTTGTGGGGATTGATGTGATTGGAGAACGGCTCACTGAGGTTAATGTGACCAGTCCAACCATGTTGCAGGAGATGAGTACTTTGTCAGGCCACAATTTGGCTGATCAGGTGGCTCATTGGCTAGAACAGAAGGCTCAAGCTTAGAGCTGTTGACCTATCAAGAGTTCGTTGTCATGGCTATTATTTCTTCTCAATCTTCAGGTGATCTCAATCCACAAAAGCCACCACCTCAGTCTGAGTTACTCCAACCCCAAGCTCAAACCGATGAACCCGCCCGTCAAGAAGACTCGCTTCGCCCCAAGACACTTGCTGATTACATTGGCCAAACAGAACTCAAAGATGTGCTCGCCATTGCTATTGCAGCAGCTCAGTCCCGACAAGAGCCTCTCGATCACCTGCTATTTTATGGTCCCCCAGGGTTAGGCAAAACCACCGTAGCAGCCGCTTTAGCCAGCGAAATGGGATCTACGATTTATATGACTACGGCCCCGGCTTTGGAAAGTCCACGAGACATTGCAGGGTATCTGGTGCGATTGCAACGCGGCGATATCTTATTTATTGATGAGATCCATCGTCTCTCTAAAGTGACTGAAGAGCTGCTGTACCCTGCTATGGAAGACTACCGGCTGGATATCACGATTGGCAAGGGTCGCTCAGCACGGATGACATCGGTAAAACTAGCTAAATTCACCCTAGTTGGAGCTACAACTCGAGTCGGCGCGCTCACCTCACCCTTGCGAGATCGCTTTGGGCATGTCCAACGACTACGCTACTACGAGCCAGAGGAATTAATTCAAATTGTCCAACGAACAGCTGGCTTACTGGCAACCCCCATTGATCAAGAGGGAGCCGCTGAAATTGCCCGCCGGGCTCGTGGGACCCCACGGATTGCCAACCGTCTGTTTAAACGAGTGCGTGACTATGCTGAAGTTCGAAGCGATGGATCCATCAATGCTGAAGTAGCTGCCGCTGCCTTAGAACTTTTTAATGTTGATCCAAAAGGCTTAGACTGGACAGATCGCAAGTTACTCACCATGATGATTGAACAGTTTAATGGTGGACCAGTAGGCTTAGATACAATGGCGGCAACAACTGGAGAAGATCCCCAAACCATTGAAGAAGTGTATGAACCTTATCTATTACAAATCGGTTATTTACAACGGACCGCTCGGGGCCGAGTCGTCACTCCAGCCGCGTTGCAGCACTTAGGTTACAATGCCCAAACTGCTCTACCATTATGGGAAGTCAATCCTTAAGCGGGAAGATTTGATATGCCTACTGTCACTGCTCAAGGTCAAACCTTTGCATGTCCTCAGGGGGTCAATTTACGCCGAGTCCTCCTAGATCAAGGGATTGATCTTTATAATGGTCAGTCACAATTGATCAATTGTCATGGGCTAGGAACCTGTGGTACTTGTGCCGTGGAAGTTATTGGAGCGGTTTCGGAACAGCAGATTCGGGAAATATGGCGATTATCATTACCCCCGCATGCTTTAGACCGGGGCTTACGACTAGCGTGCCAGACTCAAGTGATAGGTGATGTCAAGATCCGAAAATTTGAAGGATTTTGGGGCCATCAGACTCAGGTGAAATGGAATCATTGAAGTATTCTAATAGAACCTAGCTTGACCCAAGCCTTACTCATGATCTTAGATGGACAATTTTGGATGGATCATTTTTTCATGGACAACACTAGATAGCCTAGGGATGTTTAGATAGCGTAGGGATGTTAAAACTTTTCTTAGATTCAGCTGACTTAAAAGTAGCCGAAACCTGGCTTACCAGTGGTCTCTTCTATGGTGTCACCAGCAACCCCCTCATCCTAGAACGAGCGGGTCTCAAAAACAACTTGGCTACCCTAACTCACCTAATGCAAACCTGGGATCAACTGGAGAGCCAAGAGATCCAAGTTCAGGCTTGGGGAGCCGATCCAGATCAGATGTTAGCTTGTGCCCATGATTTACTTGAACAGGCAGCCCCTCTCAAAGCAAGAGTCGTGATCAAGATACCGGTCACGGCTAATGGTCTGATTGTGGCCCAGCGATTAAAACAGCAACGGCAATGGGTAACTTTAACGGCAAGCTATGCCACTCATCAAGCGATCCTGGCCCATTTAACTCAAGCTGATTATCTGGCTCCTTACTTAGGCCGGATGCTAGATCAGGGATTACCTGCTCATGACCAGCTAATTACGATGCATCAACTTTTACAAACTCATCAGAGTTCAACTCAGATCTTAGTGGCAAGTTTAAGGCAGATTGAAGATATTGTAAAACTGGCAACAGCAGGGATCTCATGCTTTACACTGCGAGCCGAGTTAGCCGAACAACTGCTTGAAGTCCCCTTAACTGATGCAGCCTCTATCAATTTTGAAGCCATTGCTACACGCGATGCAGGAGCAATCTAATTCTATCACTAGTGGGCAATTCAGTACCTATCGCACAGTTACTTCAATACACAGTTACTTCAATAGATTGGTTACTTTGATCTCGCCTGCAATAATTTGAGCTTGAATATCTTCAATTCTAGCCAGAGTGGTATCAGGAATTTGATCTCGAGTGTATCGCATAGGACTTAAGCTAACCCCACCCTCTTTCAGTCCATAAGTGGTGCCACCTGGTGTAAAGGTGCCTTCAATCACCTTGGCTACCTCAGTATACGTGACTTTATCAAGCCGTTTCATCATACTTGTAAGGACATGACCTGGGGCCAAATGATCTTGATCAGCGTCAACTCCGATCGCAAATTTACCAGACTCTTTGGCTGCTTGGATCACCCCATTTCCAGTCAACCCCGCTACAGCAAAAATGATATCGGCTCCTTGTTCATAGTGGTTGAGCGCCAAAGCTCGGCCTCGATCAGGATCATTGAATCCGGAATAGTCAGGGGCCACAGATACATAATCTTCTAAGAGATCTACCGTGGAACTCAAGTACTCAATCCCCTCTCGATAACCTTGAATAAACGCTTTCACGACATCAATATCGACCCCCCCAATAACGCCAACTTTACGGGTCTGGGTCATGAGGACCGCTAAAGCACCCACCAAAAATGAGCCTTCGTGTTGCCCGTAGCTGGTGTAAGCGACATTGGGAACGCCATCCAAAACCACATCATTGATCAAAAACAAAGTGTTAGGGTGGTTAGGAGCCGCTCGTTCCATCAGGGCTTTGTATTCAAATCCATTCACCACAACCAAACGGACATCCTGAGCTAGTAAGTTTCGGAGAGCACCCTCCCGAGCAGGTTCAGTAATCTCTTGTAGTTCCTGGGGAATAATGGTTACTTGAGTACCATAGTCTTGTTGAATCTGCTGTAAACCTTCAAATGTCATATCATTAAAGGATTGATCACCTAGCCCACCAGCGCCCATTAAAAACCCAATTTTAAGGGAAGCATCTCTAGATCGATTGCAACCCAGCATTAACCCACCCGTACCTAGTGTGGCTGCTAATTGGATCAGGGTTGTACGGCGAGAGCGTGGTGTCATCCCTTGGGCCTCCTCTACCAATCTTCACTATTTTGTGTTAAATATTTTACTTCGACGTATTTTAGCAACGTGATCTTAAGTGCTCGTTAATGCCTATCTAAGATAACCGATCTAAAACTGAGGCTTACCCCCTGTTACTAGAGCTAAAAAATGTTAGTGTGTTTATAGACCTGGGTCCGTGCGACCTAAACGCCTGAACGTGTCAGGGTGGGAACGCAGCAGCAATAAAGGATGCTTTTGGTAGGCGCGTTCACCCGGGTCGCCCTTAGATTAAAGATTATATTGACTTGTAATTTGGTATCGGTTGGAGTCCTGCCCCCTAGTTAAGAGGCATTTAGGAGAATACTCTGATATGCTCCTGCTGATGGGGACTCTAGCGCACAACATAGGGTTTGATAATGTAGGGTCAACAGCATCCATTGATCAAGAGATGACTAAAGATTTTGGTGATTTTGCCCAAAAGGCGTTCTATCTAGGACTTGAGTTTGCTTCGGCAGCAGTCAGTAAAGCTAGCTCCGTGGCAGGAACCTTTGCTGAGCGAGCTTCTGAACACTTGAGTGATTTGCGTCAGCAAGCTGAGAAGTTAACGAACGATCTAGTGGAGCGTGGCTTGATGTCGGCCGAGGAAGCTCGGACCTTTATGGATACTGTGGTTAATAAGAGCACTCCACCCACCTCAACCTCTCAGCAGGCCACTGCAGAACCCTCAGCCCACAACGGCCCTCGTAAGATCCAAATTGATGATCACGATGAGACTGCTGAGTCTGATGTCACGCTAGAGGGTGTGGTGGTGGATGAAGCCCAGCCCCGGGCCAATCTTGTTCTCGATCGGGCAACTGATGACCAATTGCGCCGCCAAATTGAAGAGTTAGAGGCTGAGTTACAGAGACTTAAAGAAACATATTAAGATTTTTGCGACCTTAGCTCAGTCTAACCATACTGAAGGATCAAGAATCTGGTAGGTTTTAGATCATCTGCGGTTTTTGAGAGTGTGACATGAGCATTGTCTTTCAGCTCACTTTATTGGGATTAGTACTTTACAGTTTGGTATTGGTTGTGGCGGTACCTGTTTTCTATGGTAGCCCTGCAGATTGGGGCCGAGATAAAAACATTATTTTGATTGGAGGTTTGGTCTGGGTCGGCTGGGTTGTGGCGGTGGCCATTCTTAATTTTGTCAGGTAGCAGAATTTAATCTGTGAGTTTGCAACAGGTATCTCAATGGCAGTTTACGAAGGTAATTTTGTCCAAACCCAAGATCTACGCTTTGCGATTGTGATAGGTCGATTCAATGATGCCATCACAGGTAAGTTGTTAGATGGGTGTCAAGATGGGTTAAAACGTCATGGTGTTGATGTTAGACCTGATGGATCTCAAGTAGATTACTACTGGGTTCCTGGGAGTTTTGAGATTCCCTTAGTAGCTCATCAGCTAGCTCAGCACCAACACTATGATGCCATTATCTGCTTAGGAGCTGTCATCCGAGGCCAAACACCCCACTTTGACTATGTAGCCGCTGAAGTGTCTAAGGGCATTGCAGCCGCTTCTTTTCAAACGGGCATTCCGGTTGTCTTTGGTGTGTTGACGGCTGATACACTCCAGCAAGCCCTAGAACGAGCTGGGATCAAGAGCAATAAAGGCTGGGATTATGCGATGTCAGCCCTAGAGATGGCTACTCTAATGCGGCAGATCCGGGGTGGAAACTCATCCGTTTCAGCTTCGGTGAGAGTCCAAACTCCTAAACTTCCTCAGGGCAATTCCAATGCTTTGACCTCAGGGCAAGCTGTGATCGAAAGGTATCCTGATCCTGATCATCCAGCTGATACCTCCACAACCCTTCATTCTGAGATCACCTAAAAACGATCTGCAGAGATCCCGTTGTGATGTAATCTAAACTCGCGCCCACCAGGAACCACCATGAGTCAGTCTTTGGATCAAACCACAACCACATTTGCCGTTGAGGGACAGTTTCTAGGATTTGAGCATAACTTGGAGTCCAAGCTGAAGTACTTCTACCTGGGCACTCGCTCAGGCCGACTCAGAATCAAGTTGTGTAAGTCGCTCCGATTAACCGTTGGACCTACTTTAACGCTAGGATTGCAGCTTAAAGTTAGGGGTGATATTAAGTTAGTCAATGGCATCAAAAAGTTGAAAGCTTGGTCTGTCCAACCCGTTACTGAACGAGTGGCATGGCTCTAGTTGGATATCTTACCTTGACTGTCTTGAACTCAAAGTTCATTTAGTTTACAGCTGATGCTATTCAATCTCCTCTATTACTAGTGACTCCTATTAATTTTTCATGAGATCTCAGTTAGGCTTGGTGGCTAAATACTTATACATTGCTCATCTTGGATCCTCAGATTATTGGTATGGTTTAGATCTCCATGTAAAGTGCAACTCCGGGACTTAGCTACTAGGGCGAGTCCCATTCCTATTATGTTCCTATACTGAACTCTTTCCTTAGCGTGCTAAAGGTTCATGAAGATGAAAGATCTCGTGAATACATTGCAGGGATGCTACACCTTGATCTTGTTGAACAACACAACTGACTTTAATATCTGAAGTAGCAATCATTTCAATATTGATGTTAGATTGAGCTAGTGCTTGAAACATGCGAGCGGCTACTCCAGGATGGTATTCCATTTGAGACCCCACAATACTGACCTTGGCGATCGCCTCATTGACCATCACTTCAGCTTCAGGCATATCAGTTGTGATCGATTGTAAAACTTGAGTCGCAGCAGCAGCCTGAAACTGGGGTACCGTAAAAGCGATATTTTGCGTGGACATACCCTTACGATTGAGTTGCTCTCGTTGGCTTTGAATAATCGTGTCTACCACGATACCTGAGTTGGCCAATCGTTGAAAAACATGAGCTGCTGATCCGGGTTGATCTGGCACATGTAGAAGGGCTAGCCGAGCTTGATGCTGATCTAAAGCGACCCCAGATACCGGGTGAGGCTTCCAGATCGGCTCATGGGTAGGACGATGGGTATGCGGAATAACTTGAAAATACTCACCCAATAACAGGGCCGCATCACTAGCCCGGTCTTGATCGATCACACAACTCACCTTGATTTCTGACATTGAAATCATTTGAAGATTAATTCCAGCCTGAGCTAACACTTCAAACATAGTGGCTGCGACCCCAGGTCGACCAATCATACCTGCTCCCCCAATGGTAACCTTAGCGATCGCTGGATCTACCACCACTTGAGGGCAATTGAGGTCTTGAGCTACTCGATAGGCCACAGCTTGAGCCTGGTCTAGGGCTGCTTGGGGTACGGTAAACGCAATATCATTGGTCTCACTGCCATAGGTGGTGTGGATCGATTGCAAGATCAAGTCGACATTTAACCCAGCATTAGCAATCGACTGAAATAGCTGTGCTGCAATACCAGGTCGATCAGGCACATGTAGAAGGGCTAATTTGACCTGATTTTTATCCAGAGTAACTTGGTTAACAGCCTTATTCATTTCAATTCGCCCATTTCTATCCATGCGTCTCTTCCGATCGATTAGATTGAGATCAGCTAGATCAGGAGATGTAGCAATGGGCGAGAGGATCATAGTTCCTGATTGGGGGTCTTGCCAATTCACTAGACTGGATAGCACTTTCAATTTCAGACCAAAATTACGAGCAATTTCAACAGAACGAGGGTGTAGTACATGAGCACCTAAGCTGGCGAGCTCTAGCATTTCATCACTGGTAATTTCTTCTAACAGTTGAGCATTAGCCACTTTACGGGGATCTGTAGTAAAGACACCCGGTACATCGGTGTAAATCTCACAGATCTCAGCCTGCAGAGCCACTGCCAAAGCTACTGCTGTTGTATCCGATCCCCCTCGGCCCAAGGTGGTAATGTCTAGATCAGAGCTATGAGTAATGCCTTGAAAGCCAGCTACAATCACGATCTCACCTTGATCTAGATGACGCTGGATCCGATCCGTATCAATATCTAAAATGCGGGCTTGGGTATGATCTTTGGTGGTATGAATTCCTGCTTGAGCACCCGTCATAGATATAGCAGAGTAACCCAACTGTTGCAAGGCTATGGCTAGTAGAGCAATACTCACCTGTTCACCTGTAGATAAGGCCATGTCAACTTCACGCCGATGAGACACAGTTGTGGGCTGATCCGGAGCAAGCTCATGAATGAGACTGACTAAGCGGTCCGTTTCTTTGCCCATGGCCGATACAACAACTACAACACGATGGCCTTGATCAACAGTGTGGGCAACCCGCTTCGCCACTTGCTGAATACGCTCTACAGATCCCACCGATGTGCCACCATATTTATGAACAATCATCCCCATACCCTAACGACCTCAATGACCTGGTGTACTGATGCCATCTGATCTCCCTTATCGTTTTACCGCCTGGATCCGTTGGGGAATTACCCTCAGCTTGCCCGTTTTAGCCAGTGGTCTGTTTTGGTGGAGTCGGCCAGCCCCTGTGATCCTCAGCCAGTTTACAACGACATTAACCGGTCGATCTTCAGCTCAGCTCCGCAATATTGCCACAGCAGCCGCAGCTTTAGATCACGTTTTGATCCAACCGGGTGAGATTTTTTCGTTTAATCATAGCGTGGGACCCAGAACTCGACTGCGAGGCTATGTAGAAGCACCAGCCTTTATGACTGCTACCACTGTAGATTCTGTTGGAGGAGGCATCTGTCAAGTTTCATCCAGTCTCTACAATGCTGCTTTACAAGCTGGACTAGAGATCGAAGAACGCCAGGCTCATTACACTACAGTGCAGTCAGTTCCAGCAGGTCTTGATGCCACCGTCTGGTATGGCCAAGTCGATCTAAAACTTCAAAATCCCTATCCCTGGCCTGTGAGATTAGAAACTGAGATCCGCCATGATCGCTTGATCATCAAAATAGCTGGTAAGCAACCTGCAGCACCCGTCAGCTTACATATTGATCAAAAGCACTTTAACCTCAATCAACTTCAGGTTAGGGTATACCGGGGTCACGAACAGATTTCAGATGATGTTTACTATGTAAAATCTCAAAGTCCCTAAGTCCCTTCTCAAAGCTCAGACTCTAGATCTTTTAAACCCATAAACCCACGGCACTCGCCTGTATTTCCCAGAGATCAGTTCACCAGAAATCAGTCCACCAGAGATCAGTCCTTAAGTTCTCTAGGGATTTTCTAGATCAGCTTGACATCCCATGATAGGTTGAACCTCTGTCAAGATTAGGAAAGTCTGGTGAGAGTCCAGGACTGTGCCGCAGCTGTAATGGAGAGTTCCAGGCTATCGCTATTGGATCTGAGGCCATAGCTAATCTGATGCTTTGGGTCTACTGCTTTAGCCGATGGAAACGCTCTGAGTCAGAATGCTGATCTTGATGGGCTAACTCAGCTTATTTCTCTGCAAAAGCCCTGCGTTGCACAGGGTTAAATTACTATGACACAGTTATCAACTCAAGCTTCATCGACTCAAATCCACTCAAACGACTATCCTTTGGTGTTACTGGGGCATGGCACCCGTGATCAAGCAGGCCGACAAGCTTTTCTCAAGTTTGCACAACATCTGCAGTACTATGATCCCTCTCGACCGATCATTCCTTGTTTTTTAGAACTCACAGACCCTCTACTTCAAGCAGGTTTAGATCAGTGTGTAGATCGTGGCTTTCATGAAGTGACCGTATTACCGGTTCTCCTATTTGCCGCCCGCCACAGCAAGTTTGATATTACTCATGCGCTTGATCAAGCTCGGCAACGACATCCTGATCTCACCATTCATTACGGACGGCATCTGGGTGTGGCGTTGCAATGGCTAACGTTATGGCAACAACGACTTCACCAGATTCAGAGTTCAATTGCACCTGCAGAGACAGTCATCCTATTTGTAGGTCGGGGATCATCCGATCCAGATGCTAATGGAGATGTTTACAAGCTAGCTCGATTGCTTTGGGAAGGCAGTCAATATAAAGGTATTGAGGTTTGTTTCACTGGCATTACCCATCCTAGATTGGAAGCAGGATTTGAACGAGTCTGGACCTGGAACCCCAAACGTGTAGTTGTCATTCCTCACTTGTTGTTTACGGGTGTGTTGGTCAAGCGAATTCAAACTGTTGTTCAGGCTCAATTAGCAACCCATCCCCAGATCCCGATTCAATTGTTATCCGAAATTGGCTCTGATCCGGTGCTATTTGACCTCATTCGTGAGCGAGAAGCTGAAGCTCGTCAGGGACAGGTCATGATGAATTGTGATTTGTGTAAGTTCCGCCAAGCCTTTAGCCATCTTGGGCATCACCATACTCATGAGTCAGACCACACTCACGGAGAGCAGCCTCATCATCATTATCATGGCATCACGGATCTCTATCCTCAGCCTGAGAACTATCACCATCGAGCCTGGCAAGTGCCATAACCCCAAAACGACCGACTTGAGTGCTTGATCACATTAGGCTTCACTCTAGGTAGCTAGTTTGAATCTAACTTATCAGGCGTTACCCACACCCAGTTAGACACTTCAGCTAGCTGCCACCGTTTCCTTAGTTTCTTCATTCACACCAACATAAATCATGCCAGCGTCTTTGGGTAAGAAAAAGATAGGCAACTCGGTTGTGTCATCGTAAACAGCCTCTTGCAAGTTAGTGTGTTCAAGCTTGGCATTGAGTAAATTAGCCCCAATCAGCGAGGCATATCTCAAGTCCGCATGGTGGAGGTTAGCTTCTTTTAAATTAGCACCTTCAAAACTAGCACTCACCAGATCAGCACCACTCAAGTTAGCCCCTTCAAGTTGAGCATGGTAAAAGTTAGCCAAATTAGCTTCAATAAATCTTAAATCACAACCGAGCAGCTGAGCGCCACTAAAATTGGTCCCCTTTAAAGTCGCACTACTCAAATCTGATCCATTCAATACAGTTTCTTCAAGGGTCGCTCCGGTCAAGTCCACACCACACAACAAGGCTTCTGTGATCAGGGCTTTGGTTAAATCAGCTGCACTTAAATCAGAGGCTTCTAGTTTCACATTGTGGAGATTAGCTTCTTGGAGGTTAGCTGTCCACAAATTAGCACCGCTCATCTTAGCTTCTTCTAGGGTTGCAAAGGGAAGCTGGGCCCCTCGTAAATGGGAGCCCCACATCATGGCCCCACTTAAATGGCAACGGTAGAGATCAGCCATATCCAAATTGCAACCACTGAGGTTAGCTTCACTCAAGTTAACTTCTCGTAAGATAGCTTGTCGTAAAGTTGAATCTCTTAAATTAGCAAAACTTAAATCAGCACTTTGCAAATTGGATCCACTCAAGTCAGCACCCCGCAGATTGATCCCAGATAAAGCCACGTGTTGTAAATCAGCTCGTCTAATTTGGGCACCATTAAAAACCCGTTCCCCCTTGGCATAGCGTTGTAATAGCTCTGGTGCTGTGTTGAACCTGAACATGATGACTCCTTGCGATAGTCTCATCCATCTTTCATTATCACCCCCCTCACAGGTCACCCCCTTGAGTATGACGTAACTGACATGATCCTCAACGAACCCATGAATTTTTATGTTGAGACTATTCAGAGTGAGATTCAGGTCGACATTCTATTCGAGAATCGCATGTAAATTATTCGCAATGTTCATGCAACAAACTGTTTCGTAACAGCAGATACAAATTTCAGTTTAGCCTTACGTTTAACTAACCTTACCTGGCAGATCCACTTCAAGTGTTGTAAGCAGATCAGGAGGTAGTGAATATGGCTAACAAGTTTGAGCAAATCAAAATGAGTAAGGACGGCTTGGCAGTAAAAGCAGAACTTGAACACTTTGCCCAGCTGGGGTGGGAAGCCATTGATAAAGATGATCTGGAGCATCGCTTAAAGTGGGTGGGCCTGTTTTTTCGTAAGAGCACACCAGGTAAGTTTATGTTGCGCTTACGAGTTCCCAACGGTGTTTTAAGTAGTCATCAACTGGCTTTACTGGCTAGTATCATTCATCCCTATGGTGAGGACGGTGTGGCTGATATTACCACTCGCCAAAATATTCAACTACGGGGTATCAACCTTAATGATGTACCTGAAATTTTTAAAAATTTAAAGCGTGTAGGGCTAACCTCGATTCAGTCCGGGATGGATAATGTCCGTAACATCACAGGATCACCCTTGGCTGGTTTAGATCCCGATGAAGTCTTTGACACTCGAGACCTGACTCAAAAGGTCCAGGATATGATCACTAACCAGGGTGAAGGGAATGAAGAGTTTACCAATCTACCCCGTAAGTTCAATATTGCTATAGCCGGTTGTCGAGACAATTCAGTTCATGCTGAGATCAATGATCTGGCCTTTGTCCCAGCCTATCGTGAAGGTGAGTTGGGGTTCAATGTATTAGTGGGAGGCTTTTTCTCTGCCAAGCGTTGTGCTGAAACGATCTCTCTCAATACTTGGGTTAGACCTCAAGATGTTGTGCCATTATGTCGTAGCGTCCTGACTCTTTATCGTGATCATGGCCTTCGAGCCAACCGACAAAAATCTCGTTTAATGTGGTTGATTGATGACTGGGGCTTAGACCAATTCCGTACTGAAGTTGAAAAGGATCTAGCTCAAACCCTATTGCCTGCTGTGTTAACTACTGAAGTTGACCAGCCTAAGCGAGATCTGGTGGGCATCTATCCCCAAAAACAGGATGGACTGCGATGCGTGGGTCTACATGTACCCGTGGGTCGGTTACAAACCCGGGACATGCTGGAATTAGCGCGGTTAGCGGATGAGTATGGCTCTGGAGATGTTCGTTTAACGGTTGAACAAAATGTGATCATTACAGATGTTCCTGAAGCTAAACTTGAGGCTTTACTAGCAGAATCCTTGTTGCAACGCTTCTCTCCAGATCCTGGCGCGCTGATGCGAAGCTTGGTCTCTTGCACCGGGAATCAGTTTTGTAATTTTGCCCTAATTGAAACGAAGAATCGAGCTGTTGTTTTAGTGGAAGCCTTAGAAGCCGAACTGCACATTCCTAGCAAGGTTCGGATCCATTGGACAGGGTGCCCTAACTCCTGTGGTCAGGCTCAGGTGGCCGATATTGGCTTGATGGGAACTACAGCCCGCAAAGAGGGCAAACCAGTTGAAGCTGTCGATATCTACATGGGCGGGGAAGTGGGCCATAACGCGAAATTAGGAACTTGTGTCCGTAAAGGAATCCCATGTGAAGACTTAAAACCGGTCTTGCGCGAACTTCTGATTGAACATTTCAATGCAACACCCAAGCGAGAAGTCTTAGCTTCCAATGTCTAGATGAAGCTGTTCAATTCAATGATTTCAATAATTAATTTCACTATGATCTGTGAGGACTAATTGTGAGACAGAACTGGATTAAGCAAGGGTGTCATCCCCCGTAGCCTTGGAGTGAAAAGCTTCCTAATGGCTATTTAAGGCAAAAAAATACGCAACCACTGTCAGGGCCAGACAACGACGTTGCGTAAGGTTTGATTACGATTCATGTAGGAGATTATACCATGCTGAAGGAGATGTTTTCCTTCCAAGGGCGTTACAAAATATTGCACTACACCTGGTTTGCTTTCTTTCTGACATTTGTAGTGTGGTTCAATTTACCGCCTCTAGCAACCACCTTGAGGGAGGATTTTGGCTTAGATGCTGGTCAAATGGGGACTCTAGCCCTTTGCAACGTTGCACTTACGGTCCCAGCGCGGATCATTATTGGCATGTTGCTTGACAAATTTGGACCCCGGCTAACCTATTCTGTCTTGTTAGTTTATGCCGTGATTCCATGTTTCATCTTTGCTACAGCTCAAGACTTTAGCCAACTGGTTATTGGGCGTCTGCTGATGGGCATTGTAGGGGCTGGGTTTGTCATTGGGATCCGGATGACAGCCGAATGGTTCCCACCTAAAGAGATTGGGTTAGCGGAGGGTGTCTACGGCGGCTGGGGTAATTTTGGATCAGCGTTTTCTGCACTCACGTTGGTGATTGTGGCAGGGATCTTGAGCCTCTTCCCAGGTGCTTACGAGTTGGCCACAGGCGAAGTTTTGAACTGGCGTCTAGCTATTTTGGCAACAGGTACCATTGCTGCGATCTATGGCGTCATTTATTACAACAGTGTTCAAGATACACCGCCTGGCAAGGTCTACCAACGCCCACAGCGACATGGGGGAATGGAAGTCACTTCAAAGTGGGACTTCTGGTTTTTATTGTTTATGAATTTGCCGTTGTCAGGCATCTTAGGTGTCTTAGCTTGGCGCTTGCAGAAGGTTAACTTTTTAACCGAAACCCAGATGTACATAGCTTGGGCAGCCCTAGCTGGCTTATATCTTTTCCAATCCTTTAACTGCTTCCAAGCTAATAAAGAACTCATGACGGGAAGGCGAGTCTACAGCTCTGAAGATCGCTACAGCTTTTCTCAAGTCGCCATGCTAGAGCTAACCTACATTGTAAACTTTGGCTCAGAATTGGCAGTGGTTTCTATTCTCCCAGCTTTTTTTGAAGGCACATTTGGACTCTCTAAGGCGTTAGCGGGGGCTCTAGGCGCCAGCTTTGCCTTTGTTAACCTAGTGGCCCGACCAGCTGGAGGTCTGATTTCTGATCGTCTAGGTAGCCGCAAAAACACAATGACCGTACTGACACTCGGTATGGGTATCGGCTACTTGGTGATGAGCAGTATTCCCTCTTTGCGAGATTCCCTAGGGTTACCTGGAGGCATCATGGTTATTCTGGCTGTCCTGATGACGATGACCTGTTCTTTATTTGTGCAGTCTGGTGAGGGATCTACGTTTGCCCTAGTTCCTCTAGTGAAGCGTCGTATTACTGGCCAAGTGGCGGGGAATGTTGGGGCTTATGGGAATGTTGGCGCTGTTTCCTATCTAACGATCCGGAGTTTATTACCTGGCTGGATTGCGGACGGTGGCGAGATCACACCAGCTGTCATTGACCAAAGCAATGTGATCTTCTTCCAGATTTTAGGGGTAACGGGTTTAATTGTTGGGATCACGTGTGCCATCTTTCTGCAAGAACCCAAGGGATCCTTTGCTGAAAGCCATGAAGGTGAAGACCCCCATGCCACGATTACTGCTAATGCAATTGAAATGACCTAGTTGAATGGGGTGCATCATTTAAGGTGATCTCACACCTAGTGGCGGAGTACAGACCTAATTCATGTGGAGTGCTGAGGATTGATCTCATGAAATCTACCAAAACTCTCTGTCCTTACTGTGGGGTGGGTTGCGGACTCGAAGCCGTGCCTCCTGATTTTGTCAGTAAAGTGACCCACAAAGACGACACTGGTCAGCCCATTTGGCGAATCCGTGGCGATCGGTCACACCCCTCCAGTCAAGGTATGGTCTGTGTTAAAGGGGCAACCGTTGCTGAGGCCCTCACTAAAGATCGGTTGCTCTATCCGATGATGCGAGACTCACTAAACGCCCCTTTCCAACAGGTTAGCTGGGAGCAAGCCTATGATCGAATTGTGCAACAGATCCAGGCTACTTTAGCCAACTTGGGTCCCGATGGCATTTGTATGTACGGCTCGGGCCAGTTTCAGACAGAAGATTACTATATTGCCCAAAAGTTGTTGAAAGGCTGTTTAGGAACCAATAATTTTGATGCCAATTCAAGGCTGTGTATGGCTTCGGCTGTAGCTGGCTATATTCAAAGCTTTGGTACCGATGGCCCACCCTGTTGTTATGACGATCTTGAACAAACTGACTGTGCCTTTTTAATTGGGACCAATACAGCTGAATGTCATCCCATTATCTTTAACCGCCTGGAGAAGTATCATCGTAAGCAACGGGGCCACGTTAAACTGATTGTGGTGGATCCTCGCACTACTAAAACAGCGGCAGCGGCTGATCTGCATTTGGCGATCCGACCGGGGACCGATATTGATCTATTGAATGGAATCGCCTATTTACTATTGAAATGGGATCGCTTTGATTCAGATTTTATTGAAGAATGTACTACCGGTTTTGCTGATTTTGTCTCTGTAGTGGGCCAGTATCCCCCCGATCGTGTTGCTGAGCGGTGTGGTATCTCAGTGGAGGAGTTAGAACTGGCAGCTCGGTATTGGGGGCATGCCAATCGGGTGTTGTCACTCTGGTCAATGGGGCTCAATCAGTATGCTGAAGGAACAGCTAAAGTTAGAAGTCTGATCAATCTACATCTATTAACAGGGCAAATTGGCCGACCAGGTGCCGGTCCTTTTTCTCTAACAGGCCAACCTAACGCAATGGGAGGGCGTGAAGCAGGAGGGCTAGCTCACATCTTGCCAGGCTATCGAGTCGTGACCAACCCTGAGCATCGCGCTGACGTCGAACGATTATGGCAACTACCTGCAGGACGGATCTCAGCTCAACCCGGTCGCATGGCTTGGGACATTATCACTGGGCTAGAAACCCATGACGTAGGATGCCTATGGGTTGCCTGCACCAATCCTGTTGTTAGTTTTCCTGATCTAGAGCGAACTAAGGCAGCCCTGGGTCAATCTCCCTTCACTATTTTTCAAGATGCCTATCATCCCACTGAAATGGCTGAGTTTGCTCATGTCTTACTGCCTGCTGCGCAATGGAGTGAAAAGACAGGCACCATGACCAATTCAGAGCGTGTCGTTACCTACTGTCCAGCTTTTCGAGATCCACCCGGCCAGGCCCAACCGGATTGGCAGATCTTTGCTGAAGTGGGGCGCCGTCTTGGATTTGAGCACCAATTTGCCTTTGACTCATCAGCTGCTGTCTATGCCGAATTTATTGAACTGACTCGCAATCGCCCTTGTGATGTGACGGGTCTGAGTCATCATCGCCTGGAACAAGAAGGCCCCATCCAGTGGCCATGTCGTGCATCGGGTCACTTAAACCCTCAAGAACCCGCTCGCCTCTATGGCCATTTCCAATTTAATACGCCTGATCACAAAGCTCGATTTGGGGCCTTCCATTCTCAGGGTCTAGCTGAACCCCCCGATCCCAGTTACCCCTTTGTCTTAACTAATGGTCGCCTCTATGGCCATTGGCATACCCAAAGTCGGACTGGTCGGATCAGCAAAATTCAAAAAATGCATCCTCACCCTTTCCTTGAGATTCACCCGCGTGATGCTGAAGGGTTGGGGATTCAAGATCAAGATTGGGTTGAGGTGAGATCGCGACGAGGGACCGCTCGCTTCCCAGCGAAGATCACAACAGGGATCCGCCCAGGAACTGTCTTTGTCCCTATGCACTGGGGGGCACTTTGGGCTGATCAAGCTGAGGCTAATGCAATGACTCATCCCACTCTATGTCCTATTTCAAAACAGCCAGAATTAAAGGCTTGTGCTGTACAGCTAGTCCCTATTGCTCACAACCCTCAAGTACAAGTTGAACCCAGTATCTTGATCTTGAAAGCTGAATCAGAGCTAAATCCCCAACCTGTTTTCAAGCAAAACCCTTGAGTAAATTGGGATAGCTTGAATTGGGATCAAAATTAACAGACCTAGGTTGACTATATCTTGGATAGCCAAGGCAGAACTTATTAATCTGCTGTGAAATCGCGAGATTTGCCTTTCTGCAGAAAAGCCCGCTTAAAAGGGCCTACTTAATTAAAATGGAATGTCATCCAGATTAGGTTCTGGTGGCCGTGTTGGGGCCGGAGCCGGAGCAGGGGTAGGGTGGCTTGTGCTGGGGGGACTGTTTGTAGAATCTGAACTTTGGCCTTGCGATCTGTCTGTTGAACCACTCACCGTTGAACCACCCGCCGTTGAACCACTCAAAGTCTCTGGTAATCCTGTTCCCATCGGATAAATCCGGCGAGCTGTGATCTCAGCTAACTTTTCAGAACGGCCATTACGCTCAATCGTATTCATATGCAGTTGACCTTCAATAGTGACGTGATCCCCTTGATGGCAGGTATCAATCACCAATTGAGCTAAATCACCAAAGGCAGCAACCCGAACCTGAAAAGGCTCATCTTCAGCTCTGGTACTGGGAAATTGAACGGTCATTGACGATACAGCCAGGTTATCAGTGGTATAGCGTAATTCTGGCTCGGTAAGGAGTTCAGCCATCAACACAATTGAATTCATATCGCAGTCCTACTGTTTTACTATTTAGATCTCTAGACCTTGAGATCAATGAGATCTTGAGATCAAATTTATCATCTTTATCATCTCAGTTACTTATTTGTACTCAATTAACTGTTTTTGGCGCTTCAATAAAGTATTCAGCCAAAATCGACACTGGCCGATGAAGTTAGGGACTTTACCCAATGTACAAGACAGAGCATACAAACTAGACGCTTTAAATCCATACCCTCGGCTGATCAAACGGCAATACACTCGGTAAGCAAGCCAGGGGTAACTTAAAAAGAGGGCTAAGCTAAGGCCTGAGGTGGGCACTGCACCTCCCAAAATCATGGTTGGGAACAAAAAGCCCCAAAACCAGATGCTAAGGCTAGCTCGAACACCATACCGCTCCTGACTACTGCCATGCAAATAGGCTCCTTCAGCATACGCATGACCACTACGCTCAAATCGTTTCCACCACTGTCTCCAGTGGGTCATGTTGGCATCATGTAAAGTCATGTCCTGAGCTAGTCTATAGATCTGCCAACCTTGCTGTCGCAATCGCAAACATAATTCAGGTTCTTCACCTGCGATCATGAGTTCATTAAACCCCGCTACCTGTTGAAAGGCAGATACTCGCATCATGGCATCCCCTCCACAGGCTTGAGCTTCACCAACAGGTGTATCCCATTCAATATCACAGAGCTGATTGTAGATAGAAGCTTGTGGATAGCGTTCCCGCCTCCGACCACAAACCACTGCAACGTTAGCTTGAGCTTCTAGGGCTGATCGAGCCGCCTCAACCCATCCAGCTGCAACTTCGCAGTCACCATCCATAAATTGAACAAACTCGAACGGACTCTCACCTTTCGCAATTAAGTGGGCAAAACCAGCATTGCGGGCTCGGGCCGCTGTAAAGGGATAGGTTAAATCAAGGGCCACAACCTCAACGCCTAGCGTCTGGGCCCAGGTAACACTTCCATCGGTTGAGCCAGAATCAACATAGACAATTCGATCAAAATGATCAATAACTGAGTGTAGGCATTGCTGTAGGCGTATCCCCTCATTGCGACCAATCACAACTAAACCTAGATGACTATTACTCATTTGACCTCCTCACATCCCTCAAGCTACCACCATTAAGGTCAAGGCCTGCCAGTATTGTAATTAGTGATCTAGTGGCTTATGCAAATGGCAAGCGACGTAATGTCCACGACTGCTCTCCTTTAGCAAAGGTTCAGGGGCTTCCCGGCATTGGGCTTCTGCGGAGGGGCAGCGTGGATGAAACCGACACCCAGTAGGTATGGTGGTGGAACTAGGTAACTCGCCTGATAATAAGATGGGTTGCCGTTGAGCTTCCAGATCAGGGTTTGGGATAGGGATGGCAGAGAGTAAGGCCTGAGTGTAGGGATGCAAAGGCGTTTGAGTGAGGCGGTTTTGGTCTGTCAATTCAACAATCTTACCCAGATACATCACCGCGATTCGATCGGAAACATGGCGCACCACATTCAGATCATGAGCAATAAATAAATAAGTCAAACCTAATTGATCTTGAAGATCTTGCATGAGGTTAATGATTTGGGCTTGAATAGAGACATCTAGAGCTGCAATCGGTTCGTCGCAGACCACAAAACAAGGCTTTGAAGCTAAGGCGCGGGCGATCATGATCCGTTGACGCTGGCCTCCAGAAAATTCATGGGGGTAGCGATTGACAAAGCTAGCTTCTAACCCGACCTGCTCCATTAACTGCCTGACTTGGGCTTGCTGATCTGAGCTATTTTTAGTGAGTCGATGGATCTGTAGAGCTTCTCCAATCAAATCAGCTACGGTCATTCTAGGATTAAGCGAAGCAAACGGATCTTGAAAGATCATTTGCAACTGCTGACGCAAGGGCCGTAATTGGCGATGGGGTAACTGAGTCAGATCCTGTCCTTGGTAGTAAATATGACCACGAGTGGGTCGGACTAATTGCAGTAGTGCTCGTCCAGTTGTACTCTTGCCACACCCTGACTCACCCACTAGTCCTAACGTTTCGCCTCGTTGGATCTCAAAGGTGATACCATCCACAGCTTTAATAACTTGTAAACCCCTGCCCGAAAACCAGACGTTTAAGTCTTTCACCTGCATTAAGGGTGAAGTTTGCATGGATCTCAACTTAGATGGTGCCATGATGGTTGGGACTTAAGTACGTAGGTACTCTACTTTAATTCAGTTGCCTCTGCAGGTCTGGGGATCTGGTGAGGTTTACTGTTGAGATGGGGGTAGGCTTTCATCTAAGCGACAGGGTAGCACTGTCAGATCTTGATAAAAGTCCTCTTGTTTGAGTTCGACTTGGGAGCGAGAAGCCATCAACAGTAGTGACCAAAACAGTTGAATTCGATGAGGATGCTGCTGTGAGATCTCAGAATCTTGAGATTGAAAAGACACCCGTTGATAATGGCCTACCAGTTCATCAAATTCAATACCAGGACAACCCTGCTGCCAGAGTTGAGCTAACAGAGATTCTAATTCAGCAGTGGTTTCGAGTAAGTTCTCTGGATGAGCAAGTTCTGTGATAGCCGCTAGAGCTTTCTGGCGAGAGATCCGCTTTTTAGGTGCTTTAGCAGGAGTATCTGGGCGCTGCTGCAAAAGTTGGTCGAGATCTTGTAAATGTTGGATCAATTCTTTTAAGGTAACGGGTCGAGTTCGAGTTAACCGGGGAACCGCTCGGGGCTTCAAGACCTGATCTAGCTGCTTAGGTGACCAGGCACTCAATGGATCCACAAACAAAGGTAGCTCTTCAGGCTCGGGTTCAGGCTCTGCTGTTGGATCCGCCAATGCCATGGCTTTGAGATAAACGAGCATAGCAGCATATAAAAACGCTTGTCCTGATTCGGATAAGTCTCGAGTAGTAGCAGATGGCGATAATCGGCTCAAAAATTTATCAATGACATCAATAACTTCGACATCCCAAGGATCAATGTCTCCCTGTTCTGCCATCTCCAATAACAAGGAAATAGCTTCTTCAGCAACCGATACCGCCATAAATGAGACCGAAAAGTGAACCGAAAAGTGAGATCAAGTTAAATGTGTAACTTTGATGAACTGAGTTCTAATTGATGGAATTATACCTATAAATGCTGAGATGGTCTCTAGGATGGTATCTCAAAAAAACAGCACCAAGCTGCCCTCAGTGCTGAACCTATTGAGGCTGAAGTCTAGGCGCAAAATTTAGAACTTGGTGTTTAGAACTCAGGAGAGATCTGGATTTGCTCAAGTTGGTCAGGTGTGAGCATCGCCTCAATCTGGGTATGGGTAGACTGCTTCAATTCACAGAGTTGTTGCTGTTGAGCATCAGTGAAGTTGAGCTGTCCCCGTAAGTCTCGAACACGATCTTCACGCCTGGCTGTTTCAACCAGCTCCATTTGTTCAGGTGTTAGGGTAGCTTGAAACTGGACACGTGAGGCCTCCCTAATTTGTTGTAGCTCCTCTTCCTGGCTGGCAGTGAGATCAAGGCGTTTAAGTTGACGTCGGAGGTGACGATGGGTGTGATCAGGAGGATCAATTCGATTATCTTCAAAGAAAGTAGCCATGGCTTGGCGTGTTTCCTGGCGAATCAGGCGAATTTGTTCCTGTTGGGCCTCAGTAAGTTGAAGTTGATTAGGGCGGACCCCCTTAAAGTCAGCGGCTGGTTTTAATTGATCTAGCTGTGCTAGCTGCTCAGGGGTTAAGACAGCCTCAATTTGAGTACGTTTGTTATCTTGAATAGCTTGGATCTCATCTTGTTGAGCTTCACTCAGTTGGGGACGGTTCACCTGGCATTGATCTGCAGAACTGGATAGCAGTGTGACAGAGTCAGGGTTAGGATTCAGGGTAGCTAGTTCAGATCCAGTACAGGCTGTAACAAGAGTTACTGTAAGTAAAGGTAGAGCATTTATCCATTTCATGAGTGTATCCTTGAGTGTTGATGTCTCGGTGTTGATCTCAGACGTCTACAGAATTAGACTTCAGGAGTTACAAGAAGGTTCAGAGACCTTTAAGATGCATACGAATCAAGCCCATCCAATCAAGACAATGACTCTGAGCTTAAAAATAGGCTCAACAATTAACCATGCTAGGTATCATCTTGGCTTGCGGTTTATCATCTTGCGTAGGTTAAACCTTCAATATCTTGATCTTAAAAAGTGGCTGTATGAGTGACATGAGGTGATAGACCCAAATACTTTGAGAAGGCTGGGTCTTTAGTCCTAGGCTCAATGTCAAGATTTCATCCGTTGAACGACAGGCCTGAGTTACCCAATAGCAAATGATTGGAGACCCAGCAATCACTTTATATCAAGCTAACAAGAGCCCAATCTTAGCAAGTTAAGGATTATACCCACGACTGGAGTTGCTGATGCGTCAGGATTGTTTTTCTTAAGATCTTGTAATCTTCTCTAGACATTCTTTATGATGTTGTTAGATTGTAGAGGCCTATAGTTATTCATGCTTTTACCCTGTAGATATCTACACTTTGCTTTGTTAGATATCTTTACTCTGTTTATTGGATGATCATGTTTATCAAATGATCATATAGGTCATGTTTATCAAATGATCATATAGGTCAATCGCAGTAGTCAACGAACGATTCACTAAAAACGAACGATTCACTAAAGTGGATCAACGATCAATTGCACCCATCAATTGCACCCATCAATTGCACCCATCAATTGCACCCATCAATTGCACCCATC
>CAYSWV010000001.1:107822-145076 GCA_964434865.1 uncultured bacterium
ATCAATTGCACCCATCAATTGCACCCATCAATTGCACCCATCAATTGCACCCATCAATTGCAATGATCAACCAAAGATGAAGCACAACGACCATTGAATGAAGTTAACCAGGACTCTCCAATCGAATTGATTGCTAAATTGCTGCCCAAGATCTGATGGCATACCCCAATGGCACAACTAAGGAGGCCTCACATGATAGCTAACAAGTTCAGACAGGTTTTGCATAGGACTCATCCGATGTGGTTGATTGTAGTTGTATTGATCCTGATCAGTGTTGCTAACCTGATTAAAATTTCTACAGCACAATCCCAAACAGATGGTCTCCCGACAGCTCGGCAACTTCAATCTGTTTCAGAGCAACAATGGCAGATCCATCCATCCACATTTCCACTGCAACGATCACAACAGTCGTACCCTTGAACAGCCGCATCGCCACCTATTGCTCATAGCCTGTTGAAAGTCAGTCCAAATTGATCAAGTTTGTCCGATCAGGCTGACCTCAGATCGAATTGCAGGCTAACTTATCAATTTAAAGAAATTTTTCAGGATCTTGAGGGGATAGCTGTTCTCTGGCATGCAGTCGGAATTGTGAGTTGTCTGAGGCTGGCTTGAGGTGAAATGTGTCCAAACAGACAAGCAGTTCAGGTCTGGATATAGCATCATAGGGCCTATACTCTAATGAGCACAAAAGCCTAAGTCCAACCTTATTAGTTAGTTAGCCTATGAAGCTTTTTGTTCCCAAAGAAACAGATTCTCATGAAACGCGGGTGGCCTTGATCCCTGATCTAGCAAAAAAGTTGATTGATCTTGGTTGTTCAATCGAAATCGAAACTGGTGCAGGTTACAAGGGCAACTTTCGAGACTCTGATTATCAGGCTGTAGGAAGCACGATTGTTCAAGATCGGCAGCAGGCCTTCCATGACGCTGATATGGTTCTACGTGTTCGTCCACCTGAAGTGGCTGATGTTTCTCAGTTTAAGCCTGGATCCCTACACATCGGTTTTCTAGATCCCTTCAATCAAATGGATCTATTGCGAGCCCTCGCACAAGCCAATATCAATGCTATCAGCATGGAAATGATTCCTCGGACAACGCTAGCGCAAAAAATGGATGTCTTGAGTTCACAAGCTAACCTAGCTGGCTATTATGCTGTCATCTTGGCTGCTAGTCGTCTGCCCCGAGTGCTTCCGCTCATGATGACACCAGCCGGAACACTGTCTCCAACTCGGTTTTTCATTGTGGGGGTGGGGGTAGCCGGACTGCAAGCTATTGCAACAGCCAAACGTCTCGGTGGACGAGTAGAAGCCTTCGACACTCGACCTGTAGTTGAAGAGCAAGTCAAATCGTTGGGAGCTAAGTTTGTCAAAATCGATCTAGGTGAGACCGGTCAGACAGCTCAAGGTTATGCCAAGCAGCTCACCGAAGAACAGCTTCAAAAGCAACAAGAGGGAATGGCCAAAATTTGTGCTCAAAGTGATGTTGTCATTACTACTGCAAAACTATTTGGTCGGCCAGCCCCTAAACTCATCACCCAAATGATGCTAGATCAAATGAAACCTGGCACAGTGGTGGTTGATCTAGCTGCTGAAACAGGCGGCAATGTTGAAGGGACGGTGCTCCATCAAGAAATCATCACTGACAATGGTGTTCGGATCATAGGCTATTCTAATTTAGAGACCTTTATTCCTAGCCATGCTAGTCAAATGTATGCAGCCAACATGGTCAACCTGTTAGCTCATTTCTGGGATTCAGACAGCAAAGCTTTTAAGTACAACTTGGATGATGAGATCCTCAAGGGCTGTTTACTTACGCATGAAGGTAAAGTTGTTCATGAGCGTTTTGCAAATGCTTAGCCGGTAACTCATCCTCTTCAGTGTATCTTCTCTGGTGTTTCTTCAAGTATCTCTTAAGAATCTAGCTGAAAGATTAAGTCTAGAATCTAGAGCTACTCAACTGTAGTTTTAAGTTGTCTCGTTCTGCAAATCTTCAACGTTATGAATCTGATTCTACTGATTTTTGTGTTCACCCTAGCTGTATTTCTAGGATTTGAACTCATTAAAAAAGTCCCCTCACAACTCCATACGCCTCTGATGTCTGGGTCCAATGCCATTAGCGGCATTACTTTAGTGGGGGCCTTATTGGCAGCAGGATCTAATCCTGATAATCCCATTGCTAATATCATGGGCGTTCTAGCTGTGATTTTGGCAACCATCAATGTGGTCGGAGGCTATCTGGTGACACAACGGATGCTCAGTATGTTTCAGCAAAAGGAGGGCGCTAAGCAATGATCGCACAAGGTTGGATTGAATCATCTTATGTTCTGGCTGCCATTCTTTTCATTCTCGGTATCAGACAACTTCGATCAGCAACCACGGCTACCCAAGGTAACTTGTTGTCAGCAGCAGGTATGCTCCTAGCAGTTGTTGTCACGCTACTTGATCGTCATATTGTGACCTATCCCGGTTTAGCGCTAGGAGCGGGTATTGGATCGGTGATTGGAGCGATTGCAGCTCAGCGAGTTGAGATGACAGCCATGCCTGAAATGGTGGCTTTGTTCAATGGGTTTGGAGGCCTCGCCAGTGTTTTAGTGGGTTGGGCTGAGTTTGATAAGATAGCCCGCTTGGGTTGGGAAGCCTATGTGGCTGACACGGGATCGATTCCCACCTTTGTCAGTACAGTTGTTATTTTGGCTATCTTAATTGGTGCTGTCACCTTTACAGGCAGTTTAGTCGCTTATGGCAAGTTGTCAGGATTATTAAAGGGAAGCCCGCTAGTTTTTTCGGGCCAAAAGGTTCTTAATGGGTTCATCTTAGCTGCTATTGCTGGGGGCGGGATTCTGTTTGTCGTCTCACCACTTACGGCTTACACCTATCCTATTTTTCTAGCCATTGTTGTGGCCTCCTTAATCCTCGGGGTTCTGGGTGTGATCCCCATTGGTGGTGGAGATATGCCAGTTGTGATCTCACTCCTAAATAGCTTGTCAGGGTTAGCGGCATCAGCAGCCGGTTTTGCCATTGGGAATACGGTGTTGGTGGTGGCCGGATGTTTAGTGGGTGCCAGTGGTGTCATTTTAACGGTCATCATGTGTAAAGCCATGAACCGCTCGCTCACCAATGTTCTGTTTGGCAGCTTCGGGGCCGCTGGTAAGGCAGGAGATAGTGGTGTTCAAGGTGAAATGAAGGCTGGATCTATTGAAGATGCTTACTACGTTTTAGAAGCGGCTCGCAATGTTGTGGTGATCCCAGGCTATGGTATGGCAGTTGCCCAGGCTCAGCATGCTGTCAAAGAGCTGATGGCCATCCTAGAAAACAATGGAGCTGAGGTTCGGTTTGTGATCCATCCGGTAGCAGGTCGGATGCCAGGTCATATGAATGTCCTCTTAGCCGAAGCGGATGTTCCCTATGAACAGCTTATTGAGATGGATGATGCCAATCCCTCCATGGATATGGTAGATGTCGCCATTGTCATCGGGGCTAATGACGTTGTGAATCCCTCAGCTGAAACCAGCCCCAGTAGTCCTATTTACGGGATGCCTATCATTCAAGCCCATCGAGCTCGGTCGATCTTCGCTCTCAAACGAGGTAAAGGATCTGGCTTCTCTGGAATTGAAAATCCGTTGTTTTTTGATGAAAAGACTAAGATGCTCTACGGTGATGCTAAGTCAACATTGGGCGCTTTAGTTGCTGAGTTTAAGAGTTCAGCCAATTAGGTTAGCCAGGTAAGAATCTGTCCTGATCTAGGGTCTCGGATCAAAATTAAGAGATCTTAGATCGGTGACGTTGACTCCTTGACCAAAATAATCAGCGATTTCTGTTGGCCTCTACCTAAGTTAATCTACTTGAGTTGGATATCTGGATCTGATTCTGTTTGATAGCTTGCCATTGATCCAAAGCTATCCTAAAAAACTCATGATAAAATCAGCCCCAGTGTTTGAGGAGTGACCATCAGCATGACCGTCAAGCAGCTGTGGCAAAAGCTGGCAGCATTTATAGCCCTGATTACTCTCACAGTTGGGTTTTGGGCGATCTATTCACTTCACCATAGTGAGTCCGTGTGGTCCCAATCTCTTGATCGTCTCAAACAGCAACGCCAGCAAATCCAAGAACAAATTAAGAGTAACCAGCAAAGGCTAAATCAGATCCAACAGCAAGAGAACACGGCTAAGCAGAATATTGATGCCTTAGAAACTAACATCAAAGTAACAAACACCCGCATTGCCGATAATGAGTTTAGACTACAAACGGCTCAGGCAGCACTGGCCAAAACTCAGAAAGAGCTAGACGAGCTGGTGGCCAAATTAAAACGACAACAAGCGGGTACATCAGCCCGCCTCCGATACTTGCAACGTCAAGGCGCTGAGCATTGGTGGGCTTTATTGTTAAGCAGCCAGGATTTGAATGAATTCTTTGATCGGCGTCATCAACTCCACTTACTAATTGAAGCTGACCGCAAGCTGATCACCGATTTGCAGAAGACAACAACAGAAATTGAGCAACAACGTCTGGTTTTAGAAGCTCAAAAAAATGAGGTATCTTTAATATTACAAGAGCTAGCAGATCAACGCAATCAACTTAAAGAGCAAGTCGTAACTCAAGAGCAACTAGTTGAACGATTAGCCAATCAAAAGTCAGCTTATTTAGCTGCTCAGCAACGTTTAGCTGCCGATTCTCAAAAACTAGCCCAAACGATTCAAACGCTGATCGCTCAACAAGCTCAAGCTGGTGATCCAGTTCAAGGCACTGGACGATTTGTAAGACCTGTTCGGGGTCGTCTCACCAGTGGGTTTGGCTGGCGAGTGCATCCGGTATACCGATCGCGACGATTTCATGCTGGGATTGATTTTGGAGTTGCAACCGGTACTCCAGTGCATGCTGCCGATCGAGGGACTGTCATCTTCTCAGGGTGGTATGGAGGCTATGGCAACACCGTGATTATCAACCATGGCGGTGGGATCACAACCTTGTATGCTCACAATAGCCGCCTAGCCGTTAGTGTTGGGCAACCTGTTCAACGAGGTCAGGTGATAGCAGCTTCAGGTTCAACTGGACTTTCAACAGGTCCTCATGTCCATTTTGAGGTTCGAGTTCAAGGGCAACCCGTTAATCCAGCAGGTTACTTGTAATGTAAGATCTTGCAGACACTGGAACTAGACCTATGATGAGTGAAGAAAACTTTAACAGTGTATGTCCAACTTCAAAGTTAATAATCTTTAACATCAATAACGGGTATCTTCAATCGATAAAAACCGCTGGAGATCATAAAACTGACAGTGATACACCCGATGAGCTGAAGCATAACCCTTGAGCATCACATCAGCACACTTGAAAAAAGACTGACTGGGGAGTTTATTGACTTGAGACCAGAGGGCAGCATGAGTGTCTTCACTAACAGCAATGTCAGCATCGAGTTGTCGAGTTGCACTTTCAATCCTAAAGGCAGCATTGACTGTATCTCCGATCACTGTAAATTCTTGTCGTTCTCCAGTCCCCAACTGGCCCACAATGGCATACCCTGTATTCACACCTGCCCCAATTTCAATCGGGCGAGGTAAGGGATAAATCCGATTGATCTCTTGTGTCATTTCAAAAATCGAGCGAAGGGCTTGAAAGGCTTGCAATACATCTGGGCAGGCCGTCGCCACCGACAATTTATCCGATTCTTGGCTAGAGCTATGCAGCCAGACCGCCATAATGGCATCACCAATATATTTGTCCACTCGGCTCCCTTCTTGGCGAATGATCGCCCCAGCTCGGCGGAACCAATCTCCGATCACTTCAGATAATTTGCGCTCGTCAATCTGTTGAGTCAGTTGGGTAAAGCCCCGAATATCAACCACAACTACTGTAATTAAGCGTTTAATATGTAACACAGATGTTTTAACTGAAGCGCCACCAGTGGTATCTGGATCAAACTCTCCAGCAGGCTGATCCCAGTGAAATTCTAGCTCTGACTGGCCTAAGGTAAGTAAGTCTCCATTCTGTAACAAGGTGGGAATGCTGACCCGTTGCTGATTCACAAAGGAGCCGTTGGTGCTACCCAAGTCAATCAAATAGATACTGTGACTGTCCATGTACTGCAAAATGGCATGATGACGGGACACACTGGAATCTAGGATCACAATACTATTATCTTTATCACGACCCAGCGTCCAAGAGTTTCCTTCAGCCAACTCGACTTGACGCTTGGTGCCGTCATTGGCTTTCAAGACCACATATGGCGTAGGAAACTGCAGTTCACTCATCAAAGCAATCAAAAGGATGTCACGCATTTAGAGGATAACCTAACCCGGGTCCATTCGCGTAGCTGGTCACCCCAGGTTATAGCCACTCATTGAGGCTGCGACATCCCGCAGAGATCATCAGAACTTGAGGAATAACGTCACTGGCCTAAGGCTCTGTGGTACGATCAGAATCAATACCTATTGGGAGTTCTTTAAGCATGTCTGCAGCAGTCGATATTGCTGATGCAACTTTTGAACAAGAAGTGCTCAACAGCGACGTCCCCGTTCTCGTTGATTTTTGGGCTCCTTGGTGTGGGCCGTGCCGGATGGTGGCCCCTGTAGTTCAGGAAATTGCGGAACAGTATGAGGGCAAAGTTAAGGTTGTTAAGCTCAATACTGATGAAAATCCTCAAACTGCTAGCCAGTACGGCATCCGTAGCATTCCAACTCTTATGATCTTTAAGGGTGGTCAGAAGGTGGATGTTGTTGTTGGTGCTGTTCCCAAAGCAACGCTATCGGGTACTATTGAGCGTCACTTGGCCGAACAAGACGGCAACGCCTAGCCACAAGATTCTCTAGAGGGTTAGGCAGTAGATCACGAGTCGTTAGTGACTTGAGTTGCTGCCTCTCCTAACATTTTGACTCGAGCCAACCTTAAATTCCAGCCAGGCTAGCTGATGTCAACTGTGCTGATTTGCATCAAGATAGATGTACCCAGCTGCGTCAACTGGCGACGAAACCGATTACAGTAAGGGTGAGTGAATTCTACGTTCCTACTTGTCTAACGATCTATCTGGTGTCATCAAGGCTTTAGAACAGCACATTGAAGGCTTGAAATCTAGCAGGCCTCATCATGATGCTTGGCTAAGAGCCCTACAAGCTTTCATTCGATTGGGAGCTTTGGATCTTAACCGTCTGGATACTAAGATCCTAGCTTCTACACTAGAAGATATGGAGCAAGGCTTTCGGGCCTTCCAGAACTATCAGCATCAGCGCAAGATCACGGTCTTTGGGTCAGCTCGTTCTTCACCTGAAAGCGCCGAGTACAAGCAGGCCCTCCTCTTTGCTCACTGCATTAGCCAGCGTGGCTTTATGGTCTTGACAGGTGGTGGTGGTGGCATCATGGAGGCGGGTAACTGTGGGGCTGGAATTGACAATACGTTTGGCCTGAATATTGAGTTACCCTTTGAACAACTCGCCAATCCAATCCTGGCCAGCACGGATCGAGTCATTAACTTCAAATACTTTTTTTCACGGAAACTCTTCTTCATCAAGGAAAGTGACGCTGTTGTCCTATTTCCTGGGGGCTTTGGTACCCAAGATGAAGCTTTTGAATGCTTGACCCTCATGCAAACAGGCAAGACCAAGCTGATGCCTCTAGTGTTAATTGATAAACCTGGAGGGCAGTACTGGCAGGAATGGGATCAATACATTCGAGAGCATGTCTTGATTAGAGGCCTAATTAGCCCAGAAGATGTAAGTTTATACACTCTAACTGACGATGTCCAGGCTGCCTGTGATGAAATCATGGAGTTTTATCGGATTTTTCATAGTAATCGGTATGTCAGAAATCTTTTGGTGTTGCGGCTCAAAGCTGAGTTATCTGATCTGAGTGTTGCCACTCTCAATCAAGAGTTTGGTGACATTTTAGAGACAGGCAAGATTGAAAAAAGTACAGCTTTACCTGAAGAAGATGATCCGACCATAGCCCACTTACCCCGGATGATTATGAGTTTCAATCAGCGGAACTTTGGTCGTCTCTGGCAATTAATTCGTCGCATCAATCAATTACATCCTGAGCATCCTGATAATCTTCCCCCTCAGCAGAAATGATACCCTCACGCTATGTTAAAATTTGTGGCATTACTCATAATGATCAAGCTCAAGCTATTGCTGAGATGGGTGTTCAAGCTTTGGGATTTATCCTTGTGCCAGACTCCCCTCGCTATCTACCACCTGATCAGATCAAGTCCATCGTGGCCCAGCTCCCTGATCATCTCGATAAAATTGGAGTTTTCAAAGATCTACCACTGTCTACTCTGGTTGAGATTTGCCAGTATACAGGATTGACAGCTGTACAATTGCATGGCCAAGAGACTGTTGCAGACTGCATACAATTGGCTCAACTCGTGCCTCATCTGACTCGGATTAAGGCTTTTCGGCTGCGGCAACTATCTGATCTAGAGACCATACCAGAGTACCTAGATAGTGTTGATAAGATCTTACTGGATGCCTATCATCCTCATCAGGCAGGGGGAACAGGACGAACATTGGATTGGACATTACTCGAAACCATCAACTGGCCCATTCCCTGGTTACTGGCTGGTGGCCTCAGGCCTGAAAACATTCATCAAGCCCTGACTTTAACTGATCCTGATGGTATTGATGTGTCTAGTGGTGTTGAAGTCAGCCCAGGTCAGAAAGATTTGAACCGAGTCCAACTATTGCTTGATCAACTCTATGCCTTCGAGTCATCACGCCCATGATCTGACACCAAGGATCTTAGCGTGGGTTGGGACTCACAGGAAGGAGAAAGTAAAATGTGCTACCTTCACCTAGATCACTCTCGACCCAAAGGTAACCTTGGTGTTGTTCAATAATGGCTTTAGCAATAGAAAGACCGAGGCCCGTTCCTTTAACAGACCGATGAGCTTCTGTATCGACACGATGAAATTTATCAAAGATGCGGGGTAGTTCATCTTTAGGAATACCTAAACCGGTATCTTTCACAGACACAATGACTTGATTACGATCAACCTGGCTTGTAACTGTGATGGTTCCCCCTTCCAATGTATATTTGATTGCGTTAGATAAGAGATTACTGACAACTTGCCCCATCCGTTTCGCATCAACTGTAACCGTTAACCCTTCAGTAGGATGATAAATTAAACTCAATAATTTTTGATTAGCAGGTGGACGGTGGTTATCTATCTGTTCTTGAAGTAGGGTATCTAGCGATAAAGATTGCAAGTTTAATTTCATCCCTGATTCAATCCTTGAAAGATCAAGCAAACTTGTAACTAAAGTATGCATTTGAGTGGCTGTTTTGATGGCAATCTCTAAATTTTCGCGAGCCTCTCCATCGGATTGAATCAGGGGCAGATCAGCAACGGTCTGAACACAAATGCGAATCACATCTAGCGGCACAACCAGGTCATGGGAGACCGTGCGAATCATTTGATCTTTAAGAACACTCAATGCTTGAACTTCTTTACGTAATCGATCCAGAGCTAAGTGATTGTCAATACGAGCTAAAACCTCCTCGAGTTGAAATGGTTTAGTAATATAATCAACACCTCCAGCCTGGAAGGCTTTGACTTTATCAAGAGCATCATCCAAAGCACTGATAAAAATAATAGGAATGTCTTGAGTCGTCACATCAGCTTTTAATTCTCGACAGACGGTAAAGCCATCCATCTCTGGCATCAAGATATCTAGCAAAATAAGATCAGGGGGAGTACTGCGGGCCGCGCGCAGCGCCAAAGATCCACTGGGTGCTGGCCTCACTTTATAGCCTCGCTTTGTGAGCATAGACGACAACACATCTAAGTTAGCGGGAGTGTCATCTACGATTAAGATATTGGGTTGAGTACCCTTTGATGGAGGGATCATAATCAGTGCTCAATAACTCAGATTACAACACCGGCACGAATCATTATCTAGTTGAAACCTACTACTTGAAAGATGATGGCTATCCATCTCAGCTATTGAATACATCATGCCTATTCACATGCCTATTCAGTACATCCGGCCAGGTGGGCTAGGAGTTTCCACTGTTTACTAGGGTAATTAGTAGATATCTCTAGTTTATCGTCTCATAATTCAGTTCTGGCTGCTGCTACCAGCTACTTTAAATAAGGTGACAGATCGGGTTAACCCTTAGATTCATTGGTACAACTGGAAACACGCTGGATTCTGGGAGTCAATTAGAAGCATGGATGTTACTCTTGTCACCAATCAAAATGATGCCACTGTGATCATTGTAAAACTGCCAGATCAGCGAATTATAGGCGCCACTGTTTCTGCTGTGAGAATGGAATTAGCTAAGATTATAAAATTCCACAAAACCTGTGTTCTGTTAGATTTTAGCCAGGTCGAGTTTATCGATAGTATGGGCATGGCTTTGATCTTTTCAGCTATCAGAGCTTGTAAATCTTATGGTGCCGAAGCCAAGCTCGTTCACCTCAATCCTCAACCCCAGCTAGCTCTAACCTTAGCAGGTGTGGATGAGATGATCGAATTTTACGACAACCCTGATCAGGCTATTCAAGCTTTTCAACGACCTGTCCCACCCGAATCACATTGACTCTATTTCAAATACTCTACTGAGCAACTCAATTGGCCTGGATGATAGGAAAGTTTAGCTGGGGGAACCCTCTAAAAATGTAGCTAGATGCGGCGAAAAAACCTCATAAATCAGAGTCATGGGCTGCTGCTGGTGCCATAACAGATAGTGTCGACCCCAAAAGGGTCCAGGGTGATGTAGTAGCTCTGCTAAGAGATCTGATCGACCTAAGTAAAGACCACGGAGATCACGAAATAAACCTAGTCGAGAACGGGCCAAACTGCGACCAATGGGTTGTGCCGGATCAGGGAGGTGTTGATGAATTTGCTCTTGAGGCCACCAAGAGGTCGCATACAGTAAAGGGATTTGGGAAGATGCTGTTGTTAACCAAACCTGGCGCCGTATGATAGGTGCTTCCAGATAATGGATCTCTTCTGGTGCCGCTTCAAGGCCAAGATCAATGAGGCCACTGCGAATCACATGAGCCTGAACCTCAGATCCAGTCAGTAATTCTAGGTTACGAGTATTGGAGCCATCACTCAAAATTAGTAGCTGCCAGGGACGAGAAAGCCTAGTCTCTGGAATTCCATGCTGGAGTTGATGCGGTGAAGCCGACCAAACTGGCATCAAAGGTAACCAGCCTGGTACTGAATTCATGATGGCAGGGTAGTTGGGGCCAGCTCCTGATGTATCAACAGAAGAGGTGCCAGTAACGAAGGGATGAAAACTCACACAAGCCGTTGTTAAGTTCTGTAACTGTAGTTTAACTCAATTCGGCTTAGCTGGGTGGGTTTAGAGCTTGGTTCCACACTCAGCGCAAAAGGTGTAAGTTGAAGGACTCTTAGCGTTACAGTTAGGACAATAAATCAGCTCAGCGGCTTGCTCGATCATCCGTTCTGGTAGGCCTATCATTTGAGCATTGGATTTACCAGGAGCCACCATGGGATAGCAATTTTCTTCACGATGAACAATGAAGTCAGCCACGACAGGTTCATCATCCTGCAAAATAGACTGGATCGCATCATCAAGCTGATCTGGATGATCAATTCTCACCCCTTTAACCCCAAAGGCTTCTGCCAATTTGACAAAGTCAGGCATCCCAGGAGCCATATCAGAGTGAGAGTACCGTTCACCATAGAAGGCTTGTTGCCACTGTCTGACCATGCCTTGCCAACCATTATTGATAATGGCTACTTTGGTAGCAATGCCATATTGAGCAATAGTGCCTAGCTCTTGAAAATTCATTTGAAAGCTAGCATCACCGCTAATGCAAACCACCTCTGCTTCGGGTAAGGCTACTTTCACACCCATAGCGGCTGGGAATCCAAAACCCATTGTTCCTAACCCCGAACTCGAGATCCATTGGCGGGGTCCATTACGTAAAAACTGAGCGCCCCACATTTGATGCTGACCCACATCAGTAGTGTAATAAGCTTGCGGAGCATGGCGGCGAAAGGCATCGATAACCTGTTGAGGGGACAATACAGACTCATAGGTGGGCACTTTCAAGGGGTAGTCGTGCCGCCAGCGATCAATCCGAGCGAGCCAGGGCTGTGTTAACCCGGCAGTAGGAGGCATACTCTCCAGTTGCATCAACAGATCCTTCAGGACTAGACGCACATCCCCTACAATCGGAACATCAGGGGGGCGGTTTTTCCCTAATTCGGCGGGATCAATATCAATGTGGATCACCCTTGCATGCTTAGCAAATTCATCTAACTTACCCGTTACCCGATCATCAAATCGAGCCCCTACCGCAATGAGTAGATCACATTCAGTTACTGCAAAATTGGCATAGGCTGTCCCGTGCATACCTAGCATACCCACAGCCAGAGTATGATTCTCATCAAAAGAGCCTTTACCCATCAGTGTGGTGGTGACTGGGATCTGATACTGAGTAGCTAGGTGATGGAGTTCTTCATGAGCACCAGAAATAATGGCACCCCCTCCCACATACAACAGAGGTCGCTCGGCTTGGACAATCAGCTTCGCAGCTTGGTGAATCTGGCGAGGATCACCCTTAATAGCTGGCTTATAACCCGGTAGATTCACATCATCACTGGGCACATAATCAAACTCTTCTAGTCCAACATCCTTAGGAATATCAATCAGAACCGGGCCCGGTCGTCCAGTGCTAGCAATGTGAAACGCTTCCGCTACAATCCGAGGCATATCGTGTGGATCTCGGACCACATAAGAATGCTTGACCACAGGTAAGCTAATGCCAAAAATATCGGTTTCTTGAAAAGCATCTGTCCCAATCGCGGGGCGGGGCACTTGTCCTGTGATGACAACCATCGGAACCGAGTCCATTTGAGCGGTTGCAATTCCGGTGATCAAGTTAGTGGCTCCTGGACCCGATGTACCAAAGCAAACTCCCACTCGACCCGTCGCTCGGGCATAGCCGTCAGCCGCGTGGGTAGCTCCTTGTTCATGGCGAACCAAAAAGTGTTTGAGGCGCCCTTGCTCTTCGGCCTTGTAAAGTTCGTCATAAATTGGCAAAATTGCTCCACCAGGGTAGCCGAAAATATGCTGTACCCCTTGTCGGCAAAGACTGTCCACCAATGCATATCCACCAGTAGCCACAGTGCTCCGTCCCTATTTACCTAGTGTGATCATCATATGTCATTCATTCAGATTATCTGCTAATCCAGACATCTCTGAAGCAAGCTCAACCAACCTTTAACTCAACCAACCTTTAAGAAGTAGTTTCTCAATCTAGATCTTAATGTCTAGATTTTAAGTTAAGATTGGCTCCCAAAGTTAAATGTCTTTGATACTACAGCTTAACCGGGGATTCTCGATCTGTGTGACTCAATTTTGTGACAGGGATACTATGCAATCAATATCTGCAATCTTAAACAGTAAAGACTCAAACCCTAGCATCTAGTCTCCTAGCATCTAGTCTAAGGAGAGTAGAGATAAATCAGATGAGTGGAATCTGGAGCTGATCTGACCCAGATCGTTTAATTGATGCCTGGCCACTTGGCAATCATGCGTAATCTGCTCAACTAGAGCCGCAAGGGACTCAAACTTTTGTTCAGGCCGTACGAAGCCTTGTAACTCCACACTGAGCTGGAGGCCATACAAATCTCCGACCCAGTCTAACAGGTGCACTTCAAACGTCTGCTGTTGACCTGCAAAGGTAGGGCGATAACCAATGTTGATGATACCTGGCTGAAATCTCTGATCAGGTAATTGGACCCAGCAGCTATAAACACCGTTGAGGGGAGGATATTTATCAGGGGGTAGCTGTAGATTAGCTGTGGGAAATCCCAACTGGCGACCTCGTTGATCACCTTGGACCACTAGGCCCACTAATCGATAAGCATGGCCCAGTAATTGATTAACGGTATGAATATCACCTGCATCTAAGGCTGCCCGAATTCGGGAGCTACTGACTCGATCGCCATCCCATTCTGTTTTTGGGATCACATCAATAGGAATGTGATGACGGGTACCCCAAGCACGGAGTGTCTCTGCCGTCCCCGATCGCTGATATCCAAAACAAAAATCCCAACCAATACTGAGATGAAGCGTCTGTAACCCTTGCTCCAAAATAGTTTCAATAAAAACCTGGGGAGGCTGTTGGGCAAAATGGGGCGTAAACGTGAGTTGGACAACTTGTTGAATGCCAAGTGCAGCTAGGCAAGCTCGTTTTTCAGCTGGTGGTGTTAGTAACAGTCGACTTTGCCCAGTTAATACAGCTTGAGGATGGGGATGAAAGGTCAGAACGGTTTTGATCCCTTGTGCCGAGTTCAAGATGGGTGCTAAGACTCGCTGATGACCCAAGTGAATCCCATCAAAATTGCCAATGGCAACGGCAGTTGGTGTTTGGACCTGATCGAGTTCAAAGGCTACATGCACAGATTTATCCTCTACGGTGCGATCTTCACTAGGCGTTTACTAATGGCGACCCAGGGGCCACATCAACCCAATACCCAAACTGATCAACACCATCCATCCTAGCGTTCTCTGAATTCGCTGGAGCACCGGATCAACTTGATAGCGAGCAATCAGCTGATGTTGAGCTAATTCTTCTGATGATTTAGTAGCAATTGTCACGTCATACCAGCCACTTTCTTCATAAGCCACGTCAGCCCTGAATAGTCGTTGTCGAACATAGTGCCAGCCGAGGTATAACCTGACAATCACTAGAGTTAACAATCCATTGGAACCTAAAACCGTAGCAATACCCCAATGGATCCCTTCAGCTTGAGGTGGAAAACTCGCAGCCGAGATGGGGGCCGTCAGGAGTAACGTGACCAGCCAAACCCTAGCCATACCCTTCAAATAATTGGGCAGTGGCAACGTAGGCCATCCTGAAAAAAAGGACTGGTTGAGTTCCTGATACTGATTTAAGGGTTGCTGCTCTGGAGGAATGACCTCAGTTGAGGTTGTAGGGGTTGGATCAGGCATAGCACTTGAGTCCACACTAGCAATGTATCCCCTAACTATAAACGCTTCACGATGGTCTTGCAGGCAATGGAGTCGTGTGGGTTGCGGCCTTTCAATCAGCCTAAAATTTCAAAACAGTTTTTAGGTTAAGTTGACTCAAGCTAACCCTGGGATAAAAGTTGTTACGGATTGACGCACTCAGATTGGCTACAAAGCTGGGCCATAAGGGGACAAAGCAATCTACCCGTTTAGCATCTAGATCAGCCACACTAGTGGAAAACCATGGGACTCACCACTATGACAGTTGTTCGCGTTTTGCTAGGTTCATTGTCATTAGGCATTGCTGGCTATCTACTCTCTGGAGTTACGTTTAGCCAACCCAGCTATAGCCAAACAGCTCAATATCAAACGGTACAATTTGCTCCAGAAGAACAAGCCACTATTTCGGTTTATCAGTCAGCTAGCCCTGCTGTAGTCACGATTGCTGCCAGTAGTAATCGCTCAGGGTCTGGCTCTATTGTTAGCCCCGATGGGTTGGTATTAACTAATGAACACGTCGTCCGCCGTTCTAGAACCGGTCGAGTTGCTGTGATCACAGCGGATGGCACCCAGTATACCGGACAGGTTATTGCCACCGATCGGCGAAATGACTTAGCCCTCATTCGATTAAATGCCACCGGTCCATTTCCCTTTATCCCTCTAGCCCCTGAGAGTGGGATCAGTGTAGGTCAGCAGGTCTATGCCATTGGTAGTCCCTTTGGCCTTTCAGGCACGTTAACAACAGGTATTTTGAGTCGGATTGCTGACAATGGTGATCTACAAACCGATGCGGCCATCAATCCAGGCAATTCTGGAGGACCCTTACTCAACTCTCAAGGTCAGCTCATTGGGGTTAACAAAGCCATCCTGAGTTCAGGGGGTCGAGGTAATATTGGCATTGGGTTTGCCACTAACGCTCAAGTTGCTCAAACCTTTATTAGTGGCAATTTAAATAATGCTAGTGTTGCTGCAGCCCCATCAGGACGGCGATTAGGCGTTACCCTGGATACTCAAACCCTAGTGATTCAGACTGTAGAACCTGGATCCAGTGCCAGTACCTATGGTCTGCGACCGGGTGATCAACTGGTAGGATTTAATGGCCAGCGCCTGATGAGTATTGAGCAGTTGTTGAACTACCTGGACCAAAATCCTGCCACTATTGACCTCATTGTGGGTCGTAATCAACGGCTCTCTGGCATTCGTGTTCAATTTTAAAATTCAAGCCCCATCAAGTGTTCTCCTAAGAGGCTTGGGATCTCTCTACAGCTCGAAGACTGGATGCTTGATTAAGCCCCAATCGGTCAGGGTTGAGAATGGATTGAGGATCAAACTGATGCTGCACCTGCTGCATGAGCTTTAGTACAGCTGGAGAGTAGCCCCACACATCAACCCTAGTCTTGAAGTCAACGGGAGCCTCTAATATGGACAAGAAACCTGACTCCTTGATCAGGCTGGATCGAATAGGGTAAACATCGATCGGTGAAATCGTTGAAGGCGGCAGGCGCCAGCGACCAACACCACTAGCTGCCTGAATCTGGATCAAACTTTGTGGAAATTGCTCAACCAAATTTAATAAGCCCTGTGTAGCCTGATTGGGTAACAGTCCCAGCTTGGCCAAAAACGAAGGAGACTCCAACGATAAGCATTGGGCTAGTTGAGACTCAAAGTAAGGGTCATCACCCATCTGTGACTGGATCAGAGTACAAGCTGGGGCCATCTCAGCCACCTGTTCTAGTTGAAGTTTAACAGTTTCAGTTAACCCATGAAATTCAATGATCAAGCCTATTGTAGTGCTTGAAAGTTGGCTTGAAGCTTGAGGATTTAACTGCACCAGAATAGCTGCTGAAACTAGATCCACAGCCACTGGAGTTAATGTTGAGTCTAAGAGTTGGTATCGTAAGGCATCAATAGCTTCAGCAGGGCCAGCATAGATCACCCGAGCTTGCTGTTCAGGTCTGGGATACAACCGTAGAGTGGCTTCTGTTAAAACTCCTAGAGTCCCATAGGCCCCTGTCATTAATTTCATCAGATCGTATCCGGCTACGTTTTTCACCACTCGCCCACCTGCTTTAGCCAGTTGGCCATCCGATCTAATCCATTGCAAACCCAGAACTAAGTCTCGAATCCCGCCATACCGATGTCGCCATGAGCCAGTATCTGCTGTAGCAATGATGCCCCCGATCGTCGCTGAGTCAGGGTACATCGGGTTAACAGGCCAAAATTGATGCGTCTGTTGGAGATGGCGTTGCAGATCAGCCAGGCGCAATCCAGTTTCAACTGTAATTGTTAGATCCGGGACCGCATGATCAATGATTTGAGTTAAGTGTTGAGTGCTCAGGATCAGATTGACTGGATCCAACGGTTGACCCCAACTGATTTTGCTACGCTGTCCGCAGATCATGAGTGGCCAGTGGTGAACATGACAGGCTTGAACGACAGTTGCTAATTCAGAAGTCGTGTTAGGCCTAACCCAAACGGCAGGAGGCGATGCAGGATAGTTTAAGGCCTGCCCCACTTGTTCTCGCCAGAGTAGCTCAAGGCTATCCCAAACTTGGATACCGGCTGGATCAATCAACTGGCTTAGAGCATTGAATAGATCGTCGTTCAATGAGCCACCTTCTAAGGATTCCGCTTGATCATACCAAAGCCTGAGAGAGCTAATATTTGAAAACCGTATAGTCTAGCATACCAGTCAGTTGAAGTTAGCGATCAGAATGAGCAGGCTCAGAGCTGAGATCATCATAGAGGTCTGTTACAAACCTAAATTCATCGCTTAAACTAGATCATGATTCGATCATATTGATCCATATTTATCCAGAAGACTAGTGAGTATCAGGTGCAACCGTGATAGTAATAGATGGGGTATCTAAACAATTCGGTGGGATTCAGGCTGTAGATGGCTGTTCCTTTGAAATCCAGCAAGGTCAGATCACAGGTTTAATTGGTCCCAATGGTGCGGGCAAGACGACCCTATTCAACATTATTGCTGGCTTTATTAAACCCTCTCGTGGCTCGATCCAACTGGATGGAACTGATGTAACCGGCCTCCCCCCCCATCGGTTGTTTCATCAGGGTTTAGTCCGAACTTTTCAGATCCCCAAAGAATTTGGTCGTATGACCGTCTTGGAAAATTTGATGTTAGTGCCCCCAGCCCAAATGGGAGAAAATGTGCTTGTTGCTTGGTTGCGATGGCGGCAAGTGCGACAACAAGATGCCCAGATCCGCGAACGAGCCGAAGCAGTCTTAGAACAACTTAATTTAAGTCATGTCCGAGACGAACTAGCAGCCAGTCTATCAGGTGGGCAAAAGAAACTCTTAGAGCTAGGTCGCACCATGATGACGGAGGCCAAAGTGATCCTGTTAGACGAACCAGGGGCTGGCGTGAATCGGACTCTACTCAGTCAGCTCTCTGATTTCATTCGCTATTTGAATCAAGAACGAGGCTGTACCTTCTGCATTATTGAACATGATATCGATCTAGTGACCCAGCTTTGTGATCATGTGGTGGTCATGGCTCAAGGTAAAGTCTTAACTCAGGGCACGATGGATTTGATTCGCCTAAATCCTACTGTTCAAGAAGCCTATCTTGGCAATATGCCTGTCCTAGAGGGATCAGGAGGGTTTAAATCATGAGCTTGTTAGACATTCAAAATATCTATGGAGGCTACCGGGGCGTTGATATTCTCAAGGGTGTCAATATGCAGGTTGAAGCAGGTCAAATCGTGGTAATTATTGGGCCTAATGGAGCAGGTAAATCCACAGTTCTTAAATCGTTGTTTGGGTTAGTTTCAATCCGATCAGGCCAAATTTTATTTCAAGATCAAGTGATCACTCAACTCCGTGCAGACCAACTGGTCAAACAAGGGATCTGTTTCGTGCCTCAAACCAATAATGTCTTTCCGAGCTTAACTGTTCAAGAAAACCTGGAAATGGGTGCCTTCATTCGCACCGATTTGTTTACAAAACAACTGGACTACATCTATGATTTATTTCCGCCTTTAAAGACTAAACGCCACCAAGCAGCTGGATCGCTCTCGGGCGGGCAACGTCAAATGGTGGCTATGGGCCGTGCTCTAATGGTTGAACCTAAGCTTTTACTACTTGATGAACCAACAGCTGGATTATCTCCCTTGTTTATTGAACAAATTTTTAATATCATTCAAGACATTAACCGCATGGGGGTGAGTATCTTTATGGTTGAACAAAATGCTAAGCAAGCTTTAGCCATGGCTCACTATGGCTACGTCCTGGCTATGGGGGAAAATCGCTTTGAAGACACAGGTGATAATTTATTAGCTAATCAAGAGATTGCAGAGATGTTTTTAGGGGGATAAGTGTCTGAGTGAAGAGCCTTAGTCCTAATTCCCAGATTCTAATTCCCAGATCCTGATTTTTTTTAAGATCTCAATCCATGGGCTGATCAACCGTTAGTGGTTATCATCGTAGTTGATAATACCCTTGTGTACCTTGTGTATCATCACTGAGTCACTTGAGCTTGGTGAATCATCCTAACAGCCATAGTAGAAACTATTTGATTGAGCATGAGTATACCATCACCCCATCGATCTCAATTGCTAGCCGATATCCTCGTAATCGATGATACTCTTGTGAATCTTCACTTAATGGCTCAGATCTTAGCCGATATGGGTTGCAAGGTACGTAAGGCCACCAGCGGCGAGCGAGGGCTGATGGCGATTGAAGCATTGCCCCCCGATCTGGTTCTGTTAGATATTCGGATGCCAGGCATGGATGGGTACGAAGTGTGTCGCCAGATCAAGGCTTCAACCCGAACCAACACCATACCGATCATCTTTATTACAGCCCTAGATGATGTTACCGACAAAGTCAAAGCTTTTGAAGTTGGGGGCGTTGACTATATTACCAAACCCTTTCATGCGCAAGAAGTTATTGCCCGAGTCCGAAATCACTTAACAATTAGACAACTTCAACAGCAACTTCAAGCTAAGAATGAAAAGCTGGAAGCCGAGATCCGAGAGCGTTTAGAGGCAGAAGTGGCTCTCCAACAAGCGAATGAAAGACTGGAGTTTCTGGCTACCCACGACGAGTTAACGCAACTGGCTAACCGACGTTACTTTAATGTTTATCTGCACCGTGTCTGGCGGCAAGTCTATCGGGAGCAGGCTCCCCTATCCTTGATCATGTGCGATATTGATTTCTTTAAGCGCTATAACGATACCTATGGTCATACTCAAGGAGATAGCTGCCTTAGAGCTGTAGCCCATGCCATCAATATGGCTATTCATCGACCCTTTGATCTAGCTGCTCGATATGGTGGCGAAGAATTTATCATCATTTTACCGTATACCAACCTTGAAGGGGCGGTTTCTGTAGCTAGACGGATTCAAAAGCAAGTGATGTCCCTACAGATTCCTCATGCAAATTCAGATGTAAGTTCTTTTGTCAGCTTGAGTCTAGGTGTGGCTTGTGTTGTCCCATCTGAAGAAACAGACCAAACTGTTGAAACCTTAGTGTCTCAAGCGGATCAAATGCTATATGAATCTAAACGAGCTGGGCGTAATCAAGTCCTGCCCGAGTGGGGGTTTACTGATGTCGAATCTAAAACTAAGGTCTAAAGGGATAACTAAGGTCTAAAGGGATGGATCGCTGCTGACAGAAAACGAGCCACGGTATCGGAGCTGGGTTGCTCGCTAGCCAAAAGAGTTGTAGCCTGTAAGACCGCTCCAGTCCATCCTTCAGTATGCCAATAACCCACTTTTGGCAACTCAGGTAGAGCATTAGGTTCAGGATAGGGCCAGATGGTGACATACCAGTAGGGTTTAGAAATAATCTGGTCACCTGGCGATAAGCCTACCCCAATCGATTGGGTCACTTGTGTGACTGGATCAAGGCGATCCCACGTGAAAGCCATATCAAAATGGTGGGGCCAGATCCGAATAGGTGAGGCTTGAGGTAGGGAGGCTTTGATCGACTGCAACACTGCATGAGTGTGACTTAGATATGCCCAGACAGCTTCCATCGGAAGGGTTTGAGGGGCTTTGAAGCTGTCTCCTTCAGCTAAAGAGTGGTGTGGAAAATCATCAGGATGCTGTAATAACTGGATAGTTTCAACGGCAGCACCTCGAGGCTTGATCTCAGCTTTAAGCCAGTCTAAAGCTTGATTTAGAGTCCTTGATTCTAGTTTAGAGGTAGCAATCAAGTCTAGGGTGGGATTTAACAGGACCAGGGTTAAGGTCATTAGGTCTAAGCCCACTCGGAACGGATAGGCTACCGGAACCACTCCCCCCACTAGCCCTGCTTGGGCACCCACAGGCTCCCAGCTCATACTGGTGTGGCTATAGTCTGCGACCGGATCAGCCAAAGCAGCCCCAACGGCAGCAATACATTGAACGGCGTAATGCAACTGTAGTCGAGCTTCCACAAACTGCTGTGGATCGTCCAAGCTTAGAGCTGTCATGTCACCCTCCCATTACCGATCGAGTTAGCTATTCGTCTCCTTAACCTTCCAGATCAGCAAAGGCGATATAGGCTTGATCGGGATGATAAAGATGACATTGATCAATGATCTCTCGAATCAAATTCCATGAAAAGCTGCGTTCAATTAAACGATGACCCCACTGTTCTCTCAAACTAGCATGAGCCATCCTTAAGTTATAAGACGGAATAGCCACTGATAAATGGTGCGGCACATGCACATTAATATCATGACAAAGCCACTCAACCCACTTAGGGTAGTCACAATGAACAGTCCCTTCCAATTGACTAGTCACTTCATCCCAGGTTTCAACCGGGTAAAATTGAATATCGGGCAACGTATGGTGAACTAGGGTAAACGTGCTCATCCAAAAGTGATAAACCAGCCAGGGCATCAGCCAAAATTTCACGAGGCCCCACCAACCTAACGTAAGGATGATAGTAGGGAAAGCCATACTCGCAAACCCCAGAACCACAGCGATTGAAAACTTCATCTTCTTTTGATCTCGCTCAGCTACTTCAGCCGGATTAAAGTGTAAAGTAGCCCAATGAGCCACAGAGGCCAACCACCAGAATCCACCACGGAGAGCTTGATAGATCTTTTGCATTAGAGGCCCAGACTGTTGATACATCTGGACAGTCCAAGGATGCCAGGCATTGTCAATATCTAGCTTATTAGTGTGACGATGATGGATATCGTGCAGCAACCGCCAACTATGAAAGGGATAGAGTAAAGGCAACAACATGAGGTGGCCAACCCAGTCATTGACCCACCGTCGCTTCGCGAAAGAACGATGACCACAATCATGGGCAATTACAAACCAACCCGTTAATGCAGTACCCGTTAAAATCCAGGCTAAGGGCAACAGAAACCAGGGTGCGTAAGCAATACTTAGGTAGCCTAAACCAGCCGCAACCACACTGATGCAAACCGAGAACCAAGCCTTACGTGGATCCTTTTGAAAGCATTCTTGAGGTAAGGTTTTCACAACATCTTTGAGTTTCAGCTTGGGTCTGGTTGCTGTGGAATGAATAACGGTATCTGCAATCATGAAGTATGGATGACCTAAAGTTGTTAACTTTATAACGATACCTGGTACTGGTCACCTCTGCACTCCTGATCTCAACACTCCATAAGCAGTCTAGATAGAGTGTTCTAGAGATCTCAGAAGCTGTTAGGCTGAATGCATAACTACGGAGCGCAGGACACTAACTCTATGGACACGGCTGACAAGCTGAAAGAGCGAATTGATAAAGTGATCAAGGAAATCCGACCCGCGATTGAGCAGCTATTGGATAAATCAGACTTGGGCACTTTGCGTATTGATGTTCAGCAAACGCTGGAAGAAATTGATGATCTCGAACAAGAATACAAGCAGACGTTTGGGTCCGAGCAGCCACCTAAACCTTAAGCAGCCTCTTAAACCCTTTAAGCTTTGCAGGGTAGTGAGGGTAAGTTAGGATATGGGCTGGCCAGGCCTGAGTCGCTCGATCCAGCTCTGCAGGTTGGTGCGCAGCTTTTGCAAGAGCGAAGGGGCAGGTCGTTGTGCTAGCTGAATGGGCTCGTCAGCAAACGCCTTGTCCTTGAGGCGGTAGCCATATTCCAGCTCGTCTTTCCGCTTAGTTAGACGAGGGAACAAACGAAGAGCACCTTTTTGGAGCTCCACCTCATTTTGAAAAAGAGCTTGATTCACCGCACTGGAGCGCTTGACGGCAATGGACCCCACCGGTAGCCACTGATCCGGTTTTTCAGGAAGACGCACGAAAATGTTGAATTCAGGAAAGCCCTGTTCTGACAGGTTGTCGTATTGCTTTTGAGCTTTTTTTCGTTTTTGGGATCCAGGGGATGCTGCCTTTTTAGAGGGCTTGGTTGTTTTACCAAAACCTTTCGGTTCACTCATACCAGTTCACTCATACATTCAATCTAGATCAACCTTAATAAAGAAGTATACCAGGTCCTGAATCCATCCAAAGTAGGACTCTGTCTATAAGCTAGTAGTCAGACACAAGTCAGATCCTCTATACTAGAAGACTGTGGCTTTGGGGCTGGTCCAAGCTAATCCCAGTTAAGCTCAGAACGTTAGTCTTCAATCATTAGCCTAACCAGCTGATCTGAGAGAACCAGCCTCAGCTCCAGTTCAAGGGATTGTCAAGGGATTGATCGGATTAGGGATTGATCAAATTAAAGTTCAAGGGTAGAACCGAGTTGGGAAGGATCGATACATTATGGGAAAGCGAAACGTACAAGTGCTGTTGAGATCAGATGTGTTTCCGTTGGGAAAAGCGGGAGAAATTGTTGATGTTAAGCCAGGCTATGCCCGCAACTATCTATTTCCACGCCAATTAGCTAGCCGAGTAACAGCAGGTGTCCTTAAAGAACAGAAAATGAGAGAAGAGCAGGTGCTAGCCCGCAAAGCTGCCGAAAGACAGCAAGCTATCTCTTATAAGACAGCTCTGGAAACCATTGGTCGTTTTACCATTACCAAAACTGTGGGTGAAAATGACGCCCTATTTGGTACTGTAACCACTGAAAATATTGCTGAGGTGGTATTAGCCTCAAGTGGTCTTGATATTGATCGTCGTAACGTTATTCTGGAAGACGACATCAAAACCGTGGGAACCTATTCTGTTCAAGTTCGGTTACATCCAGAGGTGACAGCCACGCTTAATATTGTGGTGGTACCAGACTAACTCTGGGCATTGACTATTGCATCTACCGAGCTGGCTGGCAAACCTTGTGACCCATAGTTATGACCTGACCGGTGGAGACCGCTTACCTCCACAAAACATCGAGGCTGAGGAGGAGATCATTGGTGGTCTGCTGCTCGATCCAGATGCTTTTAATCGGGTAGCCGAGGTTCTCCAGCCTGAAGCATTCTACATTTCTGCTCACCAAGAGATTTACCGAGCGGCTCTCCACCTTCACAGCCAGGGTAGACCCACTGATCTGACCACAGTATCGGCTTGGTTAGAGGATAATGGTCGGTTAGAACGTATTGGGGGTACCGCCACGATCCGGCGATTTCTGGAGCAAACGGTCAGCAGTATCAATATCGATCAATATGCCAAGTTAGTTCAAGATAAATATATTCGTCGCCAATTGATCCAGGCTAGCCAAACCATTGCCCGGCTGGCTTACGATACCAGTCAACCTCTAGCTCAAGTCATGGATCAATCCGAACAATCTATTTTTGGAGTGACCCAAGAACGAGTTCAACGATCATTAGTCCCGGCCTCTGAAATCCTATTGACGATTTTTTCTGATCTAGAAGATAAATTTCAAACTGGATCAGAACTGCCTGGTATTCCAACTAAGTTTATTGATCTAGATAATATCACGCAAGGCTTACAACGCTCAGACTTGATTATTGTAGCGGGCCGACCAGCTATGGGTAAAACCAGTTTCGCTTTAAATGTTGCACGTAACGTAGCAATCTATACCAAGCTTCCAGTTGCTGTTTTCAGTTTAGAAATGTCCCGGGAACAGTTAGTACAGCGGATGTTAGCAGGTGAAGCTCGCATCGAAAGTGGGCGGTTACGGGCCGGGCGGATTAACGAAAATGAATGGCAACGGTTAAGTCAAGCCTTTGGCTTTCTAGCTCAAACTCCTCTCTACATCGACGATACCGCCAGCTGTACTATCACTGAAGTCCGCTCCAAGGCCCGCCGCTTACAAGCTGAAACTGGAGGCGTCTTGGGCATGGTCTTGATTGATTACCTACAACTGATGCAGGGGGCTGTAGCTGATAACCGCGTGCAGGAGCTCTCCCGGATTACCCGAGGCCTAAAAGGCTTAGCCAAAGAACTGTCAACTCCAGTTGTCGTGTTGTCACAACTCAGTCGGGCAGTCGAATCTCGATCTGATAAACGTCCCCAGCTTGCTGATCTGAGAGAGTCAGGTTGCTTAGATGGGAATACCGAAGTCACTGATGTGGATACGGGTAAAGTCTGGACCTTGAGGCAATTAGCTAATCTCGGATCTGAAAAAGTCTTACCCCGTTTACTGAGTATGAACCTACGAGGGCGCTTGGTGCCTCAAACTCCTGTGAAAGTATTTCATAGTGGAATCAAGACACTTCATCAGCTGAAAACTCGATTAAACTGCCAAATCGCAGCTACAGGTAATCATCCCTTTCTGACTCGCCAAGGCTGGAAATCTCTAGATGATCTACAACTAGAAGAAGACATTGCTATTGCCATCCATGATGAAATCCTATGGGATCCCATTGTCTCCATTGAAGACTATCAAGATCAAGTTGATGTTTTTGATATTGAAATGCCTCGTCATCATAATTTTGTGGCTAATCAAATTGTGGTTCACAACAGCATTGAACAAGATGCCGATATTGTTGTGATGCTTTACCGACCTGAATATTATGACCCCAACACAACTGAACGGGGTATTGCTGAAGTCATCATTGCTAAACATCGGAACGGGCCGACAGGAACAGTTAAGCTACTGTTTGAAAGCCAATTTACACAATTTCGGAATCTAGCTGATCCCAATCGCTAAAACCAATTAGGTGCTAAAACCAATTAGGATCGACCCGCATATTTATCCAAATTTTCGCGCAGCAGCAAGGCAATAAATGATCGGAGTAAAGCCAGAAATCCAAGCCCTGATAAGACAAAAATGGCAATGGCGAAAGAGAGTTGATTACCCGTTAATAAAATAGCTCCAGCAATCAAAGTAAATCCTGTCCAACAGGTGTAGATCAAACTTTTTAAAGCCATATTGAGGCGTCGCAATAAGCGTTCTGACTCTTGAGAGCGGGTTCGTAGCTGAATTTCGCCTTGTTCTAGCCGATCCTCCAGTCGTTGCACCGCTAATTCAACAGCATTGGGTTTTTGTAACCGATACTGAATTAAAGATTGAGTTTGACGAGCCAATTGACTTAAGAGATTACCACTACCCTTGGATGTCATCATTTTTTTCACAAAGGGTTGGGCCGCCACTATAAAGTTGTACTCCGGATCAAGCACCCGGGCAATCCCATCTAGTGTTGTTAAAGATTTTAAGATAAAAGTCATTTGAGGGGGCATACGAAAGGGCTGTTGTTCAAACATGTCATAGATCTCGCTGCGCATTTCATCAAATGCTTGAATATCAACAGGCTTCTCTGTAAACTTATCCAAAATAAAGGTTGCCATCCGATGGATAGGTTTCATATCTGAGGTGCGCTCGAGTAGGCCTAAATCAATCAGAGTATCCACTAGAACTTTAGAATCTTTGCGGAGCACAGCGAAAAATGTTTCAATCATTTTATCTTTGGCTATCGATTTGACTTCTGCCATCATGCCAAAATCATAGAAGATAATACAGCCATCTTGAGTAACCGCCATATTACCTGGATGGGGATCAGCTTGAAAAAACCCATCTTGTAAGAGTTGTCTTAAATAACAATAAATTCCAAGATTATTCAAAGCTTTGACATCAATATTGCAGGCTTCCAGAGTAGTTCGATCGTTGATCTTAATGCCAGGCAAATAGTCCATTGTTAAGACTTTAGCTGTTGTCCATTCCCAATAAACTTGGGGTACTAAAACTCTGGAATCATCTTGAAAGTTCTGGCGAAAACGATCGGCATTTTTACCTTCTTGAATGTAGTCAATTTCTTGATACAAAAAGGCAAAAAATTCGTTGTAAATTGCTTCTAGATCATATTGCTTGACTGATGGCATCAAAGCTTGGAGAACTCGAATCAACTCCCGTAAAACCTTCAGATCCAAACTAAAGAGTTGCTCTAACCCAGGTCGTTGTACTTTGACAACCACCTCTTCACCAGTATAGAGTTGAGCTTTGTGCACCTGACCCAGACTTGCTGCAGCAATAGGCTCTGGATCAAAGGATTGATAAATTTGATCTAGGGGGCGATTAAGTTCGGATTCAATAATCTCTTGAGCTCTTTCAACACTAAAACCTGGTACTTTATCTTGAAGACTGGATAAGGATTCAATATAAGCTAATGGGAACAAATCGACTCGGGTTGACAAGGCTTGACCAATTTTAATGAATGTGGGACCGAGATCGAGCAACTGTTGCCCTAGCCACTGAGCTCGTTGTTGCTGTAATTCATAGGTTTTTTTCGAGACTAGATTGTCCCACAGCAATAGAAACACCAGATGAGCTGAGGTGGAAAAAATGTCTTGTCTTCGATCCCAAAGGGAATATCTCGATCGTTGCCACCGCATGAGTTTGACTGTGGAGACTGAGGTTAATTGAGTAGACTCTGGTTCTGACAGCAACAGCATAAGTGCTGAACCTCAAACGCTAGGTGCTCTTACCTAGTATGCCCCTAACCCTTGCAGATTTTGAGATCTCTGAAAGATCGGGTATCCTATCACACGATACATTAAGACTCGTCATCTCGTGTAGCCACAGAGGCGATAAAAAGTCACTGAGTTTGCACCTATAGGACCTAATGATTCAAGGTCATTCGTTTAGAATAAGAGATGAGTTGTGATTACGTTCTGTTAGCTACCATCTATTGACAAATCGACTCTTAGTTACTTAGACAAACGGTACTGATCAAGCCTGACTACTTATTAAAGGTGATGCTCATGAAGTCAAGCCAACTGAAAAGCTTACCTCTCCTGCTGATTGGGTTATTGACGACCCCACTAGTGTGGCCTGTACCAGTTAGTGCTCAGCAGCAATTTGATTTAGAAGCGATCCAACTGCAGCAAGGAACGGTGATCTCAGCCACCAGCATTAATTCAACAGAATCGCAATATTTTGCTCCTGATACCGTTCACCCGATTACATTAACCGTCTCTCAAAATATCTACAACGCCACAGGTCAGCTGATGTTACCGGCGGGCAGTCGTCTATATGGACAACTTCAACCAGCGGCAGGGGGATCGCAAATAGTGATCAATTCACTGGTCCTTAATGATCGTAGTTACCCAATCCAAGCTCGCTCAGCGATCATCCCAGACGAAAAAGACCCTCGTGAATTTGAAGCGGATGCTATTGCAGGTGATGCGGCTATTGGAGCTGTGGCTGGTACGGTTCTAGGTGCTCTTACAGGAGGTATCTCAGTGGGAAGCGTGTTAGGCGGGGCAGCATCAGGTGTGTTAGTAGGTAACGTCACAGCTCCTCGAGTTGTTATTTTACGTCCAGGTCAGGTATTTGGCATTACCCTAGAGGCGCCTTTTCAACTTTAGTGCTATAACCAGCATCCCCTGGATCTCAAGCTATGGAGTGCAGCCTGCCGCCAGGTTACAATGATATGATAGCCGTGCTGGTATCCCTAGGATTTGAGTATTATGGCGACTCCAACGGCTAAAGATGAAGCCTTTGGCATCATTCCAGTGGTTCCGGCTATTAACGGTATGCCTCGCCACTACCTGTTAATCTTTCACAACAAGGGGCATTGGGGCTTTCCTAAAGGCCATAAAGATGGTGATGAAACTGACCTAGAGGCAGCTCAGCGTGAGCTTGAGGAAGAAACTGGACTGAACATCTATAATTTGGTAGATGGACTTCAACTCTCAGAAACTTACCAGTTTTATAGCCCTACAGGGGTACGGATTGAAAAGACAGTGACTTACTTTGTGGCTTTAGTGCCGTTGTCTAGCTCTGGATCTTTACCTTCAATCACAATCCAAGTTGAAGAATTAGCTGACTATCGCTGGTGCACCTTAGAACAAGGCTTAGAGCTGATCTCTTTTCAAGAAGGTCGGAGACTCCTTAAAACCTGTGAGCAACAACTAGCATCTATGATCGAGTAGGTCATCTATTCTGAGCCAAGGGCAGAATCTAGTTAGTGAGCCTGCCGAATTTTATGCACCATCATCGTGAGATACCTGCGAGATCAAAGCCCGAAAGATGACTGTCAACGGCAGCTTTTCTACTCTTGACTAAGTTCTCAGAAAGCCGATAGCGTTAGGCTTAACCCTACAATTTCCATGGACTAGGACATGAGTTTATATCGATTAACGTATTGCAGCCAGGCAGATCCCAACCTACGATACCAGGATCTCAAAGACATTTTAGAAAAATCCGAAAAGAACAATACACCCGTTGGAATTACAGGCCTACTGTGCTACGGAGATGACATGTTTTTACAATGCCTTGAAGGGGATCGTAAAATTGTGAGTCAAACTTACCATCGGATTGCTCAAGATCAACGCCACTATGATGCTGAGCTGATTGAATTGTGTGCAATTGACTCTCGATATTTTACCGAGTGGTCGATGAAAGTTGTTCAATTAGGTGCGTTATCACCGGACAAAGTTAAAGCTATTCTGATAAAACACTCTAGCTCAAGCTTCCTCAGGCCTTCAACTATGACACCGAAACAGTGTCTTCAACTCTTAATTGATCTGCAACATTTTTATCAATCCGATCCGACCTAAGTCAATACACACCATCACAGTATAATTGAGCTACTCGTTGATCGGTTGAAGGTATATGCATCCCAATACATGGCAAAGCCAGGGCCAATTTTTTAACTATCACACACATCAAATTTTTTACTCTGAAGCGGGACAAGGTGATCCGTTACTACTCCTACATGCCTATCCAACAGCATCTTGGGGATTTCACAAACTATGGCCGACATTAACCCGCCACTTTAGAGTGATTACCCTTGATTTTTTGGGATCAGGCTTTTCTGACAAACCTCGTGAGCCGATTTATTCAATTTTCAATTTAGCGGACTGTGTTGAAGCTTTACTAAAAAGTCGTGATATCGAGCACGTGCACATCTTAGCCCATGCCTATGGTGTCACAACAGCCCAAGAATTGTTGGCGCGTCAGATTGATCCTCAAACTAACCATCCTATTCAGATTCGTTCGATCAGCTTCATCAATGGTGGCTTGTTTCCTGAAGCCACTCGACCAACCCTGACACAAAAACTATTACTGACTCCTTTGGGAGCTACTATTGTCCGTTCAACTCCCTATCCCTATCGGGTGTTTTGTCAAAAACTGTCTCGTAATTTTGGTCCTCAAACTCAACCCTCTGCATCTGATCTCCAAGCTATTTGGCAATTGCTAACTTATCAAGATGGTCATCGAGTGGTGCCTGATGTCTTGGCCTACCTCAAAGAACGCTCCCAATATCGAGAGCGCTGGGTCGGTGCTTTACAAGGGAGTTCTATTCCGATGTGTTTGATCAATGGAGCGGCAGATCCAGTCTCAGGTCAAGACGTCCCTACTTTTTGGCAACATCATTGTCCAGACGCTAGGTTATATCAACTCGATCCAAACATTGGCCATTACCCACCCCTAGAGGACCCAGAAGGCGTGCTGCAGGCTTATCAACGGTTTTTATCTGAGCACTTTACGGCTATCCATCTAGCTATGCAGACCTAATGGGGGTGTGAAAGGATCTCAAGTTGGTTCAGCAACCTAAAACCCTTAGTGAGGCGGCTCATTACACTAAGGCTGGCTTACGATTACGAACAGCTTGAGCTAGCTCCATGAGGAGAGTTTCGGTTTCGGCCCACCCAATACAACCATCTGTGATTGACATCCCGTATTGCAGATCTCTACCTTGATTCCAGGACTGCTTACCTGCATTCAAATTGCTTTCAAGCATCAGACCCATAATCGCAGCCTGACCCTGACTATATTGCTCAGCAACCGATTCCAGTACAAGACCTTGGCGAGTGTAATCTTTGTTGGAGTTGCCATGTGAGCAGTCAACCATTACCGAACGTTGAATCCCTTGTTCATGCATCAGGGCAGCAGCATTGGCAATGACATCAGGACCATAGTTAGGCTGAGTACCCCCTCTTAGGACAATGTGCCGATCAGGATTGCCTGATGTCTTACACATGCAGGTCACACCATCCTGATTAATCCCCAGAAAACTATGAGCATGACTAGCAGAGATAATGGCATTAAGAGCAATTTGGAGCTGGCCATCAGTCCCATTTTTGAAACCTACAGGCATTGATAAGCCGCTAGCCATTTCACGGTGGGTTTGACTTTCAACAGTGCGAGCACCAATAGCAGCCCAACTGACCAGATCAGCTGTGTACTGGGGTGTCACTGGATCTAGCATTTCTACAGCGCAGGGCAGCCCAATGGCATTAATCTTTAACAAAATAGATCGAGCTAAATCCAATCCCGACGGAATATCGCAAGATCCATCTAAACGGGGGTCATTGATTAATCCTTTCCAACCAACGGTAGTCCGTGGCTTTTCAAAGTAAGTTCGCATCACTATTAGCAATTGCTCTTGGGTGGCATCAGCTAGTTGCTTCAATCGATGAGCATACTCAAAGGCAGCCTCAGGATCATGAATAGAACAGGGACCCACAATAATGACTAGACGCTCTGAATCGCGGCCATGAATCACATTTCGAATGGCTTGGCGTGTTTGCCGTACCTGGTCAGCAATAGCATCTGTAATAGGCAGTTTCGCCTTTACGGCTTTGGGAGAAATCAAGGGTGTGGTCTCCAAGATGTGGCAGTTTTCCGTCTTGACTGACATGATCAGATCCTCTGAGTGGATTTCATAAGTGAAGCCCCAAGCTTTCTAGGCTCAGGGCTTCAGGGTTTCGTTGAAGACTATGCTTAAGTTATGCTTCAGCCAACACCTGTGAGCCCCGGACTAAACCAGGGGTAGATAAAGTAAAAACTAAATCGATATACAGCTAGACGCATGGGTTCAGCTCTAGTAGGTGTTGTGAATAGGAATAGCAAACCATTTACATCATGTAACTTACCCTATCTGGACAAAAATCGTCAATTTATTTGTGATCTGATCAGATTTAGAGAGGAAGGCTGATTTGACCTATGGAGACACAGGAATAATCATAATCTCTTCTTCAACCATAATTGAGTTACCAAGAGTATCAAAGATCTCAGCTGATCCTGATATTGCATTAGGCACCGGTAAGTTTAAGGGAACTGTAATCGGGAACGATGCAGAACACACAAAGGGATCACAGCCAATATCAGCTGGAGTGAATGTGCCTGAAAACTGAAACTGAGCAGGATTGGCCAAGGCGACTGTTGCTTCAATCCGATCAATACCCGCTGGAGCAGTGATTTCAAAGGATAGATCAACAGTCTCACCTGGAACCACCTGAGCTGGTATAGTAGTTACCACTTCAATTGGCTCACCAGGAAAGGTCTCACCAGGAATGGTTTCAATATCTTCAGGAGCTACCGATAAAGCCGGTGCAATGACCTCAATAAACTGTGAGAGATTATCGGCTGTCCTCAAGCTCTCAGGTAGTAAAAACGCTGCATAAACAGCAGCAACGTCTTCTAAATCAGGTGCTGGAACTTGCCCTCCAGCCACATAGTCGGTATTCGTTGCATTGGGCACTGGATCTAAATCACCAGCCGCGTAAGGTTGAGGTCGTTGCGGGAATAACGAGTTGGCGATAGCTACAATATTGTCAGGTGTGCGCAAAGCTTCTGGTAGTAATGAGAGGGAAAAAGTCAAGACAAAGTCATCAAACGTGACAGCTGGAAAATCGCCCTGGTAGAGAAAATAGGTCTGATCAGAAACTCGGGATTGAATAGAAATACGGGCTTCTGGATAGTCTGCTAGGGTGAGTGCTTGCTTGGGATCAACAGGTACCAAGGCATCAACTAAAGTTGAAACATAAGTACGGGTGAGTGCAGCTTGATCCTGGCCTGGCAGAGCTACTACTGTGATGGGTCCAACTTGAAGAGTATCAGTATCGGACAAGGGGTTCAGCGCTGTAATGGTAAATTCTAGCAAGCCAGCTGGCACGGCAGTGGCAACCGAAGCATCAGGTTGAGAAGGTGCCAGGCTCAGAGGCGATTGCGTTCCTGTGCTACACGATCCGACCAAGGCTGCCCCTGATGATAGTAGGATCATCCCCAATGATCTAAGTACTGAACCGGTTTTCATCACAACCTCACAGAGCTTCAACTCATTTGAGTATAGGCTTGAGTGCTGAGATCCGCAAGAATCAGAGTTAGTAATGTTACATAATAAACTATTTAATTAGGGTATAAGATTCTTATTAAAATTCAAAGTCACTCCAGCTGCAGTAGAAGTATCCATAGAGTAGTAACCCCATTCCCCAGGCTAGTACTCTAGATCCGTTCTGTGGGATTGGATAAAGTCGGTATAGATCTCACCTTTCAAAAAAGCCTCAACCTGAAGAATCCGTTGATGAAATGGAATCGTTGTGGGCACCCCCATAATGGCACATTCACCCAGAGCTCGTTGCATGCGTTGAATAGCAGCAGTGCGATTGGGTCCCCATACAATCAATTTGCCGATCAAAGAGTCGTAATAAGGGGGAATCGTATAGTCTGTGTAGGCATGAGAATCCATGCGGACCCCTGGACCCCCTGGGGGTAAAAAAGCTTTGATCCCGCCAGGATGAGGACGAAATTGATGCCTAGGATCTTCAGCATTAATTCGACATTCAATAGCGTGGCCTCTGAGTTCAACATCTTTTTGGCGGAAACTGAGGATCTCACCTTGAGCAATACGTATTTGTTCAGCAATCAGATCTAGGCCAGTTACCATCTCGGTGACGGGGTGTTCAACCTGGATACGAGTATTCATTTCAATAAAGTAGTACTTACCATGTTTATCTAAGAGAAATTCAATTGTGCCTGCTCCCAGATAATTAATGGCTTTGGCTGCCCTCACCGCATCAGCTCCCATTTTAGCTCGTAAGGATGAGGTGAGAGCCGGACTCGGGGCTTCTTCTAACAGTTTTTGGTGGCGTCGTTGGATGGAGCAATCTCGTTCAAACAGGTGAACTACATTACCATGAGCATCTCCTAAGATTTGAAATTCGATATGGCGAGGCCGCTCTAAAAATTTCTCGATATAAACGCCGCGATCCCCAAAAGCTGCTTCGGCTTCACTCTGAGCTGTCCGGAGAAGTTTAACCAGATCCGAGGGGGTATAAGCAACCCGCATACCACGACCTCCCCCTCCAGCTGTAGCTTTGATGATCACGGGATATCCCATTTTTTCAGCTTCACGCAGCGCCTCTTCATCGGTATCAACTAAACCTCGAGTGCCGGGTACTGTCGGGACTCCAACGGTGCGCATGGTTTCTTTGGCGGTGGCTTTATCGGCCATTTTGCGCATTGAATCTGGAGAGGGTCCAATGAAGAGCAGATCATGATCAGTACACATTTCAGCAAACTTGGCGTTTTCAGCTAAAAAACCATAGCCTGGATGAATAGCATCTGCGTTGTGAGTAATGGCGGCTGAAATAATGTTAGGGATGTTGAGGTAACTGCGATTACTTAAGGCCTCACCAACACAGACCGCTTCATCGGCTAACTGTACATGTAACGCTGAGCGATCGGCTGTGGAATAGACAGCAACGGTGCTAATACCTAGCTCACGACAGGTCCGAATGATTCGGAGGGCAATCTCGCCTCGATTAGCAATTAAAATCTTAGAGATCGGTGCCATGGTTGCTGCCACAATGAGAAGGAAATGAGTCACCAGCTAGTATGACACGATCCTTATCTGATCAGTTGCTGAAGTCAGCCAGTTACTCGATAGTGTGGTGACTTGATAGCGTTAAAATAAAGCCGAGACACTTCCAGGTCTTCAGCATCAGCCTAGGATCCTAAAAATGAGATTTCTGTATGCTCAAAGGTTGACAAAATATCGTCAAGAGTCCGTTGTTGCAGGGCATAGGTCGCAACGGCATCGCTTGCAAACAAGATCTCATCCCCATCGTTAAGATCACAAAAATCAATGCGGTGACCATTCACAAACAGCCCGTTAGTGCTAGGATTCCCTTCAACATCGCCATCAATAATCTGATAAACAAAGTCATTAGGACTATGTTCTGAGGGACTCTTGAACAAAATGGCATGCCGGCGGGAGGCATACTGAGAATCAATTCGAATGCTGTTGCTAGGATCTCGCCCAATTGAATACATCTCAGCCGTTAACCAGTAGGCCTTAGGACCACCCCGGTCTTTAATGATCAAAACGTGATTCAGAACTGGTGGCTGAGATAACGACATGTTAAATCCTAGGCTGGACGGTTGCACTGCTTTATGGATCTTAGTTCTCTGGAGTTCCTGAATGCCAGCATTTCCTCAAGTCAACTATAGGGCCATGTAAAACCTAGAACTTTCCTAATCTGGACCTATTGTAATGTATTTGTGTAGATGATGATCCAACCCACTCTTTCACTCGAACCCCTGAAGGATCCAACGACTCGCTTTGAGGTCCGTGTTTGAGGTCCGTGTTTGAGGTCATAAATAAGGTTGAGGAATAATGGCTAGGCTTTTGATGTGTCATTGATAATTTCTAGGCTTTGCCGAACCCTAAAGGTCTATGCTATTGGAGGAACCCTTCTGCAGGACGGAGGACAAGTATGCGTGAGGTACTGGCAATTATATTAGGTGGGGGCCGAGGGACTCGACTGTACCCATTAACCAAAAAACGAGCCAAACCAGCTGTTCCCCTAGCCGGCAAGTACCGCCTGATCGATATTCCTGTGAGCAACTGCATCAACTCGGATATCGATAAAATCTATGTTTTGACCCAGTTTAATTCAGCGTCGTTAAACCGGCACATCGTCAATACCTATCGGTTTTCACCGTTTACGGGTGGCTTTGTGGATGTCTTAGCCGCTCAACAAACCCCTGAAAATCCAGAGTGGTTCCAAGGTACAGCAGATGCTGTGCGACAGTACTTATGGCTCATGGATTCCTGGAAGGCTAAGGAATACTTGATCTTATCGGGTGATCACCTGTATCGGATGGACTATCGGCCCTTTATTGAACATCATCGCAACACCAATGCTGATGTCACGTTATCGGTGATTCCGTGTACTGAATCGGTGGCTTCTAGTTTCGGTTTAATGAAGATCGATGATGGGGGTTGGGTCCGTTTTTTCCGGGAAAAGCCTAAGGGTGATCCCCTCAAAGAAATGCAAGTTGATACCCAACAATTGGGGCTTAATGCAGAAGATGCGGCTCGAATGCCCTACATTGCCTCGATGGGGATCTATGTATTCAAAAGTGAGGTCCTGGCTGAACTATTGAGCCATCGTGATCAGACTGACTTTGGCAAAGAGGTGTTACCCAACGCTCTTGATCGTTATAAACTTCAAGCTTATCTGTTTAAAGGCTACTGGGAAGATATTGGAACAGTAGAAGCTTTCTACAATGCTAATTTGGCTTTAGTCAAGCAACCCGTCCCTTCCTTTAGCTTTTATGATCTTGAGGCCCCCATTTACACTCGCCCTCGTTTTTTGCCACCCAACAAGATTTTAAGTTCAACAATTGAAGAATCCATTATCTGTGATGGCTGCATCATTAAAAATGCTCAGATCCGCAATTCCATTATCGGGATCCGGTCGCGGTTAGATGCTAACACTGTGGTTGAAAACACCCTAGTGATGGGAGCCGACTTTTACGAAACGGCGGAAGAACGTGAAGCTCAAACCGTTGAGCAACAACCTGCCGTCGGCATCGGGGCTAACTCCCATGTTCGCAACGCCATTGTGGATAAAAATGTCCGCATTGGTCGTAATGTCAAGATCTTGAATAAGGATCATGTCCAAGAGGCTGATCGGGAGAGTGACGGCTTCTGGATCACCAACGGCATTATTTGTATTCTCAAGGATGCTGCAATTGCAGATAATACCGTTATCTAAACGGCTTTTAAATTTAAGCGAGATCAACAGTTTTGATCTGGGTAGGCTGCCTTGTACTGAAATGGGGCAGCTTTTGTTTTAGAAGCCTTCCCCTAGGCTTATTCCAGGACGCAAGAGGATCTAGGGTAAATAAAAGCGCTCTGAAGGTTAACCTTCTCATCATTCTATGAAGCAAATCTTAAAACTAATATCTATTATTTAGAGGTCATGAATTAAGAACAGTTTAAATCAAGACTATCTAAAGGGATCTCAAACTGGACTCAAA
>CAYSWV010000001.1:145176-212881 GCA_964434865.1 uncultured bacterium
CTCAAACTGGACTCAAAGTGGCTAGACATCAGCTATTGGGCCACATCAAGCTCAGATCTCAGGTGCGTTTAACCCATTCTTAAAATTGTAATAAACTGAAATTGATTCCCCTAAGTTTTATGATGCTGGTAAGGTAGAACGTATGATTGAGGTGATTTCTGGTAGGTATAACTAGGACCATTGGCATGGAATCCGGCTGATTGTGGAAGATAAAGTGATTTTGTTCTAAAATCAGCCTTTGGTTGAATCTCAGAGTCGTCTCAACATATTTGTTAAGGAGCGAGCCTTGCTGCGATCACGCCTTAGTATAAAACTCCTCACACTGCTAGTGGTCACCCTTCTGATCAGCAGTTGTTCTGATGATGATTCCCCAACAGTAGCTCTCCCAACCCCTGTTTCAAGCCCCACCCCTGTTTCACCAGTCCCAACCCCAACGCCTGGATCGCCAGCTCCGACTCCAACGCCTGGATCGCCAGCTCCAACTCCAACCCCTGGATCGCCAGCTCCAACCCCCACTCCTACAGCAACGCCTGGATCACCCACACCATCTCCGTCACCTGGATCACCCACGCCAACACCCTCACCCATGGCAGATCTTTCAATCATTGTTTTGAATTCTTCTTTTAGCGCAGTTGCAGGTACTATTCAAATTTCAGTACAAAATTCTGATTTGGAAACACCGAGCTTTGCGCTCTTGGGAACTGATGGGAGTGGAGTTGCTGCAACCGCAACTTTTGTCCGATCCTCACTGACTCTGTTTGCAGGATTCACTAGTTACTCAGTTGATATTGGTGCTACGTTTATTCAACTAGATGTCGATCAGTTTCAAATTGATGGTGTAACCAATGCTGACTGTGTTATTATTCACAACCCAGGACAAGATCCTCTCAATCCAGACAGCCAAATTGCTACTTCAGAAGGTTGTCTCTAAATCAAGTTTTTAAAGCTTTTCTCCTCACCACCGTGTCAAGCCTTAGATCTAATCTACTATTTTGTGTAGCTTGACGATTCTCACCCAACCCTGATTGTGATCTAACTAACAAGGATAACGTGATGAAAAAGTTCAATTGGTCTAATCTATCTTCGGTTGCACTCTTGATCGCTCTGAGTGCTTGCGGTGGTGGGTCAACGTTGACTTCAGTTAACTCCCCGGGTGCTGATGCGCCGCAACCGGCTACCAATGCTGCGACCTCTCGGTTAGCCGGATCTCTCTTGTTACAATCGGCGGATACCAGTGCTGAGTCTATTGAATTTTGTGAGGTTGACTTTCCCCAGGTGTCCATTGACGGATCAGCTTTCTACGTGGCTAGCTATGCGGATGCCATGACTGAGACTGAGATGTGCGATCTGCCTCCAGGGATCTCCATTGCCAATTCAACCGATGCTACGAATTTGCTCTATCAGGCTAATCCTGGTGTGGTTGATTTTGAAGACTTTGTTCTAGTGTTTGCCACGTCTCAATTACCGGTTGCTCAACGGACAGCGGCCAACATTGTGGCCCAAGCTAACACCTTGTTTCCGGCAGGTGCCTTTACAGAAGTCGGCCTAGATCCAGTCCCTGACGAAACCAATACCAACTTTGCTCAGCCGGATACACCCTCACCTGATCTAACAGATGCTTTGGTGGTGTATGTATCTACCTTTTTGCCTGAAGCGATCCGGACTGCAGACAATATTGTGGCACTAGCCAACGCGGTGGCCCCAGGTGTTCCCTTGATGGCGGGTGATATTAACTCTATTCCTGTAGTGGATCCCTTACCGGGTGCAGGTAACACCATTCCTGAGATCCAGGGTGCTAGTCACATTTCTCCTTTGGTCAACCCAGCTGATGGTACTCCTCTAGAGGGTAATCCCGTATCAGGTGTGCCTGGTGTCGTAACTCAATTAGCTGGCAATGGCTTCTACATGCAGGATCCTGTAGGTGATGGAGATCCTGATACATCTGACGGTATCTTTGTGTTCACCGGTGGTGCCCCTACAGTGGCTGTGGGTGATTCGATCCTGGTTGCTGGTGATGTGATCGAGTTTCGTCCAGGTTGTGGCGGTGTTGACTTTATCTGTGCAGGCGATGGTGGCGAAGCGAATCTAGCGATCACTCAACTCACTAATGTAACGATTACACCGGTCAGCTCTGGTAATCCTTTACCTGATCCTGTTGTATTGGGTGTTGATCGGATTCCACCTAACCTGATCGTGACTGATGATTCTGGCGCCAATATCGAGCTGGATAATGTTTACGATCCCGCTAACGATGGGATTGATTTCTACGAAAGCCTGGAAGGTATGCGGGTTGAAGTGAATCAGCCCATAGTGTTAGGACCTACCGATCGTTTCGATCAATTCTTTGTGGCTCCCACTGGTGTCACCCTGACTCCTCAAACGACTCGGGGTGGTGTGTTCCTTGATCCACCTGACTTCAACCCTGAGATTCTAGAAATTGCTGGAGATGGCTTACAGGTTAATGCGGGTGATCTACTGAATGATCAAGTCTTTGGTGTGATTGACTATAGCTTTGGTCGTTTTGAATTATTGCCTGATGATCCCAGCGCGATTGCTGTCACCACACCCACGTCTCTGACCCCTGAAACCACTACTTTAATTGGATCTGCGGCGGATCAGCTTAAGGTTGCCACTTACAACGTGTTGAACCTTGATCCCACTGATCCTCAATCTAAGTTTGATCAATTGGCTGCTGATATTGCGACTCGTCTGGATGCCCCCGACATTATTGCTTTACAGGAAGTTCAAGATAACAGCGGTCCTGCTAATGATGGTACGGTTGATGCTGATCAGACGCTACAGGCTTTGATCAATGCTATTGTGGCTGCCGGTGGACCTACTTATCAGTTTTCTGAAGTTGCGCCTCTTGACGACAGCACGGGTGGACAGCCTGTCGGAAATATTCGGGTTGCCTTCTTATTTAACCCGGCTCGAGTTTCACTGCCTACTGCACCCGGTGGCGCTGGAGATGCTAACACAGATACGACAGTTAACGATAATGGTGGTGTCCCTCAGCTACAACTCAACCCTGGTTTGATCGATCCCATGGTGGGCGGACCTTTTGATGATAGTCGTCGACCTCTGGTGGGTGAGTTTGTTTTCAATGGCGAAACAGTCTTTGTAGTGGGTGTGCACCTCAACTCTAAGAGTGGTGATGAGCCGATCTTTGGCCGCTTCCAGCCTCCTACCTTAACGAGTGAAACTGAGCGATTGGGTCAAGTTGCCGCTATTGCTACCTTTGTGAATGAGATCTTTGCTATCGATGCGAATGCCAATGTGATTGTCTTGGGTGATACCAATGACTTTGAATTTTCAGCACCGATTCAAACGTTGGCTACAGATGCTGGCTTAACAAACCTGGTGGATAACGTCCCTCAAAATGATCGCTTCACCTTTGTGTTTGGCGGTACTTCTCAGGTTCTGGACAACTTCCTAGTGAGCCCCAGCTTGAATGCTTCTAATCCTCAGGTTGACATTGTTCACGTTAACAGTGCTGACTTTGCTAATGGTGAAGATGAAGTGATTGGATCTGATCACGATCCCATTGTGGCTACCTTTACAGTAGGGGCTCCAGCAGTTCCGATCCCTGTGACTCCTCCTGTGAATCAGCCAGCTGGCCAGATTCAGATCTCAGTGCAGATTAGTAGTTTGGCTACCCCAAGCTTTATGGCAGGTAGTGTCAACTTTGTAGCTTCTCCTATTGAACTGTTTACTGGCTTTACAACCTACTCAACTACGGATACTTTTGCAACTGCGGCATTCAATCAGTTGGTGATCCCAGGTGTGATGGCATCTGATTGTGTAGTTGTGCACGTTCCTGGTCAAGATCCAACTGTTGCAGCCAACCAAATTGCCCTGTCTGCAGCTTGTAGCTTCAATGGTGGTGGTGGTGACGCTGATCTGATCCTCACTGGGGTTGTAGATGGCCCACTCACAGGTGGAACCCCCAAGGCTATTGAACTCTTTGCTGTCAACGCGATCCCAGACTTAAGCATCTATGGTGTTGAGTCAGCCAACAATGGAGCGGCTGCGGTAGGTCCTGAATTCACTTTGTCTGGATCAGCAACAGCAGGTGAGTACATCTACATCGCCACTGAAACACCTAATTTCAATGCTTTCTTCGGCTTTGATCCCGGTTTCCTCGATAATGTTGCCAATAATAACGGCGACGATGTTGTGATCTTGTATGAAGATGGCACTCAAATTGATGTCTTTGGTGAAGTGGGTGATGATACAAATTTATATGGTGATGGTTGGGCTTACCGTAACGATACTACCGGTCCTGACGGGAACACGTTTGTATTGGGTAACTGGAGCTTTAGTGGTATCACTGCCTTAGATGGTGAAACAACCAATGACACTGCAGATACACCTTTCCCGATTGGAACCTACTCAAACTAGTCACTTGAGCCTACAGTTTCCACTATTCATTTAAGTTCAAAACTGCCAATCCTACTGATCACCTCTGATCTAGGGTTGGCTTTTTTCTGCTTAAGACGCCTGTGCGTCAGGATTCTAATGTAACCGAGGTCAAACGGGAGCCTAAGACAGGGTCAGCTCGATCATCCAAGCTCTTAACTTGAAGTCCCAATCATTACAACATGATCATCCAAGCTCTCACCTCAAAAATCTAAGCCTCTAGCTCAAAGTGCTAAGTGTTGATCCCCAGATCTCAAGATTGACAGCCCCAAGGTCTCAGTCCTGAGCTTCATATCCCAAGATCTACCGCTCAAAAACCAAGCTTTCAGCTCAACGTTCTCAGTTCTGATCTACAGATCTCAAGGCATACCGCTTAAACGTGCAAGCTCCAAGCTCGAAGTTCCAAGCTCTCAGCTCAGAAATCCAGGGTCCCAGCCTAAAGTGCCAAAATCTAGGCTTGAAGTTATCCGATCTGATCTCTGCTGAGAATAGGCCCCTCACGGTTACCGCGTTGCCTTGGACTCGCGTTCCTGATGGGGAAGCTGCAACGATCTGGCCATGTAAAAGATTGTTTACACTAAAAGGCGAGTACTTTGTTGCGGGGATCGGATCATGGCTAAATTAAGACCACAATGGGATCTGGGTCGATTTCTGGAAACAACGCTCTACTTTGAGATTTTACCCTTCACCCCCTTGCTCCGAACCGTTCAACAGTGGATCCAGGGTGATGTGGCTGAAACTAACGTATCTACAGTAACTGATAGGATTCAACCCATGATCCATAAGATTTTGGTATGTGGTAATTACACGGTTTTGATGGTAGCCCTGATCCAGCAATTGCAGTCTGAAGGGTACACAGTCCAAGCCTTGGTTCCTGATTTGGAGCATGATCAAGCCCGATTAGGATCGATGGTGCAGCTGGTCACCCTAGATGAATTGAGCCATGAGATGCCTGGGTTTAGAACTCTGGTGGTGTGTTTGAATGATACATCTGCCCCGACATCCTTTATTCAAGACGCTTTCCAGATCACTGAACGCCAGTGGTCCACTCAGCCTGAACAGATCTTATTTGATTTTAGAGCCGCCACCCCTGAATTGAAACAGATCTGGGGGGCTTTGGATGATGTGGTGATGGGGGGGGTGAGTGCCAGTCAGCTGCAAGTGATCAATCAAACCGCCTTTTTTGCAGGGACCGTCTCCACAGCGAATTCAGGGGGCTTTGCCTCGATCCGAACCCGTAATTTTGAAACCCCGTTTGATCTATCGGCAGCCACCGGGATTGAATTGCGAGTCCGAGGTGATGGTAAGCGCTACAAATTCTTTATCCGCACCGATACCAGATGGGATAGCGTGGCCTACTCGAGCTCCTTTGATACCGAGATCAATACCTGGTTAACGATTCGCTTACCCTTTGCTGACATGATTCCAGTATTCCGCGCCCGCACCCTAGCCGAGGCCGATCCGCTAGATCCTAGCCAGATTCGCTCGATGCAGTTGATGTTAAGTAAATTTGAAGCTGATCGAGAACTTAACCCGCACTTTACCCCCGGTCCCTTTGCCCTGCAACTAGAGTGGATAGGTGCTTATACGGCTGCTCCAACCCCTCAAGTGATGGTGATCAGCTCTAGTCCTCAGCCAGACTTGAAGTCTAATCTGAAAGCCCGACCATTAGCCTCAACCTGGATCCAAATTCCTCAAGTGGCTGAATCTGGCTTGCCCGTGCGACGGGTTGAGGGGTCCGATCCTGAGAAATCCTATCAGTCAGGTATTGCCACTATTGAACCCGTGGTGTCCCTATGTGTTCAAGCGATCCAATCAGCTACACCAACAGATTTTTCAATGGTGGTTGATCCAAGCCATTAACCTGATCCGCCTAAAACTTTTGATAACTTTCACGATTGGATCTAGAGCTTGGGAGTACCATAGGCCTAGCATCGTTAAGTCCTAGGCTCATGCTGACACTATATGGGATTTGCTTTTTAGTGGGTGGAGTGTTTGTGGCTCTGTCAACACTGGCAGGTACCGATGGTGCCGAGATCGATGCCGCCGATGCGCTAGATTTTGATCAACCCATTGAGATGGATCTGGAGTTGGTGGATCCTAACCACGGTCAGTCAACCCCACGTCAGTTAGCTCAACTAGCTCGAGTACGGCAGCGAGGCCTCGGGTTAAGCTTGATGCTGAGTTTAAAGTTTTGGACGTTTGGGGCTTGCTTCTTTGGTCTGACAGGGATCACCCTCTCGATCCTGAGTGCGCTGCCTGCCTTGGGTATAGCCCTGATTTCGGGGGGAATGGGGATCTTATCTGGGGGTGTGGTGGCCGGATCTCTCCACTATTTACGTCGCCATGAAGCGAATAGCTTGATCTCATCGGCTGATGTTGAAGGTGCGCTGGGTACCGTTGAGATCCCCTTTGATGCTACGTCCCGAGGTACCGTGCGCTTATGGGTGGGTGGATCGTCAATTGATTTTTCGGCCCGGACCCATCATCAAGGTCAGCTGCAGCCTGGGGAATCTGTGTTGGTGGTTGAAATGCAAGAGGGCCAAGTTTGGGTGGTTCCCCAATCCAGCCTCAATTTACCCTCGCCGCCTGAGCTACCGAGTTAACCTAGGATGACTACGGCTCCGCTGTGATTGGATAAACGCCATTAGTTGAAAAAAGAGTATTCAGGTACAGGTTATGACATCTTCAGTTCAACTAGAATCTAGATCTCGCTCAGACGAACAGCCCATTATTCTAGCTCAAGCCAACAGACCCTCCGTTGAACAACAAATTCAAGGTAGTGTTTCGACTCTATTTTGGTTTGGGATTTTGTTTGGGGGGAGTGTATTTGCCTTGTTCGTGTTGATCCAGGTTCTCAATGCCTTTTTAGTAATTTGTAACCCAAATGAACTGTTGGTGTTATCAGGGCTGAAGCGACGGACGGCATCGGGCAAAACCGTGGGCTATCGGATCATGAACCGGCGGGTCTTTCGGATTCCCATTTTAGAGACGGTGAAACGAATGGATCTGACAACCATGCCGGTGCCGGTTGAAGTGCGTAATGCCTATGCGGGTGGGGGTACACCCCTTAACATTCAGGTAATTGCCAATGTCAAGATCTCCAATGATCCCAAAGTGGTGGGGAATGCCATTGAACGATTTTTAGATCGGGATCGCTCTGAAGTGAATCGGGTGGCCCGCGAAACCTTAGAGGGGAATCTACGAGGGGTGGTGGCTACCTTAACACCGGAACAGATCAATGAAGATCGACTCAAGTTTGCTGAACGGATTGCTCAAGATGTTTCCCGTGATTTGCACAAATTAGGGCTGCAGTTGGATACCTTAAAGATTCAGTCTGTCTCTGATGATGCGGACTATCTGAATTCAATTGGGCGGCGGCAGATCGCAGAAATTATCCGGGATGCCGAAATTGCCGAGTCGGATCTGATTGGAGAGGCCGAACGGATTGAAGCTGATTACGAACGTCAAGCCGAAGTTGCGATCACTCAAGCCCAAACGATTATTCAACAAAAGCAAAACGAATTACGCCGAGTCAAAGCTGAATTTAATCAAAAAGCCCAATCTGAAGAGGAACGGACCCAAGCCGCTGCCAAAGAAGCCCAAGCCCGAGCCGAACAAGTCTTACAAACGGTTAGAGCAGAGTTAGAACGATTACGTCTAGAAGCCGATGAAGTGCTCCCAGCTGAAGCCAACCGGCAAGCGCAAGAACTGCAGGCGCGAGGGGATGCCGCCGAACTGGCTGAAAATGCCCAAGCTGCAGCCCTAGTCAACGAAATCCTAGCTCAAGTGTGGCAAGAGATGGGTCAAGATGCGGCTGAGGTGTTTCTCCTCCAACAGGTTGAAATGGTGTTACGCGAAGCTGCGCAAGTGCCCAATCGAGTTCATTTAAATAACGTTAACGTGATCGATAATGGCGACGGTCGAGCGATTGCTAGCTTAGCCAATGCTTATCCCGAAATTGTGCAACAGTTTTTGAGCCAGGTTGAAAAGACCCTGGGGATCCGAGTGGCCGGGCCCTTGAAAGGCTCGCTAGCAGATAGGAATGGCCGAGATCAGACTCACAGTCAACCTCATCCCACCGCCTCTGAACCGACTCAAGCCTAACTCAATCCTGTCCACTGAACTACGCAGATTGAAGGAGATTAAGGATGGAATTTTTGCTCTCATTTTTGGTGATTAGTGGTTTGCTCGGTGGCAGCGGGATCCTAACGATTCGGAATCTCTACTATGTCTGTCAGCCGAATGAGGTGCTAATTTTTGCAGGATCGGGTCGGAGTGCTGATGGTCGGGCTTTAGGGTATCGCATTGTTAAAGGTGGCAGTAGCATCCGAGTGCCTTTGCTAGAACGGGTCTTACGCATGGATCTGACTAACATGATCATTGAATTAAAAGTAACCAATGCGTATTCCAAAGGTGGCATTCCACTTAGTGTTTCAGGCGTAGCCAACATTAAAATTGCAGGCCAAGAGCCCACGATTCACAATGCCATCGAACGCTTGTTAGGTAAAAGCCGTGATCAAATTGAAGCGATCGCCAAAGAAACCCTAGAAGGCAATCTCAGAGGTGTTCTGGCTAGTTTGACACCCGAGCAAGTGAATGAAGATAAAATCGCCTTTGCCAAGAGTTTATTAGATGAAGCCGAAGAAGATCTGCAACGCTTGGGCCTAGTGCTAGATACCCTACAGATCCAAAATATTTCAGATAATGTCTCGTATTTAGATTCCATTGGTCGGCGCCAACAAGCCCAACTGCAACGGGATTCACGAGTCGCCGAAGCTAAAGCCAGAGCAGAATCTAAGACCCGATCCGCCGAAAACGAGCAGATCACAGCTCTCAGACGCATTGATCGAGATATCGCCATTGCAGAGGCCGAAGCCGACCGTCAGATTCAAGATGCCATCACTCGACGTAAAGCCGTTATTGCAGAAGCTGAAGCTAACATCGGAGCCTTAGTCGCCCGGACTGAAGCTGATGTCTTGGTCCAACGAGAGCGGATCAAACAAGTCGAACAACAATTGCAAGCAGATGTGATTGCGCCGGCCGAAGCCAGTTGTAAGCGAATCTCAGCTGAGGCTAAAGGGCAAGCTGCTCGGATTATTGAAGATGGTAAAGCGCAAGCCATGGGTCTGAAGCGATTAGCGGAATCTTGGCGACAGGCTGGCAGCAATGCCCGCGAGATCTTTCTCTATCAAAAGCTGGATGTACTACTCAAAACTATTGCTTCGACGGTCCCTGATGTGGGTGTTCAAAATGTAACTGTGATCAATAGTGATGAAGGGAATACGGCTGTTAAGGTCGCTGCCTTTTTTGAACAACTCCGGCAAGCCTCTGGGATCGATGTGGCGGAAACGGTGCGAGGTCTTACCCAACCCAAAGCTTCCAACTCTGTAGCTTCAGATCTATCCCAACCTTTAGACGTGTCTCCGCCTCGCCCCTCATCAATCAGATCGCTAGACCCCCCCTTTGAAACCTTGACACCGCTAGAGTCGAGACAGCTACCCTATATTGATCCCAAGATCCGGGCCAAAGTTAAATCCATCCTTGATGCAGCCGCCAATGATAGCTTGTTTTCTACCGATGCCGAGCAGGTGATTGAGCAAGCCATTAAGTACAACCCTGATCTCCGCGAACAGCTCTTAAGTGTTTGGCAACAAGGCGGGGGCGAAGCTCTGGCTCACCTGTTTGAGCATCCCCAAGTGACGATCTCCATACAACGGCTCACACCTTTACTCTATGGGTTGTAATCTGAGTCTCTATCAAATCTCGCTGTATCCTTATAATGTAATACTTTATAGCTGATGGTCGGTTGGGTCTTCCCAGTTAAAGCTCAATAGACTTGAGTGGATCGGTAGGATAGCTTTAGGGGTATACTAGGTAACTTCGAGTGCCCGTTTCCTGGGAGTACGTAGCCTGTTCAAGTTATAAGCTTTGCTGAGGATCGCTAGCTTGAGGTGGCTATTGAGCTGAGCTATTGCTTCAAACCACAGTAGAGCTTACCTTAGAGTCTCTGTAGAACCCATAAATTGACTACTAAAGTAAGACATAAGTTTAGACAGATAACGCTATATGGCCGATCTGATACTAATAGTTACTCCCTATACTCATTGAGTATATTCTCTTTAATCTGATCTGGTAATGAATATGACTGACTTAAATCAACTTCAACCGCTTAACTCTCACGATCAAAAACTGTTTGATTTTATTGAGAGACATCATCTCATCTCTCCCCAACAATTAGCTCTAGCGCTTAAGTTGCAACGGCAATCCCAAGGCCGTCTTGATATGATCCTGTGGCAGTTAGGTTTTATTGATAGCCAGGATCTAGCCAAGCTATTACAACTCCGTTACGCCTAGGCATTACTGTCCTGATGAATAAGTCTATTGTTCTAACCCATCATTCAGATTGCCCCACCTTGATAGAGACTTAGGAATAGGTTAATGGTTCAATGGCTACTGAAATAGAGGAATGATCCAGGCTGCAACGACACTCACCAAAATCCCGATTTCTAGGGTGATCATTGCTGTTATGGGTTGAAACCATCGTGTCCAAATTCCCTGCCGAACGGCTAACCACCATTGTGAGAGGTGAACGGGCCAGAGGGCGGGGCTATCCTTGTCATGCAACTGCAAGGTCCACATAGAGATCAATAACGGAGAACCGCCTACTTTTGCATTCATCAGTAAGTGGAGCAAGATTGCAACTACCATCACCACCCACGAGATCAGATGAGCGTAGTACCAGCTATGGGTCAGTTCTCCCTTGGGTAACCAGGTTTCATCCATCATCTTGCCGCTAAACAGGGCGAAGGTTAAGGCCAGAAGTGCTACGGTATTGGTCACTTGATTTAAGGTGTACCATCCGATGGGTTTACCCAATTGAGCCAGCTGGCCCAAACGATCAGGTTGAATCAAACGTCTTTGCCCTCGATGGAAAGCATAGATCACAAACGCTGGAAATATCAGCAACGTCCACAACCCAAAGGTTCCATGTATACCCTCGATAGCTTGAAAAGTAGGTAAGGGGATGCGGCCCCAGCGCCCATCGTAGGTGTCGTAGGTCCAGTAGGCAGTCAGAATCGCCGCAATCAGGGATAGTCCTGTGATGCCATGCAAAACACGGAGGAGTAACGGTTGATAGGGACGGGAGGGGGCCATCTTTTTAGTCATCGGTTCAATGAATTGGGTTTAAAGGTGAAGCAGTTGTTTCAGGTTAGACATAGATCTGAAAGGCAACTGATCTGACTTATCGTTACCTCCAATCGGCCCTGAGATTTTTGTCAAATTCAGTTTAGCCACAGACGCTTATTATACCACCTGGATCACCATATCTCAATCTGTTCTTGAAACACTCGATCGTCTCCAGTTGCTTCTATTATTAGAAGAGAGGCTGGCTCACCTTGTGCAATCTTCTACTAATTCCAGTGAATGTCTAAGTATTACTGAAGAGATCCCACGTATAAGCAATCTTTTATACTGACAAGGTTTGGTGTTGGTACTCAAGTTTTAGTCTTCAGTCATTTATAGACTGTTAAGTATAGTTAACTTGTGTTTAATGTCTTGCCCTTAGCATTAATGGCCTGAGTTAGCCAGTATCTATACTTTCCGCTTACATCTAGAATTTTGAGGACTGTACTGTGAAGAAGCTCCATCATGGGGTGTCGCTGGGATCCCTTATTTTGACCTGTATGGGGTGTGGTCATGCGTCACCAACTGCTATTATTGAACCTTCAAGTGATCCTGAATCAGTAGCTCTAAGGACTGAGAATCTAGCTGCTAAACCAATCTCTGGGGACTTTGAGGCTGGGGATAGTATTCAAGGTTCAATGAGAGTAGCTCCTTTGGAGAGGGGTATGATACGAGACACTCTTGTGTATGATGGTTTGACTCGTAGCTATACTCTCTATATCCCAACTAATTATCGTCAGCAGCGGACCCTAGCTTTAGTTATCGCACTCCATGGGTTGCTGGGTACAGGGGACGGCATGATGGATTTAACAGGTTTGAATTACTTTGCAGACCAAGATAATTTTATTGTAGTTTATCCCGATGCTGTCGAGCGGGAATGGAATTCACGTACTGATCCAAGGGGACCCGATGATGTCGGTTACCTAAAAACTTTGATTGATCAGTTGCAAACCCACTACCCTATCAACCCGGACTGGGTCTTTGTGACTGGGTTATCCAATGGGGGGCGGATGGCGTATCAACTGGCTTGTGATCAGGCTGATGTAGTGACAGCTATTGCACCTGTGGCTACCTCCTTGGATGTCGATACTGCCTGCCAACCGGTTGAACCTGTTTCAGTCATGGCTTTTCATGGCCTCCAAGATCGAATTGTGCCCTATGGGGGTGGAGTCTCGCCCTTCTTTGCGCCTCTGGTCAGCCCTGAGGAACTTGTTGACTACTTACCAGTCCCTGAAACGCTCTTATTTTGGTCAGATGTTAATGAATGCCTCACACGCTCATCGGAAATAACCAGTACCGGAACTCGTCAGATCGCTGATCCCTGTGCCCGCAACACCCGTGTTGAACTTTTCACAATCGCTGATGGGGGGCATGTATGGCCAACATTTTCAAATTCGGCCTTATCAGCAACCGCAACCATGGTTGAGTTCTTTAAATCCCATACCAAACTGCAATAACATGATATCTCAGCCCCAATTTGGCCCCTATGGCTCGGGTTTTGTTATGTGAAGCATGCATCTCCAGGCTCAGATCACGGCTACTTTGCTTCAGATCACACGTACTTAGTCTTAGATCAAGCTTACTTTGCCTCAAGTCAGGCTTACTTTGCCTTAGGGTACCTTTGCTGTGCCTCAGATCAAGCTTACTTGACTTCAAGTGAAGTTGACTTAGCCTTAGGTTAAATTGACTTAGCTTTAAATCTGGCTAACTCTGGGATTGGGATCAGCTACTTTGAAATGAAGCCCCAATGTCTCATGAGTGTGCCAACTACATCACCTTATTCATTGGCAACCTCTTCCTCTGATTGGTCTGGATCGTCAAATAAAGCTTCAACATTTTTGAGCCGATCGAGTAACAGTTGCACCTGTCGCTGATTGGACTGGATGGTATCGGTTAGGGTAGTTAGCTCTTCAGGGATCTGTTGTTGTAGGGTGTCCTGTAGCTGCTGTTGTCGACTGAGTTCGGCGGCAACTTCCTCAATCTGGGCCAGTAGCTCTTGTCTCGCGGCTTCTTCCTCCTGAAGGCGTTCTTGATAGAGGCGCTCTTGAATTAAGAACCGATAAGCAAACCAACCCACCACCACAATGGTCATAAACACAGCGATCACTAAACCTGTGACCAACGTTTGGAGTAGTCCCCTCATCCGGTCCATGCGGCGATAGAGTTGCTCAACTTCCTGTTTGAGATTGAGATGCTGCTCTAGGATCCGCTCAGGTGAGACGATCGTAGTAGCCTCTGAGGGTTGAGAGTTGGGCGGCAAGCTAAGCGAGGGATCATGGGGGGGAGGTTGAGTCATTAGCGTTCTCAGGCCGTTAAGATCTAGGTAACTAGGATAAATACAGCATAGGCAATCAACATTGATCTAAGCCAGTATTAGTTCATACTCTAACCATCTATCTCATTAAACATCCAACTATCCAGCTTATTCAACTTTGGCCGAAAGAGACTGATTGGCCAAAAGAGACATACCTAAAGAGACATAGGTGAGTCAATATAAACTACCGATTCTGGTGTTGTAAAGTGAAGCCCATAGGCCGCCAGCTTTTTAGCTAGTGTATCATTGGCTAACTCCAGTAACCGCTTCCGTAACTTAAGTGAACTTTCTCCCGAACTGGAGATAAAAAAGATAATCCGAGCTCGAGTCGCCATCAGCTTGGGTAAGGCGCAAAATTGGATCCGAGTACTTTCTTGATCAAAACCCCAAAAAACTTGGCTAGCTTCCTCAACCATTTGTTGAACCAGAGCTTGTTCAGCTGTCTTTAAAGTTTTAGTGAAGTCCAAGCATAACAAGGCCATCACCTTTTTGCCACGACTAATATTTTCAATGTGTTTACTGGCCATCAGTGAATTAGGCACAATAATGATGGTATTTTGGGCCACTGTACGTAGCTTAGTCGAGCGTAACCCAATGGCCTCAACACGACCATAAACATCTTCAGCATACATATTAAAATTAACTCGAATATACTCACCAGGTCGGTAAGGCCGATCTAAATAGAGTTCTAAGGTTCCAAATAGTCGACTCAACGTCTGTTGGGCGGCAAAGGCAACCGCAATCCCTCCAATCCCTAAACTCGTGATCAGAGCAAAGGGATTAACCCCTAGGCCAATAGCAAATATAGAAACCACAGCCACACTAATGAGACAATACACCAAGGTTTCAAAGGCTAAGACGATCTCATTCACTTCACCAAACCAGCGTTGAACCAACACAATCACTGATCGCCGAATGATCTGTTGAGCAATTTTAGATGCAAGCAGAATGACTGAAATTGAAAGAATAAAGTAAACTATTGATCCCAGAAAGGCGTAAAGTTCGTCGTTATTAATCAAGATATTAAGCCAAACGGCAATAAAGCTAAACGTAGCAATCTGGATAATCAGATTTTGAAAAGGCTGGATATATTGTTCAAAATAAGTGCTATCTGTTTCTTCAAGATAGCCACCACTGATCCGCAAAATCCACTGCAGTAAATGCGGTAGTGATCGCCCAAACGAAGGCGCACTCACCACCACCACTGAAAATAACCCCAGCCTTAAGACCAGTTCTAAGACATCTTGCAGGATCTCGTCTTGGGCGATGATGTCGATCATCTTGAGGACCCTAGGATTACTCACACACCTTACTATAAAATTAAATATTCATAGATTGAGGAAAATCAAGCGTTTCTTGTTCAAGATCAAAGTTAATCCCAAACTCTCTCAGTCGCCTGAGGATATTTTCTCTAGCAATCTCAAGCAGCCCTTTGCGTAACTCAAATGAAATCTCAGTGGTACCTAAAATAAAGAAAATGACTTGGGCCTCGACAATTTCTTGAGCTTGCTCATTAATAGAATCTTTTAAGGTGACCTGGGTCAAGCGATGATCGATACCCAAAATATCGCTGGTGCTACCCAAAATGAGCTGATGGATCAGAGCTTTCTCTTCGTCGGTCATTGATCGCAGAAAGGTCAGGTTGACCATCGAAATCACCCGTTTCGCCCGTGTCAAGTTCTCAATACTCACCTGGGCTAGATTACTGTTAGGCACAATTACCAGGGTGTTTTTGCCCGATAGCCTGATCTTGGTTGACCGCCAGCCCACCGACTCCACGCGTCCCATGGTCCGATCGGGCAGATGGATATATTCATCAACTGTGAAGGGTTGGTCAATGTAGAGGACAATACTCCAGAGAATTTGCTCAATCACCTTCTGGGAGCCAAAGGCCACGGCTGCCCCTGCCACACTCAAACTGGCAATCAATCCAATCAAGTTGATCGCATGGGTCTGAGCAAAGATAAATATAACGACTAAGACAATCGCGGCTTTGCTTAAGACTTGCCCCAACACCAGGAGATCACTATTAATTTTGGTGTGGTCTTCCAGGGCAATTTCAAGTAAGTACTTATCAAATAGATCTTTGAAAATCCTAAAGCCCATGACGGTGACAGTTAAGCCTACCACCAAGCCGAGGGGGATTTCTAGGTATTCTAACCAGTCGGGATCAGAAATAGACAGCAGAATCAGATCAACGGTTACCAGAATCGTGGCCACCCCCAATCCATTTTGATGAGGCTGAATGACACTCTGATAAATGCCCTGGGCTTCCTGAGGTGAGAGGCGGTTGACTAAAGTCTCAAGGAGCTTGGGGAGTTGAACGTAGGATAAGCCAGCAATCAGTAAAAAGACGAGAAAGCAGACCACCCCCAAAGTTAGAGCTACCCCTATCCTTAAGGAATCGGGCAAATTAAGTCCACTCTCTAAGCTATTGATGATCTCATTCATGTAGCACCTTAAGCCCGATAGAAACGATCGGATCTGCAGCATCAAGCTGATCATAGCGGCTAAACTATACGACGATTCTCGATCTTTCTCTCGCTATGTTTACTATTGCTGATCAACTAGCCCAAGACTTGTCCCTCTCGCTCAGTCAGGTCCAAGCAGTTCTGGAATTATTGAATGATGGGGCCACCATCCCGTTTATTGCTCGTTATCGCAAAGAACGTACGGGTGAGATGACCGAGGTGCAGCTACGAGAGTTTGTGGATCGATACACGTATTTAACCGATCTCAATGAGCGCAAGGCCACAATTCTCAAGTCGATTGAACAACAAGGGAGGTTAACCTCAGATCTCAAAGCCCAGATTGAAGCTTGCCTACTTAAAAATGAACTTGAAGATCTGTACTTACCCTATCGACCTAAACGACGGACTCGGGCCGCTATTGCTCGGGAACGAGGTCTAGAACCCTTAGCTCATCTGATCCAGGCCCTCAACTGCCCTCATCACAAAGGCGGATCGCTCCAGCAAGAAGCTAGTCCCTACATCAATTCTGATCAAGATCTTCCTACTCTGGATGCTGTTTTAAAAGGGGCCTCCGATATTTTGGCCGAAACCTTAGCAGAGCGAGCCGAGGTGAGAGTTTATGTGCGCAAGCAAATCAGCAGAACCGGGATCATTACTGCAAAAATTAAACCCGAGCATCCCGTTGGCTCCACTAAGTTTGAAATGTATCGAGATTACAGCTGCCCGATTGGGTCAATAGCGCCTCACAATTTACTAGCGTTGCTGCGAGGTGACACCGAAAAGATTTTGTCAGTTCAACTAACCTTTGATGAAGCTTTGATCCTCTCTGAATTAGAGCGCCGCGAGATTAAAACGCAAAATCCTGATATAAGAGTATTTTTGCAAACCATGATCAAAGATGCCTTGACCCGTTTACTCAAAGGCTCCCTAGTCAATGAAGTTATGACTGATCGTAAAGTTTGGGCCGATCAAGAATCGATCAAAACCTTCGCTGCTAATTTACGTGATTTATTGCTAGCCGCCCCAGCGGGGATGCAGCCCACTTTAGGCATTGATCCTGGCTTTAGAACGGGGTGTAAAGTTGCTGTGTTGAGTAAAACGGGGCAGCTAATTGCTCATCAGACCCTTTATCCTCATCAAGGATCTCAGCAGCGAGATCAGGCTATCCAGACGGTTCAACACTTAATTCAAACGCATCAGATTCAACTGATTGCCATCGGTAATGGGACAGCAGGTCGAGAAACGGATCAGTTTATTGGAGAGTGTTTGCAAGGGCTGGACTCTAAACCGATTAAAGTGATGGTGAGTGAGGCAGGCGCTTCCGTGTATTCGGCTAGTCCTTTAGCGGTGGCTGAATTTCCTGATTTGGATGTTACGGTGCGAGGGGCGATTAGTATTGGTCGTCGGTTACAAGATCCCCTCGCTGAACTGGTGAAAATTGATCCAAAATCGATTGGGGTGGGTCAGTATCAACATGATGTGGATCAAAAACAGCTTAAACAAACGCTGCAAGATACCGTTGAAAGTTGTGTGAACTATGTTGGGGTTGACGTGAATACCGCCTCTAAAGAACTGCTGACCTATGTAGCTGGAATCACACCCAGAATTGCCGCTAATCTGGTGCAGTATCGTGATCAACAAGGCCCCTTCCAGAATCGCCGCACCCTATTGAAAGTACCCCAGTTAGGCCCCAAAGCTTTTGAACAAGCAGCTGGATTTCTCAGGATTCGCCAGGGTGATCACCCCTTGGACAATACAGCCGTGCATCCAGAACGTTATCCTGTCGTTGAACAGATGGCCACTGATCTAAAGGTCGCCTTAGTTGAACTCCCCCAGGCTACCGAGCGGTTAAAGCATCTAGATCTGGCTCCCTACATCAATTCAACCTTGGGTGAGCCCACTCTACGCGACATCCTACAAGAACTGGAAAAACCAGGCCGTGACCCACGAGATCAGTTTCTTTATGCCACCTTTAGTGATCACATTCAAACATTGGAGGATCTACAAGTGGGTATGGATCTAGAAGGCATGATTACCAATGTGACTAACTTTGGTGCGTTTGTTGATATTGGTGTTCATCAGGATGGCCTGGTTCACATTTCCCAACTGGCTAATCAATTTGTCTCCGATCCCAAAGCTATCGTTAAAGTAGGGCAAATTGTCAAAGTCCGAGTGCTACAAGTGGATCCGAAGTTAAAACGGATCAGTTTGTCGATGAAAGTGTTCTCCTAGTACAAGGAGGATTGGGTTCCTCGTAAGACTTCTAGATCTTCTGCATCTAAAGCAACTGGGATCCCACTCCGGATCAGTTCTGCAAAGTTCTCATTCGGAACCATAATGCATAGTGCATACAACCGCCCAGATCCAGTATTGCGAATTTCATGCAGACCCATGGGAGGCACTAATAAGCTATCTCCTGCATGAATCGGCACTGCTTTACCATCGCAAACAGCAATACCTTCACCCTTTAGGATAAAAAAGAATTCAACAGCCATTTGATGTTGGTTAGGCGGTGTTTTTCCACCGGGATCAAAGATTTCAACACAGAAAGTTAAGGACACATCGGCTGTCAATTGATCAAATACGATCGCGAGCCGATTAGTATCTCCAGGACTGATGCGGTAGGCTTGGTAATCAAACGGAGATTTGATGATCGGGATCATGCACCGAGCTTTAGATTCAACCGATGAGGAGACTTTAGGTTCCGCTTTAGATTCCGCTTTAGATTGAATAGATAAGGGTTGAGGAGGCGCTTGGATCAGGGTTTGCATGGTTTTTACTCCTAAAGTAGTTTTAAAAGAGACTTGAATATCACCGAAATTAGACTCTAAGACGATGAACTTAAAGCTTCAATCACAGCCTCAGTATCGGTCACAAATCCAAAACACTGATTCACGTTGTAGACAGTGGCCTTAAGGCAATAGTCAGGAGAGGTTGTTGCGGTGCCATCGGCAATTAAAATACAGTCATAGCCTAAGCAGTGAGCATCTTGTAGCGTTGTCATCACACACTGATCAGCATTGACTCCGGTAAAGAAGAGGGTGGTTCGACCCAAGTTTTTTAAAATACTATCTAAGGGGGTATCCCAAAAACCACTCATCCGATACTTGTCTATATAGATATCATCAGGATCTGTTGGCAACTCATCCACGATGGCAGCAGACCAGCTTCCCTTGGTTAAAACTTTAGAGCCACTTTGGGGTAACGGATCACCGAGGCCAGTTGCTTGACCGGAAGCATTGTAAACATGGCGCAGGTTGGCACTAATATTCAGCAAGTCGGGTCGATTGCCCCAATTGAGCCAAACGATGGGTATAGAGGCCTGTCGCAAACGGGGCAACAACTGCTTCAGGGGTGCAATGGGATCTCGAGCTACTCTGATATCGACACCAATACTAGCTAGCCACCCCTGGGGATGACAGAAATCATTTTGCATATCAATGACCAAGATGGCAGCTTTGGCTAGATCTAGTTTTAAAGCCTTAGTGTGTGTTCTCAAATAACCATATTGAGGTGCTGAGGCGGGTCGTGTGATGTCAGCCACATCGGTGTCAACAGCCCAAGCATTGGGTTGAACGCCTAACGGATACAGTGTGCGATTTTTAAAGGCTGTTACATCCATGATCATAGGTAATGACTGAGAGATCCATCCTAAAGCACAGCTCAACACTCACCTCAGGATTTAATGTCACGTTCAGAGATGACAAACCTTCATATCCTGATCGTAATATCTGCGTGGTTCTAAGTGGTTTAGATATGAAGTTCTGTTGACTTCTCTCCATCTGGGCGCTATAAGTAGTGTGTAATAAGCAACTTAGCCACTAGGGATAGCTTATGTACTGAAGTAGAAGGTAATATTAGCTTAGTCTATAACCAGAGAGACGTTAAGTTGAGTAAGTACTATAAGCAACAAGTAATACAAAGTATAAACAAGTCTTTATAAATGGTCGGAACTCCAAGTTAATGTAGATATAGGATAAATGTGTTCTTGCATACATCAATTTCAGTTTCTATCGACTTGAGTGTCTATTGATCTAGTCTATTGATCTAAAGGTGGTTACTATGTTGACAATTCGTAGCCTTGTGAATGAGGTGATTCAGTCACACACCATGACCGCAACTCAACAGCAAACTCTTAACTCTCTCCTGATCCGCTCCAGATGTTCAACGTCTGATCTCGAAGCCCTTGATCAGCTGACGGCAGCCCTGCAACGAGGTGATGTGCAGCTAATAACCTTAACAGAGGCACCTAGCTTTGCCAGCTAATCTCTAGATTCAGCAGATCTAAGCTGGAATTCCAAGAGAGACCCATGGCTGCTACCATTAGAACGTTTTCTGTGACAACTCAACTCCACATTGAGATCTGAGTTCAATCCAGGCTGACAGAGGAATCTAATGGCTGCACCATCTAACTTGATGAGTCCCAAATTAATTATTCATGGCGGAGCCGGAATGGCTCTAGATAGTTCAAAAGATCCCGACAAGGTTTACCGCTCCCTCCGACATGTAGTGGACTCAACTTATCATCAACTTCAATTGGGTTGTACAGCTGAGGCTGCTGTTGTACTGGCTTGTCAACAACTAGAAGATGATCCGCTATACAATGCTGGAACTGGATCCGTGCTGCAAGCTGATGGCCAAATTCGGATGAGTGCCGCTTTAATGACCAGTGCTCAGCAAAGTTTTAGTGGTGTGATCAATACAACTCGGGTGCAACATCCTATCCAGATGGCTCAGGCGCTCCAGTCCAGTCCCGATCGAGTGCTAGCCGAAACTGGAGCCGCTGAATTAGCCCGAGAACTACAACTCCCGCTCTATGATCCCATGACTCCTCAACGATTACAGGAGTGGTTACAGCTCATTGAAACCAGTACCTCAAGCCGCATGAAAACATCAGTCACAGTCGGAACTGTGGGTGCCGTCGCCCTAGATCAATCAGGTCAATTAGCAGTAGGCACTTCAACCGGGGGCCGTGGATTTGAACGAATTGGCCGTGTGAGTGACTCTGCAATGCCAGCGGGAACGTATGCTAACGCCTATGCGGCTGTAAGTTGTACCGGCGTGGGTGAAGATATTATTGATGAGGGCTTAGCGACCCGCATTGTGATTAGGGTAACTGATGGCATGGTGTTATCGGAGTCAATGGCCAAGAGTTTTACTGAAGCTCGTTCGCGCCAGCGAGAATTTGGGGCGATCGCCATTGCTGCCAACGGTGATATTGCTTGGGATACCACGATGGATCTGATTTTGGCTGCTTATCATACCGGTGATGAGATCAAATTTACCCTTTGATGGAGTAACTTAACTGAGCTGTAGTGACTGAGGTGTGCTACAACCACCCTAGTTACATGCCCACCAGGTTTCTCAAAATTTAAGGAGTACCTATGGATTTACAGTTACAGAATAAGGTGTCTCTCGTTACCGGTAGCACAGCAGGCATTGGTTATGCTATCGCTGAAGCTTTGGTGGTTGAAGGGGCTAGGGTTATCATTAATGGCCGGTCTCAGGCATCAGTAGACAAGGCTATGACTCAACTAGCGTCTACAGGATCGGGTGAGGTCATTGGGTTTGTTGGCGATCTGTCTACTCAAGAAACGGCTGAGCAGCTTGTGCAGAACTATCCTGAGGTAGAGATCCTGGTTAATAATCTGGGCATCTTTGAGCCTGTAGCCTTTGAGTCGATTTCAGACGATGATTGGCGCCGCTTTTTTGAAGTGAATGTGTTGAGTGGAGTCCGCCTGAGCCGTCTATATCTCCCTGCTATGAGACAACGGAATTGGGGCCGCATTGTTTTTGTGTCTAGTGAAAGTGCCATCCAGATTCCAGCTGAAATGATTCACTATGGTATGACTAAAACAGCTCAGCTGGCTATTTCGCGAGGTTTAGCTGAATCAGTGGCTGGAACAGGTATTACTGTCAATAGTGTGTTGCCAGGACCAACGAAGTCTCGTGGGGTGATTGATTTTGTTGAAGAACTTGCTGAGCAATCAGGTCAAACTTTTGAGGCGTTTGAACAGGAATTTTTCCAGAAAATGCGGCCAACATCCTTGATCAAGCGTTTTGCTGATCCCAGTGAGGTGGCCTCATTAGTAGCTTACATTGTGAGCCCATTGGCGTCAGCCACAACAGGTGCAGCTCTCAGAGCGGATGGTGGTGTTGTGAAAAGTGCTTTTTGATCCCTGATCCATCACGTATACAGTTTCTTGGTGTTGGAAGTTGGGGCAACCATCTTTGGCTATCTAAGCTAGTTGCTGTCCTCTAGTTGCTGCAACCACCGCCAGAGTAAAGGGGAGTCTGGATCAGTCTGCTGCCACAGTTGGAGCCAGGATCGCGCGGCATCTTGCTTATCTTGAATAGTTAACAGAGTGAGGTAGGTATCTGAAAAAGCTCCAAATTCATCATAGTGGAAGTGTTTCTTGGTCAAGAGTGCTTGTAACGTAGATTCAGCCGCTTCAATTTGATGCTCCATTAACTGAAGTTTTGCTAGAGAAATTTGACCATATCCATAAGTGGGGAACTGGCTCGCTATCTCACGCACTAAGGCTTCGGCTTCGTCTCGACGATCTTGATAGTGATAGGCCGCGGCTAAATTGTTTTTTAAATCGGGTGCCGTGGGTTCTAATTCAATAGCTTGTAGCAGTAGAGCTTCGGCTTCTGCCGCTTTACCTTCTCGTAAGAGGAGAATCGATTGTTGATACAGCTGGGTCACTTGAGGAGAATGAGAAATCTCAGCATCTGCCGATAGTTCAAAGCCAATAGGCATGATTTCAGTCCACTTGCCTTGCCGCCACATCTGGATCGGCTCTCCTGTCCAGACCCCTGCTTCAGATAACCGCTGGAAAGCTTCCATTCGAGACTGATCTGATCCCCATTGACTCAGGGCAAATGTTTTTAAGGCTGAGAGTAAGGCTGGATTGCGAGTCAGACTAGCTAGAAAGCCAGCAAATTGTCGCCCTCGTAGATCACCTCGCTCCAGTAGAACGGGCACGATCTTTTCGATCTCAGGATGTTGATTCAAGTAAAGGCTTAGTTTCTCACGCAAGACACTGTCATCCTGGTTTTTGGTGGCTTCAACTAGATCCCGAAACTCCTCGATCACAGATTCGCGGATCCAGGCTGTCAGCTCAAAGGCCCAGGGTCCTTCACGATCCCCCGAGAGTTGCTCTTGATCCGCTAAGTTTGCTAGAGCGATCCGGTAACCAGGTGAGAGGTCGAGGGCTTTTTCCCAGTATTCAAGAGCTTCTTGTCGTTTCCCTTGCCGAGCTAATGCAACTGCGACTAAGTGATAAAAGAATGGGTTTTCAGGCATTTCATCTGCTGCTTTGAGTTGTTCAAAGAGGTCTACAATGGCCTGATCATCCCCTAGGTAGCTTAACCCTTCAATTTGTTTCGTTGGATCCCATCTCGCTGAGGTGTTGTTTTTTAAGCGATCATGATAGGTATAGGCCTGGTCTAACTCACCCTGAACACAGTAGTAACGAACTATATTGGAGAGAGCATGGAGGTTATCGGGATCCTGTTCTAAAACACCTTGAGTTAGAGAGATGGCTTCATCAATCTGGCCTTCTACAAATGCAACTAAGCTCAAATTATTTTGCGAAGGGGCAAAAGAGGGTAGGCGTTGTAAAACTTGACTTTCAGCAGCTCGCGCTTGAGAGTATCGCCCCGTATGTAGAAATGCCTGGCCTTGTTCATGCAACAGTAACAACTCTAGCTGAACGTCTGTATCTAAAGCCTTCAAATCCTCACGGTGGATCAGAGTGGGCAGGAGCGCTTGGATTTCAGTGGCGACATCAACCAATTGCTGAATTATAGAATGGTTAGGCCACTTGGCTTGCGCCCTCTGAAAGGTCTGTTGGGCTAGGAGTAGATGCTGGTTAGTGTAGTAAGCCTTAAAGAGGTTAACATAGCCTTTAGGATCTTTAGGATTGACTTCAACATAATGTTCACAGGCTAATAACACCTGATGATCATCACCTAGAGCCAAGCTAACTTCAACCAGATAGCGGGCTATTTCAATATTAGTGGGATATGCAACTTTCAAGGCCTTGAGCAAATCTTTAGCTTGAAACCATTGATCTTGCCGGATCAGCGACTCAATCTTCTGCAATGTTGGCTTCAGACGCATCATACCGAATCCAACAGCTTTTTGAGATTTTTTTGTTTTGGAGTTTGATTTCGCTGGCTTGCGGCTCAAGGTTTACTCCTATCCTAGTGCTTAAATGATTTATTTACTCTAGCACTAGGTCCTAATGTGACAAGGTACTGCTTAAAGTTCTTTCAAGATTCGAAACTGAACATGGTTAACGGCTAACTGTCCGATGGAAGCACTGGGGATATTACACGTTTCAAATGGAATACCTTTGGCAATCTCAGCATGGGTCCAGGGTAATCCCATAAAGTAGCGTTCTGGGTAAGGCGGATCTCCTAAATCGTCGGTATTGGATTCCATCGGGACCCAACCCCAGCCTGGTAGATAAAACTCAATCCAGACATGGTTGTACTGAGGTAACAGCGGCACTTGTTTTAACTCAGGAAAAGGGGGACACTTGTATCGACCCACAGTCCGACAGGCAATACCGTTGAGCCGAGCCAGGGCTAAGAGTAAACCCACATACTCGCCACAGGAGCCAAATCCCTGTTGAAGCACCACATCGGGAGGTTCAATGCGTGGTGTTACCCGATAAGCCAATTGATCGTAAACAAATTCTCGGATTTTAGCCATTTTCCGTAATACATTCGTCTCAGTCCCAATGGCGGCTCTAGCTGCTTCCTGAACAATGGGCATATTCATAGAGAGGTAGTCATCATCGACTAAATAGCGAGTGGCCAGATCATCAGGGATGGCTAACATTTCAACATCTCGAGGATCAATTTGAAACTTGATGCTGTAGAGATCTAAAATCGCCTTCCAGCCAAAGATCCGAGCTTCATGGCTTTTAACCGATCCTAAATTATAAACAGCAATCTGTTGTCCTTGGAGCTGTTCTAAGTGAAACGGGTGACCAATCGCTGTGACAGAATGGACAACCTGACGGCGGCTATGGCAGGGGAGCGCAATTTTCCAGATCAAGTCATGAAAGGTTTGAGGGTCTTCTTGATCAAATTCTTCTAAGTAGGTTAATTCAACCTGGTAGCCACTGGTCAGAGTATAACCAGCTCGCCGCTTGATCATTTGAGGTAAATAAACAATGGGACAATTTAAAGCAGAGGGATCGTTGACAGGATCTAAGTCACTGATTTTATCGTCTGGATGAGAAGGGAGGGGCTGGGGTGATCGGATGCGTAGAGGGGCAAGCAGGGTTTTATTGCGGATCGCCACTGATAGTGGATCAGGATCGTTAGGGCTGTCATGAATGTAGGATTCCTCAGTGGCATAGGCAACCCAGAGCTGATCATGCCAAAAGGTGAGGCCGGTTGGAGCCGGATAGGGGGTTAAAAATCGGGCGAGTTCTTCTCCTGTTTCAAGATCTAAAACATAGATGGTCTCCTCAACCCGATCACTAACCCAGATCACCTCATCCCTAACCACAATATGTTCTTGGCCAACACCAGGGGATCGGAATTCAGCCAAAACAGTTCCCGTTACAGGATCTAGCCGCCAGAGCTTGGATCGCTGATGGCAACTAACTAGCAGATCGGTCTCAATGGGGGCTAAACTTTCAATCGGATCAGGTGCTGTGCAAACCTGATAGGGGTCTAAACTATGGGCTGTTGCCAGCTGACTGAGGGGTATCCGAAAAACAGATCGATCTCGGGCTAACCAAAGATCAACGTCAGTAGAGCGGCCCGCTGAGGGCGAACTTGCCAAAGCTGAGGTGTCTCGGAGTTCAAAGGCTAACAGGGGGTTCAAAACTTGATGATGGGCCGTTACTGGATCAATCTCGAAGATATAGCCCCAGGAGTGATCGAGTGCTAGTAGCCCTTGATGAGTAGAGGTGAGCCCTTCCAAAGCAGCGGCTCCCAGTGGCCGAATGTAAGGAACGTTGTAGGCTGGTTGAGTATATGAATGGGGCCACCAAGACGGTAGAGAGCTAGTTGCAACTGAGCTAGACATGGTCTCCTCAACTCAAGGGGTGGATTGAATCAATGAATGCACTGAGATCGCAATAAATGCGCTGGGCCTAAAATCATGAACCAGATTCAGATCCTTGTAATCCTGGCACCAAATCGGAGTTGATCGCTGAGCCTTGGGTTGGGGCCGCCCGTTCTGCTTTGACCAGTTCCTGAAGATTGGGCACGGTTGTGGGGGCTGATGGTGAATGCTGGAGGCTCTTGAGAAAAGAGTCTGGGGTCACAATGCCAGCTGAAATCAGTAACTTAAAGGCATCTTCGACCGACATCGATAGGTCAATTACAGCTGACTCTGGCACTAAAGCATACCATCCGGTTGAGGGATTCGGCGTGGTCGGCACAAACACATTAAGCATGGGACCTGGGCACGTTGAGGGATGGATGCGTGTCTCTACTGTTCCTGTGACAAAGGCAATCGCCCAGACCTGAGGTCGGGGATACTCTAGCAAGACAACTCGGCGGAATTTCTTGATGTCATCATTGAGTAAAGTACCCAGAAGCTGCTTCAATGTCTTGTAAACCAAGCCAGCAACAGGAATCACATTTAAAATTTTTTCCCCTAACGTGAGCAGCCATTGGCCCACAATATTTCGGGCCATAAACCCGATCACCAAAATAAACCCAACTGGAGCTGCAATCCCAACAGACAAGTTGATCAGAGTAATTAAGAGGGGATGCAGACCTTGGATCGGATTAAACTGCTTGGGCAAAATAGTTAAGAACTCAATACTCCAAGTGGCTACTTCCACCATTAACCAAATGGTTGTAGCGAGAGGAATCACAACTAATAATCCAGCAACAAAATAGTTTTTGAGACTTTGCTTGAATTTTGACATCATAGGTGAGTAGTAGCTTAGGTCAGCAGGCAAGGCATCTTGCACCCATTGGTTCAACCCATACTATCGCGTCTTGTTTATCCTTTTTTATCCTTTAGTAGCAATCTCTGGTAGTAGCAATCTCTGGTAGTAGCAATCTCTGGCTCGTCAGGTGATAACAGAAATCTGTTACCATTTTAGAAAACCATCAAAAAATGTAAAAGAGTGTACCTAGCTCTTGTGCCTGCGTTGTCGTGTAGAACAGCTGCTAGCTAGCACTCGGCTCCACTTAATCCCTCTCAGTCATCTGAAAGTAGTCACTGCCGAGTATGACACGTTACAGAGTATGGAGTTTATGTGTGGATCTCACGACAAAAATCAGCAGGTCAGTGTTAGCAAGGCTATAGGTTTCTGGAATGGCTAAGGATTGGTTAGAGCATACGTGTCAGATTGAGGTTCCTCTTGAAATTGATCGGGTTTGGCATCTCTGGTCCAACTTGGAGTTAATGCCCAACTGGATGAAGTGGATTCGATCAGTCGAATTAATTGATCAGGAGTTGTCTCGGTGGACCCTGGATACACGGGGTCTGACTTTTAGCTGGATCTCTCACACGCATACAGTGATTCAGCATCAGATGATCAGCTGGACATCAGTGGATGGGTTGGCCAATCGGGGCACGCTCCGATTTTATGATCGCAAAGGGAGCACCGTTGTGAAGTTGACGGTTGCCTATGTTTTACCGGGCCTGCTCAAAATGATGGACTCTCTCTTTTTAGGTCAGGTGGTTGAGTCATCCCTGCAAGGGGATCTAGAGCGATTTCGGGAGTATGCTCTCACTCATTTTGAGTGGTCCCCTCAACCTAATCAGACTCACCAAACTCACGGATGACTGCGGTCTAGATCGGGCTGGGAGGGCGGCTCCAAGGGTTCATCAGCCCAGGCATCCTCAGGTGTTTCTAGGGATGTTCTCTTAGGTAGGGGATCTAAGGGATTGTTGGGTGGATCAGTAGAGGGGTTGACTGGTGGGTTGGCAGCTGGCTGCTCGACCCTAGGTGGCTGATTACGAGGAGCTGGCTTGAGAGGTGGTTCAATTGGGTCGTCTCGCTCTTATTCTTAAATCGCTGCTGGTGGCGGGGGGGGGGGGGGGGGGCGGGCACGGCGAGAGCGTGCGGGCCGAGGGCGAGGGGCTGGGATGGGCTCAGGTTCCGGCTCGAGAGGTTCATAAGTGTCTTCATAAACCTCCTCATAGGCCTCGTCATAGTCGTCTTCATAGTCTTGCTCATAGTAGGTTTCAAACTCTTCTTCTTCTAAGGCAGAACGTCCGGTCCCTGGAGGTAGAGCTGCAATGGGTTCTCGTTGATCCCAAGAGGGTTTGATAATATTGAATCGCTCTAAAAGACTCTTGACTTCAGAGATACAGCGGGCTTCAGCCCCTTCAACAGTGATGATCCGTCGAGGCCCCACTTCAATGATGTCGTCACTGGATAACAGGTAGGTACTATCCACAATGCCGGGTAGTAAGGGGATCCCAAGGTTAGAAAGCACCAGCTCACTCACAAAGCCAGAGGCAATTTCAAAAACAAAATCTTTAACTTTGCCTAAACGGACTCCCGTTTCCGTCACCACTTCAGCTCCGACAACTTTAAGCAACCCTTCAGCCATGGGATTATACTCATCAAGGAGTGTTTCTTCAGATATTAAAATGGCATCAGGTCCAATAGCTCGAGCTTGAGCTAAATCAATCACAAGAGAGGTTCCAGGTTCTACGGGGCGTTGAGATCCTAATAGGCCTAAAGCAATCACTTGACGTTCTGTGAGATCCACCCATATCTGATCGATAATCCCGAGGCGAGCAGCATTGGTCTGACTAATGACTTGAGTTCCTAAAATTTGGGAGCGGCGGCAGGATCCTCTCCGAACAATAGCAACAGACTCACCAGCAGATGTCATGCTCCACCTCTTCCCAATCTAATCAAACTTATTAAAACAGACTGAGGTCTCTTCTCAGCTAACCATTTATGGCACAGATGTGATTGCCACCACAAACGCCTTCAGCTTACAACCCACTTCAGGTCATCGCTCACCCAAGCCCTAAACTTTAGTAATAGCAAGGTTTCAGCGACAGTGCTGACGTCTGACTGAGTCTGTCCAGTCTTTGAAAGTTTGAGCCATGACGCCTAAAGAATAGTGAGCCTCAGCCCATTGGCGGCAGGTATGACGATCGATGTGCTTAACCTTATCGATAGCGGCCGCAATCTGAGCAACATTGTCAGGATCAATCACCCACCCTGTTTTGCCATCTTCTACAATTTCGGCCGGCCCTCCTCGCTGATAAGTGATAACTGGGACACCACAGGCTAAGGCTTCCACGACCACGACCCCAAACGCTTCAATCCACTTGGGTGTCATCAACAGGGCTCTGGATTGACCTAGAATATCTTGCATCTTTTGAGTTGGAAAAAAGCCACGATAGGTAATCGGTGCATCGGGATAGCGGGTCCGCACTCGGTGCCAGTAATCAACATCTTGCATCCGGCCCAAAATATTGACTCGGATCTGCTTAGCCTGAGCAATGGCAGCACAGTCTTCGAGACCTTTTTCGGGTGAGATCCGCCCAATCCAACATAGGGGTCCATCGGTTTCTGGAATAAAGGTGTACTGACTCAGATCAATGCCACAGGGCAAGATCATAAACGGATTGTGACCCGCTTCAATCTGGGCTTGGGCAAATTTAAAGGTTTGAGCTTGAGCCCGGCTATGAACCGCTACCGTATTGGGAAATCGATTCAACGTTTGCTGCAAGGTTAGATCTAGTGAGTGATTGGAAGAGGCCAGGCTAATAATGTGCACCACAGGTGTCCGGAAAAATTGCGTGAGGTAAAAGGGGAGCCAATCGTAAGCCCAATTCACCACCAGATCGAACTGCTCCTGCATTTGATAAGCTAACTCCCAAAGATTAGCCAGCACCGAGGGGAGCTGCATTTCAACGGGCCGACCTTGAACGGGAGGATAGGAGGGGGCTAAACCGGGAGCTGTGGTACAAGAGATCCCTTCAATCATCGATCCGGCGGGGGCCAGAACGTGCACTTGATCACCCTGGCGAGTCAGTTGCTGAGCTAAGTTAGTCAGATTGAGTTCTACGCCACCCCCCGCACCCGATCCTAAAGGACCTAGAGGGTTTGAGACAAAAAGGTATCGCGTCATAGTCTAGCTGTAGATGAAGGGCTGGCTTGGATCGGAATCTAGGGACCTGTAATAGTACTTAATAACAGGTTTTTTGGAAACATGGGGAGATCTGGAGACGACTCTAAAATCTCAAGTTAGACTTTGACCATATCTCAGATCCAGTGTCTAGTTGGCTAATGTCATGTCTAACTCTTCAAGATCACCGGCAATATCACCGGCTTGGTGGCTGTTGACGCTCTTACTAGGGGTTGGATGTGCTCTGATTATCTTTGACCAATTTACCGCCTTCTATGCCGATCGGGCTTGGTTTGATAGTTTAGGCTTTGCATCTGCTTTATGGACGGCTGTGCGTTCTCGCTGGGCCATTGGTGCTATTGCCTTTTGGGTAGGTTATGGCTTGTTATGGATTAACATTCGTCATGCCTGGCGTAATCCCCCCATCCTAGGGTTACAACTCATTTTCCTAAGCATTAGTGGTAGCTTTGCTTGGATCTTAATGCGGCGCTGGTTGGTGATTATGACCTGGATCTATCGGCGCTCGGTTGGGATTGAGGATCCTATTTTTCATCAGGATCTAAGTTTTTATATTTTTAGTCTGCCTTATTGGGAATTATTGCAACGGTGGAGCTTTAATCTGTTGTGTTTGATTCTGTTTATTGTAGGTGTTATTTATTTAACTGAAATTGGATTAGCCAAACAGCGATTAACGTTGGCGCTAACGATTACAGCCCAACGACATCTGCTGCTGCTGGGTGGATCGCTACTCGGGATTCAAGCTTGGGGTCATTGGTTAAGCCGCTATGAACTCCTGTATTCTACTCGGGGTACCGTTTTTGGAGCTGGCTACACGGATGTCCACGCTCAACTTCCAGCTAATACGGCCTTGGCTGCGATTGCGGCCATGACAGCGGTTGCCTTTATTTGGATTACCGTTCGACAAACTCGGACATCATTTCTGACTGTGAAGCGGGGACCCTGGTTATGGTCAGTAGTGGTGCCTCTGGCGTTGCTGGGAGCTTATTTTTTATGCCAGCTTCTCATTGGCCAAGTCTATCCTGACATCGTGCAAGCCTTAGTGGTAACGCCCAATGGCCTGAAACGTGAATACCCCTATATTGAATACAACATTCAATTTACCCGGCAAGGATTTGACCTAAATAATATTGAAGTCCGCTCATTTCAGGACCAAGATCAACCCAGTTTGACATTTGAAGATCTAATCAATAATGCTGAGACCATTAAAAATATCCGCCTTTGGGATCCAGATCCCCTGTTGGCAACCTATCGTCAACTTCAAGAAATTCGGTCTTATTATCAGTTTCCTGATGTTGATGTTGATCGCTATAACATTGGGGGTGAATTACGCCAGGTGATGCACTCAGCGCGAGAGCTAGATTACAGTCGAGTTCCCCCTGAGGCTCAGAAGTGGGATAACGAGCATTTTTTCTACACTCATGGCTATGGGGTAACACTGAGCCCTGTGAATGTGGTCCGGCCACGGGGTCTACCTGACTTTTACATTTTTGATATTCCCCCTCGAGCGCAAAATGATGCTATCGAAGCTGCAATCCCCCTAGAGCAACACTCCATTTACTATGGTGAACTGACAACAACTAAGGTCATTACAGGAACCAAAGCTCGAGAGCTGCATTACCCTAAACCTAATGGAGGGTACGTCTACAACCGCTACTTTGGTACAGGAGGGATCACCCTACCCGCCCTCTGGCAACGGTTTGTCTTAGCTTGGCACTTCCGCGATCCGCGGATTTTGATCAGTCAGTCTTTAGAACCCGATAGTAAGCTGTTGTTTAGGCGACAAATTCTAGAGCGTGTCAAACACATCACCCCATTTTTACGTTATGACCGCGACCCCTACATGGTGATGGTGGCTGGACGCATGTACTGGGTTTTGGATGCCTACACCACCAGTGATCGCTATCCTTACTCAGAAATAGGGACGGATCCCTATCCATTCAACTATATTCGTAACTCTGTCAAAGCTGTGGTGGATGCCTACGATGGTAGCGTTGACTTCTATATTGCCCGACCTGATGATCCCTTAATTCAAACTTATCAACACTTGTTTCCAGCCTTATTTAAGCCTATGGAGGCCATGCCCGCTCCCTTGCAAAATCATATTCGCTATCCCCTAGATCTGTTTCAAGTTCAAGCTGAGCAATTTGCGACGTACCATATGACAGAGCCAAGAATTTTTTATAATCGGGAAGATCAATGGCAGCTTTCTTTACAAGTCCGAGATGAAACATTGCAACAAATGGAGCCTCAATATCTGATCCTGAAATTGCAAGATGCAGAGGCGGCTGAATTTGTCCTGTTTTCTTCGTTTACCCCCATTCGTAAGCAGAACCTCATTGCTTGGATGGCCGCGCGCTGTGATGGTGAGCACTACGGTAAGCTGATTGTGTATGAATTTCCCAAGGGACAACTGATCTTTGGTCCCCAGCAGGTGGAAGCTCGAATCAATCAAAATCCCGAGATTTCAGAACGGATTTCCCTTTGGAATGAACACGGTTCTCGGGTCAATCAGGGCCATTTACTGGTGATTCCCATTAAAAACTCGTTGCTGTATGTTCAATCTCTCTTTTTAGAATCTGAAGATAGCCGGCTTCCACAGCTCACCCGTGTTATCGCAGCCTATGAGGATCATGTGGTTATGGCCTCAACACTAACTGCAGCTTTAGAGGCATTATTTGAACCTGAGCAATCCTCGGCGCTGTACCGTTTAGAGCCAGATCTGCTCCAGCAAGCTCTAGATCAATGGCAACAGGCTGAGCAGGCTCGTCAAACTCAAGACTGGACCACCTATAACCAGCTTAACCAACAACTCCGTTCAATCTTAGAGCAACTTCAAGAAACCTCCGATCGTTAGATAAACTATGCGCATGAGACTGAAGCAGATGAATCAGGGTAGGAGATGCTTATGATACAAATCCCTGCAACGTCATTGTAGTCTTCACGGTTAGCTGGGCTACGGTTGAATGCAGAGTCTGAGGAGTAAAGGGCCAAACATCTGTATAATCAGGCTTTCAGCGTTTGCAATTCAATTAAAACACGTCAGACTAGGTTTAGAACGCTTTCAGGTACTGCTATGAAAAATCAATCTGTGTGGAGTCCGTTAGGGCTGGTAAGTGCCGCTTTATCATGTGTTATGTTGACCTCAGTACCTGTGGAAGCGGCAAGTTTTTTCGATACATCAGGGCATTGGGCTGAGACTTATATTGAAGCGTTATCGTCAGCTGGGATCATTCGTGGGTTTCCTGATAATACCTTTCGACCGAACCAGCCTGTCACTCGAGCTCAGTTTGCCACAATTGTGAACAATGCCTTTCAGTTACCCCCAGCTCAAGGATTTGTCACGTTTTGGGACGTCCCGACGTCTTATTGGGCGGCTGGAGCGATTTCAACAGCTGCTGCTAATAATCTAGTGGCTGGATTTCCAAATGGAGCCTTTCAACCTGAACAACCTGTAACTCGTACACAAACTTGGGTCGTTTTGGTCAATGGTCTCCAACCCACCGCTGTCCCTGCTTCTGATCCCAATCAATTGTTTAGTCGGTATCGTGATGCGGCTGCCATTCCTAATTGGGCTCTAGCGCAAGTCGCCACAGCTGATCAAAGTAACCTGATTATTAATTTTCCAGATCCAGCTTTACTAGAACCCAACCGGGTAGCAACTCGAGCTGAAGTTGCCGCGTTTACCTATCAGGCCCTTGTCCAACGTGGACAAACTGGATCAACACCTATTCAGGCCACGAATCCACAAACCCTGCCCTCATCTCCCTCAAACTTTAATCTCAGATTAGCTACTGTTCCCGCTGGATCGATTTTGCAAGTGGCCTCTGCAGCTAATCAGCAACTCCTGGTGGCTCCTAACGAAACACGACCTTACTCTCTGACGGTTTTAAATCCGATTCTGAATCAACAGGGCGATATCATTGTCCCTTATGGATCTCGAGTTGATGGTCGGTTTGAACCTGCTGCTGGGGGCAGTCGATTTGTGGCTGAAAGTGTTATCATTGACAATCAGATGTTCCCCTTAGCTGCCCAATCCGATGTGCTAAGAGATATCAAAGATCCACGTCAAACTAACTCAGGCCAGGTGGTTCAAGATGCTGCGATTGGGGCCGCGGCGGGGGCCATTCTGGGATTGGTTACTGGAGATCAGGCGATTGCAACTGAAGAAGTGTTGGCAGCTGGGGTAGCTGGAGCTGCAATTGGTAATGTTACTGCTCCTCGTGTGGTGGTGATCGATCCACAACAACCGATTCCATTGCGATTAACCAATGACCTAGTAGCGACACCTTAATGACTGACCATGACTGAGATCGGGCGGGGGTCAGGCATCTAGCGATTCTGGGTAGCGGGGCAGCTCCACAACAAAGGTCGTTTGGTCAAATGAGCTTTCAACCCAAATAGTCCCTTTTAGCTCCTGAACTAGACGTTTAATCAGAGCTAGGCCCAGACCTGTACCGCCTTGTTTCCATCGATCTCCGTTGGGAATGCGATAAAACTTTTCAAAAATATGCTCAATTTCCATCTCGGGAATCACAACCCCTGTATTGGTCACCAGAAATTGAATTCTATCAGGCTGAGTCAAAATAGATAGGCGAATAGTTGCTTCAGGAGGTGAATATTTACAGGCATTATTTAAGAGTTCTGCTAGTACTCGCCCCAGACTAGGACGATCCGTGTAAAGGATAGGTAGCCCTTCTGTTGGCATTAGCTCTAAAATTTGGTGGCGTTGTTGAGTCCGTGCGGTGAATGAGTGGACTAAGTTAGGTAACCAGTCATCTAATTCAATAGGTTCAAATTCTAAGACTTGTGATCCAGCTTCTAGTCGCTGTAGATCTAATAAGTCATTAATCAGCTCGGTTTCTCGCATACACTCTTGGTGCAAAACATCAATGTAGCGATGAGATTTACGTAATGGTTCCACCAGGTCAGGAACCTGAGATTCTACTTCATGTAGGGTCATCCGTAACATATGGATCGCCATCCGCATATTGGACATAGGTGTTCGCAGTTCGTGTGAGACCGTGCTGAGAAAATCATCTTTGAGCAGGTTTAATTGTTCCAATTCTTTCATTTTGGTTTGAAGCTCTAGTTCAGAGGCTTTGCGTTGAGTCACATCAAAAGCTGTGCCTAAGATAGCTGGAGAGCCTTTGAATTGGATCAAACTTGTGGTACAGTCTACCCATCTTTCTTGACCCGTTTGGGTGATAATTTTAAACTCATGGTGTAGGGTTTCAGGGGTGCCCTGGAGTTGGAGTCGTCCGTATTTTTGGGCTAGTTGACGATACTTCGGATGAACGACTTGCCAGACACTCATTTGGAGCAATTCCTCTCGGGAAAATTCAGTTAACTGACACAAGGCTGAATTCACATCCAAAAAATGCTCTCGGAAGATAAAGATGGCTGAGCTGGCTGTTTCGGCTAAAGTTCGGAATTTTTCCTCACTTTCTCGGAGGGCATGTTCAGCGTGTTTGCGTTCGGTAATCTCTACACTGACACCGATTAAGCCTCGAGGATTGCCTCCAGGACTACGCATAGGAGAATGCTCCACCAAAACCGTGACCTTGGTTCCATTCAAACGGATCGCATCAATTTCACCTGACCATTTATCTCCTTGACTCAAGGCCTGTAATACTGACTCTATTTGGTTTCTGGTAAAAGGAATCACATCTGTGATCAGTTCACCCAATGCTGCTTCTTCAGAAAACCCGTACAGTTCTTGAGCATGGGCATTCCAATAGATAATAAAGCCACTCCGATCGGTAGCAACAACAGCACTTTCGACAGCATCCAATAATTGAGCTTGGAGTTGCAGGGCCCCCACCTGTTTATTGAGCTGAGCTGTCCGCACTCGAACCTTACGCTCTAACTCGTCATTGAGAGTTTGCACTTGCTGGTACAACTGAGCCTGCTGTAGGGCAATTTCAACCTGAGTTGCTAATTTTTCCAGTAGACCAATTTCATCAGCTTGCCAAGACCGAGATCCTTCACAAAAGTGAGCGGCTAGCATCCCCCAGATCCCACTATTTTGAAAGAGAGGGACAACCAAAATGGCTCTAACATTAAGGTTCAGGAGAAAATCTTGTAGGGGTTTTGAAAGTGCGTAATCTTCACTGTCTAGATCGGCAATAGCCCGGATGTCACCCCGACGATAATCGCCAGATGAATCAATCATCCAAGGTCCTTTCAAGTGTTCTCCTAGCGCTGATGGCCACCGTGAAGCCACCGCCTCTGCAATGACGGAACTGTGGCCGTTAGGTTGAAATTGATGGATTAAGACTCGGTCAACTTTAAGGAGCTGCCGGACTTCAGCCGCTGTGGTATTGAGAATATCATCTAAGTGCAGTGAGCGTCGGATCTTGAGAGCAATGGTGGCTAATAAACGTTCTCGTTCAACTTGCTGGCGCTGCCTAGCTTCTGCTTTTTTTCTAGCTGTTACATTTTGAACAATAGCTAAAACTTCTTCATGACCACTCACCACCAGTCTAGCTTCAAAATCCTGGATCCCAGTAGATCCAGCCATTTGGTAGGAATAAACTTGCATCTCTCCCGTATTCAAAGCAGCTGCAATGGCTGTGAGTTTTTGGTCCGTTACCGCTTGTGGCAAGATAGCCTGGAGTGGCTGGCCGATGACTTGCTCGGGGGTCACCGTTAGATCTCGTTCATTACCTTTAAAATCTAAGATGGTGCCCTGGCGTTCCATCCGAAACATCAGATCAGGGATGGCATTCAAGATAGCGCGATTTTGGGCTTCACTTTTGCGTAGAGCTTCCTCGGTACGTTTGTGCAGGGTGATATCTCGAAACGTCACCACCACACCTGTGATTTGACCATCAGTTGCTCGGATGGGGGCTGTGCTGGCAGAAATAAACCATTCCTTACTGTCTTTGGCTAGTAGAACCGTTTGATTGGGTAAACCCACTACTCGCTCGCCTTCCAAAGCTTGACTCATCGGATCGCTAGCCGTCTGACGGGTAATCGCATGAATTAAATGAAAGACATTAGCTAAAGGTTGCCCGATTGCTTCTGCTTGAGTCCATCCCGTCAGCTGCTCAGCTGCAGTATTGATCATTTGGACCCGACCTTGAAGATCGGTAGTGATAACACCGTCTCCAATACTCCGCAACGTTACTGCTAGACGTTCTTTCTCTTGAACCAGGGCTTGTTCAACACGTCGGCGTTCTTCTAATTCTTGTTGAGCTGAGGTATACAATCGAGCATTATCTAGAGCAATACAAGCTAGATGAGCAAATCGTTCTATGATTGAAATCTCTTCATCTTTGAAAGGCTGTGATCCCAAGCGAGAAATACCAATCACGCCGATGATGGTTTGGCCAGAACGAAGGGGAACACCTAATATGGTGACGGGATGCTGGTCATGAGAGTAGTCAGTCCCTGTTTCCTGTAATGACTGACCTGTTTGCCACACGCGACCTGCTAACCCCTGTCCAGCTGGGATCTGGGCCCCCACCCGCTCGCCAATATCGCCAAGAGCTACTTTCAGACTTAACAAGTGATCGGGCGGTTCTGTCAGAAAAATAAAGCCTTCTGGGGATTGCAGTAATTGTGCCGCCCGGCTCACAATGGCCTCAAGTAAGTTAGGTAGGTCTAAGCGATTCAGTAACGCCAGACTAGTCTCGTGCAGCGCAGCCAAATACTGATTTTGATGCTGAAGTTCGATCTCAGCTGGATTGGAATCTTTAGTATTCATAGCTACATCCAAAGATAGTCAGGCAACCCTGCATCACTTAATACCATACCGCGACTCAGGCCTATTCAAGAAGTAGATTCAAGGATTAATCAAATCTAGTTAAATTAAGGGTAACTAACATCACCCCGACTCAACCCACTTATGGTAGTAACTAAGCATACCTATCTTAGCTGCTCCACCCATCAAGTTTGATCAGGATGTTCTACGCTTAACTAGCTTAAACCTCAAGACTTAGCTAGTCACTCAAAGATCTGCCTACTCATCACATACTCCTAGTTATAAAGATTGTACAGAGCCGCCTAGACTCATTTGTAGCATTATTTTTGACAGCTCTCTACCGCTCATAGGTTGCAATGATAGTTGTATGGGTAACCGAAGGATTAAAGTAGGTTTGCTTGATCTCAAGATAATCCTGATCGGAGAAAAAAGAATTCATGGCTGCTTTGTCTGAAAAATATAAGGTAAACACTCGATTAATTGGTGCTGTTGTTCTTGATCTGAAAACGTGAGAGACCTGGAAGTCGTACCCAAATCCGCCCTCCCACTGGACCAACAAAGGAGCAATTTGATCCCGGTACTCTTGGTAGGACTCATGATCAACAACATGTAAACCCACCACTAGTTCGACTGTCATTGCACTACCTATTGACAATGCTTATCATCCTAGATCAGCGGTCGATTGAGTTGAAAGCAATAAAGCATCAATTGTATCTAGGCTGAGTTCTTGATGATCAGCAATAGCTTTAATCTGCTGGGTAATGGCTTGAATTTGAAAATCAGTAATCGTTAAGCCCAATTGGGTTGATCGATTAGCAATGACATGGTGTCCAGCTAACTTATGATTAACTAGCAAAGCCCGAGAGACCTTAAAGTCATCTGGATCAATACTTTCATATGTTTTTGAATGATTTAGCATAGCTTTTGTGTGAATACCAGCCTTATGGTTAAAAGCAGCTGACCCCACAATACAATGATTAAATGGAATCGGAATCTTCAAAATATCAGCAACGTATTGATGTAGAGGTAACAACTGATCCAATTGGTATTTTGACTTGATGGTGTCAGGATCGAGAGTGTAGAGTCGAGCAATTAAACCTGCTAGAGGGGTAATCCCATTGCGTTCACCAATCCCTAAAACACTAGTATCAATATGAGTTGCACCTGCTTCTAAGGCGGCATAACTGTTAGCTACTGCACAACCCGTATCATTGTGGCCATGAAATTCAAGATCTCGCTCAGTACACTGCCGTAATAGTTGCACTAATTGAGACACTTGATGAGGGGTTGCAATGCCAACGGTATCAGCTAGACCTAACCGATTGACCAATCCTAATTGATCAATACTCAAATAGACTCGCAGTAGATCGGCAGGAGCACTTCTAAAGGAATCTTCTGTTGAAAATCGAAGTTCAATATTTGGATTTTGTGATCGAATAAAGGTGAGAACAGTTGTCGCTAGCTCCACGATTTCATCAATTGTTTTACCATGGCTATACTGACGCAAGAGACTAGAAGTACCGATAACAACATTGAGACCTTGAACCCCTGTCTCTAAAGCCACTTTGGCATCCTCAATGAGGCAGCGGATGTGAGTCAGAACGCGAGTCTTTAGACCTAATTGAGCAATGATTTGACAGTCTTTTCGAGATTGAGGTGAGGCACAAGGAGAGGTTAATTCGAGATACTCCACTCCAAAGGCATCTAGTAATCTGGCGATTTCAACTTTGTGGCTGGCTGAAAAGTTAGCAGCACCAAATTGCTCTCCCTCTCGGAGTGTGCTGTCAATGATCGCTGAGTTAATGATCGGTGAGTTAATGATAGACACTGGGTTCAACCTGGTTGAGTGAAAGCTCAGTAACGCATGGACCTTATCCTCTACCTTACGCTATCTCTTTAAAGAGTAAACCTTAATTTGTTTGGTGAATTCTCTGAACTGAGAGATCGTCGATGGGGTCTATAGATGAGCAGGTCTACAGATGGGTTAAGGTGTTTGAGGTTAATGGGGCTGAACACACTCATTATGACGACTTATGCCAAAATCTACCTATGATTTGAATTGGATTCCTTAGGAGTCAGCTGATCAGGCCGTGTTTATGAACCATTCGCACGAGGCATCACCTCAGATATCTCAGATCTCAGACTCGTGGGACCCAAGTGATTTATTAGAAGCTTGTGTTGCCATTACTGCTGAGACCCATCTTGATCGTCTCTTGACCACCACCTTACAAATCCTGACTAAACTGGTGCCAGCGGCAAAAGCGCTCATTCTGTTGCCCTCAACGACAGATCGGATTACTGATGTGATGCCAGAGCTGCAAGACTGGATGATTGTCGCCACTTACCTAGAGCCTTCTTCGCCCAAGATTTCTCTACATATTGAGGCGCCAACAGCAGAGGTACTCCCCCTGAGTTGCATTGAGGCTGTGGCCACAACCCGATTGCCGCTACAACTCAAGCTCCAAGGCTCGGCCACTACCGGCTTGAAGTCTCATCAAGACTCTGTTTTGGATCTTAATTCTGATCCCTATCTCCTGCACCAGCACCCCCACCAAATCTTGTGCATTCCTTTTAATGAAGAAACAGTAGTCACTGGACTGGTTTATGTAGAACCTCAACCGGATAGCTGGCTAACCCAGGCACAGCTGCAAAATCTGGACATGATAGGTCGCCAGATCGCCATCACAATACGTAGAGTTAAGCAACTCCAAAATCTCAAAATCGAATTAAGAACCCGTACCTTTGAACTTCAATATACCCGTACTAAACTGAATACACTATTAGAGAATTCCCAGTTTGGGATCTTTATTGCTCGGCGCGAAGATGGTTTGGTCCTGGAGATCAATCAACGGGGTCTTCAGATGTTAGGTGTCCCAGTGACTGATGATATTGTGGGCATCAAACGGATGACCGACTATGGCCTGGATACTCAGCAATGGTATGAACTAATGCTACAGCTACAGGCGTCAACTGAGATCGACAGTTATGAGCTGCAATTGACTCGCGCGGATGGTCTAAAAGCATGGGTACTGCTCTCTGTTCGTCTCAATAGCATTGATGATTGTGTGGAAGGAGTGATCACTGATATCAATGCACGAAAACAAGCTGAATTTAACCTCCGTAACAATGCAGAACTGATTCATCAGATTACTGACAATTTACCAGCCTTGATCTCCTACATTGACAATCAAGAGTGTTACCGATTTGTCAATAAATATTATGAAGAATGGTACGGGATCCCGGCTGAGTTGATTGTAGGTTGTCATGTTCGTGATCTAGTGGGGGCCGATGACTATGCCAAAGGTTACCCTTATGCGCAGTCGGCATTACGAGGTGAGCGAGTCAATTTTGAGCTGGCTAAATTTCGTCAAGATGGCCAACTCCGTTACCTCAATATCAGCCTGATTCCACATTTTGATACAACTAGTCAGGTGCAAGGCTACTTTGTTCTGGCTCCAGATATTACCGATCGTAAGGTAGCTGAGGAACGCCATCAAACGATTTTTGAAAATTCTACTATTGGTATTTTCCAAACGACGCCTCAAGGCCATTTGATTTCAGCAAACCCGGCTCTAGCCGAGATTTTTGGGTATGCCTCAGCTGAAGCGATGATCACCCAGATTGTGACCATTGATCAGCTTTATGTTGAGCCTGAGCGGCGGATAGGTGACTTGCAGCAGTTGGCCCCAGAGGCTGGTGGTCATAAGTTTGAAGCTAAGGCCTATCGAGCTGATGGTACGGTCATCTGGATCTCAGAAAATGTCAGAGCAGTACGAGACAGTCAGGGGCAGCTCATTCTCTATGAAGGCTTTGTTCAAGAGGTTACCGATCGCAAGCAAGCTGAGGAGGCCATTCGATCTCAACAAGAGTTTCTGCGCCAAGTGATCGATGCAAGTCCCTATGCTATTTTTGTGAAGGATTGGGAGGGACGCTTTGTTAGTATCAATCAAGCCGGAGCTGACCTCTACAGTGGTTCTGTTGAAGAGATCATTGGCTGTAGAGAAGAAGATCTCTATCCTGACTCCGTAAATCTCATCCTAGATCATCAAGCTGTTATCACAACGTTCAAGCCTAAATTTATTCCTGAGCAACCTATCATTCGAAGCGGGAAAACCCATTGGATTCAAACCTATCTGAAGCCGTTGATGACAGATCAGGTGTCACCGACTCCTTATATTGTTGGTGTCAGTGTTGACATTACAGAACGGAAGCAAGCTGAAGCCCGACTGCAAGAGTACCTGTCTCTGCTACAAGCCACTTTAGAGTCTACGGTTGAGGGTATGATCGCAACTGATCTGCGAGGGAATCCATTGACCTACAATCAAAGATTTTTGGAATTATGGTCTCTCCCTGAAAAATTGTTGCAACCTGGGCAGCGTGACCATCGGATTCAAGTTATGGCTCGCTTGACCCGTTATCCCGACTACTTTCTCCAAAAACTTGAAGATATTACCGGTGGTGAAGCAACAGATCTAGAAATGATTGAGTTGCAAGATGGGCGAGTGTTTGAACGCTACACCCAACCGGTTCGGATTGAAGTCAGAGTGGTGGGCCGAGTCTGGAGCTATCGAGATGTCACCCAGCGCCAACGCATTGAAGATGCTCTTCGAGAAAGTGAAGCCCGGCTCCGGCTGGCTCTTAGTGCAGCTAACATGACAGCTTGGGATTGGGATCTAGTAACTGGTGAAGAACGCTCATGGCCAGATAGTGATCTGTTAGGTATGCCGGGATCCTATACAGCCTCATTGAATTGGGTTCATCCTGATGATCGGTCTCTGGTTCACCAAGCTGAACAGGATGCACTGACTCACCAGTCTGACTATCAGGTTGAATTTCGTCTCTTGTTGGAAGATGGCAGCTTGCGCTGGCAGAGCAGTCGGGGCAATCTACTCTACAACCGTAATGGCAAACCGATTCGCATGGTAGGCATGAGCATTGATATTACTGAACGGAAAGCGGCTGAAGAAGCTCTCAAACGCAGTGAAGCTACCAATCGAGCACTCATTGAGGCAATCCCAGATTTGCTGATTCGGATGGATGGTCAAGGTCGAATCTTAAGCGTGAAGAAAGGGGCTGATCCAATCCTGCTGCAAGCTGAGGGCCTATGGTTGACTCCTGATGATCCAACCCGCTTAGAATCGTTGACCATTTTTGATACTTTAAACTTGCCTCAAGCCCAGAAACGACTGAAATATATTCAAAAAGTCTTGGACGTTGGTGAACTTCATGTTTATGAGCAGGAAATGGAACTTGACTCTGAAGTTTTATATGAAGAGGTCCGAGTAGCAGTGAGTGGTGTTAATGAAGTTTTGATCATTATTCGAGATATTACTAGTCGTAAACTAGCTGAAGTGGCTCTACAGCAGGCTAAAGAAACAGCTGAAGCTGCCAGTCGGTCTAAGAGTACTTTTTTAGCCAATATGAGTCATGAATTACGGACACCCATGAATGCGATCTTGGGATTCAGTCAATTGATGGCTCGAGATCCCAACTTAACTACTCAGCAGCAGCAGTCCTTGTCCATCATCAATCGCAGTGGCGAACACTTGCTAAGTTTGATCAATGCTGTTTTAGAAATGTCTAAAATTGAATCAGGCCGAATGGATTTGATTGAAAAGGCGTTTGATTTATTTCAATTACTTCAGATGCTGGAAGAATTGTTTCAACCACGGATCAAAGCCAAGCAGCTGTATCTGCAAGTGACTCTAGATCAGACAGTGCCCCGCTATGTGGTAAGTGATGAGAGTAAGCTACGCCAGATCTTGATCAATTTAATGGGTAATGCACTCAAGTTTACAGAGAGGGGGGGTATTGCTGTGAGGGTTAGGTACATGGAGATCTCATCTCGTCTGGAATTTGAGGTTGAGGATACTGGAGAAGGGATTGATAGTACAGAACAAGATCAACTCTTTCAACCCTTTATGCAAACTGCTAGTGGTATCCGATCTCAAGGTGGTACTGGCCTTGGCTTGGCTATTTGTCAGCAATACGTAGAATTGATGGGGGGATCGATTCGAGTCCAGAGCCAAGTTTTTCAAGGATCTACCTTTACTTTTGATATTTCCGTGAATCGGGCGGCCGCGATCGATATTCAACCAGAACGGCCCCAATATCGGGTCATTGGGTTAGAAGCTGGACAACCCCAATATCGGATTTTAATAGCTGATGATCAGGTAGAGAATCGAGAGCTACTCAGTCAACTGCTGGCTGCTGTGGGATTTGCTACACAGTCCGCTGTAGATGGTGAAACCACGATTAAGATGTGGGACGAATGGGATCCCCACTTGATCTGGATGGATATCAGAATGCCCAAGATGGATGGATTTGCAGCAACTCGCTATATCAGGGCTTTACCCAAGGGCCAATCTACGGTGATTATTGCGCTGACAGCCAGTGCCTTTGAATATGAACGATCTCAAATGATTGCTGCTGGATGTAATGATAGTGTCTCGAAGCCTCTTCAAGAATATGTGATCTTTGAGAAGATAGCCACGTTTTTACCGGTTCGTTATATCTATGAATCAACAACCCAGACCATTGAATCTGTTCAGCTCTCTTCTGATCAAGTTACCTCTCTTTTGGCACATCAGCCCTACACCTGGCTTCAAGCTCTACAGCGTGCTTCCATTCAATTAGATACTGAACTTGTACAAGCCCTGATCTCGGATTTACCAGATGAGTTTCAGACCCTAAAGCAACTCCTCACTGATTGGGCTGAGCAGTATCGATTTGATCGCATTACTGATTTAATCCAACCTTTATTGGCTGATTTTGAGCACTTAAGTTAAGACGAAGGGCTTAATGGGATCCATAATCGAACCACTGTGCCACTTCCCGACCGTCGAGATCGCCATTCAATGCTGGCCCCAATGAGCTCAGCCCGATAGCGCATATTCATTAACCCATGACGCCCTACTCCATCTGGATGATCAGGCATGCCAATACCATCATCGATGATTTTGACTTCCAAATGTGATGGCAACGTTTCAGGTTGAGCCTTGGTCTCGATCAGGTTGACTGTTGCTTCAGGAGCAATAGTGATATCAATACGGCTAGCTTGAGCATGTTTAACTGCGTTATTGAGTGCTTCTTGCACGATCCGAAACACCGTACTTTGGGCTACAGGCTCTAATTGATTTAATAAATCGTCAGATCGGTCATCAAATCGTGTCACCAGGGGTTTAATGGAACGTTGAGCGGCTCGTTCTAGCAAACTCCGAAGGGCTGGACCGAGATTAAAGGCTCGCATGGCTGTAGGTTGTAAGTCTTCGACAATCCCTCGGAGTTCAGCAATGGTATCCCGGAGTTGATTGCTCATTTGTTGTAGAGCTTGTTGTCCTGAAGTCCCGACAGCTGGATCTAGAGCTAGATTTTGCAGTTGACGAGAGAGAGCACCTAGATCAGCTAATGTTTGGTCATGTAGATCAGCTGCTAAACGACGACTTTCTGCTTCACGACCTTCAGTTAAGCCACGGATCGCGGCAGCTGTGGTTTCTTGACGACGGCCTCTCTCATAAAATTGAGCCCGTTGCAAAGCGACAGCCGCAATATCAGCTAAGGCTCGCACTAATTCAGTATCAGCATTAGACAAAGATCTAGAATCGATATCGGTGGCAGTGAGCATACCTGTTTCAGAGGGTGGGACAAATGCACACATAACTCCAGCAACAGTAGTGCCATCTGTCATCAAGGGAACACAGAGAATAGATTGGACTTGCTCATTCAAGAGTTGCTGGCGTGTTTGAGGTGGCAACGGAGCCGCCCCCACATCTTCAATAAACAAGCTATCGTGGCGGCCATAACAATCTAGCAAGATCAACCAACTCAGATCGAGAGATAACACTTGACCCAAACAAGAGGGTGCGGCCGGGGATCGACGGTATTCTTGTTGAACTTTGAGACCTTCACTGGAAGTTTCAGGAGATTGATCAGCAGCCTTCTGTTGTAAGAATTGCATGACTTCAGTTGCATTTAATGAGAGCCATTTTTGATCGGTTTTAATCAGAGAACTGAGTAGGTTTAAGGTGCCAGCTGGTTCAACATCTGAAGCCCTAGTTAGAGAGATAAAGCTACACTTGTTAACTTGCAAAGCATCAGCCATACTTTCTAAAGCAATTTGCACAATTTGAGCTGGATCATAGGTGCTACTTAGCTTCTGGGCTAAATGGCGGAGTAATCGTTCTCTCAAGGCCGCAATGCGCGTTTGCTCATAGAGTTGAGCTTGTTGTAAGGCAATACCAGCTTGTTCAGCGACTGCCATGGCTAGTGATAACTCGTCAGGTTGAAACTGATGGGAGGTATGGGGCTGTGGCATTAAAATCATTGTGATTGTCCCTAGAAGAGTGCCAGATTGAATAATGGGGATTAAAGCCAAATTTTGAAAGGGGTTCTTCTGATACCAAGCCTGGACGTCGGGCTGATCCATGGATAGGTCTGTGTTTGAGAGAACAAAGGGCTGACCTTGACACAGGGTTTCCATGACACCAGGTTGGCTCCCATACACTGCTGCTGAGTCGGACTGAATGGAGTGTGATGAGGTGGGCATTAAGTTAGAAGCTCGTTTGATGAAGGATCCCTGGGACCAGATCATTGTGATCGTTGGCAGCCGCGATGATGGGTCTAGATCAGGGGGGTAAAGTGAAATTTCACAACGATCAAGCTCTAAAGTCTTAGCTAACGACTCCACAATAGATTCCAGGACTTGCTTGGGATCTAAGGAGGTCCGAATTTGAGTGGTGATTTCATTGAGTAAAGCCTCACGGCGGGCTTGTTGTTGGGTTTTCTCGTACAAGCGAGACTGATTAATGGCAATCACCAGTTGCTCAGCTACCAGCTTTAATAAATCTTGATCGGTTTGACTCCACTTATAGGGAACGGGGGTAGTGGGATCGCATTGATGCACACTTAAAATGCCATAGTGATTAGACCCCAGATGAAGGCGGGCCAGCATAATTGAGCGGATATGGGCTTCAGACAAGCGTGCCTGTGTTTTGACATCAAAGACCCTAATATCAGGCCAAACATTAATTACAATGGGATCTTTTTGGTCAATTAAGTCTGGTGCTAAGGGGTTATTTTCCAGAGGAATATCTCGATTTAACCAAGAGTACGCTTCAGTTTTGGCATAGGCGTGTCGGACTTTAGCCACTTGCTCGCATGGATTCACAAACAAAAATAAAACGCGACTAGCCTGGAGGGCTTGCCCTACTTCTTGCACAGCAGCCTGTAACATATCATCCAAGTTGAGGGAGTAGCGGATCCGATCGGTCATACGGTTAATCAAAGAAGCCTGATTAGCTTGGCGCTGAGTTTGGGTTAGCAGTTGCTGAGTTTGGGTTAGTAGTTGAGCCTGAGAAATAGCAATGGCAGCTTGGGCAGCTACCGCTTCAGCTACTTTGAGATCAGTGGCGGACCAAGGATGATCGGGATCGGATTGTAGCCGCTTCAATCCCAGACATCCAATCAAATCATCCCCTTCCAGTAAAGGAACTAGGAGAACCCCCTCATGAGCTTTGAAGGCCGTCGAGCTTGAAGTTGAATCAGCCAGGATAATGGGGGATTTAGTTTGCAGCAATAGCTCAGTGCTCACTTTGAGTCGCTGGCGAGTGCTTTCTGGGATCATCTCTGCAGGGTTACCATCCAGTTGCAACAGATCCTCTGCGGCTGATCCTTCTATTCGTAATCCTAGTTTTTGCTGAGACTGCTGGGTCAGGATCATCAACCCTGGCATCATCTGTTCAAGTTGTTCAGAAGTCAGGCAAGGTGCATAAATGCCAACTGGATGTAGTGATTCAGCTTCGGGTTGCCATAATGCCAACGTGCAAATATCAGCTTCGAAAGCTTCACCAATTTCTTGAGTAATAGCTTGAAAGAGGCGCTCAGGTTGTAGGCTAGACCGAATAACCGCTGTCATAGAATTGAGTAATGCGAGTCGCTCAGCTTGCTGTTGAACATGGCTAAATAATTGAGATCGAGTTAAAGCGATGGCTAACTGTTGAGCAACGGATTGGAGGAGTTCTACCTCTTTAGACTGCCATCCGTAGACTGTTTCTTTAAAGGCGCCAATTAACCCAATCATGACACTTTGTTCAGATGATGAAGCAGGTGTGTCAACCCAAGTATTGACGGGGGTCTGTAAATCTAAAGTCGAAGACCTATCAGTATAAACAGGAATTAAAACGCCAGACTGCATTTTTAACTGTTCCATAATGGCTTGACCTTTGGGGGGTAACTCACTGGCCTGCAGATCGGACATTTGCACTGTCAATCCTTGACCAATTCGCTGCTGAAAGGGGCCAAAATCCACTAAGCTATAGGGACCTGCTGTAGGATCTAGATGAGGGAGATGAGCTTCATAGGTTACCTCAATAGTCTGGCTACCCACCTGCACGGAGAAAAAACAGCATCGACTCAGATCTAGAGTTTCACGAAGAGAGACCATGGTGGTTGAAACAATTTGATCCCAATGCAAAGACTGATGCAAGGTATTGGTCACCTGGTTGAGAAGTGCTTCCCGTTCACCTTGTTGGCGAGTCTGTTCAAATAGTTGGGCATTACTGAGTGCTAGAGACGCTTGTGTAGCAACTGCTTGAATTAGTTCAATTTCAATATCCTGAAAATTGTGATACTCTTGATGACCTAAAGCTAAAAATCCTAAAACTTCCTCTTGGTATTGGTGTTGAAGTAGCAGCGGAATCAGCAAAATAGCACCCTGGCTATCGGCGGCCACCGGTCGAGTATCAGATAGAGCCAAACACTGGTGGACCATCAAGTCTGAGACTAAGTTGGGTTGATTAAAAATGGCCTCATAAAGAAGATTAGACGGGAGGACTTGAGCTGATCCTGGTTTGAAATAACTGGCTACTACAGTAGGTGGAGTGTATGAAGTTGCGGTGGGACAATCGGTAAACGGGGAGAGCAAGGGCCAGTTCATTTGCAAAAAATCACACCGATCAGCACGTAAAGCCCGACCCACTTGTTCTACTAACGTTTGGATCATCGTTTTACTATCTAGAGATTGCCGCAACTGTTGGCTGATCTGACGAATTAAACCATCTCGCCCCGCCTGGTATTGTAATTGTGCCGTCTGATGCGCGTTGACCATCGCACTAGCAGCAGAAGAGGTAATAAACTTCAGGACTTCTAAAAAGCCATGAGTTAAAGGTTGGTGACTCATGATGATCAATGATCCAACCGTAGGGGATCCCAAGGTGATCGGGTAAGCAGCCAAGCCTTGGATCAAGTCAGGTAAACCACTACTAGAGTCTAGGCTCGTGTTTAAAAAGGGTTGATGCTCAATGATGGCTTGTTGCAAAGGGGGGTAATTCGACAGCAACTTAGATCCATCGATCATGGGATCAGCGCTATGCTGAGCCACAGTCTCAAAGGTTGTGGTCATAGGGTTGTAGGATCCTACATAGGCCACTACCACTCTCAATTGAATAACGAGTTCCTTAACTAAAGTGGTGGCAATGGCTCGCGGTTGATCAAATGGTGCAAACAAAGGATCATTTAGATCTTGACACGTATGATGCGTCAGGTGCTGAACAATATCATTGGCCGTTTGGATATGAGCCAACAGGTATGAATCTGTTTGAGCCATAATAGAGATGAGTTCAGGCTATTTTCCTATCATAAGTCTCTCACTATAACCAAGACTCTAGGGCCTGTCGCTGTAGAATCCCGCCTTAAATAGGTCGGGTTGGATGGTGACTAATATGGATAAGAACACAGCATTGTTAAGAAATGACTCGAATAGCTGCAAGATATTAGACTTGGTAGCTTTCATTAAACTTTTATGTGCCTATAGAAATTTTCAATTCATTTCATGGATGACTGTCATGAGTAGTAATTATCAATAAAACTGTTTGATATGTTGTTGAGTTTAGGAGTTTGCTATCTCTAAATCAATGGCTAATACCTGTGGAGTCTAGGTTGCAGCTTGATCTAAACCAATTTTTAGCGGCTAGTTCTATAACGTTGTAACTTACAATTATGACAATCTATCCTAAGTTATGTCGAATTTGAAATAGTTGAGTCTGTATCCCAGCTGATTTGAATACAATCCCTATAGTGACTCCTGAGTCCTGGTCTACTACGATGGAACTTAAGAAAATCTTAAGCTTGTGATGACAGTCATGACTCCAGATATGGTTCGCCGCTTCTGGTCGGTAGTTGATGAGATCGCTCATCCCGACATGGTGCTACAGACTGATGCTGATTTGACCCAGAGTTTACTCCGGGCCTGTAGACAACAACATCCGTTGAGCAATGTTGATCCATCAGCCTTAAATTCTTATATTTCACCCCGCCTTGCGCTCATTCGAGATCTGGTGTTGGGTTAATGCTGGGTTGCAGCTTGGAGTTTTTGAAGTGTAGAGAGAACTTTGCCTGATCTCAATAGGTCCTGTGCTAACTCAATGCCTACCGCCAGGCTTTCAGTATGTCCTAATCGATACAGATAGTAGCCCCCACACCAGAGAATGGCAGGCTCTAATTCAGAAGGATGACCTTGAAGACACTGATGCACCTGCTCAACTAAATAATCAACAGATTCTAATCCGACTTCAGAGCCAGCTAACTGATAGTCACGTGCTTTGAGTAATACCCGATGGTGATCTTCACTCAGAATAGCGGTGCGATCACGAGCTAAGTCACAGCTCCCTTCTAAGCCTTTAACGGTTGTAAAGTGTTTAACCTGACGAAGTTCAAAGGTCTTGATCATACTGGCTTCGGTGGGAGGATGGACAAAACCACAGATTAGATGAAATGGCCCGTTGTAAGGTGCCCAAATTAACTCCAACGTAGCTAGGGGAGGCCGTTTGCCAATTTGATCGCGATAGATCATCAATGTTTGCGCTTGGGGATAGTGTCGGGGTAGGTAGATAAAACCGATTCCCACTTGTTCCAAGCAGCGGGCTACTTGATCTAACGTCAGTTTTGTCCAGTCCACCCCCAGCTGGCGCCAGAGTTCAACTAGAGGTAAGCCATATTTGGTAGGGCATCGATCGGATCCATGTAACAGATTAGGCGATCCAACCGTGGCTAGGAGTAAGGCCACTAAAGGAGCTACTGGAGCTGTACGCGAGCGACCATCATAGGGATGTCCAAACACAGCTAAGGGCCGATCGAGATCTAGTACCGGTAGTTGAGGCCCTAAGTCATCATAAGCATCCAACATGCCTGCCAGCTCATCAGGTGTAGGCCGTTTGATCCGGTGGGCAATCAAAAAAGCCCCAATTTGGGCTGGGGTTGCTTCTCCTAGCAGCATCATGCGAGTCGCTTGAGCCGCTTCAGATCGAGTTAAATGTTTGCTAGTATGTTGACCGCTTCCAACTAGCTTAAGTAGGTCTCGAAAACTAGTGCTCATGAATGTCTGCAAATCATTAAGGATTTTATATTATACCGACACAGTCAACGCACGACTGAGCATGTAATTGCCGGATTGGATTTATGCAACATGCTCATATGAAGTCAGGCGATAAACCACTAGATAGGATTAGTTTAGATAGAATTAGTTACGAGGATTAGCATTGAACTCTAGTTCGTCTTCCCTTCCTCTGCCCCACTGGAAAGCCCAGCTCCAAAAAGCGCTACATCGGCATCGGAGTCAGCCAGAAGCCCGCTATGTCCAGTTAGCTACTGTTGATCTGCAAGGGTATCCTCGAAATCGAACGGTTGTGTTTCGGGGCTTTTTTAACGATACTGACCAGCTTCAATTTGCCGTTGATCAGCGTAGTGAGAAAGTGAGCCAGCTACAACAGCGGCCTCAAGCAGAAGTCTGCTGGTATTTTGCCAAAACACGTGAACAATTCCGCCTCTCAGGTGTCATGACTCTAGTTCAAGATCCTCAAGATATCTCTCAGGATCTGCAAACAGCTCGCTCTCATTTGTGGGATCAACTCTCTGATCAAAGTAGACTGTTATGGTACTGGCCCACCCCTAAAGCTGATCAGGCCTCCGCTGCTGATTACAAGGTTGAAATCCCAAAGGCGGCTACCCCTCCTCCAACCTTTGTCTTGTTAGTCTTCACGCCTTATCAGGTTGATCATTTACAACTCAAGGGGGATTTAAACTATCCACAGATTAGACATCTTTATCATCAACAGGATGCCACTTGGGTTCGTCGCTCTGTTAACCCCTAAGATTAAACCTACTAGGTCTTGAATAACAGGTGTCCTGATCGCTACTTTGTTAGGGTTAGTGGTGATCAAGAGCGTACGAATCACTTATGCAGTCTCAGGTGTCTCTATTGCAACGCTACAATCCTCGAGGCGGATCGTTGTATCAACTCTGGATGGGCATTCGGTTTTTTTGGTCAGGGTGGAGTTTGTTTTGGCAGTCAGGGCGGCTCAAACTGATCAGCCTGGTGCCTATTCTTCTCACCGTTGGGATCTTTACCGGCCTGGGTTATCTCAGCATTCAATTAACTGAAATGCTACTTCAAGGCATCCCAGCTGGTTGGCCAGGGTGGTTAGTTGGCATCATTGACACATTAGGTACCATCTTGACGCTGATCATCTCCATTTTGCTGAGCTATCTCTTATTCTTTCCGATTGCATCGGTGATCTCGGGACCCTTTCGGGAAGCTTTGGCCACTCAAACAGAAATTTTGATCCTGGGTCAAGCTTCTGAAGCTTCGGCTGGATCGGTGTTAACGATCATTGGCGATGTGATTCAATCCGTTCTATTTCAACTCTCAGTTTTGATCTTGACCCTGAGTCTAGGTTGGTTTACACCCGCTGTGGGACCCTTCATCACTATAGTTTTGCTGATGTATCTAGCGAGCTTAGATATGGTTGATCCAGCTTTAAGTATTCGAGGCTATTTGCTAGGCCAGAAGTTGAAGTTTCTCCGATCGCATTTAGCTCTAATGGCTGGGTTTGGGATCATGGCTTTTGTGTTACTCGGGATTCCAGTTTTGAATCTATTGATCTTACCTGTTGCCTCTATTGGTGGAACGATCTTGGTGGTAGGGGTGATGCAGCCACAAGCACTACATTCTGCTCAATCTCAAGTAGATCAGAGTTCAATTAGTGACGGTAAAGCTAGTTAATCTTAAACAATCAGCTTTTACAAGCAATGGACTGAAGCAAGATCTCAAAGACTATGCATGGGAGATGAAATATTAGCTGTTACAGTTTTTGTGACATCATCGATCGGCTAAGTGCTCAATGATAAGGTAGGCCTAGAATTGGAATAAGGGTAAGAAAAATGTTGAACCAAAAATGGGTATCTCTATTCATATGTACTGCAGCGATGACGTTAACTTTGGGTTGCTCAGATGATGATGCTGTATACTATGATAGCGAGAGAGTAGCAGATGCAGACACTTCAATGCAAACTCTCAGTGCTCCAGTGCCAGCAGAGTTGCCTCAGGAATCTGTACAAGAGAGCCTATCTGCACCTCTGCCTCAATTTAATTTTGGCGAATCGCAGACTGCAAATATACCTCTGAGCGAGGCTAATCCTTCTCAAAGGGCTGCCCTACCTGCTTTATCAGTGCCTGCAAATGTCCCTCAAGGGTCCCCCGCTTCATCTGTACTCCCTGAGTTGAACTCGAATGAGATCCAACCCCAGCCAGCTGGTGAAGACTATAACTCTATTACAGAAAATCGCTTCTTAGGGGTTGAAGCCAATCCATTATCAACCTTTTCCATTGATGTAGATAGTGCCTCTTACAGTAATATGCGGCGATTTTTAAATGATGGGATCATTCCACTTCCAGATGCAATCCGAATTGAAGAACTAATCAACTATTTTCATTATGATTATCCTCAACCTGATCCTGAGTGTGATTGTCCCTTTTTCACAGTGGCTGAACTCTCTGAAGCGCCCTGGAATGAGCAGCACAAACTTGTTCATGTGGGGATCCAGGGTCGTGAGATAGCTACTGAAGATTTGCCTCCTAGTAATCTAGTCTTTCTTTTAGATGTCTCAGGATCTATGAGTTCACCTGATAAGCTACCCTTACTCAAATCAGCTTTTCAACTGTTGGTTCAAGAGCTTGACGGTAATGATCGGGTCAGTATTGTGGTTTATGCCGGATCAGCGGGTGTGGTGTTAGATCCAACTTCAGGGCTAGATAAGCAGACAATCTTAGAGGCGTTAGAGCGTTTGGAGGCCGGGGGATCAACTGCAGGCGGACAAGGCATTCAACTAGCCTATGCTTTAGCTGAAGAAACCTTTATTCCCGATGGCAATAATAGAGTGATCCTAGCCACAGATGGTGACTTTAATGTGGGCGTTTCCAGTGAATCTGCTCTGGTACGGTTAATTGAAGAGAAGCGAGATCAAGCTATCTTTTTAACTGTTTTGGGCTTTGGCACCGGTAATCTCCAAGATTCCAAGATGGAGCAGATCGCTAATCATGGCAATGGTAACTATGCCTATATTGACAGTGTGGCTGAAGCTCGCAAGGTGCTGGTGCAAGAATTAGGGGCAACCCTATTGACCATTGCTAAAGATGTCAAGATCCAGATTGAATTTAATCCAGCCAAAGTTCAGGCCTATCGCTTGATTGGCTATGAAAACCGGATCTTAGCTGCAGAAGACTTCAATGATGACACCAAAGATGCTGGTGAATTAGGGGCTGGCCACTCAGTTACGGCTCTTTATGAAATCATCCCAGCTGGGGTAGAAGCTGATGTGGATCTGACTGAAGTTGATGATCTGAGGTATCAACCAACCCCTGTAGAGCCTGCAGCTGATTTTAGTGATGAGTTGATGCTCTTGAAGCTTCGCTATAAAGATCCCACAGCAGACACTTCAAAACTATTGGCAACCCCAGTGGTTGATCAAGGTATCCCATTAGAGCGTACCTCACCTGACTTTCGCTTTTCTGCGGCTGTGGCTGGCTTTGGCATGGTGCTGCGGGACTCTGACTATAAAGGAGCTGCAACACCTCTAATGATCGAACAGTTAGCGACTGAGGCCTTAGGCCCTGATCTAGAGGGCTATCGATCAGAGTTTTTAGAGCTAGTGCAACGGTACCAGGGTCTGATTAGCTCTAGATAACTAGAATCTTTACTGAGCCGAGTATGGATAGAGAAACAACCCTAAGAGTGTAAAGCTTTTTGAAGCTGCTTCATAAATGTTCAGGATCTAAAACAGCTTCCTCTTTTAGAGTATGTTGAATGAGGTCTATGGAGATATTGTAATGGTTCAGCGTGGTTCTAAGGTGCGTGTATTACGCAAAGAGTCTTACTGGTATCGTGATGTGGGTACTGTTGCAGCCATCGATAAAAGTGGCATCATCTACCCTGTGATCGTGCGCTTTGACAAGCTCAATTACTACAACATCAACACCAACAACTTCCGAGAAGATGAACTTGAAGAGATCGAGCCACCCAAGAAGAAGGCTGAAAAGAAAGCGGCTGAGAAAACTGCTTAGATCTTAAGGCCACTGGGAGGCTCTCAAGTTAACCTCTATACTCTAAAGTTGCAAGCCTTATCGTTGCAGCTAGGTGGTAGAGTGCCTGAGTTACCTGAAGTTGAAACGGTGCGTCGAGATCTCGACCGCGTCACTCAAGACGAAACAATTACCTGGATTAAAGTCCACTTAGCTCGGACCATCGCCTATCCAGATCCTGATTTATTTGGTTATCACCTCGTGGGTTGTCGGCTGGTGGGTTGGCATCGACGAGGTAAATATTTGTTGGGGGTTTGTCACAATGGTGCTCATCTAGGTGTACATCTGCGGATGACTGGGCAACTGTTGTGGGTTGAGCCTCATATCCCTTTACCCAAGCACACTCGAGTGCAGTTAGGCTTTAAGTCGGGGATGGAATTACGGTTTGTAGATCAACGAACCTTTGGTCAGTTATGGGCAGTTGCCCCCCACCTGCCCCTAGAATCTGTAATCTCAGGATTAGCGCAGCTGGGGCCAGAGCCCTTCTCAGAGGAGTTTTCCGACAGCTACTGGATCTCAGCTTTGCAGCGGCAGCGCCCTATTAAAAATGCTCTCCTGGATCAAACTCTGGTGGCTGGAGTGGGCAATATCTATGCCGATGAAGCCTTGTTTTTAAGTCAGATCCACCCTCAAGTTGCCTGTGCCGCTCTATCCCCTGAGCAAGCTTGTTCTCTCCGGCACTATTTGATTCAAGTGCTCCAGACTAGTATTGACAGCCGAGGCACCACCTTTAGTGCTTATCGAGATGCGATGGGGATCAATGGTAATTATCAGGGGCAAGCTTGGGTTTATGGCCGTAAGGGATCCCCGTGTCGTATTTGTCAAACCCCGATCCAGAGACTGAAATTAGCCGGGCGCTCTGCCCATTTTTGTCCTACCTGTCAGCCCTCGCCGATCCCACTCTCTTGTACCCTTGATCCAGGTGAATGAACCGAGGCTGTGGTCGGTGATGGCTAGCCCTTGATCATCCGGTAACTCTTTTTGTAAAGAACTATGACAACTACAGATAACGCAACAGTGTGGCCCCAACTGCTCCAACAACTTTTAGAGGGTCAGGCACTTGCCGAATCACAGGCGGAAGCTTTGATGAATGGCTGGCTAGATAGTGAGGTTCCTGATGTGGTTTCGGGTGCGATCCTGGCGGCTCTCCAAGCCAAGGGAGTGGAGGCAACTGAATTAGCTGGGATGGCCCGTGTCTTGCAACGTGCTGCTGTCGGTGAACCCTTGACTCTACCCCTCCTTGTCGATACCTGTGGCACCGGGGGAGATGGGGCTGGAACCTTTAATATTTCAACGGCTGTAGCGTTTGTGGTGAGTGCTGCTGGCATCCCTGTGGCTAAGCATGGCAATCGATCAGCCTCTAGTAAAGTGGGATCTGCTGATGTTTTAGAAGCCTTAGATGTCAACTTAACAGCGCCCCCTGAAGCTATCCGAGCGGCTGTTCAAGAAGTGGGGATCACCTTTTTATTTGCACCTAACTGGCATCCAGCAATGCGGGCCGTGGTCCCTTATCGGAAAACCCTCAAGATCCGCACTATTTTCAATCTGATCGGTCCTTTGGTGAATCCTTTAAAACCGAATCGCCAGGTGGTGGGGGTGTATGATTCTGAGCTGGTGGTGACTGTAGCTGAAGCCTTACGCCTACTGGGTTGTGATCAAGCAGTTGTGCTGCATAGCCGAGAAGGTCTAGATGAGGCCGGGTTACAGGATCTCACTGATCTAGCCATTCTTAAAGCTGGTGAAGTGACTCGAGATCAGTTGGATGCGGCTGCCTTAGGATTAACCCCTGCACCGTTGTCAGCTCTTAGGGGGGGGGAATTATCAGATAATATCGCGATCATGAGTGCCGTCCTCCAAGGTGAAGCTACCTCAGCTCAACAAGATGTCGTCGCCCTCAATTCTGCCCTAGTGTTGCAAATGGCTGGTAAGGTTACAACCTGGTCCGAAGGGGTTACCCTAGCCCAACAGATCCTGACCAGTGGAGCCGCCTGGGATCGATTAAATCAATTAGTGACCTTTTTGAAAACAGCCTAAGTCGTTAAACCCTTGTCTCAAGGTTGAGGAAGTCGAGATAGCAGCGCCAGGCAGGTACCGGTCAACCCTCCATTGATCACACTCATGATAAACAGGGTGGTTAGGGTCACCTGATTGCTATTAAAATTCAAATCAAAAATAACAGCGGGGATGAAGCCAACCATTAAGGCGATGAAAGGAGCTAGGGCATTCACTGGTAACCACCAGCCTGAACCAGCCATGACGCGGCCCAGAGCAAAAAGCTGCAGCAAGCCTAAGGTCACACCATAAAAAACAAGAGCCAGCAAGCCGACAATGGGAGCCCCCAGACCGATCGCAACTCCAACTTGAATGATGGCAATATTGATCAGGTAAGCCACCACTGTCATCGCCACCCAAAGGGGACCCACCTGATAGCCAAACCGCCGTAGCACGAACCATTGCAAGATCCCCTGGCCTAACCCAAAACTCACCATACCGATGAACAAGCCGATGCTATTGGCCAGAGACCATAAGCCAATGAAACTGAGGCCTAGAGGTTGACGTTCAGCATGCTGACTAGGAGGGTGAGGGGCAGAATAATCTGTGGGTATCCCTGCGGGATCTGGTGGGAGAGAGGCGGGTTGCCGTATAGTTGGGGGCACCGATACCTGAGCTACTGTACTAACTTGGGCGGTGGGTTGGGGTTTAGGTCCTGTGGTCTTAGTTAAACTTGGTCTTGAGCCTGGGACTATGGTTTCATCTAACCCTGGAGAACTCAACTCCAAAGCTTGTAAGTCTTGTAACATCGCTTCAGCTGTGGGATAGCGTTCCCGTGGATTAACCTGAACACTTCGCTCTAGAATGGCGGCAAAATCAGCACTAAGGTAAGGACAAAACTCGCGCCACTTTAACTCGCCCGTGTAATGATCAGTTGGTAACTGATTGGGCATTTTCTTGGTGAGGAGATAGATCGCTGTCAACCCTAAGCTGAATAGATCACTAGAAAAGATCGGTCGACCCGCTGCTTGCTCACTGGACATAAACCCTGGTGTTCCCCCCACAATCGATAAGGTGAGCTGACCATGGGAATCAACCTGGGTGGCGGCGGCTTCTTTCACAATGCCAAAATCAATTAAAACCGGCAGATGATCACGTTGACGGATAATAATATTGTCAGGCTTAATATCTCGATGAATCAGGCGTTGATCATGAATAAATATCAAGACTGGCAGCAGGTTTAACAGAATCTGTTTCACGGTGGCTTCACTTAGAGCTCCAGATTCACGCAGCCATTGACTTAAGGTCTTCCCTTCAACCCACTCTTGAACTAGATAAAAGGTGTCATTTTCAAAAAAATAAGCGTAGAGGGATGGAATCTGATCGTGAGCTAGACCCATCGATTCTAGTGTGGCTGCCTCGCGCCGAAACAATTCTTGAACCAGCTCAGTACCTTGAGTCACAGGCTTCAGTTGTTTGATCACACACGTACGGAGTGAAGGCATATGAGTATCTTGAGCTAAGTAGGTTTTGCCAAAGCCCCCTTCTCCTAAAACCTGAGTAATGCGGTATCGATTATTTAACATGTCTGGGGTCGCAGTCATGATCTGACAGCCTCATCGAATCGATTCAACGACGGGATCACTGGATGATCTGAGCCCAGACTACGATCTAAGAAACTCTAATCCAGCCACAGCCGAACCCTATTACCGAACAGTATTACAGTATTAAAGATTTAATCAAATCATACTGTGCGAATTAAGGCTTCCGTCAAGTTTAATCCAACTCCAACACAATACCAGTCGGTACTGTGGAAGTGGCCCAAAAATCAATTTGAGGGTAGAGCTTGGCCAAGCGGGCCTGATGAGCGATAGCCATTTCAATGGATGGCATCAGTGCAAATACGGTAGGCCCAGACCCTGACATCATCGTACCTAGGGACTCAGACATCATCGTCAGTTTCAAGTCAGCCACTTGGGGATAGTGGGCTAGCACAGGCACTTCTAAAGCATTATATAAACAACGACCCATTTGTGTGGCATCTTGATGATTGATGGCAGTGAGCATCTCTTTTAGAGTCGGTGTTGCTTGGGGTCTTGGCACACCCTGATAGTTTTGATAAGCCCAAGCTGTTGAGACGGCTAGATCCTGAGGTTTGGCCAGCAACAGGGGAATGTCATGTAGATCCACCAAAGGTTCTAAAACTTCACCCCGACCGGCTGCTAATTGCGTACCGCCACGAATACAAAAAGGGATATCAGATCCCAATTGAGCTGCTAGATCTTGTAAATCAGCAATAGTGAGCCCTAACCCCCACAATTGATTGAGTCCTACTAACACAGCCGCTGCATTTGAAGATCCCCCAGCCAACCCGGCGGCAATCGGGATCTGCTTATCTAAATAAATAGAGACGCCATCAGGACAATCAAACGTTTTCTGGACCAGTTGAGCGGCTCGAATGGCTAAGTTGCTATTGTCAAGGGGAACCTGGGGATGATTACACGTTAGGTAGATACCTTCTTCAATCAATTTTAAGCGGATTTGATCAAAGAGGCCCACACTTTGAAGCACCATCGCAACTTCATGATAGCCATCCGCACGTTTATCTAAGATCTCCAAGAATAAATTGATTTTGGCATAGGATTTGAGATGACAGGTTTGCATAGGTTTGAGGGGAGTAGGTTGAACACATTGAAACCACGGGTCTCTAGAGATTGCTAGTCAAATTGCTCTCAAATGTCAATGAGTAGAGGATCCTAACTTTATGCTCTTAGAGTCAAGGATAGGTGATCTAGAAATCCCGGTGTTAGATCTAAAATTTACAATGTCAAATCCATGATTGGGTTCAGAGATTGGGTTTAGAGATTGGTGTCGATGAGCCAACCCTCTAGTGAACCTGATTCCTAGCGATCTTGTTTTAGAGGATTAGCCAATTCATTGGATCAATCAAGGATTGACACAAACCTGTGCTAATGTTGCTTGTGGGCTTTAGCTATGAGGATCTCCAACGGATGATTGAAGTTGACAAGCTCAGTAAAATCTATGGAACGTTTACAGCGATCCGAGATGTTACCTTTGAGGTCCAGCCTGGCGAAATCATGGGCTTTCTAGGGCCTAATGGTGCTGGGAAAACGACCTCTATGCGGATCCTGTCAGGCTTCTTACCAGCCACCTCAGGTCGAGCTCGGATCGCTGGATTTGATGTGAACGAAAACTCAATGGCGGTTCGACAGCGGATTGGCTACCTACCTGAAACCCCACCGCTGTATACCGAGATGACGGTAGTCGACTATTTAATGTTTGTGGCGGAGCTGAAAAAGGTCAGTGCCGGTGATCGAGTTCAGCGAGTCAATGAAGCGATCAAACGCTGTAGCCTTGAGGAAAAACGAGATACATTGATTCGAAAACTCTCCAAAGGCTACAAGCAACGAGTGGGGATTGCCCAGGCGATTGTTCATGATCCGCCCGTGATCATCTTGGATGAACCTACAGTTGGCCTGGATCCTAAGCAAATTATTGAAGTTCGCAACTTAATCAAGAGTTTGGCTGGTGATCATACGTTGATCTTGTCCACCCACATTCTGCCAGAAGTTAGCATGACCTGTGATCGAGTTGTCATTATCAATCGAGGTCAGGTTGTGGCCTCCGGCAACCCTAATGATTTGGCCGGGCAGATTGAGGGCAGCCAGGTTACGTTTGAGTTGGAAGGCTCTGATACGGTCATTCGACCGCTGCTTGAAAAAATCCCTGATGTCAGCTTAAAAGCATTGGATCAACTCACTCTAAGTGAAGATCCGACTGCTGCACGATGGACTGCTTCCCTGAAAGGCGATGATGCTAGCGATCGATGGATGCGAGAATTGGTGACTGCTTTAGTTCAAGCCGATATCGGTATCTATGAAATGCGGCGCTCCCAAGCCACACTAGAAGAACTCTTCCTGCAGCTAACGGCTCAAGATGTCAGTCCAGAGTTCAATCAGATCCCAAGTGCAAACCTGAGTAGTCAAAACAGTAATCAGTAGGAGGTTCTATGCTCAGTGGTATCATTGCTATTTACCGCAAAGAACTGCGTGGGTACTTTACTTCTCCCGTTGCTTATGTGGTGGCTTTTATCTTTTGGTTGTTAGCCGGCTTTTTCTTCAGCAATATTATTGCGCAGGCTTTGTTGATCTCGCAGCAAGCGGACTCTTTTGGTCAAGAATTTGATGCTCCAACGCTGGCGGCCCAAAACTTTTTGAGTTTACTTAGCACTTTACTGTTATTTTTGTTACCTATCCTTACCATGGGGATCTATGCCGAAGAACGGCGGCGAGGCACCATGGAATTACTGGCCACGTCACCTATTACTAACGTAGCTGTAGCTTTAGGCAAGTGGTTAGCTGTAGTGACGTTCTTAATCACAATGCTCTTGCCTGTGATGGCCTATCAAGTGGTCACCTACACCTCTACGGAGCCTGCGACTAACTATAGTTTGCTGATGTTGGGCTATTTAGGTCTCGTTCTGTTGGCCGGTGCCGTGATCGCGTTTGGTTTATTTATTTCATCCTTGACTGATAATACGCTGGTAGCAGCTATCGGCACCTTTGGCTTGACATTGTTGTTGTGGGTGTTGGATGCGGCGGCAGGTCAAGATGCAGGGGTGGTTTCTAGTGTGCTACGACATCTGTCCTTGATCCAGCAATACCAGGGTTGGATCCAGGGCACCATTAGCATCAGCAGCATCGTATTGTTTATCAGCATGATTGTCTTGGGGCTTTATCTGACTGTTCAATCTGTAGAGGCCCTCCGCTGGCAACAGAACTAGGCTTTTAAGGTACTGACCTGGCTTTAGAGCTAGCTTGAGACTCTGTATACCATACACACTTATGATCAGGCTTCGGAGCATGTCACAATGAAAAACTTAGGTGTTTTGCAGGATTTAACAGGTCCCATTGGCTTAGCTGGCCTCCTGGTTGGGGTCGCCGTTGGATTTACGCTGGGATGGACTACCGTTCCCTTTGTAGTGCTTGGCCTTGGAGTCGCCCTAATAGCTATCTGGGTTGCCACCCATTGGCCGCTCCTAGCTCAATTAGTAGGGCTGCGATCGACCCAAACCAATCTCAACATCTTAGTCTCCATCATTGCGTTTACGGTGATCTTGAGTGTGCTTAATGTTTTTGCAACACGATTTGATCGCACCTTTGATCTCACAGAAGAAGGATTGTTCTCACTGTCACCTCAGACGGTTCAGGTCGTGCAGAATTTAAACAGTCCCTTGAAGGTTTGGGTGGTTACTGAAGACAAAGGTGATGCCCCTACCCGCCAAGAGCTCGATCGCTATCAAAGACTGAATCCTGATCAGTTTTCTTATGAGTTTCTGAATCCCCGGAGCCAGTTCTCTAGATTTCAAGAGCTTAACGGAACCCGCAGTAATGTATTCATCTTACAGGCTGGTGAACGGACTCAAGAGGTTAACAAGCCAGCTCCACCTGAAATTGAAAGTACACTCACTCCAGCGATCTTGTCAGTCACCGGAACCCAATCCATCACGATCTACTTTACCGAGGGGCATGGTGAACTCTCGATTACACCTTCGCAACCAGGAACTCCTGGCTTATCCCTAGCTAATCGCGGTTTAGAGTCAGAAGGCTATACCATCTCTACCTTGAGGTTATTAGATACAGACACTATTCCTGATGATGCGGGTGCCATTATTGTCGCTGGACCTCAGACAGCTTTTCTACAGGGAGAAGTGGAAAGACTCAGTGACTATCTAGATGCGGGTGGCAAAGTCTTGTTGTTACTTAATCCCCAGATCGAACATGGCTTGGATGAGCTATTAACTAACTGGAATGTAACCGCTAACAACGATGTCATTGTGGATCAAGTTGGCCAACAACTAGTTGGGGATCCGTTTATTGCCATTGGACTCGGCTATGGCAGTCACCCGATCACCGACGAACTCGCCAATCGACAAGTGTTTACGCTATTTCCGTTGGCTCGATCACTAGCTACTACTGAAACGGAAGGCACTACGATCTCACCTTTGGTATCAACCAACCCGCAAGGGACCTGGGGTGAGATCAATTTGAACCTAGACTCGCCATCTAACCTGGAATTTAACCCTGATGAAGATAATCCCGGCCCGCTCAATGTAGCCCTTGCTCTCAGTCGAACCTTGGAGGCCTCTGAGCCACCCAGCGAGGAAACCACAGCAGACGACAGTGAAGCTGAGATTTCAGAGGCGCGCTTAGTCGTTTTCGGTAATGCTAACTTCGCAGCTGATGCCTTTTATGGCCAGCAGGGCAATAGTGATCTACTGCTTAACTCAATCAACTGGCTAACTGAGCAGTCTGAGCGTATTTCGATTCGACCCAAATCTCCTACCAATCGCCGGTTCCAGTTTGAAAATACAGGTGTTCGCTATGTCTTTTTAATTGCCTTTTTAGGGTTACCGGGTTTAGCCGCTGTTACAGGCATTTCTGTCTGGTGGCAACGACGGTAGGCCCATGTCGTGACGCTTCAACATGATCAACGATCTGTTTCACCCTGAATGAGGACAGTATGGTTAAGCGCAGCACATTAATTTGGATAGTCACAGCTTTGGCTTTGGTTGCTGGGTTTGTTGTGTTTGATCAATTGCAAACCCGACGTGAGGAATCGGTTGCAGAGCGCAGTCGTTTGATGGCCTTTGAGGTTGATGCGGTCACGAAACTGCAAGTTGAGCAACCTCAGACTGAAGATGCTGATCTGATCGAAGTAGAACGAGATCCTGAGGCGACCTGGAGAATTACTCAGCCAGTAGACACTACAGCTGAGATCTTTACGGTTGATAATTTACTTTTGACTGCCTCTGAACTTAGACCCTCTGTTGATCTGGAACTTGATGATCCAGCTGATTTAGCTCAGTATGGTCTCGACCCGGCTGAAGCCACCTTAACGATAACCTTGGAAGGGGATGAAACTCGAATGTTAAAGCTCGGTGTCCCCGATTTTGACAACACAGGTGTTTATGTTCAGGCTGAAGATGGCCGCATTGTAACCATTCCGGCAGCCCAAAAAGATACACTGGTCCCCACGCTATTTCAGATCCGAGATAAGAACCTCTTAGAATTGCCTCGCGTGAATATTGAATCTATTTTGATTGAACATGAAGAGGAAGCCGTTAAGGTTTCAGCTCAAGAGACGAATTGGATCATTACGGAACCTCAAACCATCCCCACTGATGCTGCAGAAATCAATCAGTTGCTCAATCCCCTCCTGAGTCTACAGGCTATTGAAGTTGCAGAAGAGAATAAAGAGGACGCTGATCTGAGTGAGTATGAACTCAACGAACCAACTACACGTCTTACCATCAACTTGACCGACGACGACGCTGACCCTGTGACCTTAGAAATTGGCAGACTGAATAACGGTAATAATGGGTACTACACGATTAATTCTACATCTCCATTAGTGGCGACTATTTCAGCAACTCTGGTTAATGATTTACCGGTTTCGGTCAATACCCTCAGAAGCAAGGACATTGTGCCTAGTTTTGAGATCGAATCGATTGATCAAGTAGAGATTGAAGCTGCAGATACCACCCTCAGTCGCAGTATGACACCTATTCAACCGGATCCTGACTCAACAGAGAACGAAGACAGTCCCCTACCGGCTAATACAATTCGATGGAATGTCTCTGATCAACCTGATCGACAAATTGTGTTAGATAGTTTCTTCACCGCGATTCGGGCTTTCAAGGCTACTGACTTTACCACAGAACCTGTAGCGGCTTTGGACACACCTGACTTTACGATTCGGCTCTCGCAAGCTACTGATCCAGAGACCCCGATTGTGTTGGACTTTGCCCAAGATCCTAGTCAAGTTTATGTACGGACTAGCTATCAACCTGATATTCTGATTTTTGACGCCGACGCGCTGAGTGATCTGGAGACAGTGATTGCTTCTTTGAAACCGCTAACCTTGCCTCAGACTGACTCTAGTGAATCTGACTCGACTGATGAGGTGAGTGACAGATCTAATGAATTAGAGACTAGCCCAGACTCAGACGCTACGGTAGACTCAGACACTACGGTAGACTCAGATGCTACGGTAGAAGGTCTAGAATGAACATCGAATTTCGTGAGTGTGACTGGTTTAGTCTGTGGATCTGGTTTGAGTTTAACCATCCTCCTATTGATGAAGAGCAGCAGTATCTTCAACAAGTCCTGGAGTCTTGGTATACGCTAGGTATGCTGGGCGGGTTTAATGCTAGTGCTTTAGTAGCTCAGGATGCGGGAGTGGATGTAAGCTACCTAGACTACGAACCTGAAGCTGAGCCATTGCCCTCACTAATCCATAATATGGGGACATTAGAATACCAAGAGGAGTGGGGCCGTTGCTGGTTCGATCTAGGAACCGCTGATGCTATAGCCTTAGATATTTTATTAAATGCTCTCCAAACCCTTAGTGTTGAATATGTCAATCTGAAACGTGTGGTTGTAGGGGGGCAAAATGAAACGTGGCCTGTACCGGATTTAAAAGAGCGGCAAGACGATAGTTTAAATGGCTACTACTCTGATAATCACGAGGATGGTAGTTTAGATGAGTAGCTCTGGCTGAATTAACCTTTCTTTTGAAGTGAACCTTTTGAAGTAAATCTTTTGAAGTAAATGAGCCGCAGCTAGAGCCAAGATCGATATTAGCCATGACTCCTGGGATCGGGTTGATCTCTCACTGGCAGATCAGAGGGAATATCTGAGACTTGACCGTCTGCTTGCTCAACTAGTAACTCACCTGCTGCTAAAGCTACCAGATTACGCTTCATAATGGCTTCAGGTTGATCACCAATAGCATAGGCCAAAGGGGTCCCACCTTGATCTAAAAAGACAAAGTGAGGAATGCCACTGACTTGAAATTGACCCAATTCAGGTAACCATTTCGGATTGTCAACATTCAACATTACAAAATTGATGGCATCGCTGTATTCAGTTTCGAGGGTCGCCATCATCGGAGCCATGGCCTGACAAGTTGTACACCAATCGGCATAAAACTCCATGAGTGTAGGCCTACCATTGGTCCGGGCCTCTTCTAAAGCTACTGATTGAGCTGCTAGTGCTTCGAGACTGACCGAGCGAGTCCGTATGGTATTACCAATAAACAAACCGACACTCAGGATCACCACAGCTACTGCGATCAGAAGATTACGAAGCCGTTGAGATGTTGTTGTTGCCATAGTGATTGATTACAACCTGATTACAACTGTAACGAAATCTATACTTCACGATACGCTAAGTGTCCCCTATCCAGCAACTCTGACAGGCATGTCTACAGTTCAGTGGGTGATTGCAAGGTAGGTCGAGTGGCTAAATAGGCCAGGGGGCCCAGCAGGGGCAGACCATTGATTAATCCCTGAGGACAAACGCCGGGTTCTCGTCCGATCTGATCTTGGCTGACCAGATACGGTAACAGCGCCACCAATAGCAAAAAATCTAAAGTCATCACATGAATAAAGCGAGAGGTTTGCCACTGGGTCCAGAAGTCTAGCCAATCCCCTTGCCCGATTCCAAATCCTAGCAGGCCCAGCGACCCCAGCATTAATAAGCGCCCTGTCCAGGCCGAATTCCACAGAGCCAGAGTCCAAGGTAGCTGAGATTTGAAGGTTTCTGCCCCGGTAAGGGGACGCCGTAACCCTAGGTAGGGCAATAGAGCAAATGCCCCCACTGCCATCATAAGTGTGGCCAAGGGCCAGGCTGGGATCGATAGCCCTAGTTGCTTCTGGCGATTCCCATCTATGAATAGCAAACACCAATAGATCAAAGGCAAGACTCCCATCAAATTAAATTCAGCAATAATGAGAGGGTTGATGCCTTGAAGATCGCCGGTGACTAATCGACGAATGAGTTCAAAGGTAGCCTCAGGATCATCCGGTGGAGCCAGAACTATGGCATAAAGTACAAAGCCCAGCCATAATAAGCCAAATCCTAGACGCAAATTCATAAGTGCTCAAGTCGTTCAAAATGATCTGCTACTACTCTAGTAGAGTCAATCACGACGTGCAAGCTGCCTACAATCTCAAGTAACAACTTTCAAATTGATCGTTTCTAACTTAATGGATCTAACTTAATGGATCT
>CAYSWV010000001.1:212981-217887 GCA_964434865.1 uncultured bacterium
TCTAACTTAATGGATCTAACTTAATGGATCTGACCTAGTGGATCTAACTTGGCTCATTTAAAACTCTAGGCTTACAAACCTCCAGTTTTTCAATCAGGAACAGGGTTTGGCTGACAGGTGACAAATCTCACTGCACCGCGTAAGCTGCTAGACGGGTATAGTGACGATACGCCCCGGCTTGATTCACCCAGACGGAGGATCTATGACCAAAGAAGATGTAACTCTAGAATCTCCATCTGAATCTCGGCAAGAAGTCTGGCAACTGGTCCGATCTCAGTTAGAAGCGTTACTAGAAACAAATAATTTAGAGGGAGCTAAAACACTACTGATCCCTGTCCAACCCCCTGATATTGCTGAAGCCATTGGGGGATTACCTGAGATCATGCAGGTGATTGCCTTTCGACTGCTGTCCAAAGATGAAGCGATCCAAGTGTATGAACATATGGAGTCATCGGTTCAGCAATCGCTCATCGAAGAATTCAAACAACAAGAAGTCTTAGATATCGTTGATAGGATGTCGCCAGATGATCGAGTCCGCCTATTTGATGAATTACCCGCTATGGTGGTGCATCGACTCCTGGGTCAGTTAAGTCCTCAAGAGCGTCAAGCCACAGCCTTACTGCTAGGTTACAAGCCCAACACGGCGGGTCGGATCATGACCCCTGAATATCTAGCTTTGAAAGAAACCTGGAAAGTAAGTCAAACCTTTGATCGGATTCGTCAATTTGCCAAAGTCAGCGAAACGGTTTACTACCTCTATGTCATTGATCCTTCGCGCCGGTTAACTGGCATTTTGTCACTGCGAGATCTGGTGATTGCTACCCCTGAGCAGGTGGTGGGTGACATTATGACCCGGGATGTGGTTTCTGTCCCTACCAGTATGGATCAAGAAGAAGTGGCCCATATTATTCAACGGTATGACTTTTTGGCTGTGCCCGTGGTTGATAACGAAAGTCGGCTAGTTGGCATTATCACCGTCGATGATGTGATCGATATTTTGCAAGAAGAGGCCACCAAAGATATCTATGCCTTAGGTGCTGTAGAATCCAGTGGAGATAGCTACTTTCAAAGTAATCTGCTGAGTGTAGCCCGGAAGCGAGTCGTTTGGCTCCTGGTTTTATTATTTGCCAACACGATCACCAGCACCATTATTTCAACTCAAGAAGATGTGCTGGCTTCTTTTGTGGGTCTGGCATCCTTTATGACATTGTTGGTGGGGACGGGGGGCAATGTGGGGGCTCAGTCTTCAACAGTGGTGATCCGAGGCTTGAGTAATAATGAAATTCAATCCATTGGATCCAAACGTGTCATCTTCCGAGAAGCCGTGGCTGGTTTGCTCTTGGGCGTGATGTTGTGTGTCATTACTGTAGGATGGGCCTTTATTTTAAAGCGAGACTTTTCTTTGGCTGTTGTAGTGGGCATCAGCCTGTTATTGATCTCAGAAATTGCGTCAATTGCAGGAGCTGCTTTGCCCATGTTTTTTAAGTTTTTAAAGCTAGATCCAGCGCTAATGTCATCACCATTTATCACGACAGCCGTGGATATTTTAGGTGTTTTGATCTATTTTCAGATGGCCCGACTCTTTTTGAAGTTGTAATTAGAAGGGGGGACGACTTACAACGGCATCCTGGGCTGCTTGAGCAAACGCGGTCATTACATGAGTCTGGATCCGATGGTGCAGGTAATCAGCTGCTGCATCAACCCCATTAGAAAACAAAAGCGGGTATCGAGTGGGGATCCGAGATGAGCCTGCCCAAATAGCCGCTTGTAGAATGTGTGTTACTTGAGCCAAGACATCAACAGGATCTTCAGCAATGTAAATGGGATAACCTGCCTGTTGCAGTCGCAGTACTCGCTCTTTTTGATCATCATACACTCGCTTCCAAGGCAGGGTTACCAAGGGTTTCATCAATGCAGCGGCTTCATAAGCACTGTTGTAGCCGCCACTAGACACAATAATATCGGCGGCTAAAAAGAGATCTATAGCCGGCCAGTAGCTAAGCCAAAGTTCTGGAGAACATTGCGGGGGCAGGGTAGCCGACACACATCTGACTTGGCACCAGGGTAAATGGGTCTGTAGCAATTGAGTGATATAACCGTAGGCTGCTAGTTCTTGAGGTTGGCCTGAAGCACACACGAGCACTACTGGATCCCTTTCATTGACCTGCAAAAGCCGGATAGATTGGACCCGATCAGGTAAGGTTTGAGGTGATCGAATGAGCCAGGGTGATGAGGTTTGTTGAAAGTGGTCTTGCCAGGGTTGCGCTTCAGCTTTGCCTGCAACGATCACAGCATCATAGTATTCACAAAAAGGCTGAACTTGGTACTGTTCAACATAAATAGGGGGTAAATATCGTAAAACAAGAGCTTTAAACCAGTAATTCAAGTGCGGTAGGATCACTTCCAGCTCTCCCCATTTTCCTCTAGGTAGAGCATCTACAATGAGCAAGCCATCCCCCCGAGATAGTTGAGACCAGATCACTTGAGCAGCGTCACGCTTTGACTTGATCTCGATCCACTGAATATGGACGGATGATCTTGTGAAGTTGAGATCTGATTGCGGCTTCAATTCGACGGGATGATTTGACTCACCAGGATTGAAAATATCGATAAGCGTACCGTAGGGACTATCCGTTAGAATGGTAAATGAATAATGCGTTTTGAATGCTTGGATGAGTGCGAGCGATCGTTGAACATGTCCCCAACCGCCCCCCAAGGCATAGATCAAAACATGCATTAATTAGTAAACTCCAACTTCAAATGAGTCATTATCAACTTCACAAGCTGCTTCATAGTTGTCGGCAACCGGGTTACGTCGCCACCGCCAAGCAAAGCAAGGCTCTAAAACATCATCAGGCACGCCGTCTGTGGTAGCTTGCGCCATAAAATAGCCTTGATCCACTTTGACTGCGGCAGGATTGAGAGGAAGGGCTAGTAGGGGTTGGTGAGAAGGCAGCTCTGAAGTGGGAGTGCTGGAAAATACAGTTTGAGCCGTAGTCTGATCGGATTGTGCAGCTTGAGGCTGTAGGGCAGGATCAGATGTTCGCAATGATGCAAGTAGTAGTAGTTCTTCTAGCATTTGATCCTCCAGATTGACATACGAGATCTATCAAAAATTAGCTACGCTTTCAACTCACCCACCGACTGATCAAGAGGTAAGTTTCGAATCGAGCGATCCAGCAGTTCCATGGGATGCAAGAGTGGGGCTTGGGGCAAGAGATGGTGAGGTTGCTCGCTTTGCTCAAGGTGCTTCAACAGCTGCGTCCGACACCCAATATTGGATGATACGATCACCTCCGCTTTGGTATTTAGCAGATTGGTAATCTTTTGTTGGCCTAAAGCTTCGCCCACGTCAGGTTGAAGGATATTATAAACGCCAGCACTGCCACAACAAAGAGCGGCATCAACGGGCTCACGCAATTTAGTATTGGGGATTTGCTTCAAGAGTTGCCGGGGCTGTAAGCTAATTTTTTGACCATGTAGCATATGGCAAGCATCCTGATAGACCAACGTTAGAGTTTCGCCATTAGCCTTAAGAGGATGGAGTTCAGCTGTTAACCCCACATCAGCCAAGAACTCTTGAATATCTTTCACTTTGGCTGTGAAGGCCTCGGCTTTGGCCGCATACTTCGGATCATCAGCTAGCAAGCGACCGTATTCTTTTAAAGTATGACCACATCCTGAAGCATTGATCAAAATAGCATCTAAGTCGAAGTCTTCAAAAGTATCGATGAGGCGGCGAGCGAAAGTCAGGGCCTGATCTTCACACCCCTGGTGGTGGGATAATGCGCCACAACAACCTTGGACGGGGGGGATCACCACCTCACAGCCATTAGCTGTTAAGACCTGCACCGTGGCCTGATTCACTTCAGGAGCAAACAAACGTTGCACACAACCCAAGATCACACCTACCCGGAATCGAGTTGATCCTGAAGCGGCTATCCTGGTGGGAAACGACTCTGGGATCAGATTATCTAAGGTGAGCTGAGGCAGAATCGACTCCATAGCCCCCAGTTGGGGAAGCCACTTGGAAAGTATCTGACTGCGGCGGATCAATGATTGCAAGCCTGACTTTTGATACAGCAGGAAGGGTAACAGTAAGGGGCGCAACCGGTTGGGATAGGGGAATAAATTAAAGATCAAAGTCCGGACTAACACTTCAGACCATGAGCGTGGATGCTGACGTTGAACTTGAGATCGAGTCGCTTCAATCAGCTTGTCATATTGCACGCCAGATGGACAGGCTGACACGCAAGCTAAACACCCCAGGCAACTATCAAAATGCGACACTGTGGCGGGTGAGAGATCGATCAGGCCTTCGTTGATGGCATCCATTTGGTAGATCCGACCCCGAGGCGAATCGGTTTCTTTGCCAATGACTCGATAGCTAGGGCAGGTGGTCAGGCAAAAGCCACAGTGTACACAAGCATCGATCAGGGTGGGATCAGGAGGATTGTGCGGATCAAAACCTTGTTTGGGGTCTCCACTTGGTGATTGCGGGTTATTTAACATTGTCATCAACACCTCCCATCGATCCCTTAACGCTCAGGACTAACAGCGATTCCAATTGCATGGTAGACCGAAAATCCAATAGGGGTCTCTATGTACGGGTAACTCTAACCATCCTCGCAAACTCTCTGAAACATCAACCCCAGATCTGAGGACAGCAAGCCCAACCCTCGAACCCTCAAGCTCAGAACCCGGACCCTCAAGCTTCAGAACCCGGACCCTCAAGCTCAGAACTCGGACCCTCAACCTTCAGAATCCGGACCCTCAAGCCCAACCCTCAAGCCGTCAAGCCCAATCCTCAAGCCGTCAAGCACAAAACTCGAACCCTCAAGCTAAAAAAACCAGAAAAACAAGAATCATAAATCGGAAAATAAATCAAAACCATAGAACAAGCAAT
>CAYSWV010000002.1:0-34487 GCA_964434865.1 uncultured bacterium
GATCGGGATAAATGGCTCTTTGCGACTTGTCAGGGTGTTGTAAAGGACGAGGCTCATAGAAAATTTCGGGAACTATAAAACAGTGATAGGGTTGTAAAGGTTAAATCGAGATAACTTCCAATGTAACAGGAATGATTATCATTCTCATTTCATCACAAGTGTACAAAACATTCCTGCTTCTAGTCCCCCTTACAAGAGTATGTTTTTGTGAATTGAGAGCTGAATAGATATACGCTTGGAAAGAAGCTGACTCTGATTTGATCTAATGCACTACTATCAACGACCCCAAGCTTATCAAGAGTAGACACACAAGATGCCGCATTTGAGCAAACTCAGGCGGTCGTCCTAGCCTTGTGGAGTTTTGGTATTGTCTCGGACCTTTCCCCAGTTAAGCTACTCAGTCAGGATCCTTGCGTAGTTCGTATGCCACTGGATCATTACTAACTACCAGTATGACCGGAGTGAGTTAATCTTTTACGTAAGGAAAGCAGGATAGCTTCTGTTAGAAGAAACAGCTCTCCGCTCACAATCAAAAGTTCCTTTCACACTCGACTTATCTACATCGCACCGCTTCAACTAACCCAAGAACATTGAGACGTTAACCATCAGATTGGAGGGCGATCGCCCGCTGCTTCATTGCCTGAAAAATGTTGTAGAACCCATTGCTGCGAGATGGCGTCAGGCTCATGTTTAAACCCGTTTTCTGAATGAAGTGGGGCTGGAGTTGGATAACGTCCTCTGGTGTCACTCCATTCAGTCCTTCCATTAAAAACCCCACCAATCCTTTGGGAATTTGAGCATCGGCATCGGCCCGGTAGAAAATGTTGCCATCTTGGAGTGAAGCCGCGAGGTAAACTTGCGATACACATCCTGGCACACGGTTTGCAGGAGTCTTGTCCGTATCCAGTAATGGCGGAACCCGCTTAGCGAACCAAAGTAAGTACTCATAGCGTCGCTTCGGTTCGTTGATTTTCTGGAACTTTTGGACAATTTGATCTAGCTTTGGAGGGATTGAATGGGGTGTGGTTTCCATATTAACCTGGATACTAGTGGAAAGATGGTCTATGGCGAATTAAATCCATGAATTCCTGACGGGTTCGGGGATCATCTGCGAACACTCCTTGCATCGAACTGCTTACAGTCCAGGAGCCAGATTTTTGAACTCCGCGCATCACCATGCACATGTGCGTTGCCTCTACCACCACAGCAACCCCTTGAGGTCGCAATAGCCCCTGCAATGCATCGGCAATTTGTTGGGTCAAGCGTTCCTGAACTTGAAGGCGACGGGCATACATTTCGCAAATGCGGGCGATTTTGGATAAGCCAATAACTTTGCCGTTAGGAATGTAGGCAACATGGGCACGCCCTAGGATGGGCAGGATATGGTGTTCGCAGGAGCTAAACAAATCGATGTCGCGCACCAAAACCATTTCGTTGATATCTTCTTGAAATACGGCTCCGTTGAGCAGCTCATCCAACGACTGGTGATAGCCGGAGGTCAAAAATTGCAGCGCTTTTACCACCCGTTTTGGCGTGTCACGCAAACCTTCGCGATCCGGGTCTTCGCCTAAACCAAGAAGTAAGGTTCGCACTGCTTGCTGCATGTCCTCCTCTGAAACTGGAGATTTGACTTCGGTACTGATGGACTGCTTGTGGAGTGTGTCAGGTGAAATGGATAGGGTCATTGGTAGAGTTGTGTAAGTTAATAAGTTAACAATCGACTGTTTTTTGTGGGCTGATCCCATGCAGGACTGAGGCACTGATTAGCCCCTCAAATCATAACAAAGATATTGAACTGATAAAGAAAGAGGGATCCCCTTCATTCGCTCGAATGGATATATTTTGGGCAGTGATCATATTTTCTCCAAGCGTACATCCCCAATCAGCTTACACGTTCCTTACAGTTGAGTCGGATTGGGCGCATCCCCATAGGCGGCAATGGGGTCAAAGGTCTTGGCGCTTTCTGTAAAGGTGAGAGTAAAGGGACGATTGGCTGTCAGATTGCTCTCGTCTGGCGAAATCTTCCGGTAGAAGCAAGAGCGATAACCTACATGACAACTAGCTCCGGACCCAGCTACCTTGACCTTCATCCACAGACAATCTTGATCATCGTCAATCAGCAACTGCTGCACGGTCTGCACCAACCCACTGGTGGCCCCCTTGTGCCAGAGCTGCTGACGACTACGGCTATAGTAGTGGGCTTCACCTGTTTCAAGGGTTTTTAGCAATGCTGCTTCATTCATGTAGGCATGCATCAGCACCTCGCCAGTTGCAACATCCGTGGTGATAACCGGGATGAGCCCATGAGCATCAAACTTAGGAGCCAAGAGCGTCCCTTCTTCAACAGCTTCAATTGAGGTGCGGGCAGCAAATGCAGACGACATAGCAAGCCAAAGTAAGAATAATAATCATTATTACATAAAACGGCATCTAACCCCAAGGTGATGAGCACCAATGTCAAGCCGGTGTATGGCAACGATTCTGGCCTTTGAATTGACTAATAAGCTAATGCCAAAAGGTTCTTAGTGCTTTTGATTGATTTGGGTAGCTCTACTTACACCAAGCTCTAAATAGTTATAGTGTTCCGTTCTCTGAGAAATGGAGTAGCAAGAGCCACAGAAACTTTCTCCATCAAAACCTCCCCGGATTCAGGACAGGAAACTATCACCAAAAACGTCCTCCCCAAGCTAGAACTGAGGCGAACACAATCGCAGCGAACGCCTGCCTCACGATCAAACCCAGGGCAAACTTGAAGGACTGTTCACGAGCGATCGTCAGTACTGTCACCAGACAGGGGAACAATACCCCGGCTAGATAAACGCCTGTGAGGATTTGCACAGGGGATAACAGGCTGACCGTATTGGGTTCAGCAAATAGCAGTAGTCCGTCTTTGCGAACTGAGGCTAGAATGGCAGGCAATGCCGCTTCGGGGGGTAGGTGAAACAGCCCCATTGCCGGATTAATCAACTGACTCAGACCATTCAAAACGCCCAGCCAGTCCAGAGCGGAAGCAAGTAACGTAATCATCAGAAAAATGGGAATGGCGTTGGCAAAGAACTGGCTCAGAGTTCCCTTCATCTCGCGCCAAATGGTCGACCATCGGGGAACTTCCAGAAAAGTGTGATGCTCAATCATTAGACTGTTTTGGGGAGAACGAGCTGATTTGGGTGCAATCAGGCGCGTATAAATTAATGTCGTGATGGTCAGGTAGATCAGGTAAGGAACCACCAGGTAAGGTAATTGCGCTGCACTGAACACTCCTAGCGTCGCACCTAACTGATAGGAACAAGCGGAACCAAAGGCAATCGCTGAAATGCAGGTTTTGCGGGAACAACTAGAACAAGCACGAGTGCTGATCACTGCTGGCACGTTGCAGCCAAACCCCATGATTACCCGGACTAAATCCCGCCCTGACAAACCAAACGGACGCAATAAGGGATGCAAAGCAATGGTAATGCGTTCAACTAAACCACTGGCTTTGTAAGCACCTAGAAATAGAGCATAAAGACTGACCGTGGGCACTGCCCAGACAAATAGCAACGGTCCCATTGTGACCAAGCCATAGCGTCCGATCAAAATTTCTCTGGGTAGAGACGGTAAGCTAGAGAGCACTTCTACACTGGGGTTGACCAATCCTTGTATGAGTGGATCAACGATCACGGCAACCGTATTGGCAAACCAGACAGCAAGAACAGCAGGTATCAGGAGCAAGGCAATCGCCAACAGCCAACCCAAACGAGGATGCTCCAGTAACGTTGGCTGGGGATCAATCCGCCATCCCAAGCTCATCAGTTGTGGATGAGTAGAAAACGCAGTGGGCCGCTCAATCGCAGCTTGAATGCCCTGGCGTTGTGGGGAAGTCAAGATCCGAGCATCAACCGGAATCAACGCAAGATTGGTTACCTGTTGCCAGCGGCGAATACTCTGCTGAGTAAACTCAGATGGCAACACTTTGTCCCAAAACGTCATCACCACAATTCCCTGTTTGCCGTCCACAAGGGGCAGTAAATCCGCCAGATCCTCATCAGCATGAGTCGCTTTCACCACTAACAAGATCGTGTCATTCTTCTGTAATTGCGCTAATGCGGATCGAGTGGTTATCGTATCAGAACGGTACAGGATCCCAGGGGTATCGATAAATGTCATCCCGTCTCCCGTATATCGCTCACAGGTAATTGTGGAACCACGAAAATTGCTGCTGTCAGCTGTACGATGGGTTAAGGAGGCAATCAATTGAGATTTGCCGGTATTCTCTTTGCCAATCACCACGATCGTGCGTTGAGTGGAAGCGGTGGAGTGGGACATAGGGGAGAGGGGAGTGGATTTAGCAGAGACAGTCGTTGTCGCAGCAGGAGAGATCGTCTAGAAACATCCCTTCCTGTCGGTAACTATCAAGGGGAGTAGTGTCAATGCCAAGGCGTTGGGCGATCGCATTTGCAACAACGGCAAAACGCTGGCGAAACTTGTAGATAAAACAAAAGATGATATTGCCGTGCCGTACAGAAGGCCCCACTACAAATAATCCAGGAGTCAGGGTCGACTCGTCTTGTTCAGTTAATCCGGCATAGCCTTCAGACCAGTTAAATAAATGGGCAATTTGTTTCAGACTACCCTCAAATCCCGTACAGAGAATGGGCTGGGTGGGCGATATCCATTTGTTGTATTCGCTATAAACAGCATAGCCACCAGGAATGGCTTTTACTTCTTCAATCGTGGCATTGCTAATCAGGTCCAGTCGCCCAGTAGAATAGCAAAACGCAATCCGCTGAAGGGTAAAGGGAGATAAGGAAATACTGGGATCCGTATCGAGAGTTGCCCAAATGCCGGTGCGATCTAAAACTTTGACTCGTTTGTTTAATGCAACTAAGTTGGTCGCAGCATCCATGCCACTTTCGTAGCCACCGATGATGATAAATTCATCGCCCTCTAAATGAGTCCAGGATGTAATCTGGGAGTTATGGCGACACAAATCTGCACCTGGAAACGCATTCAAATTAGGGTATTGAAATTCGCCGGCTGCCCAGATTAGAAACTGAGTTTTGAGAATGCCATTGGGAATGTGAACCAGAAACCCTCGGTATGGGGATAACGGCTCAATGGTCTGCACTTCAACATCGGTATAAACCGGAAGCTTGAAGTAATTAGCAACGGTTTCTAAATACTGAGCATATTGCTTACCCGTCAGATGTTCTTGCTGAAAGCTAATGGCAGGAGAGGTCTTCCGGGCGATCGCGTTCAAGTCGAGATGCCCAAAGCCATGACTAGGAAAGGATGGGGTAATAAAGTGCATCTCTTGAGGCCAGCGCCGAAAAGACTCGCCAATCTGATGTCGCTCCAGGATGGCAAAGTTTTCCAACCCCAGATCTTTCAGGACAGCACCCATGCCGATCCCTGCTGCACCTGCACCCACGATAAGGACATCAAACGCTTCCGGCTTCTCCATAAGGCTCAGCATAAAAACGATAATCATTATCATAGTAGAGCATGAAATCAATAGAAAGGAATTTATGATCGTGTTTTAAAGTGGTGCGCTAAAAAGTAGAATGATAATGATAATCATATTGAGTTAAGGTATTCAGTGCAACCCTTCTGTTTTTAACCATGCAGTCGCCCGTAGAGCTACTACTATTGCCAGAGTCAGTGGATATCGCCATTGTGGGTGCAGGGCCACAGGCGTTAACCCTGGTCACCCATTTGCTGCAAAAGAAGAAAACAATGCGCAACCGTTTTGTGGTCATCGACCCAGCTGGGGACTGGATGCGACAGTGGAATCATCAGTTTGCGGCATTAGAGATTCCCCATCTTCGTTCTCCAGCCGTGCATCATCCCGACCCCAATCCCCACGCGCTTCGCTCCTTTGCAGGAAAGCGGCCAGATGAGCTATATCCGCCCTATGACTTGCCAGGAACTCAGCTATTCCGAGAGTTTTGCCAAGATGTCATCCAACGATGGGAACTCCAAGAGCGTGTCATTCCAGGTATGGTGCAACAGATTGAAGTGTTTTACTCAAATGGAAAGCAACGGTTTCGGCTCTGGATGGCTGATGGTCAGTGGCTCATGGCTAAACGGGTGGTGCTGGCTATCGCTGGAGGCACGCCCAACTTACCTGAATGGGCACGAACTCTGCCGTTTACCTATCCGAGTGATCGCCTACTCCATTCCCACCAGATTGATCTGCAAGGACTATGTTTGGCGGGCAAACGGGTGTTGATTGTGGGCAGTGGACTCACCAGTGGACATCTAGCATTGGGGGCGATCACGCGTGGCGCAAATGTGATCATGATGGCGCGGCGCACCTTCTACGAAAAACTGTTTGATGCCGACCCTGGATGGCTTGGTCCCAAATACCTCAAAGGGTTTCATGGTGAACCCGATTGGGCAAACCGCTGGCACATGATTCAATCCGCTCGCAACGGTGGCTCCCTCACCCCGGCCATTTTCACTAAACTGCGACAATTAGAACGGGAAGGTAAACTGTCTTTTTACGAACAGTGCGAAGTTCAGTCAGTCGAGTGGAAGGGGGATACCTGGAAAGTCACCTGCAATCTGTCAGATGCGCATGATTGCATCGCCCACCAACCCATCGATCGCATCTGGCTGGCGACCGGCAGCACATTGGATGTGAATCACTGGTCGCTTCTATCCGATATCAGCGCGACCCATCCCCTACCTCTGGTGCATGGTTTGCCCATCCTTGATCCTCATCTGCGCTGGGCAGGCTGCAACCTGTTCATCATGGGTGGAGCAGCGGCATTGCAATTGGGACCTGTAGCACGAAACCTTTTTGGCGCAAGGCTAGCCAGCGAGCGAATTGTGCCTGCACTCACGAAAAATAGCCTTGGGCAATCATACTCCGCAGCATAAGACTGCATTGGTGCAGATAGAACAGAGGTCTTGGGTAGGACTTATCTGTTGCCGTACAACTTTACCGACAATGAAGCCGAGAGGTATCAAGCCATTGAGAAAAACGATTTAGTCCAAAAAAGTTCTTTTCATTCTTTGAATGGTTTCGAGCAGAGGACAATCTCTACTGTGGAATATAGGCACTCAACAGTGGCTTGTTATCAGTTCAAATTTGTTTAAGTCTCTAAGATCTTGGAAAGGCGGATGCCAACCAGTACTAACCCATAATTGTCTAACTTGAAGAATGGCTCCATCATGCAGGTAACACGGCCTAGCGATCCCTACCTCATTTGATAGGTTGGTTGCAAAGGAACTGGGGGCTGGAGTAGTTGAGATTGACAGACTTGCTGCAGGGCATGAGCGGAGATGGGGCACGCTTGACGAATGTCTGCAGTTGGAACACTTAAGCAGTTGCTCAGAGACCAAGCCCAGGTTAACAAGATTAAGAAGAGGGTTAACAATACTAGCCAAAGCGGCAACTGGTTTTTGGAGTTGTGCACAAATGTGAATAAAGTCACGATTCTGTCCTCCGGAGTGCTATCGCAGCTGGAAGTGTAAGCATTTAGCTCTTCTTTAAGTTTCCAATCACTCGGTAAATCAATGAATTAAAAATCTTTGACTTGAAACAATACTTTAATCAGTTTAATAAAGTGAAATATGCAACCTACTTATTGTCTAAATAGGAGTCAAGTTGGAGGAGATGAATTACTCCTGAGAATAATGAACGAGTCAGAGATGTTGACCCGTGAATCAATCGTTGTCCAAGGCAAAATCTTGATTGAGAGTCAGATTTTAGAGCAACGATATCGGAACCAAGCCTTGAGTAAAGAGCAAACAGACCAATCGAGCTAAGTCAAGGTGAGAGCAAAAGTGGAGCATGTATTTGGGCATTGGATCATGAGTATGGGAAGTAAAACCAGAGACTCTAGGCTGACACGAGGTGATGAGTTTGGCTCGGGATGGCTTAAGGTCTCTTTGAAATGAGAAACCTTTAAAATTCGAGTATTATTCATTCGAAAGCAAATATTTGTTCACACCAACGAGCTATGGCTAATAGCCTTCTGTCTTGTCTATAGTGACACAGAAATTGAGTCCCAAGTGGTAGTCCATTGTGTGAGCATCCTGTGGGGAGATTTATTGAAGGAACACCACACAATGTCCAAGTTTTGCAAAAAATAGCGTCTCCTGTAAAATTAAGGCCTTTTGGAGCGGGGCCGGTAGTTGAAGGTGTCAGTACTGCATCACATTGATGGATCATTTCGGCCCATTTGAACTTGATCTCCTGCTGCTGGCTGAGAGCTAGCTGATATGATTTTAAAGAAATAGACAGCCCTTTAGAGATCAGGTTAGTTAGGTGTTGGCTCAGCTGATCTGGAAATGCCTCTACAAGTGGTCTAAAAATACGGGCTGATTCATAGGCCATGATGATATCTACAGTGTCGGGGCCTTTATCCACAATTGAACAGTTAGATAGAAGCTTTGTGCTCACACCTGCTGTTTCAAGCTTATCAACACAGGCAAGAAAGTGATCTTGTTGCACTATTTCAGCGGATTCCCACCAAGGAGATTTGAAAACGCCTAAATGAAGAGATGCCCGTTTAGAGAAGATCGAATCAGAAAAACTTAGGTCTTCAGGTATAGGATCTCCCATCAAGACCATCGCCACCTGCCAAATGTCTGAAACACAGTGAGCAAAGATCCCTACATGATCAAGTGTGGGGCTAAAAGGATGTATTCCATGAAGAGAAATGGCACCATAGCTGGGCTTGAATCCAACCACACCACAAAATGCAGCTGGTCTGATAATTGAACCCATTGTTTGTGTGCCTAAGGCTAGTGGTACCATTCCAGCAGCAACCGCAGCGGCAGATCCACTGGATGATCCACCAGGTGTATGGTCTGGGTTCCAAGGGTTTCGAGTTTTACCCGGACATTGATAGGCAAACTCAGTTGTGACGGTTTTACCTAGAACGATAGCTCCTGCGGATTCAATTTTTTTAACAACAAGGGCACTTTGATTAGGCCTATTAGTGGTGTAAATAGGAGACCCCATCCTGGTAGGCATCCCGGCCGTATCAATAATATCTTTGATCCCAAAAGGAATGCCAATGAGGGGTTGTGTTCTATAGTGGCCAGGGTTGGAGTCAAGAATTTTAGCTTTTTGTAGTGCATGATCTTTGTCTAGCCATTCCCAAGCCTGGACGTGTGGTTCAATGAGACTTATTTTTGCAAACAAGCGATGAATCGATTCTTGATAGGTCTGAGAGTTATTTTGAAAGTTTTGGTTTTGATCGTGGCCTGGAGATGATGGTAAATCCATAATGTCTACCGACTGCACATGTCTATCTACTGCACATAATGTCTACCGACTGCAAATTACAAAATGTTGTTGAAGCTCAGGGTCTTCATGATTGAGATAGGGTCCCAAAGGCACGCCATTTACTCGTCGTGACTCCATAGGTGATCAAGCCTTCCATCATTTTGAGTGCACAGACCACTCCATCTAAAACGGGCACCTGTAACTTTAAAGTCAGCGCCTGATCAAAACCAGCCAAGGCAGCGCCTCCCAAGCAAATAACCTCAGCTCCATCATTATGCAGGGCTGCCAAAGACTCCTTTGCCATTCGCTCTTGAACTTCTATCTCAGATAATTTCAGAAGTTCGCCCCCAGATAATCCTATTGTTCTAATTGAGGCACATCGATTCCTCAACCCATATCGGTCAACACCATCCCAAAGTAGGGGAACCCAGCTTGCGTTTGTAGTAATTACACTGAATCGATGGCCCAGGACACAAGCAGTATGCATGCTAGCTTCAGCAATACCTATGACAGGTTTGGTCGTTAGCTCGCGGGCGGCGTAAATGATCGGATGATCACCATAACAGGCAAAGATCACACCGTCATGCTGATGGATTTCCGCTTCGAAGCAACTAAAGATTGCTGGAACACTGAGAAGCTCCTCATACCGATTGCGAATGGTCTCTGGTCCTGAACAGGCCTGCCGTACCGTCAGAACAGTGTCTGGGTAAGCAAATCGTTGAGCAACTGTGTTAACCGATTGAGTTACTGCATCAGATGTATTCGGATTTATGATTAAAATTTTCATATTTCACCCCTCAAATTAAGAGATCTGTCTGTAATCGCTTTCTGATAGACCTACTATGCCATGGAAATAGAATACTGTATACAATAATCTGTATTGACTTGAAGTAGTATTTATCAGATATCCTACAGGTTTACTCTATGCTCACCCAGAACAGTATTTACACACCGGAGATTCAGCAGGCTGAGTATCTCTTCACCTGTCTACGGGATAACACCTCAGACCCTCCAGGGATTACCCGAGATAGCTATGGTTCGGGTGAAAATTATGCTCATCAGCTGATGGCTTCTTTTGCCCATGACCTGGATTTACAAGTGAAAACGGATGCTGCAGGTAATCTGTACATCACTCTTGTCGGTCAAGATCCAGAGGCTGCCGAACTGATGATGGGATCTCACTTGGACTCAGTACCTCATGGCGGTAACTATGATGGTGCAGCTGGTGTGGTGGCCGGTTTGATGGTACTGCATAGGTTACGCCGCTTGGGGAAAACGCCTAAGCGATCAGTCACTGTGATGGGATGTCGAGCCGAGGAGCTATGCTGGTTTCCCTCTCCTTACATTGGCAGTCGATTGGCATTTGGGTTGCTCCCGCTTTCCCTCCTAGATGAATTGAAGCGAGCTGATACGGGTCTGAGTCTGGGAGAACAAATGACAGCAGCCGGTTTCTTCCCAGAACAGCTAAGCCAAGGGGAGGCCTCCCTCAAAGCCCACCGTATTCACAGCTACCTAGAATTGCATATTGAGCAAGGTCCAGCACTAGTAGATGCTGAGATTCCAGTCGGGATTGTTACCGGCATCCGAGGCAATCTGAGATACCGATATGGCAACGTCAAAGGACGCTATGCTCATGCCGGAGCCGTCCCCCGACACTTGCGACAAGATGCAGTGCTGGCAGCAGTTGAGTTTGTAACTGAATTGGAAAAGCTTTGGTTGCAGTATGAGCGTGAGGGGGTTGATTTTGTCGCTACTGTAGGTCAGTTCAGTACTGATCCCATTCTTCATACCATGACCAAAATTCCTGGTGACGTCAAATTCACGATGGACATTCGCAGTGAAGATAACGAGGTGCTCCTAGCTACGGACACCCATCTGCGCCAAGTTGCTAGTCAGATCAGCCAACACCGTGATGTCCAGATTGAATTAGGAGAGTTTAGCCATGCATTACCGGGTGTTCTTGATGCTGGACTGCGCCAAAGCTTATGTGATCTCGCTCAAGACCTGGAAATACCGACCCTAGAGATGGCTAGTGGAGCGGGGCATGACTGCGCTATCTTCGTCAACCAAGGCATTCCTTCAGCCATGATCTTTGTCCGTAACCAGAATGGTAGCCATAACGCAGATGAGGCCATGGAGATGGATGACTTTGCACTGGGCTGGCAGTTGCTGGCTAGTTTGGTGGATCGCTTGATCGACTAGCTATGATCCCATCTTTTTTGTATACAGTATACATAGTTTGTAGTGGCTGTTACTGTTCTGCGTCGGTGGCTCGCTTAATCTAGTCCTCAATCAGCTCATTCTTGAAATGGGGCATGAGCTCATCCAGTCAATTGTCATTAGCCATAGGGAGGACAGCATGCGTGTTTTGGAGCGCCTAGGGGGAACCGTTCTACTGGGTTTAGTTAGCCTTGGGTTGGTTTCTCCAGCTCAAGCTGAGCCTTTAACGATCAAAATCAGTAGCTCTCTGCCTGATCAATCATTTGCTGGCGTGTTTCTACGTGAATTTGAAGAAAGGGTAGAAACTGCTTTACCCGACGAGGTCGATATTGAGATTTTCATGAGTGGTGCTTTGGGTAAGGAGCAAGATGTTCTCAATGGTCTGAAATTAGGGACTCACATGGCAACCCTCTCAGCGTCTGGTGTAACCGAAATCAATCCCCGCACCGCTATATTTGATCTGCCCTATCTGATTGAAAATCGGGAGCAGGTCCCGCTCATGATGAATAGTCCAGCTGGGGATTTACTTAAAGAAGGATTTGAAGGGACGGGAGCCAAGCTCCTTGCAGTTTGGGACAACGGATTTCGCGTGATCACTAACAATGTTCGTCCAGTGACGGAGCCTGCAGATTTGGATGGCCTCAAGATTCGGACTCCCAATAGCCCCTACCGAGTTGAGATGTTCCGTGAACTCGGAGCCAACCCAACCCCATTGTCTTTTAATGAGGTGTACTCGGCCTTAGATCAAGGGGTGGTAGATGGTCAGGAGAACCCTGCAGATGTAGTTGTCTCAGCCAAACTACCCGAGGTACAAACCTACCTGTCTGTGTCTAATCATATTTACTTGCCTACTTATCTTCTTTTCAGTGAACAAACTTTGAATCAACTCTCTGAAGAAGCTCAGGCCACTCTGGAAACCATTGCAATTGAGATGGGAGATTGGTCTCGAGAGTGGGGTGATCAAAACGATGCGGAAGTGATGGCAGGACTCAAAGACTCGATGGAGATCAATGAGGTGGATTTTGCTGCCTTCCAAGCGGCTTCTGGACCCTTATACGACAACCCTTTGTTTGTTGATGCCATCGGGGCCGATATGATCGAGGCTACTTTAGCGGCCTTACAAGCTAATTAGGCTCAAATCATTTCAACGCGTGCAACTTAGTTAGAAGACCGGGGGACTTGCGATGATGATTTGGTTGCGTCGTTTAGACCAGTTTGTTTTTGGCCTAGTTGATAAGTTGGTGATTTTACTAGTAGGGATCATCACTGTCGCTGTTATTGCAACGGTCTTCTCTCGCTTTGTTCTCAACAACTCTTTTTCTTGGGGCGAGGAGTTACCTGGATTATTGCTAGTGAGTCTCACTTTTCTTGGATCGGCATGGTTAGCTCGATATGATCAACACCTTGCTTTTGATGGCTTAGTGATGGCAATGCCTCCACGGATGCAGGTGGTCATTAGAGTCATCAATTTGATCTTGATTGAAATATTTCTCGGATGCCTTACCTACTTCGGGTGGGTGGTCGTGGAGTCTACTGGTGATACCAGTTTAGTGACGCTCAGATTTCCCCTCGCCTTCTTTCGAGCTATGGTGCCTATCGGCGGGATGTTAATGATGCTTGGGTATGGGGTGCAATTAGGCAGGGTCATCCTTCGGAAACCGAAGAGTGAAGCCGAGGGGGAGAGGAGACTTCCTATTGATGAAGATGAACGACTTCTACTAGCAGCATCCTCTAGTGAAGACACCTCACAGCCTGTCCAGGAGGAGCAATGATGTTTTTAGAAGATTTCAACTTTGGCTATCTTGTCATCTCATTGATCATCATTTTGATCTTCACAGGTATGCCGATTGCCTTTGCCCTAGGAGTAACGGCCGCAACTGTCATCTTTCTTGATCCCAGTGTGGTGCCAGCTATCATCGGTGTGATTCCATTTGGGGGTACCAATAATTATCTGCTGGTGGCCGCCGTCTTGTTTATGGTTACTGGGGAGTTAATGAATTATGGAGACATTGCTCGCCGACTCATCGATTTTGCCAGCAGCCTTGTGGGACATATCCGGGGAGGACTAGCCCATGTCAATATTGTCACGTCCCTCTTCTTTGCTGGGATCTCTGGTACAGCTACTGCTGATGCAGCTGCCATTGGCTCCGTGATGATTCCTCAAATGAGCTTGCGGGGATTCCCAGTCAATTTTTCGGCAGCAGTCACCGCTACTTCAGCGACACTCTCGATCATTGTTCCCCCCAGTCTCAACTTGATTCTCTATGCTTACGTAGCCGAAACATCAATCTCTCAGTTATTTATTGCAGGTGTACTACCTGGCCTGTTGGTTTGTGCAGCACTTTTGTCAACCACCTATCTGATCGCGCTTCGGCAAGGGTTTCCTATCGAGCATCAGTTCACCTGGGAACGAGTCGCTGACAAAGGTAGAGCAGCTCTGCTACCACTCATTATTCCCATGATCGTTTTGGGAGGGCTACTAGGTGGTATCTTCACAGCCACAGAGGCCGGCGCGATTGCAGCCTTAACAGCTCTGATCATTGCCGGGGGGATCTATCGGAATGTCAGATGGCCACAACTGGTTGACGTTATGCGGATCTCAGGGCAACGCACCGCCATGCTGATGTTCATCGTTGCTACCTCCTCTCTTTTGGGATGGTATCTCACACGTCAGAGAATTCCACAGGAGATCGCAGAAGGCATCCTGAATGTATCTGACAATTACTGGGTTGTCTTATTCCTAATCAATCTTTTCTTCCTCTTAGCAGGAACTATCATTCACGGCACACCAGCTATTCTCTTGTTGGTCCCCATCTTTATGCCCTTGATCGGTGAGCTAGGTGTTGATCCCATTCACTTTGGCTTAATTGTCACTATGAATCTTGGCATTGGTCAACAAACTCCACCAGTGGCTTCTGTGGTCCTGATCACGTGTACAGTTGCGAAGATCCCTATTCGAGCCATCCTCAAGCCTCTCAGCTACTTTTTGGGGGCCATGTTATTTTGTCTGGTGATCATTAATCTCTTTCCACAGCTCTCCTTGTGGTTGCCCAATATCTTGCTTTCGGGGAGAACCTCCTAATTGACACGTGACTCTTAATCATTTGCTTAACTTCTCTTTTGTATACCGTATGCGAAATGGTGGTAGGGTAAGGATGGTTGCTGATTATCATTGTAGAGGCTTGAGAAATGAGTAAAATGCTATACTCTCTACCTCGGAAAGAGTCACTGTACGAACAAACCTATCAGGCCCTGCGGGATGCTGTTTTATCAGGGAGTCTAGCTCCAGGTCAGCGTCTAGTAGAGGCTAACTTAGCTAAGCAACTACAAGTGAGCCGGACTCCAGTTCGGGAAGCACTGCGACAACTCCAACGGGAGGAGTTATTGAAAGTCGGCTCCAATGGGGGACTGTTTGTGCCTATTTTCTCAGAGCACGATGCTGCTCAACTTTACGACTGTCGGCTTGCTCTTGAACACTTGGCTGTTATGGGAGCTTGCCAACATGCTCAGCCAGAACAACTTGATAGTATGCAAGAGTCTGTTCAGCAAGCTGAAAAGCTGACTAGTTTACCCCTGTCGGAACGAGATCCTCAAGTATTACTAGATTTAGATTATCGTTTTCATCATCTGATGGCCCAATGCTCAAAAAATGTCTGGTTAGTCTCTCTGTTAGATAAAGTCTTTGACAAGATGATATTGCTACGGCTTCAAACAGCTCATCATAATTTGGAAGTACTTGAGGTCCGGGTTGAGCATCGCCGTATCTATGAAGCAGTCAAGCAAAGAGATTCTATCCTGGCAACTCAAGCTATGACTGAACATTTGGTGGCTAGCAAAGCTAGAGTGATCCTTGAAGTCCAGCAGCTTCAAAAACGAGGCGAATCAAAGGCAAAGATGGTCTCAGCATGACTCTTGAGACTGAAGAGAACTTTCTGAGGAGTAAATACAAATGCAAAAAGTTTTCATTTGTGGCTCAGCGTTAAAAGGTCAGCCTGATCACAAGACTATTCGGTCAGCTCAACTATTGGGAGCGATTAAAACTCAACCATGGTATCGCATGCACTCTGCCCAAAATGGATGGCATCCTGCTGTGTTTGAAGTTGGTTCTGGTGGTGTTACTTTAGCAGGAGAGTTATATAAAATGTCAAACGAGCAATACGAGGAGTTGTTGGCCGGAGAACCTCCCAATCTTTACCCTGGACAAGTGACTCTAGAAAATGGCAGTCTTGCTATCGCCATGCTCTACCCAAAATCACTGGTAGAAAAATTCAGCTGGCCAGATATTTCACACTTCGGTGGCTGGACAGCCTACAAACAGCACCAACTGGCTAGTCAGACAGTCTAGATGTATTGATGGGAAGAGTTGCTGATCTGGCAATGAATTAGATACGGGGCTTTGATCTCAGTGCTCACCTTCTAGATGAGACTAACAGCTACTGGCTCAAGTAAACTCTAATCCTGCCCAGGCAAACGAGTACTGCGCCCGAGAGTCGTGATACCCCCTCTAGGAATCCTGGTACCCCTTCTGGGAATGATGCCGTGATTCCTTCCCCCAGTTGATCTCGCCTAGGGCGGATGCTGCCATTCCTAAAAATGATAGAAATTGGCTTAAGCGCCGATCTATTCCGCTCTGAAGAAATCTTGTCTTGCCTGGATCTAATGTAAGGGTTGCTTTGCAGACTTAAGGCCAACCTCTTTCAAGATCAAAAGCCTCAAAGAGTAGATCTAAACTAGAGAGGGCCGCGATCCCTGAAGGAGCTACCCGTTGAACTCTCGCTTGAGCTAGACCATAAGATGGTCAGTTATATTTAAAGATAATCTAAGCCAATTGCTCTGGCTACCCCTCTGATCTATTTGAAGCTAGCAGCCTGTGGTAGATTTGAGCCCTAGATAACTATGGAAAGGCAGCCTATGCTGATCATTAGTTGATCTATAGGTGTCTTATAGACTACCTCTGTAACAACTTTGTCTGAGATAAGTGGGTCATCAGAATCAATTGTTCATTTTGATTAGTTGGATGGAATTGCCTAGATCTGGGTGCTCCCTAACTAGTCCTAGTGATCAGATGCCTGCTTTTGAGAATACAGGGGGTACTGTGAAGATATAATCCTGAAACTGGTAAGGCCTTTTATAAGTACTGGTTACTCTTTTCCAATTTTATCAGGAAAGATTATGATTCCTCTTGATCAGGATCGATCAAAACCTCATTGGCGTTTGTCTAGTGTGCTAGTTATCCCCTTTGTTCTAGAAGTCGTCAGTGTTGTGGGGCTGATCGGGTGGTTATCCTTTCACAACAGTCAACGGGCCATTGATGACTTGGCAACTCAACTCATGAATGAAATGAGTGCTCGAATTGAGGATCAGTTGGCGGCCCATCTTAACGAAGCTAAAACAATTAATCGCTTAAACCAAGCTGCTATTGAAAATCAGCTCTTAGATCCTGATAATGACGCCCAACTATCCCAGCAGTTTTGGCGACAGATGGTACAGTTTCCCCGCATGTCTTACATTTATTGGGGTGATGAAAAAGGTCAATATTCGGGTAGTGGCCGCGAACCTGATGGTCAGCTGGTTATTGCTGTCCTGGAGGAAACAACCTTAAATCATTACCAACCTGATCAACAAGGGCTAGCCACAGATCAGTTTGTTCGAGGGGTTGATGACTACGATCCACGGGAGCGCCCTTGGTATGCTGACGCTGCAACGGTTGGGGGTCCCACCTGGAGCTCGATATTTGTTTGGAGCAGTAACTCTAATATTAGTATCGACTCACTCTATCCGGTTTATAGCCAGGGGGAGTTGCAAGGGGTTCTAGGTATTTCATTAGGGCTACTGTCTTTGAGTGATTTCTTGAGAGAGCTGGATATTGGTCAAACAGGAGAGGCCTTTATTATTGAACGAACAGGAGATATCGTTGCCAACTCAACCCCTAATCTACCCTTTACGCCAGGTACTCAAGATCAAAGGCCAACTCGTTTGCAAGCCTTAAATAATGAGTCTTTACTGATCCAATCGGCTACTGAGCATCTGCAACAAATCTTTGGGGGATTAGACCCGATCCAGGCCACCACTAACCTGACCTTTGAGTTAGAAGGCCAACGCCAATTTGTCCAAGTGGTCCCCTTTACTCTCGATGGAATTGAGTGGCTGATTGTAGTAACGGTGCCAGCGTCTGACTTTATGGCACAAATTAATACCAACACTCACAATACCATCCTATTAGCCATCGCCGCCTTAATCACGGCTATTTTGATTGGATTTCTAACCACTCGGCAACTAGTTCGACCTATCCAAAATTTGATGCTGGCCTCACAAGATCTAGCTACAGGGCATTTAGATCGGCAGGTGAAGCAAGACCCTTGGATCTATGAATTAAGCGGATTAGCTCGGTCCTTTAATACTATGGCCAGCCAGCTCAAAGAATCATTTACTACTCTTGAAGATAGAGTCCGAGAACGCACAGCTGAACTTGCTGATGCTAATGTTGAAATCCAAGTGTTAAATCAGAAATTGAGAGAGGAAAACCTGCGTTTGGGTGCGGAGTTAGATATTGCGAAGCAGCTCCAGCAATTAGTACTCCCTAAACCAGAAGAACTTGAGATCATTAGAGGGGTTGATATCGCTGGGTACATGGAAACAGCTGATGAAGTGGGTGGTGATTATTATGATGTGTTGGAGACTGACGAAATTCTAACTATAGCCATTGGTGATGTTACAGGACATGGCTTAGAGAGTGGCATTTTGATGTTAATGACTCAGACGGCTGTTCGGACCTTACAAGAGATTCAAGAATGGGATCCCGTTAAGTTCTTGGATACACTTAATCGAACAATTTTTAAAAATGTTCAGCGCATGGATAGCGATAAGTCTCTTACCCTAGCTATTGTGAATTATGCTGATGGCCAAGTTAGTATTAGTGGTCAACATGAAGAAACCCTAGTGGTCCGAGCGGATGGATCTATTGAACGGATCAATACTATAGATCTGGGGTTCCCGATTGGTTTAGATAATCCCATTACTGATTTTGTCGGACAGGTCAAAGTTGAACTCAATCCAGGTGATGGTATCGTTCTGTACACCGACGGTATTACTGAAGCAGAAAACGATCAGGGTGAGCAGTACCAAATTGAGCGATTGTGCCAGGTGATTAGCTGTCATTGGCACCAAACAGCTGACCACATCAAACAAGCGGTGATCCAAGATGTCAAAACCTTTATTGGCAGTCACAAAGTCTACGATGATATTACTTTAGTGATTTTAAAGCGATTAGTCGCAGCCAAGCCTCAGTTTGGAGAACCCCTATCTGGAAAAGTACTGAATAGTGATCTAATGCCTGTATAAACTCTCACGAGATATCAGTGATTTTCTAAAGATAGAAGCCAAGGAAAGGAGTACTCGGATCTGCAAGCAAAGTTACCAAGCTTGAATGCCCTTGGGGATGTTGTGATCCTAATCACCGGGTGATGGGCAAAGCTGACTTGCCACTTATATAGACCGATCTTTCCGATCGAGGTCAGCTAACCAGTTCCTCTAGACCCCTAGTTTATTGAATCTATTGAGAACATCATATTCAAATCACACGTTCCCATGATCTCAGTCACGGCTAAAAAATTTTGAGTGTGCGTCTCTGAAAACCATAAATCTCCTTGAATCTAGCCAAGTTGACTGTCCGTACTAAGAATAGACATTCAATTAAATCACGGAGAACCTTCATGGCTTTTCATTTCTTCAAGCAATCTAACTCCATGCTCTCGACTGTAGGAGTTGTCACTCTTCTGGCCATCACTTCTGCTCCTGCAGCCTCTGCTAGTGTGCTAGAGGATTTGATTCAAGTTAATCGTCAACGTGCTGGCACCGAAACTCAATTTGAAGTTCGTTCCATACCTGTGACTCAAGATCGATCAATCTCATCATTACAAGAGCTGATTGAAAATAATCGCCAACATGCTGGCACTGAAACTCAATTTGAGGATCTTCCTCCTGCTTAACAATAGCTGAAGGCTAAAGGACAGGGCTAACGACTTCAAGCGGTCTGACCTAGCTAAGTGCGTTGACGTTAGTCCTGAGATCCCCAACCTGAATAACCCTGAAGAACTGCAGTAAGTCATCAACACAACTCAAAACCATCTCTTTCTTGAAGATCCTCAAGTATCATGCGTAATTTTAACTTTAACCCAACTCATCTCATTCGTGCTGGTCTCCTCGGCTTAGCCCTAAGCTCTCTAGGCTGTGGCCAAACGTCTCCCATGACTGTAGTAGGACCAGTAGACTCAACTGTTGCCGCTACTGATTCGGTTGATGTAGATGTTAATACAGTTAGCTTAAGTGTAATTCCCACAATAACGGGTATCAGTCACGATAGCTTGCTCCATGATGGGTTAGAGCGTACTTACTCTTTATATGTCCCCTCATCCTACTCTCCTAGCACTCCAATGTCGTTACTGATGGTGTTTCATGGGGCTGCTGCCACCGGTGAAGCGATGATGACTTCTACTGACTTTAATCGCTACGCTGAAACTGAAAACTTCATTGTTGTCTATCCCGATGGGTTAAATCGAACTTGGAATACTCGGGATCCTTATAACCCAGCCATGACCGATGATCTTGGTTTTACCCAAGCTTTAATTGAGCACATGCAATCTGAATACTCGATCAATGCTGAGGCTATCTTTGCTTCTGGGATGTCCAATGGTGGGGTCATGAGTTACTTAGTGGCCTGTGAATTATCCGATACCATCGCAGCGATTGCCCCAGTTGCAGCCAATTTCAGCATGCTCTCTGACTGTGCTCCGTCTGCACCAGTCTCCATTCAGATCTTTCACGGCACTAGTGATCCGTTAGTGCCCTACGATGGAGGGAATACCGCCACTTGGTTACCTGAGCTTCTCTCTATGCCAGATATTTTCTCATACTGGGGCCACGTGAATGATTGTCAGCAAGAGACCATCTCTTCCTTCAGCCGCCGAGTGACTCGACATCATTTCAACAGTTGTACCGGGAATACAGCGGTTGAGTTGTACACCATTGATAAGGGCAGCCATCAGTGGTTCCGACCTTGGTCTTCCCAAATTTCAGCAACAGCAACCATCATGGAGTTTTTCAAATCTCAGGTTGCTCATCCGATTTAGCCATGACCATCTAGATTCTTAACTATTGATATAAGTCCGAGATTTATATGTCCCCTGACTGCTATATAGCGTAGCTAATTGTCCCTACATAGTATAATTTCATTCCCACATAGTATAGTTTCATGAAGGACTTTTGTGCTTAAGATGCAAAGTAGCCATTTCTCATGGGACAACTAGGGGATCCGCCAAAGCTAATATTGGTAGTTGATGATGAGGTTGAGCTGCAACGTCTTGTCAAGCAACGATTTAGAAAAAAGATTCGAGGAGGCAAACTGCAGTTTCGATTTGCCCAAAATGGTGTAGAGGCTCTGCAGATCCTGCAAGATAGCGAAGAGATGTTTGATATGATCTTGACAGATATTCGGATGCCAGAGATGGATGGCTTAACACTGATTGCCAATCTGGCCAATCTTGAATCTGCCCCAAAAGTTGTGGTGTTGTCGGCCTATGGAGACATGAAGAATATCCGCACAGCTATGAATCGAGGGGCCTTTGATTTCTTGATCAAGCCCATTGATTTTGAGGATCTGGAGTCTACTATTGATAACACCTTGACACTAGTTTCTGAGCTAAGACATCAACAGCATCAACTCCAGATACAGAGTCAACAACGGGTAGCAGATCAGTTAGCCCGCCTCCAGTCAGCCATGGATCAGATGCAAGCAGAGATGATGCAACGTGACTTGATGGAGCGAGATCTGCGAATTGCAAATCACCAGCTTAAGTTACTGGCCGAAACCGATGCTTTAACTCATGTGGCTAATCGTAGACATTTTGATCAAGAATACTTAACAGCCTGGCAGCATGCTTGGACAAAGGGTTGCTCTTTATCACTCATTTTATTTGATGTTGATTACTTTAAGCCCTACAACGATCACTATGGCCACCAAAAGGGTGATGAATGTCTTGTCAAAATTGCTCATGCCAGTCGAAAAGCTACCTTTCGATCCCCTGATCTATTGGCCCGCTATGGAGGCGAAGAGTTTGTCATTTTGCTTCCAGAGACTGACCAGGCAGGAGCTGTCACCCTTACCCAACGCGTACAGACCGAGATCGCTGCACTCAGTATTCCTCATTTGTATTCTGATGTTAGTCCTATTGTCACAGCTAGTTTTGGCATTGCTAGCTTAGCTTTACCGTTAGACCACATCCCCACATGGATACCATCTGCGGAAACATTACTCAAGCAAGCCGATCACGCCCTTTACTTGGCAAAGCAACAGGGACGGAATCAATATGTTGTCTACAGCACTTCCCATACTGGTAAAGCACAACTATAATATGAACTACTGAGTTTAAGTTGAATCAGAATGCTCAAGGCGATACTCCGCCAACTCGAAGCGAGGACCTATCCTGACTTGGCTGCAGCTGTGGCCGAGGCTTTCAGACACATTTCGCTACAAGATATTGAAAACTGGTTTCTTCACTGTTGCTATCCTATACTTCACTAGCCCGAGAAGTGCTGTATTCGGAGTAAGCTGGCTTAGTGAGCATGATGTAAAGACAGGATGGCAGGGTCTAGTATCCCTCAATTGCAATTGCCTGAGGTGAGCCATCTAATTAAGCGACTGTTTAACAAGGACGAGAGTATGAATGTAGCGGTTTCTTTGCAAGGTTATCAGACCCTGGATCTCCTTTATAGTAGCTCTCGTACCCTAGTCTATCGGGCTATACGTGAGAGGGATCATCATCCTGTGGTGATCAAGGCTTTGTGTCATCCATGGCCTAGCCTCCACGACTTGTTACGATTCCGTAACCACTATGTCATCACTTGCAATCTGGTTCACCCTACCCTTCTCCGTCCTCTGACATTAGAGCGCTATGGCAGGGGCTATGCTTTAGTCATGCCGGATACGGGATCGATTGCCTGCCTGAAGTATTGGCAGCCATCCTCCAGAACTTTGGCCCGATTTCTCACCCTTGCCATCCAACTAGCAGAGTCTCTACACTTCCTTGGCCAACAACACATTATTCACAAAAATATTAAACCCAGCAATATCTTAATTCAGCCTCAGAGTGGCCAAGTTCAGCTGATTGACTTCGGCTTTGCCAGTGTGCTGCCTCAAGATCAACAACAGCTCACCAGTCCTCAAACTTTAGAGGGGACTCTCGCTTACCTGTCACCCGAACAAACAGGTCGAATGAATCGCGGTATCGACTACCGTACTGATTTCTATTCTTTGGGGGTGACATTATTCGAACTACTAACTGGAACCCTCCCCTTTTCCACTCAGGATCCGATGGAGTTAGTGCACTGTCATCTAGCTCGCCCTATTCACTTTCCCAGTCACCATCAGACGCTAGTGATACCAACTCTGTTACAGGCTATTATCGCAAAGCTAATGGCCAAAAATGCAGAAGAGCGCTACCAGAGTGCCCTGGGTTTGAAACACGATCTAGAGCAGTGCTTACATCAGTTAGACACTACAGGACATATCTCTTCATTTAGACTAGGAACAAAGGATCAGAGTACTCGATTCAACATCCCAGAAAAGCTCTATGGCCGTGAAGAAGCGGTGCAAACTCTGCTTACGGCATTTGATCGAGTCATGGCAGGCCACTGTGAGTTAGTTCTAGTGGCGGGCGCCTCGGGTGTGGGTAAAACAGCTGTCATTAACGAAGTTCATAAGCCTATCACTCAGCAGCGTGGCTATTTTATTCAAGGTAAATTTGACCCATTCAACTACACCTGTCCCTTTTCTGCTTTTATCCAAGCCTTTCGCAGTTTGATGCGACAACTTCTGAGTGAGTCGGAACAGGGGTTAGCTGGTTGGAAAGCAAAACTCTTAGCTGCAGTTGGCAACAATGGGCAAATCATGATCGATGTGATGCCGGAGCTAGAGTACATCATTGGCCCCCAGCCTCCTGTCACTGAGCTGTCAGGCACGGCCCTCCAAAATCGCTTTAATGTCTTGTTCGGTCAGCTACTGCATATGTTTGCCACCAAGGATCATCCTCTTGTCATCTTTCTGGATGATTTGCAATGGGCAGACACTTCTTCTTTAGACTTACTAAAGCGGTTAATGGATACGTCGGCAGCTGCTTGTCTACTGGTCATTGGCGCTTATCGTGATCATGAAGTCGGGACCACTCACCCCTTGGCCCTGATACTCACTGACTTGAAACAACAGGGCATCAGCTTCAAGACCCTTACGCTACATCCTCTCAGTGAGAGGGCTATTAATCGCTTAGTCGCGGATACCTTACGATGTCCACTGGAGATTGCTAAACCTCTATCTCAGCTGATCTATCAGAAAACACAAGGAAATCCATTCTTCACAACTCAATTTTTGCGTCGACTCCATGAGGATGGCTGGATCACCTTTGAGGCCAGAGGAGGGCACTGGCAGTGTGACTTAACACAAGTACGACAGTTAGCCCTGACCGACGATGTAGTGGCATTTATGGTAGAGAGATTAGGTAAGCTACCTATGTCAACACAAGAAGTGTTAAAGCTGGCAGCTTGTATGGGTCACCAATTTGATTTAAAACTGCTGGCTAGGGTACGGAAGACAAGGGCAGCAACGGTAGCCTCTGATCTGTGGCCAGCCTTGCAGGAGGGATTCGTCATTCCCACCTGTGAGATGTACAAGTTTTTCCAAGGGGGTGAGGACCCGCAACACTTTGATGAAAATGTCACGGTAAGCTATCAATTCTTGCATGATCAGGTTCAACAAGCGGCTTATGCTCTCATTCCTAGTGATCGCAAGTCAATCGTCCATTACCAAATTGGGCAACTGCTGCTGCAACAAACTCCAGTAGAGGCAAGAGAAGACCATATTTTTGAACTAGTGACTCAGCTTAACTATGGCACTGACTTGATAGAGAACCTAACAGAGCGTGATAACCTGGCTCAACTAAATCTAATGGCTTGTCATAAAGCTAGACAGGTTACTGCTTATCAAGTGGGTCGTGACTACGCTCGGGCAGGGTTATCGTTGCTGGGTCAGCAAGCGTGGCAGCGCCAGTACGATATGACCTTAACTTTTCATGAACTGATAGCTGAATTGGCCTCCCTCTGCGGTGATTTTGAGGGTATGGATCAGTCCATTGAGATCGTTGTAGCACACACCCGCACCTTACTGGATCAAGTCAACGTTTATCGAATTAAAATTCGAACCCAAGTCTCACAACATGAATTCACTGCAGCGATTACCACTGCTCTACACCTATTGCGCAGCTTGGGGGCAAACTTACCTGAAGTCCCAACACCGACTGATGTACAACAGGCAGTGGCAGACATTGATCAACTGATCCAGGAGAGAGCCATTGAAGATTTGATTGAGATCCCAGCCATCATCAACCCAGCCATCGTGGCTATGGTTCAAATTGCCAATGATATCATCCCAGCTAGCCACATTGCGGGTTACTCCCTCCTATGTTCACTGCTGACTTGTTTGTCTGTTAGACTCTCTATCACCTATGGCAACATTCCAGCATCAGCCTATGGTTATGTCACCTATGGTGTCCTCATTTGCAGCTATGGTGCCCTTGTTTGTGATTTACGGCGAGATCTGAGCGCAGGTGTCAAGTTTGGCCAGCTTGCTCTTCAAGTTGCCTCTCAACCTGAGGCCAAAGCCATCAAACCCGAAGTGTACAATGCCGTAGGGACATTCATCACACATCGCAATGCCCACTTAAAAGAAGGATTGCAACTCTTGCAAGCGGGCTATGCGGCTGCGTTAGAAGTTGGCAACCTAGAATTTGCTGGCTACAACGCACACAGTTACGGCTCCAACGCTCTTTGGAGTGGCCAGACTCTCGCGTCCCTAGAACCAGAGATTCAAGCCTATTATGATCAGTGTTTGCAATTGAATCAATTAGCTGCTGCCAATTGGTGCCGTCTTCATTGGCAAGTCACGCAACTTTTAATGGACACGTCTGGGAGTTTCAACGCTTCATCTAGGTATATCTTGCAAGCATCAGAGTTTCTACCTCAATTGGTTGCTGCTCAAGATTCAACAGGATTATGTCACTTCTATCTATACAACTTAACCCTTAGCTACCTGTTTGGAGATATTGAATCTGCTCGTTACTATGCTACGGAAGTTAGACGTTATTTATTAGCAGCAGCTGGACTCATCATTGAACCTGTAGTTTATTTTTATGATTCCTTAAGTGCTCTTTCAACTTTGGTTCCAGGATCAGTAGAAACGCCAGAGATCTTTCAACAGGTAGAGCAAAATCAACATCAACTCAAACAGGTGTGGGCAGCTTATGCACCCATGAATCATCAACACAAAGTTGACTTAGTCGAAGCAGAACGATGTCGAGTTTTAGGAAAGAACCTAGAAGCCATTGAGTTATACGACCAAGCCATCTCTGGAGCCAAAGCTAACAGATATCAGCAGGAAGAAGCTCTAGCTAACGAACTGGCAGCCAGGTTTTATCTAAACTGGGGGAGAGATCAGGTTGCTAGGATTTATCTGATCGATGCTTATTACGGTTATGTTCACTGGGGGGCAAACGCAAAAGTAAAACAGCTGGAGGTATGCTACCCTCACTTGTTAGAGTCTGTGATCAAATCCCATGATCAAACAACTTTATCTCAGTCTACTAGTGCCACTTCAATTAATGCCAAATGGGTTGATGTAGGGGCTATTATCAAAGCAACTCAGGCCATTTCTCAAGAAGTCAATCTAGACTCGTTGGTAAGGGTGTTAATTCAAATTACGTTGGAACAAACAGGAGCGCAAAAAGTAGTCCTGTTGTTTCCAGGTGTTGATTATTGGCAAATTGAAGCTATTGGGTGTAAAGAGCCACAATCCCTTGACGTCACATTGGAATCTCCTGTTAACACTGACTATGATATTCCCCAGACTGTAATCAATACAGTTGCGCGTACCAGAGACTGTCTGACTCTTGATCACCCAGTACGTCAACCTCAATGGGCTACTGATCCTTATCTTGCTACTCACCATCCTCAGTCAATCTGTTGTATTCCTATTTTAAGTCGTAACCAATTGACAGGTATTCTCTATCTGGAAAATAACCTTACTTCTCAAGCGTTTTCACCTGATCATTTAGAAGTGCTTAAACACCTTTGTGCTCAAGTGGCAATATCTTTAGACAACGCTCGTCTGTACCAAGCCTTAGAAGACCGAGTACAACAACGGACAGTGGCCCTGCAAGAGAGTGAAGCCAGTTACCGTCTGCTATCTGAGATCAGTCCCGTTGGGATCTATCGGCATAATGTTCAGGGCCACTGTATTTATGCCAATAGCAAACTATTAGAACTGACAGGATTATCGATCACAGAAATGATGGGTAGTGGGTGGACCCGTATTGTTCACCCTAAGGATCGCACCTTCGCACTAGCTAACTGGCAAACCTTTGTAGAACAGTCTCACCAAGGGGCTGGGTCTGACTATCGAGATGAAATTCGCTTGATCCGACCGGATGGCTCATTAGTATGGATTTGTTTACAAGCCGTGCCTCAGAGAAGTGTTGATGGTGAACTGACTGGTTATGTAGGGACTGTAGTGGATATCACAGAAAGCAAACAAACGCAGGCCGCATTAGCTGAATCAGAAATCACACTCCGATCAGTGCTTGAGAACGCTCCCAGCATTATTGTGCAAGTGGATCGTCAAGGCTACATTCAGTTCATCAATCGTGTGGCTCCTGGATTTACATTTGAAGAGGTGGTTGGTAGCCATTTTAATGCTTTTGTGGCCCCTGAGTGCCAAGCTATGCAAAGTGAGGCTATTGAACACGTCTTTAAGACCGGACAATCTACAACTATTGAAACTGTCAGTTTAGGAGCCAATCGTTCAGTAGCCCACTACGAGGTCAGAATAGCGCCTCTATGGGGTAACGAGCAGGTAGAATCAGCGATTTTGATTGCAACGGATATCACAGAGCGGAAACATATTGAACTCTCTCTCCAAGATAGTGAAGCTCGGTTTCGTGCCTTTTTCGAGCAAGCCGCTGTGGGTATTGCTCAAGCATCTCTCACAGGACAATTCACTAATGTTAATCATCGACTCTGTGAAATCCTTGGTTACGGCCAATCTGAACTACTTGGAAAAACCTTTGAAGAGATCACACATCCTGAGGATCGGGTTAGCACTCACGATAGCGTTCAACAATTGTTAGCTGGAGACATTACAGCTTACTCCTTGGAAAAACGTTATCTTTGTCGAGATCAGCAGGTGCGGTGGGTGCATGTGACTGTGTCAGTTGTGCGAGAGGAGTCAGGTAGCCCACAGTATTTTATCGGTGTTGTCGAAGACATCCATGTTCGCAAGCAAGCCGAGACAGCCTTACAAGACAGTGAAGCCCAAACTCGCTTAATCATTGATTCCGTTCCTGCCTTAGTGGCTTACATTGATACCCAGCAGCGGTACCGCTTTTGTAACCAATATCATGCTCAATGGGTCAATCAAGTTGAGTCAATGATTAAAGGCAAGCCCATTCAAGAGGTTATGGGAGTCGACAATTATCAGCTCATTCGGCCACAAGTCCAAGCCGCTCTATCGGGGCAGATGGTCACTTTTGAGCCAGAACTAACTCGACCTGATGGCAGCAAACGACACTACTTGGCCACCTATACCCCTCACTTTGCTGAAGAGGGTGAAGTCTTAGGTTTCTTTGCCTTGGTACAGGATCAGACCGAGCGGAAGCAGGCAGAGCTAGTCTTGAGAGAGCAACAGGAATTCATTCAACGGGTGGCTATCACTAGCCCCAGTTATATCTATATCTATGATGTGACTGAACAACGCAATATCTATGCCAACCGTGACTTGCTTGATATCCTCGGTTACTCCACAGCAGAAGTTCAACAAATGGGATCCAATTTACTCCCAACTATCATTCATCCTGACGACTTAGAGCGGATCTTTCGATATCAGACAACTATCCTGGCGGCTGCTGATGGAGAAGTAGTAGACACAGTGTATCGCACTCATCATAAAAATGGAGACTGGCGATGGCTACACGGGTTTGATACCCCCTTCAAGCGAGATGATCAGGGCAACGTTACCCAATATATTGGTGCCATTCTTGATATTACAGATCGAAAACTAGCCGAAGAGAGCCTCCTAATTGCTCAACGAGTGGCACAAGTGGGTAACTGGGAATGCAACCAAGTCAAGAAAGAAATTACCTGGTCAGCAGAAATGTTTCGCATCTATGGCTTAGATCCTGCCCAAGGAGAGCCCACCTTTACTGAACTGGTGCAACGGGTGCAACCGGAGTACCGGGCCTATTACCAGGAGGTTGTAGATCGAGCCATCACGGAAGGGATCCCATACCACATCGATCTAGGTATTCTTCGGCCCGATGGATCGACTGGCTACGTTAATATCAGAGGAGAAGTGGAGTTCAATACTCAAGGGCAGGTTACTCGACTCTTCGGCACTGTACTTGACATTAGTGAACGGAAAAACTTAGAACATGCTTTGCAACAGTTGAATCGCGATCTAGAGCAGCGAGTCAGCCAGCGCACCCAGGAGTTGGCTCAACAAACTCAACTGCTACAAACGATCCTCAATAGCATGGGAGATGGGGTTATTGTTGCTAACAGTCAAGGTGAAATTGTTCTCTACAATCCTGCAGCTGAGCAGAGGTCCCCAGATAGCAGTCTTCCTTCACTGACGGAGCAGCTCCCTTTATTACAGGCTGTAGGTGGCAGCTCACAGGATCGAGTTGAACTGACATTGCGTAATAGGCTTTATCCCGAGGGGATTATAGTTGAGGTGACATCACGTACCCTACGCAATGAAGCCAACGACCTTATTGGTGGACTGGTTGTTTTTCAAGATATCAGTGCTCGTAAGCAAGCAGAAGAGGCCTTAAAAGAGAGTGAACAACGGTTCCGGCGAGCAATTGCTAATGCCCCGTTTCCCATTATGATTCATGCTGAAGGGGGTGAAGTGTTGCAAATTAATGGGACCTGGACAGAGATCACAGGCTATACCCATCAAGATATTCCCACCATCCAAGCTTGGGCTAAGAGAGCTTATGGTCACCGAGCTGAGGATATCCTCAAGACTACCATCATCACAAAATATGACTTGAGATCTCGCTGGGAAGAGGGAGAGTTTCTTGTCAGTACTCGTGACGGCAACCAGCGAATTTGGCAGTTCAGCACGGCACCTCTAGGCCCATTGCCAGATGATCGCCAGGTGGTCATTACTATTGCCGTGGATGTGACTCAGCGTCGCCAAGCAGAAATTGCCTTGTGTGAAAGTGAAGAGCGCTACCGTAGCATCTTCGAACAAGCTGCTGTGGGTTTGGTAAACGCAACCCTTGAAGGTAAGTTGCTGAAAGCTAACCCGCGATTCTGTGAAATGCTGGGGTATTCAACTGAGGAGCTGTTAACCAAAACCGTTTCAGAGATCACCTATCCTGACGATCGGGATCATTTTGCACCTGAGCACCAACGCCTATTTGCAGGTGAAGTTCCCTATTTCATTCAAGAGAAACGGTATCTGTGCAAGGATGGAGGCTATTTCTGGTCGAGTACCTGTGTTTCTGTGGTTCGAGATGCCTCAGGTCAACCTAAACATGCGCTAGCCGTCATTCGGGATATTAGTGATCGAAAACAGGTAGAAGCCGAGCGAGAAAACTTACTTCTGGAATTGTCAGCCCTCAATCAAAAATTAGAGGGTGCCAATCAGCAGCTATCAGAGTATTCCTATGCGTTGGAACAAAAAGTTGAAGCCCGCACGTCTGAACTCAAGGCAGCTCAGGAGCGGATTATTGCTCAGGAAAAACTGGCCTCCCTTGGCACACTAACCGCAGGTGTCGCCCACGAACTGCGAAACCCTCTTAACTTTGTCAAAAACTATGCTGAAGGCTCTGTTGAACTCAGTCAAGACTTATTAGAAACCCTGCAACCTTTCAACCCAATCCTAGACGCCGAAGCCCTGACAACTGTCCAGTTGCTGATTGCCGATCTACAGGAAAATGCCACTACAATCCGACACCATAGCCAGCGAGCAACTCAGGTGATCGAGAGCATGATGCAACACACCCATACTGACTATGAACAGGCAACCCCACAGTCTACTCACTTGCATAGCTTACTGGATCAAGCGGTTAAGTTGGCCTATCACAGTAAACGAGTCCTAGAAAATGACTTTAATCTCTCGATTCGCACTGACTACACCGATGCCCTAGAGACTATAACCGTAGTTCCCGGCAACCTCTTAAGAGCTCTGATCAACTTAATTGACAATGCCTGTGACGCCATGAGCTCTAAACACCGACAGCTTTGGAGAGAGTGTCCTCAAAAGGCAGCTGAGTATACACCTACGCTTTGGCTCTCAACTCGCATTTTGACAGCAGAGGTTGAGATTCGGATTCGAGACAATGGGTGTGGGATTGATCCAGCTATTCAGGCTCAGATCATGGATCCCTTCTTCACCACTAAACCCCCCGGAGAAGGTACCGGACTCGGCTTATCCCTAACCCATGACATCATTGTCAAGCAACATCAAGGGAGTATGAAGCTAGTGACCCAGCAGAATGACTTTACAGAGATCATTTTGACATTGCCCTGGGTGACAAACGAAACTTCAGCAATAGCCCGACATTAGTTTTGAATTACATACCTATATATCTAGATGTATCATTGAGTATAGATTGATTTCGATATATAGTAAGCAGAGCTGTCTATGATGATCAAGCTGCTATAGCAACTACATCAGACCGTTGGTACCCAATTAGTGAATCCCTTCTATGGAAGTAATGCAGGATAATCCGAAGCGAATACTGGTTGTTGATGATGAGGTGGAAATACAGCGCCTTCTGCACCAGCGATTTAGAAAAAAAATTCGGGGTGGCGATCTAAGATTTGAGTTTGTCAGAAATGGGGTAGAAGCCCTGCAAATTCTTAAACAAGATAGCAACAATAGCATCACTATGGTCTTAACAGATATCCGCATGCCAGAGATGGATGGTTTGACGCTGCTAGCCCGCTGAGTTTGAATATCCGTTAAAAGCTGTAGTGGTGTCTGCCTACGGTGACATGAAAAATATTCGTACAGCCATGAATCGTGGGGCCTTTGACTTTCTAACTAAACCCATTGATTTTGAAGATCTTGAAATCACGATAGACAAGACGTTAGCTTTTGTCTCACACTTACGCGAACAGCAACGGCAACTCCAAGAGGCTCTGGATAGACTCCATAGCTTAGTGTTTTACGATCAACTAACGGGACTACCGAATTTAAATGGCTTACTTCAACAAGTGACTCATAGTATTGCAGCACAGTAAGCCCAGGGAACTGAATTTGCCTTACTGATGTTGGATATTGAAAGATACTCAACGATCAAATCTGGTTTTGGTCATGGGGTGAGTGATCATCTGATTATCGAAGTGGCTGATCGATTGAAACAGGCAGCAACCGTATCTACGATTTCAGCCCGCATTGGGGACAATATTTTTGCTATCTTGTGGCCCTCTCTTGATGACTTAGACAACATCTGCACTAATGTAAAAGACATTCTACAGGCTCTTGAACCTCCTTTTCAGCTAGATGAGATTATAGTATCGTCCAGGACTTACACTGGTATTGCACTCAGTAACCTTCACTACTCCCAACCGAAAGCTGTCTTTCAGGCTGCTGACACGGCTCTACAAATTGCTAAACAGCGCAAGAGTAAAGATCTAGTTATATTTGATAGTCACATGCAGGAGTCCGTTGTTCAGCATCTTAACCTTGAAGTAGAACTGCAGAAAACGATTAAAGCCAAGCAGCTTTCACTACACTACCAACCCATTTTTCAGCTGGACACCTATAAGATCGTCAGCTTTGAAGCTTTGGCTAGGTGGCAGCATCCCACCTACGGCCAGGTCTCACCAGCCAGATTTATTCCTCTCGCAGAAGAGACTGGACTGATCATTCCCTTGGGTGAGTGGGTATTGTCAGAAGCCTGTCGTCAACTCAGTCGTTGGCAAACTCAGTATGGTGCTGCCAGTCCTACCAGCATCAGTATCAACTTGTCCAGTATTCAGCTGCAGAGCCCAACGTTATTGCAATGTATTGACTCCAGCCTCAGAGATACCGGGTTAGCAGGATCAGCCCTCAAGTTAGAAATTACTGAAAGTACTCTGATGGAAAATATCAATGAGGCGATGGATCTACTCACTCAACTGAGAGCGCGCGGTATTCGATTATCCATTGATGATTTCGGTACAGGCTACTCCTCTTTATCTTACTTACGGCTTCTACCTATCGATGCACTGAAAATTGACCGAACATTTATTAAAGATATTGAAATGAATCCAACTAACTTTGATATCACCTCAACCATCATCAATTTGGCTACTCACCTAGGGTTGGAAGTTGTTGCCGAAGGCTTAGAAAAACAAGAGCATCTCGCTATTTTAAGATCCTTATCCTGCAAGTATGGACAAGGCTATGTTTTTTCTCCACCCTTAGGTGTCACAGCTGCCACGGAGCTGATTGAAACTAAACTTGATAGTTGACAACTATTGACATTGACATAAGGGTGCCGTTATCTAACACTAGCTTTTAAAGGATCTTGACGGCCAATAACGGTCCTAACCCGATAGATCGGGCGATTTTGAGATTCATGGTAAGTACGCATCATCAATTCAGCTAGCAAACCAATTGAAAATAGTTGAATACCAGCCAAAACCAATAGAGCAGATAGAATCAGAAGGGGTCTATCACCAATATCTTGTCCCAAAGCTAGCTTGACATAAACCAGATACAAGCCTGAGACAATGCCTAACGTCATGGCGATCAGGCCCCCTAAGCCAAATACATGCATGGGCCGAGTTAAAAAGGTTTTAATGAAATAGATATTTAATAAATCCAGAGACACTCGTAAGGTGCGGCCTAGGCCATACTTGCTACGACCAAACCGCCGGGCATGATGTTTAACCGGAATCTCAGCAATACGGGCTCCTTCAATGTAAGCTAGGGCTGGGATAAATCGATGGAGTTCACCATATAAATTTAAGTCAGCAATCAGCTCTGAGCGATACGCCTTTAACGAGCACCCATAGTCATGGATCCGAACTCCGGTAATACGGCCAATTAGCCAATTGGCTACCCTAGAAGGCAGAAGCCTGGTTAAGGCGGCATCTTGTCGGTGTTGGCGCCACCCACTTACTAAATCATAGCCTTCTGATAGCTTTTGCAAAAGCTGGGGGATATCAGAGGGATCATTTTGTAAATCCCCATCAAGAGTCACAATCACTTCACCTAAGGCATAATTGAAACCAGCGGCCATGGCTGCCGTTTGGCCATAATTTCGCCGTAAAATCACCGCTCGTAAATCATGGCGACTATGTGCCAAATGTTTAAGCAATTCGGTTGAACCATCTTTAGATCCATCATCAACACATATGATTTCATAGTTTAAGTGATGCTGATGTAGCGTCCGAGAGATCATATCAATAAGAGGCTGGATGCTATCCACTTCGTTATAAATTGGAATCACAACAGATAGATCAAGAGGAATCAGCGGAGTTAAGGACTGTGAAAACGTCATTTGATCAACCAAGGGAAGCAAAGGTGAAGTTTAGCGGGCTTTGGCAATGCTGGCAACTTAATGACGCTTAACTGTATCCACCGAGGGGAGACAAGCTCCAAGGGCAGCCATGATCTCAGCAGCAAGACTAACAAGCCGGTAAAGGGCGATCCCTTTTAAAATGACAGCTGGGGAATACTGGGGTTCAAGCAGCACCAGAATGGCAGACTCAAACACGCCTAGACCTCCAGGGGCTCCAGGTATAACCACACCCGATACCCAAGCAAAGGCAAAAGCGCCCACAAGTCCAGGGATCTGGAACCATGGCACCCTTGGATCAACAATAATAATGAACCCTACACTGCGAACTAACACAAAGCCCAAAGCACCTAAAAGTGACAACCAAGGATAATCTATCACCTTTGAACCAGAAGGCACCTTTGAACCAGAAGGCACCTTTGAAC
>CAYSWV010000002.1:34587-98851 GCA_964434865.1 uncultured bacterium
TAATCTATCACCTTTGAACCAGAAGGCACCTTTGAACCAGAAGGCACCTTTGAACTTGAGGGCACCTTTGAAACAGGTTTTAGGGCCGCCACTTTCAAGATCAAGGCTGACTTCAACATCTTTAAAACCCAATTAATGCAAGTAGGGTGCATCATGACCAAAAGGCCTACCAATCCCATACCTTGTAGCCACCCCCAGTCCCAACTCCAAGGCAGGGTTGTGAGTGTAATTAATAAGGCTGCTGCTAAGGTTACAAGCAACTCTAACGCCACACTCAAAATAGCGACTTCAAAGGCAATGCCTTGTTGAGTGGCTCGACGAACACGTCCATACAAATGCCAAATGTTGCCTGGCAGATACTTCGCAATATTGGTGATCAGGTAAAGCCGCACACACCATCCCCACGCCACAAACCCTTGAAGTTGTTGCAGCACTAAGCCCCAAACGACGCCAGACCAGACAAAGCCTACGAGGGTAAAGCCCAACCCTAGAGCCAGTGCGATCCCATCTTGCGGCTGTAACGTTAATGCCACGACTTCAGATCCATGCCGCCACAGAGCTTGGGCCAGAAATAGGAGTGTACTAACAATCACGAGCCCTTTCAGGACGGGTTTCCAAACTTGCTTCATGATCTGTAACTTGATAGATCAACAGTCTGTTTTGAGCCTAAACAGGCGAGCCTTATCCTTAATCAGCTATAGTAAGCAATCAGGACAACACTGAGTTACCGTTGTCTACTGACTGTTATCCATAAGGATCATGCCATGCTGGTTTCTTTTCTTGATCATCTTTACGGAGTTTGGTTTACGCCGCAGCAAACCTTCAAATCTTTAAAAGCTGAACCAGCCCTGGCTCAAGCGATTGTAGTGGTGATAGCGCTAAATCTGATTGATATCGGTCGCCGCTCAGGCTTAACTCCCACCTCAGCTTGGGCTGTACTAGGTATTCTTTGGGGACTCATAACAGGGGTAATCGGTTGGCTGTTGATAGCTGGCTTGCTCCGATGGTTAGCGTTTTGTTTTAATCGGCAAACTCATTTGGTGGAAATCCTTAGCTTAACGGGTTTTGCCAGCATTCCCTGGATCTTTTTAGCCCCTGCTCAGGCCATTGGAGGGGCAGTAGGTGTTCTTCTGGGCCTCGCCGCTATCGTCTGGTTCTGGGCATCAGAACTGTATGCTATTGCAGTAGCTCTTGATCAGCCCTGGAATCGAGTGGTGGGTTTAGTACCGCTTACTTTTCTGGCTGGCTTCTTGGCGCTAAATTGGGCCTTTAGTGGCATTGGAGCCTTACTCTCACTAACTTGACTCATTAGCCTGACCCAGTTAGAGTTGAACTGTCATCTGGCTGAAGGACTAGGCTGTACTATTCACAACTTTCCCAGCACATTAGCCCCAACTTGTTGAAGTCTAATTTCAGTGCAGCCGCCTACTGAGGAACTCGTTGTAACTCAGCTCGCTCTTCAGCCAAGATCGCACCTTCAACCGGACATACCTGCAAACAGATACCACAATCGATACAGGTTTGAAAATCAATCCAATAGTAGTCAGTGCCTTTGATGTTTTTAGTATCTCCAGGGTGAATGCAGGCTACCGGACAAGCTTCCACACAGTCAGCCACACCTTCACAAACATCTGTCACAATTGTATGAGCCATCCTACTTAACCTTGCTGATCTAGTTGGTTCTGCATCTACTCTTTAGTTTACACGATTTTACAGGCTCTGTTTCAGATTGATCACAACAAGCTGGAGCGATACCTCAAGGCCTATTCGCTTGAACAAGGTAAACAGACCCTGAATGTGGTTTGGCCGGGGACACTTTCAACCTCTATAGTACCCTGATGTTTGGTCATAATCCGTTTGACAATATCTAATCCTAGCCCACTCCCTTCACCAGCCGGCTTAGTTGAAAAGAAGGGTTCAAATATTTTTTCTTTGATTTCGGGTGAAATACCACAGCCTGAATCTGTGATCTGAACGATTATTCCCGAGGTCTTTGGATCATGGCTGACTTGAATATGTAAGTGACCTTTCTTTTCCATAGCCTGGATCGCATTATGAATCAAATTAGTCCATACTTGGTTAAGTTCGTCTGGATAACACCAGATCTCTGGAATGGACTCATAGTCTTTGATTAGTTCAATTGACTTCAGCCAACCTTCATAGATAGTGAGGACCACATCAATCCCCTGACGGATATCTGCTAAGACTTTAGTGTTGGATTGGTCTTGATGAACATAACTTTTTAATGTGAAAGCGATCTTCGAAGCTCGTTCCACGGCAAGGGTAATATTGCGACTTTGGCGGTACTGATTAGCTAAATGGTAAGTGGTTTCTACCGCCAACACCCCCCCTTCACTAGTCAACAGGGGTAGAAAGGGGTCTATAGGTTGTGTCAACTCCATGCGAGCGAGACTCATCGCCATCGAGTCGGCCATAGCAATGCCAGCTGCTTCTAAGTGGCTTTTCAGTTGGCGACGTAACTGTCTCTCTTCACGCGTGGATAGCATGTGATCCTGGCTGAAGGCTAAGTCCAGTAACTGGTAAAAAAGATCTTGTTGAGTAGGTGAGAGGCATTTAAACAGTTGGGGAAGTTTTTTTAAAGACTGATCTAAATCATTCGATAAATTACCAATCGAGGCTCGGATTGCTCCTAGTGGGGTATTGACTTCATGAGCAATGTTGGCTACGAGTTGACCTAACGCAACCATTTTTTCAGCCTGGATCAGCTCTTGTTGGGTCGCTTGCAGTTCTTGGGTTCGTTCTTCAACTTTTTGCTCCAGGTTACGACTGTAGTCTTCCAGTTGTAAGTTCAAAGATTGCAATTGCTGATTAAGATCGTAGAGTTGGCGGCGGCTTTTTTCAACGGCTAAAACATCTCGATAAGCTCTTAGTCCTGAGATGACGGTTGTCAATAGCTTCTGATGAGTGAGTTCAGCTTTGGTGCGATAGTCATGAATATCATAGTCAACAATGACTGAGGCTTCGGGGGCTTCTCCGGGCTGACCTGTTCGTAAAATGATCCTGACCAGCCGTTTATTTAAAACATCTCGAATATGCTTGACCAGGTGTAAACCAGCGTCATTAGTTTCCATAACCACATCTAACAGGATCAGGGCTAGACTAGGCTCTTCAGCAATTAAGGATTTCGCTTGTTCAGCTGAGTAAGCCGACAGCAGTTCTAAAGGCTGACGGTCAAATCTAAATTTATTCAGTGCTAATTGTGTTACTTTATGGACTACCAAGTCATCATCAACAATCAAAATTTTCCACGGACCCACTGACTGACAGCTGGCTGGATCTGGATTCGTTTGGGTCCCTGTGCGATCAATACCCTCATCTTCAATAATGAGATCATCCTCGTCATCCTCAATGATCACCTCATCATCGTGATCATCCTCCTCAATGATCAACTCATCATCAAACTCATTAATACCGTCTTGGGATTGGAACGGCTGAATCATTGCAACCATCCTTACAGCATTCGTAACGAGAGGCACCTTCTAATCTTAATTTACGTTGCTAGTGATCGTTAGGTTTCTTGCTTGCTTACACTTAGAGCTAGATGAGCTGTAGCTGCCTAATGTCTGGCCCTGATCAACTGGTTAAAACCTTAACCCATCACCTGATTCAACCAGCCCTTGGCCGGGTCTTTCCAGGATTACAGTTGACAATTAGATGGCACCAGCAGCTCTACTTATCCAAGGCTTGGGGATCTTTGGATCCGAGTTTGACTCAACCGACTCAGCTGCAGTCAAGATTCGATTGTGCTTCTTTAACGAAACTGGTCACAGCTTTAGCCTTCATGAGACTAGTGGAGGCAGGACTGGTAGCCTTGAACCAACCTGTTCAATCAGTTTTATCAGACTTTAAGGGTCATAGACCGATCCAACCTTATGAAGATCCCTTGAACCCAGGCCATTGGATCACGCTAAGCTATGATCCCACCCCTGTTGATGCGGCGACAATTACGTTTAGACAGTTGTTGACCCACACCTCTGGATTGCCAGCTTGGCGGCCCTTGTACACCCAGCCCAATGCTACTCTAGCCAAGGCCATGGCTCTGAAAACTCACTTTGCTTATCAGCCAGAAACCCATCTATGCTATAGCGATATTGGCTTTATTCTTTTGGGTTTAGCGATCGAACAGTTGACGCAACTCAGTTTAGACCAAGCTCTCACCGATCTTGTGATTCAACCCTTAGGCCTAACCCAAACTAGCTTTAATCCGTCTATAGAGGCGTCTCAAATGGCACCTACCGAATGGTGCTTATGGCGGCAACACCGGATCCGTGGAATAGTCCATGATGAAAATGCCTATCGCTTGGGTGGGGTAGCGGGCCATGCTGGGATCTTTTCAACGGCTCCAGACATGGCGCAATTGGGCCAGTGGTGTTTAACGCAAGTACCGCCTTTGCTCAAGGCTGAGACTATGATGGCAATGACAACCCCACAGGTGTCTTACGGATCCATTCGACGGGGGCTAGGATTTGCGTTGAGAGTCAATCATCCCCAAGCTAGTAGTCTAGCCTTTAGTAATCAGGCTTTTGGGCACACTGGGTTTACAGGAACATCCTTATGGATTGATCCTGACCGAGCTTTAGTCGTAGCGTGTCTGAGTAATAGCCTTTACTACGGTCGAGATCGAGATGATATTCTCATGTTTCGCGTTCAATTACACCAAGCTATTGTCAACGCTTTAGATCACCTGTAAATCCACTTAAAGCAGGCAAATGGAGGAAAAAATATGCTTGTCATTGGGCTTATGTCCGGCACATCGGTTGATGGTGTTGATGCAGCTCTAGTGGTTATTACAGGTTCCCCCCCCCAGCTACACTGGCAATTACTTGAACACCATTATCTCCCTTTTCAATCTGACTTGCGCGCTTGGATCTTAAGGTGTTCTGATCCAGCTCAAAGTTCAGTAGACCAGATCTGTCAGTTAAATTTTAAACTAGGCGAGATTTTTGCCACGGCTGCTCAACAGATTATTGAAAAAGCAGGTATGCGGTCTGATCACGTAGATTTAATTGGAAGCCATGGGCAAACGATCTGGCATCATCCTCAAAGATCTCAAGGATCTCAAGGATCTCAAGCCTCAACTTTGCAATTAGGTGAAGCGGCTGTCATTACCGAGATCACCGGTATTCCTGTCATTAGCAACTTTCGCCCCCGCGATATGGCAGCAGGAGGACAAGGTGCACCCATGGTGGCCTATGCTGATCGACTCCTCTTCTCAGACCCGATCAAGGACCGTGCTGTTCAAAATATTGGTGGTATTGCCAATGTAACCTATTTACCAGGTTTGAATCAGCCAGAATCGTTAGCCTTTGCGTTTGATACTGGGCCTGGCAACCTATTGATTGATGCGGCTGTGGTTCAAGTCACTCAGGGGAGGCAAATTTTTGATCGAGATGGTCAGTTAGCAGCTCAGGGCCATATTCATCAGGGTTGGTTAACTGAACTCCTTCAAGATCCATACTTCAAGCTACCTCCCCCTAAAACCACTGGACGTGAGTATTTCGGCCACCACTATCTAAACGCTATCCTCGATCAAGCTCAACAGTTGAACCTACCTTTTGAAGATCAAATTGCTACGCTAACCGCTTTAACAGCCCAGTCCATTGCCATGGCTTATCAAGACTTTTTGCCCACTAAGCCTGTAGAGGTCATTGTATCGGGAGGAGGAGCACACAATCCTGTGTTGTTGAATCAACTCCAACATTGCCTAGATCCTAGCGTTGTGATCAGTTCTGGGCAGTTAGGAATTCCTGTAGGTGCTAAAGAATCCTTGGCGTTTGCCATTTTGGCTTATGAAAGCTGGCACCATCGTAGTAATAATTTACCTAGTGCGACAGGGGCTCGCCACCCAGTGATCTTGGGCCAGTTCACCCCCTTAACTCGGAGGCCTAAGGCTCCCTCGCAAGCTGATACATTGGATACAGAAGCTAGAAATTCAGCTACTACTCAGATCGATAGGGTATCTACGCTGGACATGGTGGCCTTGTTCAATGCTGAAGATACCAAGGTAGCTCAAGCTGTCGCTCGAGAACAAGTCGCTATTGCTGCAGCTATTGACGCCATTGCGGAGCGGATGCAACAGGGGGGACGATTAATCTACCTTGGGGCTGGAACGTCAGGTCGCTTAGGGGTACTCGATGCAGCGGAATGCCCACCCACTTTTAGCACTCACCCTGATCAAGTCATCGCTCTCATCGCAGGAGGAGCAACAGCTATCACCCAGGCTGTAGAAGGGGCTGAAGATAATCGAGTGGCAGGGGCTACCGATCTACTGAATTTGTCTCTATCACGTTTGGATAGCGTGGTCGGTATTGCGGCTAGTGGATCAACCCCCTATGTGTTGGGTGGCCTCGAAGCTGCTTATCAGCAAGGGTGCTTAGTGGTTAGCTTGGCCTGCAATCGCCCTTCAGCTTTAGAAGCCGTGGCCACTATTAGTATTGCGCCGCTTGTGGGTCCTGAAGTCATTATGGGATCTACTCGACTTAAAGCTGGCACCGCCCAAAAGCTAGTCCTCAACCAACTATCTACGGGGGTCATGATCCGCTTAGGCAAAACCTTTGGTAACTTAATGGTCGATCTTCAAGCCACTAATTCCAAGTTAAAACGTCGATCCCGACAGATCCTGGAGCTAGCGTGTAACTTATCACCTGAATCAGCTCAGGAGCTGCTAGAACGTTGCCATGGCAAGGTCAAAGTTGCCATTGTGACCCATCACTTGAACCTGACTCCCACAGCTGCTCAGGCAGTACTCGATCAAGCTAATGGGGTCATAGCTCAAGCGTTGATAACTACTCAGTAGTCGCTTCAGCTAAAGCTAACTCGCTTTCAGGTTCTTCAATCGCTTGGGGACTATCTTCAGGTTCTTCAATCGCGCTGGGCGGCTCTTCCATTGCACTAGGAGGTTCTTCCATCGCACTGGGCGGCTCTTCAGCTGAGATGGCTTCGTCCGCTTCTAGTTCAATCCCTTCTGCTTTTTGCTGGGCAGCTAGCATTTGTTCACGATACTTAGCAGCCATTTCTTCAGCTTTTTCGTAGACCAACTTCGGATCACGAGTCATGTCGCCGGGATTGGGTTCTAATTGCTTCGTTGATAAGGAGATGCGGCCTCGTTCAGCATCAAGATCAATAATCATGACCTTGACCTCATCGTTAACATTGAAAACACTGTGCGGTGTATCAATATGATCATGCGAAATCTCAGAAATATGGAGAAGACCACTGACACCCCCAATATCAATGAAGGCACCGTAGGGCTTGATCCCACGAACCGAGCCAATCACTACTTCTCCAACTTCCAAACGGTTCATCTTACGTTCTACGAGAGCACGCCGGTGACTCAGAACAAGACGGTTGCGATCTTCATCAACTTCCAAGAACTTTAGAGGAAGCTCTTCACCCACTAGATCCTCTTTAGGCTTGCGGGTACTAATGTGAGAACCTGGAATAAAGCCTCGTAAGCCTTCGATCCGGACCAGAGCCCCTCCACGGTTAGTAGCAAAAATATTAGACCGGACTGTAGCATCTTCGTTTTGGAGCTGACGCACTCGTTCCCAAGCTCGCATGTACTCAATGCGACGAATGGATAAGGTAAGTTGACCCTCCTCATTTTCCTCGGTCAGGATGAAGAATTCACGAGTCTCACCGGTCTGTAACATCTCATTGGGATGATCGATCCGGCTAATTGACATCTCTTGCAGAGGAATAAAGGCTGCTGTTTTAGCCCCAATATCAATGAGAGCACCCCTAGGTTCGATCGAAAACACAGTCCCTGCCACTATTTCCCCAGGACTAAAGTGATAATCATATTTGTCAAGTAATGAGGCAAAGTCCTCAAGCGTGAAACCAACATTGAAATCTGTCTTAGTAGTTGTGGCCATAGTGTAGTGGTTGACTGTGTTTGTATGAGCAGCAGGAGGGCAGTTCGCGATTAGACTAATTCTCATTCCCAAGGTTTCCAGTTCCTGAGGTAGGTCTTCCGATCTCAGTCTCCCGATCTCAGTCTCCCGATCTCAGTCTCCCGATCTCAGTCTTCCGATCTCACCCGTTGAGGAACCTTAGATCCCAAAATAATCCTAAAACACTTGATCCAGCCATCAAGCTAAATAAAGTACTAAGTGCATTAGGGAACAATTAAAAGAACCGCGACCACTTATGTTAACAAAAAGAATAGACAGTTGTGCCACATTTTTTGAGGTGATCCTCTCTTTACCCTCAGGAATTGAGAGTTATTAGCTCAGTAGACAGGAGTAGATGGCGTGCAATTTATTGATCAAGCTACCGTTTGGGTCCAGGCTGGGGATGGGGGCGATGGCCTAGTGGCTTTTCGACGTGAAAAGTTTGTGCCAGCTGGTGGTCCCTCAGGCGGCAATGGAGGCCGAGGCGGATCGGTTATTTTTGAGATCGATACTAATCTCCAAACGTTGTTAGATTTTCGATTCCAACATCTCATTAAGGCCAAATCAGGACAGAAAGGGGGACCTAGTAATCGCACGGGCGCTAGTGGTCCTGATCGAATGGTCAAAGTTCCTTGTGGCACCCTGATTCGGGACTACACAACGGGTGAGATATTGGGGGATCTAACTCAACTAGGGGATCAAGTCGTGGTGGCCAAAGGAGGAGCAGGGGGACTGGGTAATGCTCATTTCCTATCCAATCGCAATCGAGCTCCACAAAAAATGACGTCTGGGAAGCCAGGGGAAAAACGACACCTTCACCTTGAACTCAAGTTAATTGCTCAAGTTGGGATTGTCGGCCTCCCGAATGCTGGGAAATCAACCTTGATCTCTGTGCTGTCTTCGGCTCGACCTAAGATTGCTGATTATCCCTTCACTACTCTAGTGCCCAATTTAGGGGTTGTTCCTCATCCATGGGGTGATGGTGTTGTCTTCGCTGATATTCCTGGCTTAATTGCTGGGGCTCACTCAGGGATTGGGTTGGGCCATGAATTTTTACGCCACGTTGAGCGAACTCAGATCTTAATTCATTTAGTCGATGCTACCAGTGCTGATCCAGAGTGTGATTATCAAACTATCCAAGCAGAACTTGCAGCCTATGGCCATGAGTTGCTCCACAAACCCCAGATTGTGGCCCTCAGTAAGATTGATGCCATCAGCTCTACATCCCAGCTACAGCAACAACTTCAAGCCTTAACGGCAGTGGTTGGACAACCCGTTTTAGCTATTTCAGCTGTAGTGGGTCAAGGCCTTGATGATTTGCTAGAACAAGTTTGGTCTCAACTAGATCAGATCAACACAGTAACTACAGGCTGAATTGACCCTGTTGGTTTCGCTTGAGTTTGTGGCAGCCTTCTTAGATATCGATGTAAGCTTTTGTACTATAGGATCAATAAAATAGGATCAATCAATCCAATCAATACATAGGATCAATAAAACCAGATGAGTCATCTAGTCTATAGGGGTTGTAGCTTTAGATGAGATCTTGTTCGATAACCTTTCTTTCACTACTGTTGCCTAAGGTGAGGTATGAAGTCTGATCCATCTCGATCTCGTGACGCTGGATCGCAATCTGACAAACCCAAGGCGTATCGTGGATCTGCAACGGAGGTTCCTCCTTACAAAGATGCACCTGGCTATCCTAAGCGTCCTCTTTTTCATGCGGCTTCAACTCGTCGATATCCCAGCTTTCCCTTTTTGGGTTTGTTTATTTTTTGTCTGATCACAGGAGCATTGGCTGCTCTTGGCTGGTATATCTGGGAGATTTTCGAGCCGATGCTAGAGGCCCCAGAAGCGCCTCAGTTTGAGCAGGCTGTCAAACCCCCTCCCTTTCCGACTCCATTGGCCTTAGAGCCAGCGACCGATTCAAATCAAGCCCTAGAACCTGGATCTAAAGGCCAGGTTATTGAACCTATTGGTCTAGCCCTACGGAGTCAACCTAATACGAATGGGGCTTATATGGGTGGCATTGTTCTCGGTGAAGTGGTGACGCTATTAGAAACCAGTGGGGATGGCCAATGGCAACGAGTTCGCCGTGATCTGAATGGCCAAGAAGGTTGGGTCAAGGCCGGTAACTTAGAAACCCTATCCCAAGATACAGTTGCTACAACCTCTGGTTTATCAAGTTTTCCAACCAGTCGGCGAGGGCGAGTCAGAGTATCCATTGGCCTCGTGCTACGTTCTCAACCCAGTAGTGCCTCAGCTCAAGCGGGTGGGATCCCATTTAATGAAGTTGTTGGAATTATTGAGGATAGTGCTGATGGACGGTGGCAGCATGTACGACGGGCCAATGGTCAGCAAGGCTGGATTAAAGCTGGCAACTTGGGGCCCGAATGACCAAGCCTAGAATCTACTAAGGTGTTTTAGTTGAGATAAAGCCCAATACCGGCATATTGAAGGCTACTAATGTGTTAACGACATTCAAGAGTTGAGACTGCTTGGTCTGCTTCATCCGGACCACTAGCAATAACCCGTCCAAATGAGTCGCTAAAAAGTTGGTGTCAGTTAACCCATAAAGTTCAGGAGCATCATAAATGACATAATCGAAGGCTGACCTTAGCTTTTCAATCGTTTGCTGCATCTGCAATGATCCGATCAGTTGTCCAGACTCCTGACTGGCTTGGCCAGCTGTCAATACAAATAAATTAGGCGACAGTGCCGATCGTTGAATACACTTACCCATAGCTAAACTGTCAGTTAAAATATCAGCCAAGCCCTTATCGTTGGCCAATTCAAAGAAATCGTGTAAGTTGGGTTGCCTGAGATTAGCATCTACAATCAGGACTCGCTTACCCATAGAAGCAATCATTTGAGCCAACCGAATCGCAATCAAGGAACGATAGGGAGTCGGTTCAGCTGAGCAGATCGCAAACGAATGAATGGGTGGATCTGGAAATAGGAATAATAATTTGGCATAGAGGGCGTTGTAATGTTCAAAATCAGAATGGAAATGACTAGCTGAATGGCCTGATAATGCAGAACGAATGGCCTGCGGCGAACGAAGTTGAGGAAAAGGGATCTCAGCAAGTATGGGTAGATCCGTAGCATCCGTTAAGTCGTCACGACTGAGAAAGACGTTTTGCAGCTTTTCCATCAAAAATGCACTGGCTAATCCAAGCACTAATCCAACACCTAAGCCCAAAACAATGCTTAATCTGGACCGTTCAGTAGTTGACACGAGTTCTCCAGATGCAGTAGTGGGGATCGAGGGTTCTGCAACTAACTCCCAAGGCACTTCAGTTTGAGCTTGTTGAATACGCAAGGTTTCTAAGCGGGCCAGCAGTTCTTCCTTGGTTCGGTTGATCACTTCCTGCTCATTCTGTAAGCGTGTGTAACGTCGAGCAGCTTCAGGGAAGAGTTGTAATCGGGCTGACAATTCCTGCTCTGTATTCTGCAAGGCATCAACTCTGACCTCAAGAGTTTGAATGGCATTTGTAGCTGCAACCAGTTGCTGACTCAACTCGAGTCGAATTGAATTCTGAAAGGTGCCGATCTCTTCGTCAGAAATATCGCTTAAGCTATCTCCAATAGTTTCATCACGTCGTGCTTTCAATAAGGGAGTGAGCGTATTTTTCTGAATTAAGAGGGCTTGAATAACAGGTGCCTCCTCATCAAACCGAGCCGACTCAAGCGCCAATTGAATATTGATATTCTGTAATTCTGTCAGTAACCCTTGATATAGAGGATCTTCACTCAACACTGAGGCAGCAATGGCAATCCTGGGATCAATACCTAATTGGGCCTTAATATTGTCAGCTAGAATATTCTGTTCATCCAGCTCCCGCATGGCCCTAATTCGATCTTCAATAACAGCATTAAGTTGAGTGTTCAAAGCGCGACTTTCTGCTACTGGATCCAAAGTCGAAAAATCTTGTTGAATTTGTTGCACTTCGGCCAAAACAGCATTAGTCCGATTCTCCAGATCTTGAATCTGAGACTCAATAAACACAACACCTGCACCCACATTCGTGCGGCGCTCATCAAAGCTATAACCTAAGTAGACCTCTGACATAATGCCCAAAACATAGAGCAGAACGTCAGGATCTTCATAGGTGTATTTAACTTCAATAATCCGAGTTTGATCGCGGCGTTCTTCAGCACGTTCCACTGTGAGGGTTTCTCTCAGGGCTTCTAGGGAAAAATCAGGGTAAGCCTGCTGCACGTCTGCAACCACCCGGCTCAATAATCCATCACCCCGCAAAATGGCCAGTTGGGTTGGATAATCCACAAAAAAACTATCGCGCCTAGCTTCTTCAGTCACAGCAGAGGGATCCGCTAACCGGCCTTCGGCTGTGATGGGTTCAATCAAAAGCTGAAAGGTACCTTCGTAAAGTTCAGGTTTTTGCAATTCTCGGTAATAGCTGGCACCACCTAAGGCAACTACTGGCAAGAGTATCAACAAGATCTTTCGTCGAACTAATCGAAAAATGGCTCCAAATGGAAGTGATTGTTGTTCAGAGCTACTTTTGGCCTCATCAGAGTCTTGAATGTAGCCTATTGTCGGCGTTCCATAGCCACCAGTTGTATACCCATATGAGGTTGACAGGTCAGGATCTTTGGTAGTGTAGGCCATAGCTATATATCCTTAATCTCTGAGGGGATCTGATGGAGGTCTCTTTAGATCAGCATTTCTAAACTTTGGCGGACTGTCGCTGCAATGCTAGCTGATAAGATAACAAACTAATAAGATAACAATGTCGGGTGTTGTCCTACTGCGGTTATAACGAGACCCAGCTGTTCTGACAACAGGGTTCATTGGGTTTCCCAATCATATTACTACCTAAGTAGCTTAACTAGAGTTATCGGGCAGCTTAGCTCATACCGCGCCTTTACGAGCTAAAACAACGGTAATTGTTTGAAGAATTAACACCAAATCGTACAGGATTGACCAATTAGTCTGGTATTGTAAATCTAAAGCAACAACATTTTCAAAATCTTTGACATCGGAGCGCCCCCTAACCTGCCACTCTCCAGTAATACCAGGCTTGACATTCAGCCGAAGCCAATGATGAGACTGGTACTGCTTGACTTCATCTAAAGTCGGTGGCCGGGTTCCTACCAAACTCATCTCTCCCAGGAGGACATTCCAAAACTGTGGAAATTCATCTAAACTTGTTTTTCTGAGAAAGCGACCGATACGGGTTACTCTTGGATCATGCTCGTTTTTAAAAATATGTCCCTGGGCTTGGTTGGGAACCAGATGTTTCTTTTGATCAGCATCACTGACCATCGTCCTAAATTTCAAGATCTGAAAGGGTTTACCTTGAACACCTACGCGAGTCTGCCTAAACAAAATAGGACCCTGGCTATCCATCCGAATCAACAAGGCTATAGGGACAAACAGAATAGCCGTTAAACCTAATCCAATGAGAGAACCTATAATATCAATGAGTCGCTTGATCGGATGACGGACTGAAGGATGGAGACAAGGTTCAACCAATAAAAATTTCATGATGGCTGCAGGCTCAAAGGCTTGAGGTTGGGGGGTAGGTTTTGAAGATATCACCATACTCTGTGCTCCTGCATCATCTTAGCTAGCTTTATTAGATTGATTTAGTCTTGCAGCATCATGGGTTCAGAAGGATCTGACAACTCCAGGTGAGTATGTTCTGCCAACCAATCCACGGTATCTTGCTGAACCCAACCATGCTCAACCAAGATCTCTCCTAATCGCAAATGACGGTTGGTTGATTGCAGGTTAAGGGCGTACTCTAGTTGCCAAGGAGAGACATAGCCAGCCTGCCGTAGACTCCACCCAATAGGCTTTAGCGATTGAACTCGACGAAATGGCGGTACATAGCAGCGAAGCTTTTGTTGAATCAATAATCCTAATACTGGAATATCCTCAAGTAGATAGCGTCGCCACAGTCTAGCGGGCTCAGATAATAGTCGATGCAACCACTCCAACCCCCAACAACTCATCCATTTAGGTGAACGTTGCCGATGCCCAGCTTGAAAATCAATAGCAGCTCCCACAGCTAGGAATACACGAACCTGAGGCAGATGTAACTTGTACTCATAGATCCATTTCTCTTGCTTAGGAGCGCCTAAACCCGCAACTAGCACAGTAGCCCCTGATTGATTAATTAAGTTAGTTATGTGACGACATTCAGCTTCATCTTGTTCAAATCCAAAGGGAGGCGCATAGGTGGCAACCACCATCTCCCGGTTGACTATTTCATTGATCCGCTCTCGAGCCCGATCAGCCACTCCGGGTGCCGCCCCCAATAAAAACAGCGTCATGGACTCATCTTGACTGTAGTAATCACAGAAAGCAGGTAATAAATCAGAACCAGAAATTTTTTCTTGCAAGGGCGTGCCTAAGAATTGAGCTACATACATTAGAATCTGACTATCACAGACCCGATAGGTTGAGGCGGTATAGGCCTGGAAAAATTGATGATCGTACTGAAGCTTACTGAGATGATCAATGTTGGGTGTGTAAACAACACCGCCATGCTTGAGTTGGCTTAACAAATCTGCCATTGAAAGGTTGTGAACCGAGATATTGAGAATGTCAACTTGATGCATCATGACTGTCGATACCTGGGAGATTGCACGTCTTACGGAGGCGTTAAATTCAGCTCAAACCTAATAGCAATTGGTTTCTCGGATCACAACACCCAATTATCTTACCCGGCTGTACCTTTTAAAGTGATAGCTTAAAGTGGTAGCTCCTTAAAAGTGATAGGTTGGGCTGTTGTATCCAGAACGATAAACCTAAAAACCAACCTCGATCTGTGATCTGTGACTCATTGTCTTATTACTTTCAATTATGGACTGAATCCCGGGCAGAGAAAATCCTGATCAGTTCAGGTTAATTCAGGCATTGGAGAATAATACTTCAGGTTAACTACTTACAGAAGTGCTTTCAGGCCACTCAACACTGCTAATTTACACAACCATCTCATTTCCAAGGATCCGCAAAATGGCGTAGTGTTTCAAGTCACTCATCAAACTTGCATACGATTAATTCCCTTTGTTTAGAGATCTGGAACAAACATACTAATACTAGATTAAAGTCCAGGCTCAGTAATAGTGCTGGTTTTAGCTCATGGTTGATGGTATCTTACGAGCCAAGGGAATCGTTGGGAGTTGAACGTACAACTTTAGACACTATCAATCCCGATCTGAAACTAGATTTATAAGTGCTTTTTGTTACTGGTGAATGAGGATGCCCTTCCAATTTGAGCGCCAAGTTATTACAGATATTGTATTAGTTAAACCCAAGATCTTTTCAGATGATCGCGGCTTCTTTATGGAAACCTATAAGTATTCAGACTATGTTGATGCTGGATTGCCTCCATTTGTCCAAGATAACTATTCCCATTCGAGTTATGGAGTCCTACGAGGTCTACATTACCAAAACCCACCAGCAGCTCAAGGCAAATTAGTGAGTGTTATTCAAGGTGAGATCTTTGATGTTGCAGTCGATATTCGGCAAGGATCGCCAACCTACCGGCAATGGATGGGGGTTACTTTATCGGCAGTCAATCACTATCAACTCTATGTTCCACCTGGATTTGCTCATGGGTTTTGTGTTTTAAGCCACAGCGCAGATGTTGTTTATAAGGTCACCTCTGAATATTCATCTAGGTACGATCGGGGGATTTGTTGGAATGATCCTGATATTCAAATTCAATGGCCCCTTGACAATCCTCAGCTTTCCACCAAGGATCAAGACCATCCCACCTTAGCTCAGGCTGATAATGATTTCACATGGCTGGGATCAAGTAGCTAAGCCGATTAGATAAGCCTAAACTGATAGCCCTGTGATTGCAGTAGAGGGATTAAGAGCCTAACGGTTTCAGCCACCTGAGATCCCCCCCAAACCCCATCATGTAGTACGACAATAGCACCAGGCTGAATTTGATGTAACACGCGTTGGACTACGCATTCGATGGAGGGCTGCACCCAGTCTTCAGGGACAACTGTCCACATGACAGGTAGAAAGTTCCAGGAGCGCATCAGGTTCAAGGTTTGGGGTAGAAAAAACCCATTAGGGGGACGGACATGTCGAATCAATTGTGGATCCCGACCTGAAGCTTTTGCAATCACCTGCTGGGTCTGGGTTAATGATCGATAGAGATCATGTTGACTCAAGGTTGGAAAGGCGTGATGCTGATAGCCATGAATCCCAATGTGATGCCCCCGAGCTGCGATTGCTTTGATCAAATCGGGCCAGCGGTGAGCCCGTTCTCCCAAGACAAAAAAAGTAGCCTTAATTTGGACTTGATCAAGCTGATCTAAGAGCTGAGGTGTGAAATCCGGGTGCGGGCCATCATCGAACGAGAGCGCCACCTCATGAGTATCCATAGCCCAAAGACAGTTAGGGAATACGTGGCTTAGACCCAAATGCAGGGGAGGATAGAGCCATTGAGGCAAGATAGAGCGAGCACCATTCGTTCTCATAGCCAGACCTATACACCTAGCCTTAGTTTAGAGGATTTGAGGTGTTGCCAAACCCAATAGGCTTAAATGGGCCAGAAGAAATGACCTGATCCAGTCAGAGTTTGCGACGTCTGATCAACTCCTTCGTTACACTAGAGAGGAAGGTATTGCAGTTGTTTGACATCGTATGACGCAATTTAGCCAAGAAGTTCAACGCCGTCGCACATTTGCGATCATTTCCCACCCTGATGCTGGCAAAACTACCATGACCGAGAAACTCTTGCTGTACGGGGGAGCTGTTAATTTGGCTGGAGCCGTTAAGGCTAAACGAAACCAGCGTCATGCAACATCGGATTGGATGGAACTTGAAAAGCAGCGCGGGATCTCTATCACCTCAACCGTGTTGCAGTTTGACTACGACTCTCATCAAATTAACTTATTAGATACTCCAGGACACCAAGATTTTAGTGAAGATACCTACCGGACTTTAGCGGCTGCTGATAATGCCGTCATGTTGCTAGATGGAGCGAAAGGATTAGAGCCACAGACATTAAAATTATTTGAAGTTTGCAAACTCCGAAATCTGCCCATCTTTACTTTTATTAATAAAATGGATCGGCCAGCTAAGGAACCCCTTGAATTACTAGATGAACTTGAAACAACCTTGGGCCTCACTCCTTATGCTGTGAATTGGCCGATTGGGGCTGGCGATCAGTTTAAAGGCGTTTACGATCGGCAATCAGGTGATATTCATTTATTTGAACGCACAGCTCATGGCCAGAAGGCTGCTAAGTTAACGGTTGCTCATCTGGGTGATCCAGCTTTACTGGAATGGTTGGAGGCCGATCTCTACTACCAGCTAAAAGAAGAATTGGAGATTTTAAGTGAAATTACACCACCTTTAGATTTAGAAGCTGTACACGAAGGGGTGATGACACCTGTATTTTTTGGGAGTGCTATGACTAACTTTGGGGTGCAACTCTTTCTAGAGCAGTTTTTAGGTATGGCTTTACCCCCCAGTACTCGTAAAAGTACGAATGGTCTGGTCAAGCCAGATGAGCTGGATTTTTCGGGATTTGTATTCAAACTTCAAGCAAATATGGATCCCAAACATCGAGATCGGATTGCATTCATCCGGGTGTGCTCTGGCAAGTATGAAAAAGATATGACGGTACGACATGTACGCACTGGCAAAGAGGTCCGACTCTCCCAAGCTCATAAGCTCTTTGGTCAGGATCGAGAATCGATTGAAGAAGCCTATGCCGGTGATATTATCGGTCTGATCAATCCCGGACTATTTTCAATTGGAGATACGATTTGTACAGGGCAGGCGCGCCAGTTTGAAGGTATACCTAGTTTTTCTCCCGAATATTTTTGCTGGCTCCGAAATCCCAACCCATCTAAATTCAAGCAGTTTAGTAAAGGTATTAGCCAACTCAAAGAAGAAGGGGCTGTCCAGGTCTTGTACTCTCTGGATGAATCAAAACGAGATCCGATTCTGGCTGCTGTCGGTCAACTCCAATTTGAAGTAGTGCAGTATCGGATGCAAGTTGAATATAATGTGGAAACCCGGCTGGAACCTTTAGGCTTTGCTTTAGCCCGCTGGATTTTAGCTGGATGGGAAGTCGTTGATAAACTAGGTTCGTTGTATAATTCAGATATTTTCAAAGATAGCTGGGATCGTCCTGTTCTCTTGTGTAAAAACATCTGGAGCTTGCAACAGATTCAAGATCGCTACCCCGATCTAGAACTACTCAGTATTGCCCCCGTCCTCACCATTGCTTAGGGAAGTTCGGCACCCATTAGCCAAGCTCCAATCAGGGTTAACACAATATTAGCAATGACATAAGTGCCTGCATAACTGATGACCGGAACCGTACTACGAACGTCATGGATCAGAATGGTGAGGGCAGGCGTACTGGTCATGGCACCTGTAATTCCGCCCAAACTCAGAGCTGGATTCATTTTGAGCACCCAACGTGCCCACAGATAGCCCAAAATCATCGGTACAAATGCCATGACTAATCCAACCCCGATCACAGAACTGCCCTGTGTCTGTAGATCTCTAAAAAAAGTGGGACCTGTTTCTAGACCGAGGGTAACCATGAACAATGATAGTCCGAGTTCAATCATAAACGTTCTAACCTGGGGCGGCACATAGATCCATTGGGATTGCCTAGACTCCAACACACTAACAACCATCCCACTTAACAGGAGTCCACCTGTGCTCCCTAAGCCCAAGTCAATGGCCCCTACTTTGATCGTGATGGTACCTATCAATAGACCCATGGCTAAGCTTAATCCTAATAAAGCTAGATCTTGGTAGGACGCTGAGCGGGATGTCCAATCGGTTAAAGATCCGGGGGAATACTCTGTAGGGTCGGGGGCAGTAGGAGCCTCTGTGACCGGGGCGGGGGGCGATGCCATAGAATTTAACTCGGGACCAGTTTCAAGACCAGAGGCTAGATCGAGTTTGAAGAGTAGGGGGATTGCTTTCACGAAAAGGACAATGCCCAAAAGACCCACTAGATAGGTTGAGGCATAACCACTACCTAAATGACTGAGAATAATATCCATATGTTCAGTCGTGCTATTTTCTACCGTAGCTTTAGCAGCAGCCAGAGTGGGTGTACTGGTTAGAGAGCCGGCTAAGATACCTACAATAGTTTCATCTGGCAACGATGACCATCGATTAAAGCTGAGCGCTACCCCTAGAGCACTCAAAATTACAATGGCTGTTAAACTCAGATATCGACCGATATCCTGCTGAAGACTTTTAAATGCATTGGGGCCTGCTTGAAGTCCAATACCATAAATAAATAACATGAAGCCAAAATCACCAACGGCTGGGGGGGGAGTGATCCCTAGAGTACCCATCATCAGGCTCACGATGAGAATACCACCCGTTGAACTGAGGGTTAAGCCTTTGAATTGAAGTCGACCTAGCCAATATCCCAAGCCCAGACAAGCAAAAATTGCAAGAAAAGGAGTTGACTGTAATATAGAAACAGCATCAATGTTCATATTTGGTGAGGCGTTTGTATCTGTACGTTTATGATCAAGGCCATTATGATCAAGACCAAAGCGTTAACTATACGTGGATAATAAAGTGACAGTCAACCCTTGGATCAGGTCATGAATTGGTTTAGCCGTGTTGGGTCTAGTCTTTTCCTAGGTGGTCAAAGCCTATTGCATCTTTTGAAAGGCCACATTCATCGACGTAATACCTATGATCAGCTGTCGGCTGTAGGTCTAGAATCACTCTTGATCGTATTACTCACCTCTATTGTGATCAGCGGCGTCTTTACGATTCAGGTGGCGCGAGAATTTATCAACTTTGGTGCCTCATCTTTGATCGGAGGGGTTCTTGCCTTGGCGCTAACTCGAGAACTCACCCCTGTTCTCACCGCTGTGATTATGGCAGGTCGGATTGGATCGGCCTTTGCAGCGGAATTAGGTACGATGAAGGTAACTGAACAAATTGATGCGCTCCAAATTCTCCGCACTGATCCAGTAGATTATCTAGTGATTCCCAGAGTGTTAGCAGCCGGCTTAATGTTACCTGCCTTGACCATGCTATCGCTGATCACAGGCTTAGTCGGTGGCATGATCATTTGTGCACTGAGTTACCGCATCTCACCTGATCAGTTTTTCTTATCAGCACAAACGCTGCTCTCGGGGTGGGATCTAGTGGTTTGTGTCTTGAAAGCTATTGTGTTTGGTAGTTTAATCGCGATCATTGGGACTAACTGGGGGTTGACCACAACCGGGGGGGCTAAGGGAGTCGGTCAGTCTACTACTGATGCTGTGGTTACGTCGTTGCTAGCGATCTTCACGAGTAATTTCTTTTTGTCCTGGTTTTTATTTCAGGGCCCGGGTCAGGTGGTGGGTAATGTCTTTTAAGCAGATGTAGGCTATTGGCTCATTAGGTGTTCTCACAAGTTCAACCTGGTCGAGGTCTGTTCAGCCACTGATAGATCCTCTATGTCATCATAGAGATAGCCTTACTAGCTGCTGGGTGCATTAGAGATTTAGTATGACTGACTACTATAGCCATTCGTCTGGCGCTCTGATCCAGCTGATAAAACAGTTATCTTCAGGCGGCGAAGGGACTATCTGGTTAACCCAGAACCCTGATCAGGTTGTTAAGCTTTATACCTATCCTACACCTCAACGAATTGCAAAACTGAAACTGATGCTAGCTAATGCCCCTGAAGATCCAAAATTAGCTTGGGATCACCTTTCTGTAGCCTGGCCTCAAGATTTAGTTACGGATGCAACTGGAGCTGTTGTTGGCTTTTCAATGCAACGAATTCAAAATAGTGTAACGTTAACCCGAGTCTACCACCCTCGACATCGGCAGCGAGAACTACCCGGCTTTAACTGGTATTACTTACATGTCACCGCTCTCAATGTTTGCAAAGTGGTTGAATTACTACACTTAAAAGGCTATGTCATCGGTGACATTAACAGTAAGAATATTTTGGTGAACAATCGGGCCAAAATTGCAATTATCGATACCGATTCTTTTCAAGTGAGCGATCCAATCACCGCCACTATTTATCACTGTCCGGTCGGATTACCTGAGTATAAACCACCTGAACTTCATGGCTATGATCTAGCTCAGATGGTTCAAACACCAGCCCATGATTATTTTAGTCTGGCGATCTTGATTTACCAGCTCTTGTTTGGACAGCATCCCTTTCAAGGCCGGTGGTTGGCTGAGGGTGATCCACCTGATCCGATGACGTTTCTGCAGCAAGGTCTCTGGCCTTATCAACCTCAATCTTGCGTAGCCCTTACTCCAGGTGCCATTCCTTTACACGTTGTCCATCCTGACCTTCAACATTTACTGTTAACCAGCTTTAATGAAGGCCATCGGGATCCCGATCAACGTGTCTCTCCCTCAGTCTGGGCTGAAGCTCTTCAAGTCGCTATCCAAGATCTGAAGGTGTGTGAGCATTCCACCAATCATTATTTTAGTCACGTTTACGGGACTTGTTACTGGTGTGAGCGCACCCAACAAGGTGGTCGTGATCCTTTTCTGTTACCGCTTAAACCCACACGTAAGAGATTGACTGCAACATCAGGAACCTTGATGATCCCACTATCAGAAACCCAGGAAAACTCAACTCACCATGAACTCGCTCGATTAGGACGGGCCTCGGCCATTGAAGATCTATTAAATAAATATTTAAATCCCAAGTCTGTCCAAGTCTCAGCTGAACGACGAGATGCAGCTTTAGCCTTAACTCTATTCCACAGTTCAGATGATCCCATTCCTTTTTGTAAACATGTTCGCTCCTATCTAGAACGGTTGCATCCTAAAGGCATTGAACTGGTAGTGATCTATAGCCAATTCAAAGATGAGCGACCTATTTTGCAAGAACAAGTCAGCTTAAATTCACAGCTACCCTTCTATCCCATCTTTCAGTTGATCCCTACCTTTCTTCTCCCTTTTGTTGCTTTATGTAGCCTCATGGTTTTGACCTCTGCGTTCGGTTCAGTCTTGGGGGTGATTGTCTTTGCCTTTTTTCTCTTAATGCTGCATAAAGAGTCCTGATGCAGAGCGAGTTAAATGCAGTAGCGTGAGATGTCATCTCATTCATTAGGATTACGAGTACCCCAGCTCATGTGCTAGGTCTAGGACTTCTGGTTTAAATCCAGCCTCATCCGATCGCCAAGATAATTCGCCTTCTAAAGTGCTGGGGCGGATCGGCCTAGATTGGAATTCAGGTGATAGCAAAAATTTAATATCATTACCTAATACAGCACCAAAGGGACCTAAACAGGCAAATGGAGAGTCTTGGGGATTAAGCATAATCTGGTAAATGTCCTCATTCCAATCAAATTGCAGCCAATTGCAGAGTTTTTTGAGATAGGTCTTTGGATCTCCCAGTACATCTTCACCTCGTAAAAACAGTTGATGGTGTGAGGGAACGGATTTCAAGAGCTCCATAATGTTGATCTGGGCTCGATACCAAGCAATTTGTGGATCTAAGATGGGGACTCGCTTACTGTAGTCATAAGAGTCTAATGCTTTGGCAAATCGACCATTATCCACACTCATAACTGATTCACCCTGGGTCCGGGGATGCCGAGTGAGATGCAAGAAATAAGCCTCCGGGAAGGTTTGAAGGATCAGATTTAAACTATCGACCCGACTGGTGTAGGCTGGGCTTTTGTCAACAATGCGTAAGGGTGCTGCTCGCCGGCATAACTCTTGGTAGGTGTCACTTGTTGTCCAATCACTCCGAGCATATAGCCAGCGATAGGCCATTTCGATAGCATCCATCGTTTGTTCGCCTGCATACAGCTGAGCAATGGTTCTGAGCAAGCCATGAAGATAACGTTGCCGACCTGGGCCTGTTCCTTTTTCAACCAAAGCAGCCACCGTTTGATCCATAAGCAGATTTAACTCTGGCACCCCGTAGGCTTGGGGATGTTGCCCTAACATGGCACAGACTAAGGATGTAAACGAGCGCGGCGAAGCAAGAATAAAAATGGGGTGAGGAATAGACATGGCTACCAACCAAGAATCACCAGATGTATAACCATTGTTACCAATTATCGGGTCGACTTAACGAGTGAACCTGAAATAACTGACCTATACTCATAGCTGGCTCCCATTCAATCCTTGCCCATGTACACTTGTTTAAATTGCTACGATTCTTTTCTATTCAAGCCTGAAATTTGTCCCACTTGTGCCAACCAGCAGCTCAAACGCTCGAAGGCCAAGCGGGCGCAAGAACGGCGGGCGACCTATGATCTAACTGGGCAAATTGATCAAGCTAGCTTCTGGCAATTGTTAAAATGGTATCCCCAATGCCCTTGTTGTGGTTTAAGTTGGAGTCAGCTTAACCAAGCTATTTGTCAAGATCACATCATTCCAATTAGCAAAGGAGGCCGCAACACTGTCGCTAACTTACAACCTCTCTGTCAAGCCTGCAATCTCTGGAAATCAGATTACTTAATTGCGTTTGATCGACATTGGCCCGGTCGCCCGACCGCTTTACCTACACCTCTATACGCCTTATTTCAATCCTTACCTCAAGCGCAGTTACGCCATCCAACAACCCAACAACTGGATCTGTTTGATGGTACTGCTGTGAAAACTACTGAAATGGAGTATCCGCATGCCACACCTGCTGAGCTTGAGGTAGAAACCATTCGGTTAACTTGGGCTGCTATACAATCACATCATCATTATTGAAACCTGATTATTGAAACTTATTATTGAAACCTGATTGTCGTGTAGGCCTATATTAGCAACGTCCTTTTGAATTTAAGGAGAACTTGGCATCGACACAGATCGAAGTGGATTAACACTCTGACTTAAATGAGACCCTGATCAGAATGTAATACCATTAAGTCTTGAAGAAAACATCTCAAGGGGTTTAAAGTACCCTTTTGATCAATTCCCCAAGACCTAGATTAACAGGGCTGTAGAGATTATTCACACGGCTGATCAAGCAGCTGCATACCGCTGAGCTTCCTGCCACAGATCAACCAGAGTTTCAGCCACTTCAAGAGAGACTGGAGAGACTAGAACACCATCCTCTGAGTCAGGATCAGAACGCAACCAAACCCCTTGAAGACCAACTTCGATCATATCATTATCGCCTTCAAAGAAATCGAGTGAATGAGGCAGGTGCTCTAGGTTGGGTAAATGATCCGGCAAGAGAAAGGATGCGTATCCTGGCTCAATATAAATTGATTGTCCTGAACCCACAGCAATTAAGACTCTCAGAGAGATCCAGTCCTCTAAGGTATGATCGGTGGTTTCTAATGTGATTGAAGAATCGGAACAAATCAATTTCAACATAGGATCACCTCACTGGCTAGGAACCGACAAGATCAAGCACTGCTCAAGCTGTATGATCTTTCCAGAACCGCTCTGCAAAATGAACGGTAGGATGCACAGGTGGCTTAGGCTTGGTTTTTAAGGTCATACCTGCTTGTTCAGGCAAGCGATCTCCCTTACGTTGATTACAGGATTGACAAGCTGTAACCACGTTTTCCCAGGTATGTGATCCCCCTTTTGACAAAGGGATAACATGATCAATCGTCAAATCGCGAGTGGCGCTGCAGTATTGACAGGTATGGTGATCTCGCCGAAAGACTTCCCGTCGGTTAACCGCAGGAACCTTCCAAGCTCGCTCCCGTCCTTGTTGCAGGAGTCGAATATAGGAAGGGACTTCCAGCACAATACTAGGAGAACGGATCTTCCACACAGGGCCAGCAAATAAGTCTAAAGGCTCAGCCCGTCCGGTAATTAGCAACACAATTGCCCGCTTTAAAGGAATTTGGCTAATCGGTAAGTAGTTTTTTGAAAAAACAACAATGGACTGTTCTAGTACATGGGCCATGGCTATCTCCTTTAACAAGTCACCTGTTGGTAGGTTGTTGTAGCTGGGAGCATAAAGGAACCTTTGATCACCTTTGATTACCGCAGGTCTGATCACCGCAGGTCCTCTGTACTACCGCCATGTGATGGGCTGCAGAGGTTAAGTCCGATCTCAGATTTAAGGAGACCACGACATGAATACCTATTATGTTCAAGAGTAGTCGAGTCCTTTACCTTTGTCCAACATATGGTGTCCAACCTATGGTGTCCAACATGGCATCCAAGATACAGAGGAATCCAAAGAGGCCACTTTCTTGTAGTACATCAACTGAGATATCCAATCAAAACAACCACCTCGAGCCCAAGTTAGCCGCAAGCTCCACTCTAGACAGAGATTCTCATGACCAACAAGTGTATTACATATATACTACAAGAGTGAGACAATGTCAAGGCAGGATCTTGATCAGGGTTATTGAAAGATTTAGAATGGGTTAATAAACAAAATTGAATCAAAAGATACAAAAGTGGGGGCTGCAAAACTCAATATAGCCAGGCCGAGGATATCCTGGTAATATGACAACTCTGGGTTGAGGACTTTTATGCGGACTGAAGAGATTCAATCGTTGATTTTGACGGCACTACCGGGTGCGCGAGTTCTGGTAGAGGATATGGTGGGCGATGGCAACCATTTTCAAGCCACGATCGTGGCTGAGCAATTTGTGGATTTACCCATGATCAAGCAACATAAGTTGGTTTATGCAGCTGTTCAACCCCAGCTAGACAGTGGTGAACTCCATGCCTTATCTTTGAAAACCTATTCACCGGAACAATGGCAGCAAACTCAGGTTCAAGTCAATTTTTAGATTCTGATCCACAACTTCAAGCCTGCTGATAGTGCATAACCACAATGGTCATATCATCGGCAACAGTCTCAGACTTCAGAGCCAGTTCAATTAGAGTTTTAACTTGTTGCTGGGGGGGTAGGGTGTCTTGCCAGTAGGCCTTGAGTTGATCAATCTCTTGATAGAGCCAAGTCAGGGCATCAGCTAGTCCATCGCTGTACACCACTAGACTGTCACCTGGACCAAAGGGAACTGTAGCTGTTTGATAGCTTTCATGCCCCACACCCAGAGGTGGATTTTTGCAAGTCAGTTTTTCAAATAAACCGCTAGCTCGGCAGACAAATCCCAGGCCATGTCCAGCGTCAACATAGGTTAACGTTTGGGCTTTAAAGTCGATCTGAAAATGAATCAAGGTAATAAAGGCTTCAGACAAAAGCAAGTCCGGTTCTAGAGTCACATTGACACAACTAATGATTTGACTTAACTGATCCGTGCCTTTGAAGGCTTCCAAGCTAGCTCGTAGGGTAGCTCTAACGGTAGCCATGAGCAGAGCTGCTGGCATTCCTTTGCCCATAACATCACCCAAAGTCAGGCAAAGTTGATGGCTTGAAGGCTGAAACCAATCATAAAAATCGCCTCCGACTTCTCGGGCTGGAAGACATTGAGCTGCTAACTTAAGGCCCGAAATGCTGGGACTCTCTTTCGGTAGCAGATTCTGTTGGATTTCAGCCGCTCGACTGAGTTCAGCTTCCAATCGAGCCTGTTGTGCTTCCAGGATCAAGTTTTTTTGATGCAGTTGCCGCTGCAATGACTGGATTCGCAACTGATTTTCAACTCGAGCTAAAACCTCTATGACCTGAAAGGGCTTAGTAATGTAGTCCACCCCCCCTACTGTAAAGGATTTGACTTTATCCCAGGCTTCATCCAGGGCTGAGATAAAAATGACAGGAATCGGTGCTGTTTGAGGGTTAGCTTTCAACTGTTGGCACACTTCGTAGCCGGTCATCCCAGGCATATTGATGTCTAACAAAATCAGATCGGGGGGAGCTGCTTGGGCCGCTTGCAGGGCCATGGACCCACTGATAGCTTCTCGAATTTCATAGCCTTGTTCTTCCAATAGGGTGGCCAGTAACTCTAAATTTTCTGGTTTATCGTCTACTAGTAAGATCTCAGCTTTAGCATCTTCCAGATTAGAGTCACCTAAGCGCATTAACTAGTCTCCACTATGGCTCATGACAGGCGTCTTCAAGGTGTTCCGCTAGATGTCAGGGTGTTGGATAAATAATCGGTAATAGTCTGGACAGCTACTATCGATCGATCATAAGCCATACGGGTTGGCCCCAATAAACTTACCGCTCCTAATGAAGCCTGATTCTGAGAGTAGCTAGCTGTAATGAGTGAGCAATGATGGATCGTTTCTAAACTGTTTTCTGTGCCAATGTAGACAGCCATAGCTCCGGGTTGATCTAACCACAAGATTTGACTCAGTTCAGCTTGATCTTCCTCTAGCAGTTGCATGACACTTTGCACCTTTTGGGCCTCCGCAAACTCAGGTTGCCGCATTAGCTCTGACATGCCTGAGGTGTAGAACAGATTCACGGCTGGATTGAGGCACTTTTTAGCCACTGCCTTGAATAAATGTCGTAGCCAATTCGCATAAGATTGAAAATCTTGATCAAGTTCTAACCAACTTAGATCATGGAGTTCCTGAACCGTTGTTCCTCTCAGTTTAAAGTTAAGAAAATTGCTCAACAATTGGAGTTCCTGGCTTAGTTCTTCAGGTGAAATCACGGAGGTCAGAGGCAATGTAGGTGGATCGATCTCATCAAAGGTGTTTTCGGAGAGATTAACCACAATCGACTGAGTTTGATAAGAATTAGTTACCAGAATCACCATCAAACGATCAGGGGCCACCATCAATAATTGGACATGACGAATAACAGCTAAACTGGGCTGAGGTAACGTAATCAGAGCAATACAGCCACTTAATTTAGCTAGAATCCGAGCGACTCGAGCAAGCAAATCATCGAGGTCATTCCCTTGCTGGCCTAACTCGTCCAAAACCTGCTGACGAATGGGATGGTGCTTAACCTGAGGTTCGGCCCAAGGTAGAATTTGAGAGTCGAGCAAGGCATTGACATAAACTCGATAGCCTGAGTCTGATGGAATTCGGCCGGCTGAAGTATAGGGCTGAAACAGAAGACCTTCTTGCTCTAAGGTGGCTAAATCATTACGAATAGTGGCACTGCTCACACCCAAATCATATTGCTCAGCCAAAGCCTTTGAGCCAACCGGTTCAGCGGTTTCCACATAGCTACGTACGGTAGCTCGCAGAATTTTATGTTGCCTTAGCGTGAGTTGTCTCTCCATCGAAACGAACCCTCTACTCAGATGAGTAAGCTAGAGATGCCATCTTGGTATCTAACCTAAGCCTAACTCCAGAGATCCGCCAAGAGTCTTTTTGGAGCTGGTTTGGAGTTGGATAGGTTAAGAGTACCCTCAGATGGTGGTCAGGATACTACAAACCTGCATGATGTACTATAAGGGAGCTATCGAGTGCTCAAATGTTTTAAAAGATACTCTTGTTAAGGGATTCAGCTAGTACCAGCTCAGCATCTCTGGGTAGCACCAGCTCAGCATCTCTGGGTAGACTAAAGGCTATTGACTTGAATGACTCCTAGGTTTGACTTCATGCTGCCACCTCTCGATCGACTCCATCTCGAAGTCACTAATGTTTGTAACTTTAAATGTGAATTCTGCCCAGATGCGATTATGAATCGGAAGCGCGGGCACATGGATTTCCAGCTACTGGAGCAGATCTTAGATGAGGTAAGTCACCAGAACCTGGCTAAGATCGTCACGTTTCACTTGATGGGTGAACCCATGATCTACCCGGCTATATTTGAGGGGATGACACTAGCTGCGGCCCGCGGGATCAACTTGCATCTCACAACCAACGGCAGCACGTTTGCAATATGGCCGGATCATATTGATCGTTTGATAGCCACTCCGATCCCTAAGGTGACGATCTCCCTACAAACCCCTGATCCAGATACCTTTACCATTCGGGGCGCACCACCTAAGCTATCCCCTGAATGTTACTTTGATGGGATCACACGTTATATCCAAGCTCATCTCCGATCCGATTCAACCACTCGGGTTCATCTGAAGTTTTTAGATACAACACCTCATCCGTTCTTAGTGCCCCACAAAGCTCTATCTGTGATTGATGGCCGACAGGCTATGCAACAAGAGTTAATGAGTTGGGCTACCCGGCTCTTAGCTCCGATCGAGTCCGCTCCTAGTCAGGCGTGGTGTCAGACTCAAATTCAACGGCATCGCCCTGGTCAGTGGCAAGTGATAGCTCTAGATGACAGACTTGCCTTTGAGACGTTTCCACTAGATAGCTGGGGGAATGTGGAGTCCGATCAAGTGTTTCCTGCGTCCTTTGGCTATTGCAACGGCGCTTCCCTCCAAGCTGGTATTCTCTACGATGGAACGGTAGTGCCCTGTTGTAAAGATTATGAGGGTCTGATCCCCTTAGGCCATCTCAAGGATCAGTCTTTGCAAGCCATCTTAGAGGGTCAAACAGCTTGTGCTTTGAAGCAAGGATTCAGTCACTTTAAAGTTGAACATCCAGTCTGCCAGCGTTGCATGGGGGGGGACACACGGCAAAAGGCCTGGTTGCGACAGGTGGGTTCGATTGCTTATTTCAAGCTGTACCGCCCGCTGATGCAAACTCTAGTGCCGGGGTGGGGTGAGGTCTAAGTTAAAGTCTGTTTTGTGCTCTCGTTCTCGCCGAATCAAGTAATCAACAAGCCGATCTAATCGTTCTACAGCAGCGGTTGTTGAGGCTAGCATGTCCCGCATCTGGCTAATTGACTGAGTTAGTTGAGCAATCGAATGAGCGATGTCGGCCTGGGCTTTAGTAATTTCAGGCTGATATTGAGACATTTGCATTTGAGCATCAGCCATCCTGGCCTGAGTCTCAGTAATACGCTCCACAGAGTAAATCAACATCCCCTGACTCTTGGCAATATTTTCGAGAATATCCGCTAACCGATCAATTCGATCATCAGTCCAAACCTCAGTAGGCATGATCAACTCCAGGCAAAAAGGGGGCAGATCTCTAGAAGTAGCACACGCAACGTCAGTATAGCTTGTTAATCCATGACAGTTGGGGCGAAGCGGGCTTTAACCTAAATGACCGAAGCCAAATCTTGTTAGTCCAAAGCATGTCACAATGGGTCAGAGTGGATCGTTGATCCAAACTGTTGCGCATCTGGGTGATCAAATGAAAGAACTGCTTTACCAGGAGATTCCTACCCCTGAACAAGCAGCTGTGGTGGAGTGGCTCCATCAGGTCGAGGTTGACTCAGCTGTTGGTACTAAGGAGCTAACTCCAGTTGGGTTTCGGTTGAATCACTCAGATCTAGAGGTGGCCACAGGCTGTTTGGTTGTGTTTACCTGGTCGTTACAACGCACAACCTACCTCAAAGTTATGCAATGGTCTGAACAGCCCTTACCCTTTCAACAACGCTGGATTCAGTCTTTTTCAGCAGCTTTGAAGCAACAGTTTCCCCTTCGTTATGCCGCCTTGCCGGATATTGATCTGAGTCGGGATTCTATTTTTACTGCGTTAGCTCCCTACTATCCTTTAACAGTTCATTATTTTCAAAAGATTCCTAAAGGTGAGTTTGATTTAACTCGAGTTTACTGGTGGGAGAAACGCTGGCGCGAAGAAGTACAACAGGGACGTCAATTCCCTAAGATTCCCCCCTTAGTTCAAGGCTCGCCAGACTTATCCTTTGGCTCCCAAGACTCACTTTGGGATGTTGCGATAGTAGGTGGCGCCTTAGGCGCTTTATATGCAGCAACAATGGCACAACTAGGGTATCGAGTGGCTCTCATAGAACGATTGCCTTTTGGTCGGATGAATCGAGAATGGAATATTTCTCGGCGCGAAATAGCCACCTTAGTGGAGATGGGTTTATTCACAGCTGATGAGATTGAAAGCCTGATCTTGAGAGAGTATACTGATGGTTTTAATAAGTTCTTTGATGGTTACAGCCCCATTAAAGCCCCTGTTTTACATACCCCTACAGTATTAAATTTAGCTATTGATGCTGATCGATTACTAGCCTTATGTGGGCAAAAGCTGGTAGCAGCCGGTGGACACATTTTTGAACGAACTGAATTTCAACAAGCGTTTATAGACAGCCATCAAGTTAGCCTCAAACTGCTTGATCTAGAGCAATCCGATCCTGTCTATCTCCGATCACGTGTTTTAGTGGATGCAATGGGCACAGCGTCTCCAATTGCTCAACAGCTCAACCACAATAAAGCTTTTGATAGTGTATGTCCTACGGTAGGAGCCGTGATTAAAAGCGGATTCGAGCCAGGTGTTTGGGATGCTCAGTTTGGTGATATCTTAGCTAGCCATGGTGATCAAAGCCGAGGCCGGCAGCTGATTTGGGAGTTATTCCCAGGCCCAGGACAAGAGTTAACATTTTATCTGTTTCACTATCATGAAGTCCACCCTGATAATCCTGGATCATTACTGGAGATGTATGAAGATTTTTTTGCGATTTTACCTGAATATCGGCGATGCCATGTTGAAGCGTTAGAGTGGCGCAAAGCAACGTTTGGCTATATTCCGGGGCGCTATGGGGCTACTCAAGATCGGACACGTAAATACCATCGAGTTCTCACTATAGGCGATGCAGCGGCAATGCAGTCCCCGCTCAGCTTTACTGGGTTTGGATCCTTAGTGCGAAATTTACCTCGAGTAGCTGACTTATTGGATACCGCCTTGAAACATGACCTGCTAAAGGCTACTGATCTTCAACGCGTACGAGCCTATCAAAGTAATTCAGCTGTCACCTGGTTATTTTCTCGTGGCATGATGGTACCTACAGGTGCTCAGTTACCCCCCGCCCATGTCAATTCAATCCTCAATTGTTTCTTTGGCGTATTAGCTGCAGAACCTCCTGAAGTTGCCGATAACTTTATTAAAGATCGCGCTGGATGGTGGGATTTTACCCGGATGGCTTTAAAGAGTGCTCGGCGCAATCCTCAATTACTAGCCTGGATCTGGCGAGTTGTTGGCTTCAAAGGGTTTATTCAATGGACCCCAACCTATGTGGCTTATACGACTTCAGCTTTAATAGCATATTGTTGTCGAGGCTGGGTGCCATCTGGGTTACGGGCGGCGCAATCTTGGTTAGAACCCCGATTTCCAAGGCTATGGCACCGATTGCTGACCTGGAGCTATAACCTTACCTATGGGCATGGCCAACCTCGGCTTGAATTTAAACTGGCTACTATGACCTATCTTGATCAACCTGAGGATCAAACCCTGAAAGAAACGTTTGAATCTGTTGCTGAACATTAAAAATTTTGTTTAAACAAGCCGGGCTCGACCCCAGCTTGATCAAGCTATGCTTAGGGATAATGGTTTCTAATCTCAGATTGAGGTGATAAACGTAGGATCTTAACTCAATGCCTACATAGCTTGTTAAAATCAGATCGCCTAGATCTAAGCTTTGAACGAGTTAGGAAAAATGGCTGATTAACTTGAAACGTGTACCATAGAGATTTATCGTTTTGTAAACAAGCCCAGTGGTTATTACACAAGCCCCATGGTCACAAAAAAACCGATGGTCACAAAAAGCCCGATAGTCACAAACCAGCTCAATGTTATGTCCAGGAGCGTCTGCATGAATCGCATGTTTTCCCCATCCCAGTCCCTTTCAATAGAGAGGATCACTTTGGGAGTCCATATTGCTACTATGATTTTTGGCTTAGCAGGATTGTTAATTGTAGTGCCTCATTCCGAATGGTTAGCAGAGGTTCCCCTAGGTCCTCAGGCCTTTGCCTGGAGCATGAACAATGGTGGAGTGGCTTATATGGTATTCGGGGCCATCACAGCAGCATTAATGGGATCTCGGTTGTTGGGATGGAAGCGTTTGGTTCAATTTATGGTACCTGCGATTGCGCTCTCTCTCTCTAGCGAGTTGCTCGGAACCTCCACAGGGATTCCATTTGGTGAATACGGTTACCTCAGTGGGTTGGGCTATAAAATTGCAGGCTTGGTACCCTTCACTATCCCCTTATCCTGGTTCTACATGGGTTTAGTGTCTTATCTGTTAGCCCGTGTGATTCTTCAAACACAACGTCACTGGCTACTCCAATTTGAAGCCCTAGCTCTAGGGGCACTGCTTCTAACCGCTTGGGATTTTGTTCTGGATCCCGCCATGACCCAAACATTAGTGCCTTTCTGGACTTGGTTTAAGCCAGGCCCCTTCTTTGGCATGCCCCTGCAAAATTTTGGCGGGTGGATGGTAACAGGGGCTGTATTTATGCTGGTTGCCAATGGTTTGTGGGGAAAAAATCAGCCTGATCTCAATCGTGAGCAGTTGATCGGACCCTTAGTCCTCTACTGTGCTAATTTTGCTTTCGCCATGATCATGAGTTTAGCCTCTGGTATTTACATGCCTGTGGGATTAGGACTGTTACTCGGTCTGGGTCCGGCTATCGGTCTCTGGTGGATGACAACGCCAGGCCAGGCTCTAGCTAAAGTGAGCGATAAACCCATAAAACCAGCAGCTCAGCCCAATTTAGAGTTGTCGCTGAGTCAACCTGAGGCTGTGGTCAAATCATGATCACCGTCTTGGACTGGTTAATCATTGGACTGTTGTGGGTTCAGGTTCCGGCCACTGTGATCTTGATGCTACGACTCATGCGGGCTCCCTTTCGCCGACCTCCTTTACAACCTTTGGCTTCAGATCCAGCTCAGGCAGGCCAGGTCTCTGTCATTATTCCAACTTTAAACGAGGCAGACCGGATCCAACCCTGTTTAGACGGCTTACTGCATCAGGGGAGCGAAGTGCGAGAAGCGATTGTGGTGGATAGTCGTTCTCAGGATGAGACAGTACCTAAAGTCCTGGCCATGCAACAACAGGATCCACGCTTTCAAGTGATCACTGATGATCCGCTGCCCTCGGGCTGGGTGGGTCGACCTTGGGCCTTACATACCGGTTTTAACCAGTCACATCCAGACTCCCATTGGATCTTAGGGCTTGATGCAGATACGTGCCCCCAGCCAGGCCTGGTCTCCAGTTTGCTAGAGGTAGCCGCGACCGAAGGGTTTGATGCGATCACTTTAGCGCCTCGATTTAAGCTTGAGCATTGGGGCGAAGCCTGGTTGCAGCCAGCATTACTGGTCACGTTGATCTATCGCTTTGGGGCTGTTGGAGATCAGGCCTTAAGCGCTGAGCGGACCATGGCCAACGGGCAGTGTTTTTTAGCCAAAAAGTCAGTATTAAGCGAGGTGGATGGGTACGCTCTGGCAGCTGGATCCTTTTGTGACGATGTAACCTTGGTTCGTGCCCTGGCTGCCCGGCAATTTAAAGTCGGCTTTTTGGACGGAACCCACTTAATCCAGGTGCGGATGTACACGTCCTTCACTGAAACTTGGCGGGAATGGGGCCGCTCGCTAGATCTGAAGGATGCCTCATCGCCGCAACAGGTCTGGTTTGATGCTGTATTTTTGCTTGCAGTTCAGGGATTACCTCTTTTGGTCCTGATCGGTGGGTTTAGCGTTTGGCTGGGAACACCTGACGATGTTGTATCTACATGGACATCCAATTGGATCCTGGCCTTGTTAGGCTTAAATCTGGCCTTAGTTCTGTTTCGGTGGGGCTTGTTGCTGGGGATCTATGCCTCCTATGCCAAGCGACCGTGGACCTTCTGGTTATCACCGCTTGCTGATCCGTTAGCTGTAGCCCGGATTTGGATCTCTTCTTGGACTCAACCACGAGCATGGCGAGGGCGTCGGTACGATAACTTTGTCAAACAGGATTTACCTCTGTCTAATTCGTCTAGGTAACTTATGAGTCCTCTAACGCCCAACTCCAGCTTTAGTATTGCCATCCGTCTAACCCTGGCCAATAAACCCGGGACCCTAGCCAAAGTAACCCAGGCAATTGCTGATTTGGGAGGTAACCTGAGTCAAATTGAGCTGCTGAGCCAGACCAAAGTCCATACCCTACGCCATATTGCAGTCGATGCCTACAGTAGTGATCATGCTGACCAAATCATTCAAGCGGTTCAGGCTTTACCGGATATTCAAATTCAAGAGATTACGGATCGAACGTTTGCAGCTCATGTGGGGGGCAAACTAGAAATCATTGGTAAAAGGCCCTTAGACAGTAACTCTGAACTGGCCATGGTTTACACACCAGGAGTTGGCCGAGTCTCCAGCCAGATCGCTCAAGCACCAGAAACGGTCTATACCTACACGATGAAGGGCAATACCGTTGGCATTGTTACCGATGGTAGTGCTGTATTGGGGTTAGGAAATATTGGTCCTGAAGCTGCCCTCCCAGTTATGGAAGGAAAAGCTGCTCTCTTTAAGCGATTTGCGGGTATTGACGCTTTTCCCATCTGCTTGGCCACCCAAGATACAGAGGCCATTGTACAAACCGTGATCAATCTAGCACCTGGATTTGGTGGATTCAATTTAGAAGACATTAGTGCCCCTCGATGTTTTGAAATTGAAACTCGGCTCAAACAGCATCTAGCTATGCCCATTTTCCATGATGATCAACATGGGACCGCAATTGTGGTATTGGCTGCCCTACTGAATGCCTTACGTGTGGTCAACAAACCCCTAAATCAGGTGACTATTGTCTTGAATGGAGCTGGAGCGGCTGGGATTGCTGTGATTAACTTATTAAAGCAAGCTGGTGCTCAACAGGTGATTGCTTGTGATCGAACGGGCATTATTAGTCACCAACGATCGGATCTGACCCCTCAAAAAGCGGCGGTGGCAGTAGCCCAAACAGGTTCATTAGCTGATGCTCTTGTGGGGGCTGATGTTTTTATTGGGGTTAGTGTCAAACATGTGCTTACTGTGGAAATGGTTGAGCAGATGGCCACTCATCCGGTGATCTTTGCTTTGGCTAACCCGATTCCAGAAATTCAACCTGAGTTGATTCAAGGAATTGTGGGGGTGATGGCGACAGGTCGCAGTGATTATCCCAATCAGATCAATAATGTATTGGCATTTCCAGGTGTGTTTCGGGGGGCCCTAGATTGTCGCGCCAAAGAGATTACCACGGATATGGGATTAGCAGCAGCTCAAGCCATTGCGGCCTTAGTGGCACCTGCTGATCTAGGACCAGACTGTATCATTCCAACGGTATTTGATGAGCGAGTCGTACCTGCTGTTGCCAGTGCAGTTGAAAAAGCAGCTCGCGAGGCAGGTATAGCCCAGCTAGACTAAACCCATGCATGCGTTTGGGTTTGTAGATGAACCGTCTGACACTACCGACTTGGATCACCTTGTCAAGGTTATTAGGGATTCCCTTTATTCTTTACGGCTTGGCCCAATCAACTCCTCAAGGACGGTGGTTAGCTTTAGGTAGTTTTTGGTTAGCAGCAGGTACTGATTGGTTAGATGGCTATCTAGCTCGCCGTTTAGACCAAGTATCAGCCTTAGGCAAAGTCCTAGATCCGCTAGTGGATAAGTTACTAATAGTAGCCCCCATTTTGAGTTTAATTGAATTAGGGCGAGTGCCTGCTTGGGGTGCATTTTTAATCATTGGTCGTGAACTCACTATTGCTAGCTGGCGGGTCAATCAAAACCAGATTCAAGGCGCTAACATTGGGGGTAAGGTTAAAACTATAGTTCAAATTGTAGCTATTAGTTTACTGATATTAGATCAGACTGGCGTTGGAAAACTAGCAACCATTGGGTTTTGGTTAGCGGTTGGTATTACATTGGGATCAGGATTGCTTTATCTCTTACCGTCTAGCCCTAGTCCAAAAATCTAGCTTTCTGGTGAAGAATCAGCATTTAATTGTCGGGTTAGCTGCTCTTTTTCAATTTTTAGAGTTCGGTTTTGTTGCTGGAGTGTTACCACAACTTCCCGAGCTTGCTGGATCCGACGAGATAATAACTCATTTTCTTTGATCAGCTCGTTCACTTGACCCTGATCCATGGAGTGAGAGGAACGGGTTTTCTTTTCGTGTTCCAGTTCAGCTGATAGTCGTTTGGTAGCTTCTAGTAGTAGCTGATTTTGATTTTTCAACGCTACCATTTCATCCTGTTTAGAGTCTTGGGACTTAACCCGCTCAGAAGCTTGGTTTAATTCAGCTTTCATCTGATCTCGTTCAGCCTTGACTTGATCCAGTTCCATTTGAATAGCCTGTAAATGGGAATGGGTCGTTTCTACAGTTGCCATCTGGGCTTGGAGGTCCTCGAGACTTGATTCTGCAGCTAACTTAGCTTGAGTCAGATCCCGTAGTTGTTGAGAGAGCGTCGTTGTCAACTCTTGCTGTTGTTCTAGATGAGCATTCAACTCACGTATCTTTTGTTGTTCAGTGACTAGATCACTTTCAAGTTGGGTCTTTTCTTGAGCGTGACTCTGAGTTAGATCAGCTACTGTTTGCTCATGAGCCGACGAGACTTGTTGTAATTGCTGCTCTAAGTCAACTCGAGCCTGATCTAGGTCACTAAGCCGCTGGCCTAAAGAACCAACGGTGGCCCGTTCTTCCTGTAATTCAGACTCTAGTTGGGTGCATCGGTCTGTTAATTCTTTGAGTTGGGTTTCCTTCAGTTTCTGTTGTTGCTGCAACTTGGTTTCAAGTGACTCATTGAGTTTGCGTAGGTGATCTCGCACTTCAGCCACATCTCGTAGTTGCTGCACAAAAGACACTTTCTCTTGTTTGAAATCTTTAGTGGCCTTTTCGTAATAGCCTAATGTAGCCCGATCTTCCCTTGCTTTGACTTCTAGCTCCTTTTTCGCTTTAGTCAAGGCTTTCAGGTCTTGCGTTTGCTCTAAGATCTGGGTTTCAAGAGTAGTATTTAACTGAGCTAAATTCTGGATTTGTTCCTGAAGGTCAGATCCCTTAGTCTGTTCCTGTTGAAGGGATTGGATCAACGTCTGGTTAGCGGCTTCAGTACTAACCAACTGCGATTGGGTAGCTTGCAAGGTTTGCTCGGTAGCAGTGGCTTGAGTTTGGAGTTGACTGAGTGTCTCTGACAGGGTCTGGTTTGTGGTGGTAGCCGTTTCTATCTGAATAGATAGCTCAGCATTGAGCTGTTCTAAACGCTTCGACACCGCTTCTTGTTCGGCTACTCTTGAATTAGACTGCTGACGTGTCCGAAAAAACAGAACACCTGTTACCAGTAGCGCAACAGACACAGCAATCTCGTAGATGGTGTCTCCAGACATAGTCGTTCTCCACCAAGGCGTTGATTGATCAATAATCGGTCTCACGCTTATGATACTACTTACTTTATCGATATCTGTTAATCAGGGGTTAATGGTCAGTGGGCTGAGGAGGTTTAAGCTGTTCTGGTACTGGATCGTAGCCACCTGGATGGAAAGGATGACAGCGACAGATGCGTTTAACCCCTAGCCATGACCCCTGAATGGGACCAAAACGTTGGATCGCCTCTAACGTATAGTGAGAACAGGTGGGGGTAAATCGGCACATAGGCGGTAATAAGGGAGATATAAACCGTTGATAGCCTCGGATGATGCCAACTAATATAAATTTCATAGCGTGAACCTAGAATACCCTTACACGCTAACGCATGGTCTCACCATCTGGACAGTCTGGACTCAAAGGCACTAGTGGCAACTTTTATTTCAATCTTTGTTTTAGCCTTTATTTCAATTATTTTTGATGGGCTTGAACAAGTTGTTCTGGAGTCATCCGTTCGTAGGGTTCAAAGGGCTGATGAATCCAGGGACTATCAGGTAAATAGTCGACATAATAGTCAGGTTGATAAACAGAGGATGCCTTGTACCATATGACGCCTGTACGAACTTCATCCACATAGAAGCCATAGTGGTATTTCACCCATTCAACACTGCGTTTGAGCGTCACTCCAGAATCCGCCAGATCATCAACCAATAGCACATGGCTGCCCAAATTTGCAGTGGTCATAGCTAGATCACGAGAAAAGCATAATGTATTCCGGATCCGATTATTAGGGCCTGAATAGGAAGATGCTGACAAAATCGCTAGAGGTAGATCAAACAAACGAGCAAAGATGTCACCAATACGCAATCCCCCCTTAGCAATACAAACAATGTGATTAAAAGTCCAGTGACTGTTATGTACCTTGACGGCTAGCTCTTCAATCTTGCGATGATAGTCTGCCCAGGTTATGGAAATTTCGTGCAATCGTCCCCCCTTGTATCGCAAATATCACAGCCAGGCTGATAGTAAAGATAGTACATTACGGCGGTAGGCACATCGTTATTCAATAGATTGATTTCGGTTTTAAGATTGAGGTCCGTTGTAGGAATCGCTTTGTGTTCAATCTGTACTAGCATCTGGCTGAACTAGCATCTGGGTATCGCTTTAGCCTTGAAAGCTCTTATTCCTAAACCTGTAGTTAGACGAAGGTTAGGCACCCATGCCTGAATATTGTTTCAATCCTTGTCGCCATAACCATCGATTCAAAAGAAATGAAAGGACCAACCATCCTAACGGAATCCAGTAGCTTTGCCCAATATTAACAGGCAATCCCACTAATATATTGGCTGGAACATCAATGAGATAGGGAAACGGCGTCCAAACTAAGATCTGTCGCATGGCAGGTGGAAAAACCTCTAAAGGTGCAATCATCCCAGATAAGAAGAGATAGAGACCAAACCATATCTGTTCGAGAGCCGCCGCTCGTTCTGTCCAAAAAGCCACCATGGCAAAGGTGTATTGAACTGTAAACCGCAGAGCAAAGGCCAGAGTAATGGAAAGGCCAGCTAAAAGCACATCTTTGAAGCTAGGGATCCAGAAGGCTGTAGGATACAGGACAAAAAAGAAAACCACCAGAATAACACCAAAGGGGAGACGAGCCCCTCGTTCGGCAATATGTGAAGTTAGGTGATGCCACACTGGATCAATGGGTTGTAGGAGCCGAGGTGAAAGACGTCCCTGAACCAACTCATCTTCAAACTCCCAAATAACCCAGACAATAGTAAACTGCCGGACAATAAAGACAGCTAAAAAGTAGCGAGTGAATTCAATAGGTGATAAGGCAAACCCCCCGCCTTGAGCTGCTTGATACCACACTCCCATTAAAATGATAGGTAGAGAGTTGGAGAGCACCCAAAAGAGTAACTCAGCTCTATACTCCACCATGTGTGCATAATTCACAGATAAAAGGGTCGTAAATTGTCGCCACAGGTGCTTAAATAACATTAGTTTTAACAATGAGGATAGGATCAAGCATAGCCCATCTGGAATTTCAAACCATAGGTCTTGAGATCACTCAGAAGACCCATGATCTAAAAACCATCAGATTAGTAAGGCCCATAGGGTTCCCCAAATAAAACCACAGAGCAAGTTAAATCAGCGACTAGCCGCGTTGTTACATCACTGACCCTTAACCCTCCTGCTGTCCGGCGTCGAACGGATCGCAACACCACTAGATCATAGTCGCGGGCTAACTTTAAGATCTCTTGAGCAGGATCATCATGAGTGACTGTTGTAATGGTTTGTTGAAGTTGAGTTTGGGTAATCTGAGCCAGTTCATCTTCAAAAGTCTTGACACTGGTTGGAGGTGTCAGTGGATCGCTCACATGCAGAAGGGTAATCTGAGCTTGGTTAGCCTGAGCAAATAATTGGGCAAACTGAACAGGACGAATCGCTCTAGGTGTAATGTTTTTCACAGGCACTAAAATTCGATGGATATTGATGGGATCATCCACTAATCGTACAACTGCAACAGGACAATGAGAGGACCAAAAGACACTGTTAATCACGGTGCCAAAGAGCCGAGCTCTTAATCCTGTGGTTGGAGACCAGCCTAAGATCACCAAATGAGAATCTTGTTCCCGAGCGGTACGACTGATACCATGGGCAACATCATCATCAATGCGGATAATCGGTTGAGTTTGAATTTGAAAATTTTGACTATGAAGGGCTGCTTTCTCAATTAAATGCTTACTGCGTTTTAACGCATCGTTTAGCTGAGGTTCATCCATATGCACATGGGCTTTAGCAATGGTCAGTGGGATCAAAACCCCCCCTTCACTCTGGGCTAGTAAGGCTCCCATTTCAATCAAATGGCGTGTTGTGAGTGGATTGTAGATGGGTACCACCACTGTAAACGGTCGAGAAAGTGCTAGATCGGTAGCTTCATCTTCAGATAAGTCTAAACTCCAATCAATAGGTTGAGAAGGTTCAACACGAGGTAATTCACTGGCAAATTTAGTGGTTAATACAGGGCCCAGAACTGATGTGACTAACATTAACACCACAATGGCATTAAAAATAGATTCTGAAATTAATCCTACGCTAACGCCCACAAGCGCAGCAGCTAAGGTGGCAGCAACTTGTGGTAAAGAAAGCGACCACATGGTTAAGGTCTCTGCCCACTTGTATTGAAAAAAAGGTTTGATCACACTTGCTGCAATCAACTTACTGCCTACCAACCCAGCCACAATAGCCAGGGTCAGCCCTAGATCACTTCTAAGAGTTGAGATAAACGCAGATAGATCAAGCAACAATCCCATACCTACAAAGAAGAAAGGAATGAATAAAGTACTCCCAACGAACACTACCTTTTCTTCAACAGGACCTCGCTTGATCACGTCATTAACAGCTAAACCTGCCAAAAAAGCGCCAACAATTTTATCCACATTGATTAATTGAGATCCCACAGAGGCAAGGAAAACTGACAATAAGATAAACAAAAATTGATTACTTTCTTCATCACCACTCCGGCGGAAATAGTCTTTTCCAATCCAGCTTAATCCAAATAAAATGACAGTTGAATATAGCGCTAAGGCTCCCAATTGTATGATCAAACTGGTGATAGAAAAGTTACCTGCATGAATGGATACACATATAGCTAGCACCAGCAATGCTGCAATATCAGTAAAGATAGTGGCGCCAATAGTAACGGTGACGGCTTCGTTGCCAGCCACCCCTAGCCTTGACACAATGGGATAGCCTAGCAAAGTGTGTGAGGCCATCAATGATCCCAGCAGTACAGCTGCATTCCCTCCTAATCCAAATCCCCAACCAATAGCAGTGCCTACCAACAACGGAAAGGCAAAGGTGGCAATCCCAAAGGCTAATGACCGATTTTTCTGCCGCCGAAAATCTTGAAGATCAATTTCCAGACCAGCAACAAACATCAGGTAAACCTTGCCAATGTCCGAGAGTAACTTCATCATTTCAGACTCGGGATTGAGCAGACCTAGTCCATCCGGCCCTAGACAGACCCCAGCAATCAGTAAACCCACTAAGCCGGGAAGTCTCAAACGTTCAAAGATGGGTGGAATAGTTAAAATAACTAACAATAGAAGTGTAAATGGAACTATAGGGGTATCAGGCAACCAACTCAAAAACTGCTCCATAAATAAAACCTTGAGAGTAGATTTGAAATCACAATAAATTAAAATAATTTTAATGGTTACTATTTTACATGATTGCTTGATTAAGCATAAGACTGTCAATCTACAAAAGTTAATCCCCTACCAACTCAAATACTAGTACTCATCTAGTTCTGGGCGCTCTTCAAATCCAGGATGATCGAGTAGAGCTTCCTTTGAGGCTTTAAGTTCTTTCCAGAGCTGCTTGATTTGGTCGTAGGCCTCCTGAGGCTCTAGCTTACCTCCCGTTTCCATCGCACAGATCAAGCCTACTCGTTGAGCAAATTCCTGCAGGTTAGCATCAAACACAATATGTTGCGCTTTGGCTTGGCCCGCATAGGAATGGTGAGGATAGAGAAAATCATCTTTAGAAGACATGTAATGATTCGATCAACAACATCTCTATTCTAGAGGGTCACTAAGGGGGTAACACCAACACTCTGTCAAATGGTCATTAACTAAGCCCACGGCTTGCATGTAAGCGTAAATAATTGTAGATCCAACAAATGTCATCCCTCTATTTTTTAAATCTTTAGAGATTAGATCGCTGGTTGGGGTTGTAATCGGGATATCTTCAGCTCGTTGCCAGTGGTTCTGAATGGGCTTACCTTCAACAAAGGCCCACAAATAGCGATCAAAGCTGCCAAATTCAGTTTGAATTTTGGTAAACACCAATGCATTTTGTCGAGTTGCCTTGATCTTTAAACGGTTACGAATGATCTGAGGATTGGATTGGAGAGCCTCAAGCTCGCTATCACTCATCGCAGCAACCTTAGCCACCTCAAAATCGAAAAAGGCTTGACGATAGCCTTCGCGTTTCTTAAGCACTGTTTCCCAACTTAAGCCGGCTTGCGCTCCTTCTAGAATCAGCATTTCAAATAGATGACGGTCATCATGGCTGGGAATACCCCATTCTGTATCATGGTAGTGGGCATACTGATCGTGCCCAGGTTTACCCCCAAAGCAGCGTTTTTTGCCATCGTGGCCCACATCAAGAACCATGGGATCGACTCTGATTTAAAACTGAGGCTGAATCACTGAACTTAAACAAGCCATATTCAATACCTTCGATTAAAGCTCGACATGACGCTTCAATGATATTGGCAGAAACCCCAACAGTGGACCACCGATGATAGCTATCACTAAATTCAATTAAGACTCGGGTCCGGGCGGACGTCCCTTGAGGGCTATCTAGGATCCTCACTTTGTAGTCTGCTAGATGAATAGATTCAATTTGAGGATAAAATTCAACTAGAGCTTTTCGCAAGGCACTATCCAAAGCTGCAACAGGACCATTGCCCTCTCCAGCAGTCAGACGTTCATGACCCTGCACAGAAATTTTAGTGGTGGCTGTAGCTACTGTGGCTCGATCAGCAATAGGATCCCAATCACGGCTATGCCAATTAGTCCGAGTGGTGGAGGTCACACTAAAGCTCAAGAGATCGACAAAATGGGGAGCCTGCCCTAAGCTATTTAAGACTAAGAGTTCAAAGCTGGCTTCGGCTGCTTCAAATTGATAGCCTTCATGTTCAAGATCTTTAAGTTGCTTCAGGATGTGACGAGCTTGGGGATCTGACTTATCTAAGGTAATACCCAGACTAGCTACCTTAGTTAGGACATTGCTCATCCCAGATTGCTCTGATACCACAACTCGACGGATATTACCCACCCATTCAGGATCAACATGTTCGTAAGTCATGGGATTTTTTTGAACCGCACTCACATGAATGCCACCCTTATGAGCAAAAGCAGATAACCCTACAAAGGCAGCATGATCATCTGGAGCTAGATTGACTACTTCGCTCACAGCTCTGGCTGTTTTAGTCAGGAGTGCTAAGCGATGCTCAGGTAAACAGCTATACCCTAATTTGAGTTCAAAGTTGGGGATCAGGCTACAGAGGTTGGCATTTCCACAACGTTCTCCATAGCCATTCATCGTGCCTTGCACCATCCGGACACCAGCTTGAACAGCCGCGATCGCATTAGCTACAGCTGTTTCAGAATCATTGTGGGTATGGATCCCTAGTTGAGCCGTTGGAAACTGGTGCATTTCAGATTGAACAGCGGCAGTGATTTGATGGATCTCATGGGGTAACGTACCACCATTGGTATCACATAAAACTAGCCACTCTGCGCCGGCCGTTGCTGCTGTTTGTAAAGTCTGCAGGGCATAATCTGGATTTCGTTTGTAAGCATCAAACCAATGTTCAGCATCATAAAAGACTCGGCGACCTTGAGAACAGAAAAATTCAATCGTATCTCGAATCATGTCCAGATTTTCTGTCAACGTTGTATTCAATCCTTCAGTAACATGAAGATCCCAGGACTTTCCAAATACAGTCACACAACGAGTCCCAGCCGCTAGAATTGCCAATAACATGGACTCATCATGAGCAGTTCGACCAGGTCGCCGTGTTGAACAAAATGTAACAACCTCAGCTTGTTCCAGTGGCTTTTCTTTGAGTTGACCAAAAAACTCCACATCCTTGGGATTCGCTCCAGGCCAACCTCCTTCGATAAAGGGTATCCCCAAACGATCGAGTAACCGAGCAATCAACAACTTGTCTTGAACTGTCAGAGCGAGACCTTCGCGTTGGGCCCCATCTCGAAGTGTTGTATCGTAGATTTGCAAGGTTGGCTGCGTGCTCATCATAATAGATCAGGGAAATAAGAGGTCAGGAAATCAGGTGTACTCAGTTTACACAGATCTGGAGTCTTGCAGCCAAGAAATGGGATCCATTCAACCACTGAGATACCTGGCTTAAAGCCAGCAAAATCAGTGAAAACAGCTCATATCTATGGCATACCTTGGGAAGCTCACCAGTTGGGAATCGCAGTAAAACCCCCAACTGACCTAACCCCAACACGACTACTAAGCCCGTTATTTTGACTTCACTTGCTTGGCCTGCTCTAGGGCGATTTCTCGGAGTACCTGAGACTGATTGAGGTTTGAAGTTCCCTCGATAGCTTTGACCGCCAAATCTTGAACTTGTTTGAGGGCAGCATCGAGTTGACGGGAGAGATTTTGGATCTGAGTGTCTTGAGTCTGGATAGTCTCTTGTAAAGAGGCCAGTCGTAGGTCGTAGATCTGTTTCTGACCCTCAATTTCTTTAGCTTTTAAGTCAGACTTGATCTTAGCTTGGTAGGTCGCAATACCTTTACCTTCTTCTTTGGCTTTTTTAAGAGCTGTATCCCGTTCTTGATCCATAACTTCAACTTTCGCTTTGAGATCATTAAACTGGTGTTCCTGTTCTGTCAGTTCTTTCTCTCGTTCGGCCCATTGCTTATGTTGTGTTGCTTCTCGATCTTCAAGAGCTTGATAAAGTGCTTGTTGTTGTTGTTCAAACTCTTCAGCAGCTAACCGACGCTGTAAGTCAATAGCGTACTGATATTCGTCTAGCTCTCGCTCATATTGCTTTTGATAAGTGGCATTCCGGTCTTGCAGAGCGCGCTTGTGGTCATCTTGTTCTTTAGCCCAGGCTTTGTGATCGTTTTGTTGAGCTAGATCTAGTTCTTCCTGGCGCTGGCGTAACGCCTGGTCAAACTCTTTAGAACGAGCTTCATAAGTTTCAAATAAGGTCACTAAAGTCTGATCATCTACTGTGATGGTGTGGAGCTCTTGCAACTGTTCACACTCTAGCTGGCATTGATCTTGAAGATCTGACAACGTCGTGGCTTCTGCAATCAGTTTTTCCGATAACGTGCTAATGGCAGACCCAAAACTGAGTTGTAGTTGATTGAGTAGATCAAGAATTTGATCCATTTGGGGTTGTAACTTAGGAGACATAGATAATGCTGGAAGTTGCGTGGGGGATGATGTGGCTGGCTCAGATGGTTGAGCTTGGGTAGCAGGCGTGTTCCGAGAGGAGCCTTGTGCAGTTTGGGGACTGGACTGATGAGCCTTTTGCAGAGCTTGTTCTAAAGATTCTTTTTCTTTTTGAAGCTCCTCATAGGCTTCCAGGATGTCGCTTTTGGTGCTTTTGGAGGTAATATGTTTTGCCATAGATTCAAATCTCAATAATCAGGGTGATCAATGACGACAAGCTTGTGAATTAGAGACGAGAGATTTCAAGCTAGAGATTTCAGGCTTGGATTGGTTTCTCGTTTGAAGAAGCAAAGGCTCTTAAGGCTAGATCTTGCGATTGTCTCATCACCTCTTGCAGCTGGAGAGACAGAGATTCAATCTGTTTGATCTGACGTTCAATGGTCAGTTCTAAAGATTGCAGTTTCAGTTCATAGCCTTGTTGAGTTCCTAGCCATTCTTTATCAGCGAGTTCAGCTTTCACTTTGGCCTCTCGAGCTACGTCTTGGATGGCTTCTTCTCTGGCTTTATTGACCCGTTGTTCAAGTTCGGCTGGGAAGGCGGCTACTTTCTGTTGATAGTCCTGGAGTAGATCTTGGTTTTTGGCCAATACTTGTTCTCGCTCAGCCCAATCACGCTCTTTGATCCGACCTTCCTCTTGTAGCTCTCGTTCTAGCACTCGTAGAGCTTCAGCATAGTCATCCTGCTTGATCTGGCGCTCACGCTGTTCTTGATAAGCATAGTCAGCTTCCTGTTGCTGGCGTTGTTGAGCCATTAATAGGGCTGCCTGTTGAATACTAGCTTCAAACTCTTGTTGCTCACGCTCCCAGCTTTTACGTGTTTCTAGTTGCTTCTGAGCTAGGATCTCGCGGCGGCTCTGGTCAGCTCTTGCCATATCCGCGAGTCTTTCTTGATGCTCTAACGTCAATAGATGCAGGGCATCAGCCACTACCCTCACTTGCCTGAGTTCTTGCAAACGTAGCGTTTCGACTTGGATCGCTCGCCTGAGTTGATCTAGCTTATCCATTTCAGAAGACAGGGTTTCAGCTAGCCTACTGACCACCGATCCCACATCCAATTGCAGATTTGCTAAACCTTTAATGATGGTGTCTACAGTGTAAGCAGAGGCTAACTGTAAAATCTCTTGATCTTTAGCTTGTTCGGCCTCTTGCTCTTTAGTAATGACCCTAGACCCCAGAGCTTGGCGTTGAGCCAATAGCAGTTCAAATGCTTCAAACACTTGGACTTTATTTAGCATGCGTTCCATACTAACTCCTCTGAATGTTGATACACGAAATTAATTGATCCTTAAAGCTGCCATCTTTGAAGCTACTGTTGAAGACTGCAGTCACGTAAGATACGACACATAGTGAGGCTTTAAGTCAGCTTTAGTAGTTGGCTCAGAGATCAAAATTCAGAGATCAACAGTTAGATCCCTAAATTTGCCAGCAAAATAGAGCCAGTCTACTCCTAAGCTAGATCAGCAGGGAACACATCTAGTGCCTATAATTACACCCTTGCAGCTAAATTTCAAGCAGCTGGGCATAGCTTAATCATCAATCTCAACCCGTTGAGGCGGAATCATAGCCTCTTCTTTCAACACTTCTTGGATGATCTGTTTAAACAAGCTATAGGAACGCATAACTCCTGCTACTCCTAGGGCAATATTACTGATCGTGGCACCATGCTCGATGACAAACTGATCAGCTTTTTTGCCCACCTCGGTAATTTGTCCCCTAAGCTGATCCACAGCAGTCATAGCACTTCGGGGGGCCTTCAAAATCTCACGCCGGGGTAGGGTGGGAACGATGGCGCCATACTCTTCAGTGGCTAAATCCAGAAAAGCATTGATGTCCTCTTCATTATAAACCGAGAACAGATCACGCAAAATCTGTGAAGCTGAGATACGCAATTCAGACAGAGTTGGGGGAGTAGGATGCTTACGCAGCAAGGCTGGCAGGGCATAATTCTCAATCTTTTGGGCAGGAATCAACCGGACATCACTCATCATACGTTGACCTTATCTTAAGTTTGCAGTCATGGTGAATACCTTATCTGATTTACTTAATAAGGTTAACCACAAACCCAGATTACGTTTTTATAGTGAGCAAGTCAATAGATAGCAATAAATTAATCAAGCCGATAGCCCTGATCTTGAGCTTATTGATACTAAAGGCTTGAGCTAGGTTGAGGCTTCCAAGAGAATTTCCAGTCTTTCAGAATAGCCAAGATGCCCCATCTGTAGGCTTGATGTGAACCGATTTCAATCTCAATAAAACTAAGTTAATGCAGACAGTACCTTCTCTGTGATGGATGGACTGGTGAGAATAGCTACACTTCCATCCACAATCATTTGAATAGAGATCGCTAAGATGAAAAAGCCTAGAATCCGAGTTAGAGCCTCAATCCCGTGCTGACCTATCATTTTGATCAAAGGTTCACCCATAGCCAGGCAAAAGTAAACAATCATACCAATACCTACGATACCCAGGAAGCTACCCATGTAATTGATGAGTTGTGGATCTTTAGCAATCAATCCAATCACGATCCCGATAGCCCCAGGTCCACTAATGATCGGTACCGCCATCGGAATCAAGGTAATATCTCGGTCAGATCCCTCAGTCGTTAGATCTGAAGTAGACCTGATGGTCACCATCGTCCAGGCTGTGTGAGCCACTAATAGTCCCCCTGCAATTTGGAGAACACCTAACGACAACCCAAAGAAGTCAAGAATTAAACGTCCAGCCACCAAAAAAATGGCTAGCACCACGATGACATTGACAGCCACTTGCCTGGCTTGACGAAACCGACGCCGTGGGGTGCTGTTCCAAGTTAGAGTGTAGAAAGTCGGAATGACACCAACAGGGTTAGCAATCGGAAATAGAGCCAAAAACGTCAGGGTGGCGTAAGACAGCAACTGATCCATTGCCCTATCCCTCGTTAGAAAGATTGAATACAAGCACAGGTGAAGCAACCTACTGAAAACCAGTGCCTCATTTCATCAAAGTCTCAAGCAGCTTCAGCCAACAAGTAGTCTAGATGACATTAGAGGCCCTTACAGTAGGAAAAATCCAAACTTTAGGACATAGCCAATCTAAGTTTTAATCAACCCTGATTCAAACCCATCTAAATAGGCCTAATCAGGATCAATCTAACTATTAATCTAACTAAATAGCTATCGTAAAGTTTTGTAACACCACTTTATAATTTAAATTGAAACTCTTTGAGATCACAGGGGGGATTACCGAACTGACCCACGCTCATGGATCTCAGAGCCAGCGAAAAACAGCTCGTTATGAGTCTCATTACCCTTAAGGGACTTCAAATCATCCCAAACTTTCAGGAAAGAGAGCCACTACTATGAGATCCAGGCGGGTTATGGTGAGTCAAGGAGTGGGGTTTCTCTAGGGCATTAGCTTCCATCAAGCTTTGATTGCCCATAATGATTGGACAAGGCCCATCAGCAACAATACGACCTTTGTTTAAAACAATGACTCGATCACAGACTTCAAGGATAAACTCCAAATCATGAGAAGCAATCAGTAAAGTGCCTTGAGAATCTTGTAAAAACTGAATTAAGCGACGGCGTGAGCGCATATCTAGATTGGCTGAAGGCTCATCATAAATAATGACTTGGGGTTGCATCGCTAAAATACCAGCAATGGCTACCATACGTTTTTGCCCACCTGATAAGTGATGTGGCGGTTGGTCTATTAGATCTGTTGTCCCCGTGAGCCAGAGAGCTTGTTTAACCCGTTGCCTGACTTCGGGTGCTGTCAATCCCATGTTTTCAGGACCAAAGGCGACATCATCCCAGACTGAAGCCGAAAATAACTGATCATCCGGATTTTGAAAAACAAGCCCCACCTCAGGTTGAAACTGGCCAGGCATAACTGGACGACCCAAGATTTCAATAGAGCCTGATTTAGGGGTCAATAAACCACAAATAGAGTGAAAACAGGTTGTTTTGCCGGCCCCATTGGGTCCAATCACCCCCACCCGTTCACCAGATCTTACAGCCAGGTTTAGATCAGACAAGATCAGCTTTTGATTGGGATAAGCAACATGCAAGTGTTGAATTGAAATAGCAAGGGGACTGGGGTAGAGTTGGAGCTGGCGACTGGTTAAACGAACTTGGGTCATTAGTTTGAGCTACGGTGGGTTGCTATGTGACTCAATGTAAGTAGAGCTCTAATCAACTGGCCGAAACTATAGAGATTCTACAGGATCTGAGCTGTCATCAGCCCGATGGCCAAGCTAATCATGATAGCCATACCACCCCAACTCCAAGGATTAGGTGGATCGGACCAAGCCAAGCTTGTGCTCCAGCTGTAGCCCCGTAAGCGCATGGCCTGATAGACTCGCTCTGATCGTTCATAGCTACGAATCAGTAAGGTGCCGACCAGAGAGGCCAATCGACCTAAATGACGACCTTTACTAAGATATTGAGTGGGCAATAATACGGTAGAACCCGCTTGATGGTTAAAGCCTCGTAGCTGCATAGCCTGTTGCATTTTACGCAAGTCAAGACTGATCTCGGCTAAATAGCGATAGGTCAGCAACAACATATCTGTCAAGACAGCTGGCAGCCGTAGTAGTCGCATCACTTTGACCAGAGTTAGAAATGGAGTTGTACCCAGCAAGACCAAACTCAAGGTCAAGATGCAGAGAAATCGACTTGCAATGAGGAGCGCGGCCAGACTTCCTTCCTGACGGACCACCATAGGACCTAGCTGCCACAAGATCTGATCCCCTGAAAGAAATGGCAAAAATACAGTGATAGCCACTAGAAATAACCCAGGATAGCGCAACCGACGTAACCAGAAGGAAATCGGTAAGCGAGAGAGCTTATAGAGACTCAATGTGATCCCCAGCATCAAGGGAATCAGCTCTAGTTTAGTGACGGTAGCAAAGGTAAAGATCAATAAAACTAATCCAATAAATTTAGTCCGAGGATCCCATTGATGGACATAAGAATCGAGGGGCATAAAACTTTCGATGGCACTAGACATGAGTCACCTCTGGGCTTGGGACTACACACAACTTAAGGGGTTAGGTTCGGATCCAGCATAGCTGACCCCCTCTTAGATAATCCTTACGATTAGTTTTAATCCTGTGACAGGTTCGATACACTAAAGAGGTGGTTCAGGTTGGTTCAGTTTGCTATGAAGATCCTATTTGAGCATCTTGAATCTGTTGATTTATGTTCCCCTAGTGGCCTCAATTATCAACCTTTACACGATCTACTAGCCCAACAAGACTTTCAAGCGGCTGATCGATTCACGTTGCAATGCATGTGCCAATTAGCAGGTCCTACAGCAGCTCAACGGGGCTGGCTCTATTTTACCGACGTTGACCAATTTCCTAATTTAGATCTGCAGATCCTAGATCAACTCTGGCTAGCTGCTTCCGACAACCGATTTGGCTTTTCTATTCAACGACAACTGTGGCTAGGGGTAGAGCAAAATTGGGATCGACTCTGGCCTCTGATTGGCTGGAAGACCGAGCGCCACTGGACCCGCTATCCCGATGAATTTACCTGGGATCTCTCAGCTCCAAAAGGTCATCTGCCGCTATCCAATCAACTACGTGGGGTCCGAGTGCTGGAATCTATCCTGACGCATCCGGCTTGGCAATCCCAAACCGACTAGTTGAAATCACCTCGATTTAATTCAAATTGGTTTTATGACTGCACAGATTCCCCCTTTACCCACTGATTTAGCTGATGCACAAGCTCAAGCTGTTCAAGCTATTCAGGCTGCGATCGAGGCTGGTTATTCTAGAATTCAGGTTGATATTTTGGTCCCTGATATTAAACCCGAGATCCTGGCTTATCCCTTCATCACGATTTGTGATCCCCCCTTTTCAATTGTTTTTAGTGATGCTGGAGCCGCGGCATTAGCACAACGAGATTGGACGGCACTGGGTGAGATGCCAGAAGGAAGTCGCCTGCAAAGCATTGGCCCGAGTTTAACCGTAACCCCAGAAACGGCCATTCTATTTGTGATGCCTTCGGTCTACTCCCTAGATACTGTGGAGCAAATTTGTGATAGCGTATCCAAACGAGGCCAGAACGAGCGGCCTATTATTCTGTTAAATCCCCAGCTTCAAGATGCTGCTACGGTAGGTGTAGGCTTAGCAGGACGCCGCATCCGAGAACGTTTTATCAGTACCTTTGAACCGAGCTATTACCTCAGATCCCTAGGAGCAGGGGCTTTAACTCGCTTTTATCCTCATCCCTGGTGTATCTGGGAACAAACAGAAACAGGCGACTACACGTTATTAGACACTCGCTCTACTCAACCCACTGGGGAAGAACTAGGAGAAATCTTTGCTCAATCTTCGAATCAATCGCCTGGGATCTTTGATGGGTTACGGCGGTTTATCCGTGCCCTTCAACGGTAGTTGCCTAACGATTCAGGGATAATCAAATAGTGTTGAAACTGATCAAAATTCAGTATTAGGAAACCATTTGCGCTCTAGATCCTCTAGAAAGGCAGCTTCTCCTAGGGTTAGAAGGGTCCGGTTGATGGGCTCCAGGTAAGCACTATCTTGGGGTAAAGCCAGACCATAAACCTGAGGTTGCATGGTGGATCCGACAACTCGAAAATTAAGATCTTGAGCAGCATGATACTTTAGGGTGGGTGCATCATGAATAAAGGCCTGAACAACGCCATCGGCCACCGCTTGATAGGCTGGCTCTAATGATGTAAATTCTATGGCACGCACAGGCTGACGCCGCAGAAACTCAGCAGCCGTTGTATCTTGAATGACGCCAACCCGTTTTCCAATCAGCTCATGAAACTGAGTGATCTCATCCTGCAGGTGATTAGCCGTAATTGAAGACGAGAAATAAGCCAACAGAAAAATACCACCAAACATCCAAATGATCGTAATCGCTCGTCCGATCGGTCCTGTGGGAGACTTATCCCCATAACCCACCGTAGTTACCGTTACTAACGACCACCATAAAGCTTCCCAGATCCCAGGCCAGTAAGCTTGAGGAAACATATCAGGATTGATCCGCCGCTCGAAAAACCACAACAGATGAGCCGTCAAAATAGCTAAGCCTAAAACAATAGCAATAGGCTGGAGACTCTGCCAGGAAAAGAGATAACCTAAAAAAGTGACCAGGGGATGGGTTGATCGATTTAGAACTAAGATTTGCAACCCTGTTTCGTAATATCTGTGAGAAAAGTCGATAACCACTTCTCGCTCAGCTGTGATGGAGATAGCCGCGATCGCAACATCAGCTTCTCCTGACTTCACAGAATCAAGCATCTCTGAAACGGAATCAAAGATCAACCACTCGTACTCTAGGTCCAAGTCTTCAGCAATTTTTTCCCATAGATCGATGCTGTAGCCTTGGACATTCGCCTCTGAATCTACAAAGACAAAAGGAGGAATCGATTTGGTGGCCACTTGCAAACGTTCTGCCGCTGCTGGTGCTGTGTGTAGGATAACCACTAAGCCCCACAAGATCCCTCTAACTCTAAATGGCATCTGGATATTACTCCTTCTCAGACCTGCTAGCTTATCAGTTAGATCACCTGTATTTAAGTCTTTCCTCGGCTATTTTGCCTCTTTGAAGTCACGCTAGCGATTCCACCTAAGATCTAGCTATTCCCTGCAAACTTCAACCTAGCACCCAACTCCAAGTCCACCCCAAAAGACCATTGACAGCTAGATAGACTATACAGAGCGGAACGGCCGTGCTTTAAGCTATAGTTTAGGACCCTAGAGGTGACTCTCTTAGACCTTTAACTAATTTTGTCCTACCAGGAGCTTCACAGGTGAAGAGTCTAGTTTCAATGAACAGTTATGGATCTAGTTGATGTTGAATCCTACTTGAGGCCTCAAGATCTGAGTGATTTAGCAGCGTGGCAGGCTGACTGGGCTTGGCTGGCTGGGGGGACCTGGCTCTTTTCAGAACCTCAACCTCAAATTCGGACATTAGTGGATCTCAATCACTTAGGCTGGTCGGAGTTAGAAATCACGCCTGAAGGTTTAGCCATTGGGGCCACCTGTGTGATGGCTCGATTAGTTAAAGAGGTTTTTCCTGCCTCCTGGACTAGTATGGAAGCTTTGCGATCGGCTGTCTATGAACTGGCCTCCTTTAAAGTTCAAGCTGTAGCTACAGTGGCGGGAAACCTATGTTTGGCTCTACCTGCAGGCACCTTTGCTCCGGTAATGCTTGTATTAGGGGCACAGTATCAGTTGATCTCTATGGATGGATCATCTCGCTGGGTGGAGGCTCACCAGTTTCAGATCGGGGATCGCAAGACACTTTTGCAACCTGGAGAGGTGATGAGGCGAATTTGGATGCCTGAGGCCCGGTTAAAGCAGTCTGTGAACTACCAGCGATTGTGTATGGCTGCTTCGGGACTAGCTGTAGCTACAGTTGTGACCGCTTATGATCCCGTTACAGCTAAGGTGCGGTTTGGGATCAGTGGTAGCCTGGCAAAACCGATCTTGATTGAAGTAGAGCTGCTCCCTTGTGAGTCTGAGTTGAAAGATCTATTAGATGCGGCTGTGCCCCCAGGGACTTACTTGAGCGATATTACAGCGGGGGCCACTTATCGATATCATATGACTCAGGTGTTGATGAAACGGGGCCTACAACAGATTTGTAAGTAAACGAAAGGTCTGAGGGTGATTTAAAGATGTTTAAGATAAACTAGTTGAAACTTTTAATCAAGGGCATCAAAGTTATGTCGACTTCTAGTACCTGTGGTCATAGTATAGTAAGGATCTTGTTCTTCAACTGGCGGCCATGATTTCAGCTCTCAACCCAGGTATCTGGAGGAAGGCAATACCTAAGATCGTCCATAATGTCCATAATTAAGCCAAGCCCCTATTCAATAGTCAAAATGAGTAGCTATGGACTCCTTGATTCAACCTGGTATTCTACTCGCTGATCGATATCACTTACTTTATCCCCTAGGGGAGGGCGGTAGCGGTTTCACTTATGCAGCTCTAGATCAGCACACCAAGACTCACATGGCACTAAAACTGCTATCTCATCGTCGAGTCCAAGACTGGAAGCAACTGGATCTGTTTGAACGAGAAGCACGTACACTTCAACACTTGCACCATCCTGGAATCCCTCGCTATTTCGGCTATCATACCCTGCAGTACCAAGGATCAACTCTGTTTGCCATTAGCCAGGAGCTAGCACCCGGTCAATCACTAGCTGCATGGATCAAAACAGGGTGGCAACCTCGGGAAGCTCAAGTCCAAGAAATAGCCAAACAAATTTTAGAAATTTTAGTTTACTTGCAGCAGTTAATACCACCTGTGATCCATCGAGATCTCAAGCCCCACAATATTATTTACAATGATTCTGAACAGGCGACACAGCTTTACCTCGTGGACTTTGGTGCTGTTCAAGAAACTATTCATGCCGCAACTTTAGGTAGCACAGTAATTGGTACTTTTGGATACATGGCACCTGAACAATTTCGAGGACATGCTAATCTGACCACTGATCTCTATGGATTGGGAACCACGTTGATTTACCTGCTGACTCAGCAACACCCCACTGATCTACCCCACCGCTATATGAAAATCGACTTTCGATCTCAAGTTCAACTTTCAGACTTCTTTGCAGAGTGGTTGGATAAACTCATTGAACCTAACAGTCAAGATCGCTTTCCAACAGCTGCCGTGGCTCTAAAAGTGCTGACAAGACAACTCTCTTTAGCTATAGTGAAGCCCGTTCAAAGCCAAGTTAGCTTGGTCCGTACGCAGCACAGTTTACAGATCACTATTCCAGCTGCAATCCGACGTCAATCGACGGGCCACACCTCACTCAAATTATGGCTAGCAAGCTGGTTAGGCGGGGTCGGACTGCCTCTCTACCTAGTGTTATCTGTGTTTAACCTTTCAAGTATTTGGGGAGCAATTTACATAGCTTTAGAGGTACTCCATTACTTTCGCGGATTTTTATGGACCCATATAGTGGTGTTATTAAAGCTAATGTGGCTTGGTGCTCTTTACATTTTGAGTATGCGGGCAGATGAACCTCACCATAGTATCCATCTGCTTGTCTTAGCTTTAGACCTGATCTACGGCATCCCATTGGTTTGGAAGATTAGTGATCAAGTCCTAGATCTGCTTCTCCCTTTACAGTTCAGTATTGACAGTTCAGGCTTAAAACTCAAGCAAGGATCACTAAGGTATCTGAAAGGGCCTTTGCCTTTAATTCAGGTTGAAAACCAGGGAGCCTATTTAACCCTACGGGTGGGACCCAGATCCATCAACTGCCAATCAATTAATGTTGGCTATTCCTTAACTCCCAACGAACGGACTTGGCTAGCCTTTGAAATCCAATCATTGATCTCTCAATTGAATAGTAGCCCAGAAGACCCCATTAATCCTTTACCCTGTTAATTTTTTACTAGGTCAATCACTTGTGAGAGCAAGCTATCAACTTTAGAATAAGGGAGTTGAAGTCCTGCTGATCAAAGCCCAAGCTGTAAACCTGTGCGTCATAGGTAGACAAGCCATGAATGACTCTGCTTTAGTAGCTAATCGCTATCAACTCAAGACCATTTTAGGTCAGGGAGGGATGGGGACAACCTATGCAGCTTTCGATCTAGCCACTGATCAAACGGTAGCAATTAAGGTAATTACGTTTGGCCGCTTGCAAGACTGGAAGATCTTAGATCTCTTTGAACGAGAAGCTCAGGTTTTAGCTCAATTAGATCATCCGGCTATCCCTCAATACCTGGATTACTTTCATACAGACAGCGATCAGGGACATACCTTTTATTTGGTTCAACAATTAGCACCTGGACAATCCTTGCAGGCTTGCATTGATCAGGGATGGCGCACGGCTGAACCTGAACTGAAAGACCTAGCCACCCAACTGTTGGAGATTTTGCAGTATCTGCACAGCCAGGATCCACCTATTATTCACCGAGATATCAAACCCCACAACATCATTCGTAGTGACTCGGGCCAGATCGCATTAGTTGATTTTGGATCAGTGAGGCACAGCTACTATACCACCATGGCTCGGGGTAGTACCGTTGTTGGTACCTATGGTTATATGGCTCCTGAACAATTTCGGGGCTATGCTGAGCCAGCAACTGATCTCTATGGCTTAGGTGCAACCTTACTCTATGTGCTAGTGCGCCGCCCTCCCAATGATATGCCTCACAATGGGTTACAGCTCGACTTGCGCTCACAAGTTCAACTGTCAGAACACTGGATCAGTTGGTTTGAAAAGATGTTGGCTCCTGAGTTAGAGGATCGGTTTACTTCAGCAGATGAAGCGTTAATCTCTTTGATCACACCACAGGTCAAAGCTCAACGTCAGCTGCCTCAGATCCAGTGGCAACCATGGATGGTGTGGTGTGCAGTAGGGATTATAGTTACTGTGGGTAGCTTAGGATTCTTTAGATCTCATCAATGGGGGATCTTAAGTCGTCTGGGGATCTCTCCGATGGGGTTATGTCATGATTATCGACGAGGAACAATCCCCAGATACTTGCAGACTATTGAAATCTATATCAAGCAGGGTGGAATCATCAATCCTCAAATCTGTCCTCCTTCTTATTTAGTTCGGCTAGGATTTACTGAAGAAGTATTACAACAAGGGTTTGATCCTAATTATCAAGGTCACTCGGGTCAGACTCTGCTCTTTGCTGTTAAGGATCTTGAACAAGCTCAGATTCTAATTGATCATGGTGCTGATGTTAATCATCGATCTTACCACGGAGAAACCCCTCTTCATATAGCTGTTTTTGCTGGTCGTCGTGCAGTTGTTAAATTACTACTTGAACATGGAGCTGATGTAAATGCTCAAGATAATTTCAACCGTACCCCACTATTTCCTCCTATAAGCAGATGCTGTTTTCATGATCAATTAGACATCATACAGTTGTTGATCCAACATGGAGCTGATCTCAATCATCAAGATCTTGTGGGCAATACTCCACTTCATGAGTTATCTCATCGGGCTTCTTTTGAGATCATTGAAACTCTAGTCAGCCAAGGAGCAGATATCAAACTCGAAAATCATGCAGGTTATACTGCCCTAACAGAGTCAGCCTCACCTTACCTCACTCAAAGACTGATAGATCTGGGAGCTGATGTGAACTACCAGACTCTAAAGGGAGAAACCCCTCTCCTTCGAGCTATGCGATTGAATCCAGACAAAGCTATCCAAATGGCTCAGATCTTGATTGAAAACGGCGCGGATATCAATCATCAGGATCACAAGGGGGATACAGCCCTGATCAAGGCCATTCGCTTAAACCACATCCAAGTCGTTGAAATGTTGCTCGATCAAGGCGCTAACGTCAACCTTGTCAATTGATCTAGCAAATGCGAGAATCCGAAGTCTTAAGTCCTAACATGACTCTAAGTCTATTAACTAGAATGTCTCCATTATCAGATTTTGAGACCATCACAGATGCCTGGATTAGGATTGCAGGATACCTTGAATTACCTATGATCCTAACAAATGGGGCTAACGGCTACTGGCTCAAGTAAACCCTGATCCTGCCAAGGCAAACCCGTCTTACTCCTGGGAATCCTGGTCTGGGAATGATGCCGTGATTCCTTCCCCTAATTGATCTCGCCCAGGGCTGATGCCGTCTATTCCTACCAATGATAGAAATTGGCTCAAGCGCCGATCCATCCCGCTCTGAAGAAACAGGGTCTTGCTTGGATCCGACACTATCTTGCTTTGAAGACTTAAAGTCAGCCTCTCTGGAGATCAAAGGCCTCAAAGAGTAGATCTGAACTAGAGAGGGCCGCGATCCTTGAAGGATTGACTCGTTAAACTCTCGCTTGAGCTAATGGGCTTGAGTGGCCAAATTTTTCAGATCGCTGATGCCCTTTAGACTTAAAGTTAAGGTTGAACCTTGACGACTAGATTAACCGCTTTCTATGTACTCCTATTGAAAGGATCCTATGATGACTCGCATCCCCTCAATGCCTCTGATTTCAGGAATCTTGGCGATGTTTACGCTAGGACTACTCCAGTCCTGTGATGCTGACAACTCAGCTACCCTACCCCCCGCTTCTGTTCAAGGATCGGTAGCACACACACAAACCGGGTTGCTTTATCAATCCGATCCAACTGATTTAAGCATAGTCGATGTTGCCATTTTGCTTGCGACGCTTCAATCTGATGCTCAAACACCTTTAGCTATTGCTGAACGGGCTAATGATCTCCTAGATGCCGATCTAGTTTCTTCAGCTAGTCTCAATCCCATACCCACTGAGTTAAATTCTAATTTTGTAGAGGCTGGTGATGATCTTTTAAATATCTTTGATGTCGCTGCTGTGCTGGCTCGCATTCAAGTTGGCAGTGACCCAACCGCCCTGGCCACTCGGATTAACGATCTATTAGATGTGGACACCGTTCAAGCCAGTGATATTCTCTCAGTTCCTGGATCTGGGTTTCCTAGCCCGAGTCCATTGCCCAGTTCCAGTCCATCACCTAGTCCTAGCCCCGCACTGAGTCCGTCACCTAGCCCATTACCTAGCCCCTCACCCAGTCCTAATCCTGCCAATGGACAGATTGATCTGGAGTTCATTAATGAAGTGACTGGATTTCGTAACCCGCTATATCTCACGCATGCTGGTGATGGCAGTGATCGCTTGTTTGTGGTTGAACAAGGGGGCCTCGTTCGAATTGTCGACAATCAGCAGATCCTACCCACACCGTTTCTAGATATCTCTGATCGGACTGATGCTGGGGGGGAACGGGGCTTGTTGAGTATTGCCTTTCCACCTGACTATGCCACTACAGGCTATTTTATCGTGTCCTACACCGATCTAGAGGGTGATAGTGTAATCGCTCGCTATACGGTTTCCGCAAATCCCAATGTGGCTAATCAAGCGGAACAGGTGATCCTGAGGTTAGAGCAACCTTTTACCAACCACAACGGTGGCTTAGTCAAGTTTGGTCCTGATGGCTTTCTCTACATTGCTTTTGGTGATGGAGGTGGCAGTGGCGATCCACAGAATAATGCCCAAAACTCCCAGCTCTTATTGGGTAAACTCTTGCGGATTGATGTTGAGGGGGGGAGTCCTTATGCGGTGCCCAGTAGTAATCCGTTTGTTGATAACACCGATTTCCGAGATGAGATTTGGGCTTGGGGCCTCCGTAATCCCTGGCGGTTTTCGTTTGATCGAATGACAGGCGATCTATTTATAGGCGATGTTGGCCAGGAGCGGTTTGAAGAGATTAACATTCAACCTCAATCAAGCCCAGGTGGCGAAAATTATGGGTGGCGAATCACAGAAGGAGAGAGTTGCTTTAATCCACCCTTTCTCTGTAATCGGACAGGGTTAACATCACCTGTGGTTGTTTATGGTCGATCGGATGGGGCCTCGGTGACAGGCGGCTATGTGTATCGAGGATCGCGTTATCCGGATATGGTGGGCACTTACTTTTACGGTGATTTTATTAGCCAGCGTCTATGGGGGTTGCCCAGCTCTGCCAGTACTCCCACCCTCCTCCTAGAACAGGCTGGCTTAATTGCTAGTTTTGGCGAAGATGAGTCAGGTGAGCTTTACCTGGTAGACTATTTGGGTCGGATTGTACAATTAGCTGATGATCCAGAGCCATAGGCAGAGTAAGGGATCAGGAGTTCTCCTTTACAATATTAATAAGAACAATATTAATAAGATGTGAGGCGTTGGGTCTGGACATGGGCGATCCCCTTGATGCATTGACACTCTTCATCAATGTTGAGGCTGTGTTCCGAGGTCTCTACTCCATGCATGATCTACGCCTCAAACTCAATCGACAGACGCATGCGGCTCATCTTCGTGACCAAGCCGGTAAGCAAGTCCGGTTAGTTGAGACTTATCGGAAAGGGTTAGTGGAAGGATCCTTCAGTGCTTGGCATCCTGAAACCGGAGCCATGGCCAAACCTACTGTCTCGATTGTCAGTCACGGGCTAGATCTCACCCCCCAGCTACAATCACTGGCTACCCAAACTGCCCACATTCTGAAGCAGCCTGATCCACTGACTCGCTCGCAACAATCCTATCTGCTTGAAGTCTGGATCGGTGATATTGAAATGCACATTGCTCATGCCACGATAGGATCGGATTGGGCAGAACAGTCAGGTCGCTACGACATCTTAGAAAAATTTAAAGCCCATAAGCAACAAGAAGACAGAAGTCTTGAAGACGGTAAGCATTTGTTGCACCAATGGATCCACCATGAACTAACCCTGGATGACTTAAAAAGCTTGATTCGATCCTTGCAACCGATTCCAGGCAGTTTACGCTCTCGTGCTGTTGATATTGGCTTTCATGCGGGGCGCGTCCAGGGACACTTAACGGAAGAAATGTTGGGCATTCCTAACCAAGATTGGGACCTATGGCGTGCTACAGGTTTTGATCCGTATATAGCGGCGGCCTGGCATGCTTTTGGCTTCACACCTGAGCAGGCTAAGCAGTGGTCAGTTGAGGGCTTTCCCGATCCAAGTGAAGCGCATATTTATGCCTGTCGAGGGTTTTCTCTCCGAGTAGCCCAACAGCAACGATCAGTGGGCAATTTACTGGAAGTGTTACGGAACTCTGAGGGCAAGCTAGACTTTAGCAAAAGTCCCATTCAATACACAGCACCCCGATCATCTTCAACCTCCACAACAGAGCCTATCAGTCTATGGGTTGAAGCTGGATTTCCTAACGACAAAGTAGCTTTAATCTGGAAAGCCTTGAACTATGAACCCCATCAAGCGTTTCAATGGTATCAAGCTGGGTTTAAAGCCTCTATTGCTCAACAATGGCTGCGAGCTGGCTTTGTAGCTCCCGATTTAGCTAAACAATGGGAAAAGACAGGATGGCCTCCCCAAGATGCCTATCAACTATTCCAACAAGATGTAACCCCCGAAGCAGCTCTCATCATCCGCGAGCGAGACATCATCGATCCTGACCTAGCTATTGAAACCTATTATCAGGAGATCACGCTACCCGTGCGGCTATCCCCAGAACTACTGCCAATTAGCAAACCGGATCTATCTCTTCAGGATGCTGAGCAGAAGACCCCCCCCTCGGCAGAACCACCCAACTCGTTGCCAGTGCCCACGCCTGAGGTTTCAACTGAATCTGAATCAGCCTTCAATCTTCAATATCCTCAAAGCCAGTTGCTGCCATCACAGTTGACTAAAGTCCTGCTAGATAGTCAAGTTTTATTGCAGAACCAATGGCACCAGTTCATTCATTTCATACAGCCCTATTTACCTACTGAAATCCAAAACATTCAAATTACTCGTCAGTGGGTCATGGCTCTGGCCCTGATAGGCGGTATGCTTATTATATTAGCTATATTTGTATCATGTTCCTAAGTCTATTTGCAGGATAACGGACAGATCCCTGTGTTATAGTTAACTGACTTAGGTAGGAGTTAGGATTGCCTAAGAACGAAGATGGGATCTTCTCTTCTACTCATTACTGAGGTTACGATTAAACTCATAATTGAATGGCAGCCGTGAACTGGGACTTAATATTATGTACAGCCTGGAATATGCTAACTCACTAGTATCCTTTGATCTAAACCAGATTGAAGCACCAGCTTTATTGATGATTCATCCTGTCACCGGGATTCCAGAAGTCAATGAGCAACCTGCTCGCGTGGTCATGATTCAGCCGCCATTGGGAATTGGCAGACAAGATCGTGACTCTAAATGTCAAGTTCAACTTCCCGATAAATTTCTATCTCGGGTTCATGGAATCATCACAAAACCTTCTGAATATTGGATTCATGATGGAGATGGTCGAGGTAAAGCTAGTGTAAATGGAATCTTTGTTAATGGAGCTAGGCTAAAGTCAGCAACAGAGCTCCATGACTTTGACCGAATTCAATTAGGTGTCAACATTCAAGCAACATTTCACAAGGTGAGAGTTCCCATCGGATCTGACCATATTACCCACTTGCCTTTAAAAGACTTACTGTTAGAAGCTAATTTGATTACAGCTAGCCAATTGAGTACAGCAATGCGGTTGAAAGACCAGTCTCAAATGCTATTGGGTGAAATCCTGATGCAAAAAGGATGGATCAAGCCACTAACCCTTGAATTTATGTTGCAATTAAATCACATCAAATTGACGATCCCGACGGGACGCTCTCCTATTGGGGAATATTTAAAGCGGGCTGGTTTAATTACTGAAGTACAAGTTCAAGAAGCTTTGCGCAATCTCAGACGCTCTCGCTTACCTTTTGGCATGGCATTAGTCAAAATGGGCTTGATCTCAGAGCGAACACTAGATTTCTTCATCAAACGCTATGAGCACCTAGATAGCTCTATGGGTGAGACTGCTCATATCTCATCATTGATGTAGCCAATGGTGTTGCAAAAGGGTGTTGTCGCAAAAGTTAGTTAATCGTTAGAATCCCCTGTGGGATTTGGAGACTCTAATGGCTGTTTAGACAGTGGTACCTAGGAGATCTTGCGGGCGATCTGCAAAGGTATAGATACAGACACTGGGCAAAAATATGATCTTAAAGTAGACGTGGTGAATCGTTTCATCAGAGATCTTCAATGGATGATCCAATCTTGTAGGGTCACCCAGCCCAGTTACATCTCTTGATCGACCGAGTAAGATCTCCTTGCCGATATCAGGGAGTTACAGCTTCCATATGGCGATCTATCCAAACCAGCATCTACAACCAGCCTTAACAGGTGGAAGTCTAGACGTATCACCATAGCAATACCCAATTCAATGAGGAGGGGCTGTTGAAACTTGAGAGATCTTAATTACAAATCCTTTATATAGAAGTACCCTATAAATGATGATATTTGCATTAACCATAGTCATAAGTTACTCTATTGAGGTGATGGCCTCTCTCTAATGCTGAGTACGCTAGAGATTAGTTGACCTAACTCAATAACGGCTTGCTGGTTATTGTTAGTAGCCATTCTCAGTTAAGCTGTTGTTGATTAGTAAAACACGGTGCCGGAGGGCAAGGCAATTGAAGAACTCTCTAGAGCCTCACTATTTTAGGATGGATTTGTGAATAGATGATGATTTATTCAGAAGAGTCTTTGCGAGATGAACTTCACTCTAGAGGGTGGCGTTCAACCCCTCAGCGGGAGGCTATTTTACGGTATTTCTTGGATTTACCTGAGGGGCAACATCTCAACGCTGAAGAGATTCAGGCCCGTCTCCAACAGGAAGGCCATACCATCAGCCTAGCCACAGTTTATCGGACTGTGAAGATGCTGAGTGAAATGGGTATTTTAAGAGAATTAGAGCTTAAAGAAGGCCACAAGTATTATGAACTTAACCAACTCGGATCTCAACATCATCATCATTTGGTTTGTATCAAGACGAATGAAGTCATTGAATTTAAAGACAACAAAATACTGGCTATTGTTCAGAAAGTTGCTGAAAAGTACGGTTATCGCGTTCTTGACTGTCAGTTGACCGTGATCGGGATCAGTCCAGAGGGGCAACGAAGTATCCTCTAAGGTGAATCCAGCACTACCAATCACTAGCCCATGATTGATCTAGAACTAGATTGTCATAGATTA
>CAYSWV010000002.1:98951-132917 GCA_964434865.1 uncultured bacterium
ATTGTCATAGATTATCAACAGTATAAGGAATAGTTCTCAAGTGCTAGACTTATTGATAACTCTCCTTGATTAGACAAGGTAACATCTAGCATTAGTTATCCTTCTTAATCAACTCTTCCACTCAAGTTTTGATGAGAAAGTCTTGCAATAGAGTGGTAGAGCTGCTATGGTCCTTATCATGTGTTATTGCTCATCATTCACATCAAGTCTCTGTCGGTTGTGATCTTTGAGCAGTCAAAACCTGAATGTGCCAGTCTCAACTAGGTGCTTTCAGATGATCCATTAGGTGTGGAGATTGTCAATGGCTTGGCAGCGATTTAGCTCAGGAGTATGGTTCAACCATTTAGCTCCAATGGCTCCCAATTGGTGGATAGGATGGAACAGGGTGGGTGGATTCCAGCTGTTTCATCAATTAGATCCGCCTACTACTCAACAGATTGATGCTATTCAAGTTCAACGTCAACAGCATGCTGATGGTTGGGTAGATTTCTACTTAGGTCAAGTTTTGTCGTATCCTTCAGGTCGGTGTAGCCTCTTAGATGCGAGTCAAAAAGTTGCCATCCATTATCTCAAAGAGGATCTAATTCTTTTAAAGGATTTAAAGTCTGGTTCTCATGAAATCCCCACTTGCCTGTGGACCCTTTTGAAAGCTAAAGCCGACTCCTAGTTTTAAACTTAATCCTACAGGCTCGTTATTCAGCATTCAGCTCATGCTTCAAATGGATCTATAACCGTGTCCAGGATCACGTTGAGTTTAAGGTAATGCTTGCTCAACCTCAACGGGTCATCTTTGCGTGCACTCACAGAAATCGACTTGTCACCCGACCTACGATCAGACTTTGATCCACCCAGCCAAAGTCCCAGCTATCCGTACTTTGCCGATGATTATCGCCTTGAATAAAGTAAGAACCATCTGGATGAATTGAAATCACTCGTTTCACCAAGTATTGGTTGGGTTGTCTAGGCGATTTGACTACAACCACATCTCCAGTAGTAATGGTGGATCGCCTATACCATTGACGATCCACTAGGATCTCGTCTCCTGGTCTTAGCATAGGCAACATGGACACTCCAACAACCTGAAACCGCTGTCGTTGCTTCAGCAACCAAAGACCAATATCCCAAAGGGTACTGTTTCGGAGCTGAGCAGGGACCAAACCAGGATCCTGAGCCAAACTAGCTTGCTTTGTACCAGGGAACATCCGTTCTGTTTTTAGTTGCCCAGAACATTTCTTGAATCTCTTTGATAGCATCCATCAATTCATTGGCATGTTGTAAGTTGACCTCTACCTTGCAAGCAGAACACAATTTTGCAACATTCCAGAACTTAGTATGCAAATCTGGAAACTGTTCTAAATGTACAGGCTTAAAATAATCTGTCCACAGCACCAATAGTTCCTTTTTAGCGAGTTGAGCTTGCTCTTCCTTGATCTGAATATAGCGGCTCATTGTATTTTCATAGGTGGCCAAGGCTGCTGGATCTCCACCTGCAGGAGGCTGTAAGTCTAGGATCTTCTTAGTCATGGATACCACGGCTTCAGCTGCAATTCGTGCAGAAGCTGGATCATAAACACCACAAGGGCCATCACAGTGAGCATGAACCGTTGGAGCTGGGAACCAAGTCTTCAATTGAGCCGCAATTAAATTAAATATACGCATAATGATACCTCTCAACTTCGAGCTTGTTTATCGTACCACCTTGAGTATAGAGATTTTGTGAAAGTATAGACGTAGAGATCCTAATTTTGGTGAAGAATTATGCCGTACAGCTGTAACCTGGTCTTAAATTTCCATATGGACACAAATTCTTGGATATTGGATCATAGTATCTACTTATCTAAATCCTGAAATCCACTGTTTAGATTTGAACCTAAACCTACTGCTAATCAGATCTGTCAGTAAACCTATCTACTTGCATACTCGGATTCTCAAGACTTTGAAAGCTTTGATTTAGAATGAATCAGAAACTTTGTTGAATATCTATTGAAGACTCTTTGGATCTCTGCTGATCAGCATACAGGAGTTACTCAACTAGTCAAAGTCTGAATTGTTAAAATGAGTACTATTCTCGACAAATCCTTAAAATCAAGCCAGCTCCAATCTGCATTAACCTAGTCATTTCTGATCTGACCATCCCATGGCTACCAAGCCTTGAAAACAGCGTGCTAGACTATTTGTATAGTAATCGGACTGATGGCATGGGATTTCTGAAACGGATCAAGACTACCATCCAATACGACTTTATCCCTTTAGCTGAAACAGATGAGGGCTTAGAGTTTCTAAGGCTATCGCTACAAAATATGATTGAAGACTCGATGCAACTAAGGCAACTTGTCGAGGCAGCCCTAATTAGACAGGAACAAATAGATCACGAGTGTCGACAGATTCTGCAAACCTTGGAAGACTTCCAACTCCAGGCTGAAGCTGCTCTCATTAATCATGATGACTATTCAGCTCGTGAAGCTCTGCTCGATAAGCGCGACGGTTTAAAAAAGGCTCAAGCAACTAGACTGCAATTGCAAAAATACACTCGACTGATCCGTGAGCTGCAACCTTTACTCAATGAACTAGAGTACAAAATCGATGTTGTCAGATGCTTACTCCCCAATGATGACGATTTAGACGACATCCCCTTCGGATCTAAAAAGCCCAAGCATCCACCTGATGGGACTTATGGAGCACAGGCAGATCCACTAGTAGATGGCCAAGCCATATCAATCGTTCCCTAGATATCAATCGCTTTCAATATCTTTAGTTAGACCATAGTTGACTATAGTTCCCAAGCTAGGCTGTTTCAATAATTCCTTGACGTTCAAAGATTATGAGGAGAGTCTCAAGGTAAGATGACAAAGGTGATTCACTGATCCGTTTGCATTAATGATGATTGACTCTGACCATTACTGGCTGACTAATGTCCAAGTTCCCATCTCAGTCTTAGCTAACCCTGATCCGGTTATTTTGGCCCAAGCTAACCGAGAGCATCTAGCCTCTGTTCACCTTGAAATTCAAGCAGGTGTAATTACACAAGTTTGTTCAACTCAGTTGGGATTGCCTGAGTCAGGTTTACAGATTGAGGGGAAAGGGGGTCAAGTTTGGCCTTGTTTTGTGGATCTGCATACCCATTTAGACAAAGGCCATGTTTGGCCACGCTCACCTAATCCTGATGGAACCTTTGAACAAGCTCTAGAAGCTTCCCGTACTGACATCCAGCAGATCCAAAACCCTGAAGATTTTTATCGTCGTATGGACTTTGGCTTGAAGTGTAGCTATGCCCATGGCACACAAGCTATCCGGACTCACTTAGTGTGTTCAACAGCAACTCCTCTTGAGATCTTTGATATTTTTCAGTCGCTCCAGCAGGCATGGTCGGGGCGGTTGAGTTTACAGGCTGTGGCGCTGGCAGGGCTGGATATTTACGTATCCCCTTTAGCCGAACCGTTAGCTGATCGAGTGGCGGAATTGGGTGGCTTGCTAGGAGGTGTGGTTAGACCTCAACCTGACCTGTTAGCCCAATTGGATCGAGTATTTACGTTAGCTCAAGAGCGGGGTCTCGATCTGGATTTTCATACGGATGAAACTAGTGATCCCAGTTCAATGACTCTTAGAGCAGTAGCAGAGGCAGCCCTCCGGCATCAATTTCAAGGTCAGATTGTCTGTGGACACTGCTGTAACTTAGCTGTTCAAGCACCTGATGTGGTGCAAGCAACCTTAGATCGGGTGAAAGCCGCTGGGATTGGGATTGTGAGTTTACCCATGTGTAATCTTTATCTACAAGATCGCTTGTCAGCTCGGACCCCTCGATGGCGGGGCGTCACGGTTCTCAAAGAGATCAAGCAAATGGGGATTCCAGTCGCGATGGCCAGTGATAATTGCCGAGATCCCTTTTTTGGCTTCGGTGATCATGATGGTCTTGAAGTCTTTACCCAATCTGTGCGGATTGCTCATTTAGACACCCCCTATGGCAACTGGCCTCAAGCCATTACCACCACTCCTGCCGATCTAATGCGGCTACCTACCCTTGGTCGGATTGGAGTAGGTATGGCAGCCGATCTAATTTGGTTTAAAGGTCGGGGCTTTAGTGAATTGCTCTCTCGTCCCCAACATGATCGAATGGTGTTTCGTCAAGGTCGGACGATTCAGGCTCCGTTACCCGATTATGCAGAATTAGATGATCTAATGTCAGGGTGAGCAGTAATCTGTTGCTCCAAAGACAACCCTCTGACAAAATAGTAAAGCCAAAAGTAAAGCTCAATGTCTAGGATATAATCTTGTCTCCCTCCATGAAACATACCTTAAGTGCTCTCGTTCAGGATCAGCCTGGCGTTCTAACTCGGATTGCAGGGATGTTTGCTCGGCGGGGGTTCAACATTGATAGCTTAACAGTAGGTCCCACGGAACGTCCGGGGGTTTCTCGGATCACGATGGTGGTACCCGGTGATGATCGAGATGTTGAGCAGATCATTAAACAGCTTTACAAATTGATCGACGTCCTGAAAGTGACTGACATTTCCAAGATTCCCTGTGTTGAGCGTGAGCTGATGTTAATTAAAGTGAATGCTAGCGTGGAGACTCGCTCTGGCATTATGGATGTTGCACAAATGTTTAGAGCTCGGATTGTTGATGTTGCTGAAGAATCCCTGACCCTAGAAGTCACGGGAGATCCAGGTAAATTGGTGGCTATTGTTAAAATGCTATCCACCTTCGGGATTAGAGAGATTGCTCGTACTGGTTTAGTCTCTATGGTCCGTGAATCAGGGGTCAATACGGAATTTCTTAAGCATCAACCTGCGACCGGGGTTATGTAAGCCTTCAACAGGGTTGCGAAATTCTTCGAGTGTTATCTTCAAAATGAGTCCATTATGCAATTCTTGAATCGTGTATCGTTAGGATCAATAGCATCACAGGTAAAGAGCCATATCAAGCTGCTGACACTGACGATCGTGGTGCTGGCCAGTTTATTCCTCACTAGCTGTGGATCGAGTGTACCTCAGGCCGTTGTTAAGCAAGCCTTACTCTATTACATGACTGAAAACCCAGGTGTCAGACAAAATCTAGTAGATCAGTCATCGTTGTCCGATCAGATCCAACTAGTTAACTTTAGGGTCGAGCAGGATAAACAGGTTAGCCTTATTGGTGAGTCAGAAACACTCATTGAAGCTCATCAACTGACAGGGACCTATCAGCTAAAGGTGACCACACCATCGACGCGGACTCGCTACAAGCGACAACCCGAGCCTTTTCAAATAGTACTGGCTTCAGGAGATGAAAATTCAACCTGGTATCTGGTGGTTCCTAGCCAACCTGATCGGTGGACAACTCTTGAATTTTTATCCCAGCCTGAGTCAACATGAGTCAGCCAGAATTTTAAACCTGGTGTCTCAGGCTAAAATAGGTCTTGATTTAATATTTTTGTCAGGCGCTCCAACCCCTTTTTGACTTGGCGAGAGACAGTGACAGCACTGATCCCTAACCGTTCAGCTGTTTCCTTTTGGGTTAGATCATAGAGAAACACAAACTCAAGGATAGTGCGGGTTCGCTTCTCTAGGTGATCTAAGGCAAATTGGAGCCGATGCCAATCTTCTTGAGCTAGCTGGAAACTCCGATAGCGACTGTCCGGGACCATTTCTCCCAGAGAAACACTATCCTCCTCTGACTGAATGGGGGCATCTAAGCTTAGGAGTAGGCTATTTTGCTGAGCTAACTGCATTTCTTGCCAGTCATCTTCACTTAGATCAAGGCTGGCTCTAACTTCAGCTTCGGTAGGCGCTCGCCCCAGATCTTGACGGAGCTGAGCAATCTTCTTTTTGGCTTGTCGATGTAGGGTCACCCAGCGTCTAGGAATCCGCATAGCTGGGCTCTTATCTCGCAGGTAGTGTTGGATTTCGCCCCGAATGTAGGGCATCGCAAAGGAACTAAAGGCTAAACCTCGTGAGATATCGAAGCGTTCAATAGCTTGGATCAGACCTAAACAGCCAATCTGAACCAGATCGTCGTAGCTCTCGTGACATTGATGCCGCCAATGATGAGCCTCTTTCCGCACAAGACCCATGTTGAGTTCCACTAGCTGATTACGAATAGAAGACTGACGTCCCCCCTGCTGATAGAGACGCAATAACTCAGCAGTTCTGGCTTTGACATCTGTCATGGTAGCAGCCATTGAGGTCCTTAGACTTCTGGGTACATCAGACAACGTCAAACAGTTCTCTTGATAGACCATCATCCATTGCCATAAACGAACAAAGTGGAGCCAATCTGGAAAGACAGTTCTAAGTCGATCGTTCCCATAAGTTCAACCGTAAGTTCAACTACTTAAGTAATCGAACCAGGCCTATCATACGATGAAAACAGAGTATCCTGAGAGTAAACTACATCACACCCTGTAAGCGAACTGGCTCAATACCTTTAGTGTGCCCTGACAAGCCACTACGATTAAGCGCAATCACGCGTAACTTCTCTCAGCATGATCCTGTAATGCGAGGTGATCATTTGAGTTTAATCTTATCACTCCAGCCATTTAGGATTCGGCCAGCTGTTTAGGATTTGGATTATGGGATGGATCAGCTACCCTAGAACCCAGTAAGTGTTTTGTGTTTAGAGCCGCTATGACTAACGTGTCCTACCGTCCTAATTTGTTAGAGTCAGAAGCCTTTTATGAAGATTCTCTCTGTTGGTTAGGCCGTCCCCAAGAATGTTATCGATTGCTAAGTGAAGCTGTATTTCCTGCAGTCTCAACTTGGGTTCGAGGCGATCTAGACTTACATTCATTCAATCATTGGCAACTTGAAGAACTCCGCACGTTTCTATACCCTGTTGTTTCTCTAGGTGAGCATGAAACACTCGTCTTACCCAGTGAAGCCATGCTTTTATGTGGTACAGGCAATTATTACAATCCTTGTGATCTGGCTATTATTGTTTTTGTTCAACGACCTGATGAGCTATTTAGCCAATTAATGCAACGAATTAGACAAACTGAATCAACCATCTGTCGGGGTCCAGATGTCACTATGTTATCTGAGCAGGTTAATCTAACCCAACGAGGTCAGGATTATATCAATACCAAGTATGTAGTGTGGCCGTTTGCCTTACCTAACTCTGCAATCGATACACTCGTCAAACAAGGTTTGAGCATTATCAAACTCTCTCCTACCGATACCTCTAGGCCCTTCAGTCCACCCGCGTTTAAGTCCTGAATTTCAATACGTCACGATCTCCTATCCGATCTTTTCAAGCAGACCTCCCTTGTCACCCGATGCATACTTGAGAGACTTGTTTAGGAGATAACTCGTGAGCAGATTTCATCAACCTCTTTTTAATTCTAATCAGCGTTGCTGTAGCCTACAGAACTCGAGCAAAATACAATAAGACCTAAGTTCTATACCCAGGTTCTCCCTTTTAAAAAGATCTCAGATATTGAAGTATCAGGCTCTGACTATAAGAACGCTTGCAGGGTGTATTTGGATTGAGAATGCGAGTAGCCCAGTTACAATTACAGGGCAAACGCATGTTAAGAAAATATTAAACTATAGGAGCTGAGATACTTGCCTACATGGGTAACAAAGACTCACTAATGCATTTGACTATCAATAGCAGGATAATCAATAGACCCGTATTGAAACTAACACCAGTTTATTGACAAGATGCGTTTGCCCTGGTTACAATTAGGTGATGAAATTATCGAGATCACTGACTATTTAGCCCCAAAAGGTAAGCCGTTTCCTGTATAGCAAGGACGATGATCCTTATATCAACTAGTTCTGCTGACAGCCTCATTAGCGATCATCGAAGTGGGCAGTACTCTGATAACATGCATAAGTTGGAAGATACATAGCTCAAGCGAAATCTCACAGATTTTTCCGTCAAGAGGCTGATCAAATTAGCTGCCAATAAAGTTATCCTGCTTTCAGCAAAATGGAAGATTGGAAAAATGAGGGATTCTTTTTTTCATCCGGTAATACGCATTTCGATAGGTTCCAATGAAGTTGTGCACTGTCTTGACCAAAGTCACTATACTATTGGCAGAGCAAAGCATTGTTCTATTTGTCTGCATCATAAGGAGATATCTCGGATCCATGCCACTCTTGTAAAGGATGACTGTGGTCAATTCCATTTGTTAGATGGTGATGGGTTATATTCTGAAAGCTCTAATGGCACCTTCGTGAATGGAAATAGGATTGATCGTCAAGTACTACAGGCCGGTGATATCATTCATTTTGGAAAACTTGTAGTCGGTCAATTTTATCATGATCAGCCTATAGTTACTGGGGCAAAAGATCAACAAATACTTCAATCCTGAGAATCTGTTTCACAAATTTTGTAAGAATTGGACTATCTAATCAATATCTATGTTAGAGGATTATGATATATTAGAAGACTATGATAATTCGACAATGATTAAAACAATAAAATGGTTTTAAATTTTAGTTCAATATCTAAACAGCAAACCCAAAAGTCGTGTGAACAAACTTCACTGTTGCTAAAGTTGCTGAAGCTAGTAGTAGGAGAGCTTTTACATATGCTTATCTTTCTATGATTTACAGGCTTAAAGTGCAAACTACAGAAGGAGATCTCTCATGGCAACCAATGAAAGTTATACTAATTTTATTAGATAAGATGTCAAACCCTGTCAGCCTCAGAGCTTGACATCCTAGATCCCTGAGTAGAGAAGTTTCTTACTGGCTTAGTTCGTTGCAGTGGGCTGGCAAGGTTTGGGATACGGCACACTCATAGCTGCCATTATTGATCGTATGAACAGTTGTTGTAACCCCAGCCCCTCGAGTCGCTGAGGTTGACGTCGTAAATCCTTCGCCAGTTGCAGGATTGTAGGCCCGAGTAGTGCCTGTGTAAGTCTCAGTCGAGGCATCATAAACACCTGTTTGTCCCCAACGGGATCCAGTCTCTGAAGAGTAACCCCCACCTGTTGTTGCCGCATCACCAGTCTCAGGGTTGTAACCACTGGCCCGGAAACGACCGCCCGCAAAAGCAGGAGCAGATAAACACAATACCGACATAACAACAGTAACGGTGAGAGTGAAAGCTTGTGTCGAACGCATAGAGGTATCCTTGAATCTCGATGTCTTCATCATCGCCAACAGACCACAAAATTCAGAGTGAAGAGCCTCCAACCCTAGCCCTGAATAAAGTCATGATCGTGGAGTACGGAAGTCATGATGTCTAGTGCAAGCAGTAGTGAGTCGTGCACATGGGAATAGGGGATCCGCCAACTCTATTGGGTTAATGACTGGCTAACCATTTGGATCCCAGTAACTCTAACCTTCAAGGCTGACAATTATCCTGCTGCTGTAGGTCAACCCTTGGTCTTAAAGTTTGAAAACAGGGGAGATCCAGGTAGCAGGGCTGCTTTTGATCATTACAACATAGTCAAGCATTAAGACATGAATTAACCCACTAGATTTAATCATGATTAAGATCTGATACTAAGTGAGGTTACATCACCAACTCCCTCCAGCTCCGCCCCCACTGCTGAATCCTCCACCAAAGCTACTGCTGCCACTGAATCCTCCATCAGAACTGCTGCTAGCCGTAAGGATAGGGAGAATAACCGTTTGATCTTCATGGTATGAACAGGATTGACAGGTTTTCTGAACTAGCTTTGAACCAGTTGTAGCCGTAGTTGGTGAATCAATAGTGGTTTCTGTTTCAAGTACAGTCATTTCTTCACAGTTAGGACACCAGTTGTATTTTAGAGTTTCAGGGGTGTGGAGGGTATAAGCTCGAATATGGATCAAGTCAATATCGGAGGAACATTGAGAGCAACTCCAGCCTTTGTATTCAACTGTACCTAGTCTTTGGGCTACTCGCTCAGCCTTTGTTAACTGTGGATCTAAGATTTCAGAACTAATTTGTTGTAAGGGCTGGCTACAAATAGCACATTTTAAGGAGTGATCATCAAAAGAATAACGTCGCACTCGCGATCTTTGCCCCAACTGAACATAGATCGGACCTTTCGCTGTGGCACTTAAAACTCCAATGGTTAGAACTAGTCCTCCTAATAGGATGCTAAAACCAATTACAAGTTTGGGTCGCCTAACTTGAGTAGCTTGATGAGTATAGACAGAGGATGGATCAAACCTTAAATGCTGAGAGATCTCATTAAAAAAACTAGGTTCTGTAGCTTGTAAGATCTCAGTCAGTGTTTGTGTTCCTTCTAAGATTCCCCGATCAAAGTTATTTTCTTTAAAGTAGGGAAGGATCTCTGTATTAATGATGGATTGAACGTCTTGATCGGGCAACACGAGTCTGGCCCCAGACCCCGTTTCGATTTCAATACGGCGATCTCCATGAGATACTAAAATTAAGATACCGTTATTGATCCCTTTTTTACCAATATGCCAGGTATTGAATAATTTGGTTGCAAAGGATTTGGGAGAAGTTGCAGGAGCAGTCTCAGGAACAGTAACAATGGCTATTTCAGTCCCGTTTTCAGCTTCTAAATCGGTAATCCATTGGTCAAGCTGTTGTTCAGTTCGGGGTGTTAATAGATCCACCATGTCTGTAACCCAGCTCTCTTGCAGTCGAGGATTTGGCACATCATGAACCGAAAGAGCATAAACAGGCAGGGAGCAGAACAGGCTAGCTAGCCCCAAGCTGATGAGCAGCACACCTTTGATCCCAAGCATCTTAAGAAGACTCATGGCCATAGCTCAGTACAATAAATTTGCTCTTCATGCTAACAAACCAAGATTTGTCAATCTTATCTCAGATCTAAGTCCTGGTTTTAGATTTGAACTAGTGATCTTAGTGATCTATAGGCGCGACTTGGCCCGGACTTTTTCGTACAGGGCATCCATGGCCTCTAGAAAGGAATTATGGCGATCCCAAAAGGCAGGGAGGTCACCTTGCTTTTTCACTAGGATTCCTGACACCGGATGGGTAGGGAGAGCTTCTATAGTTGCGGGAAGACGCGTGGACCCGTGCCAGAAATCACGCAGAGACGTGGTAGTAGGATCAGCAGCTACAGTGTGTAGAGAGGTGTAGTAGGATTGCACGGGTCGGGGCGGTTGATGGCCTAATGGTAATTGCGCAGACAGGGCTTGGCCTAGTGGGGTTTTTGCCAGCTCTTGTTGTAAAGCCTCACGGGAGATCCCCCGTAGTTCAAATAGAAGGAACGGATCTTGATCTAACTCAGCCGCTACCAAATAGTAAACCCCTGCAATATGCTTACATGGATTTTCCCAGTCGGGGCAAGAACAGGTTGCTTCAAAGTCTTTCTGGCTACCCGGTAAGAGATTGAGGTTGAGTCGTTTGAAATAGGTTTCAATTGTATCAGGGATATCGTTGAGGAGGAGGCGATAAATCACGGCAGCTTTTGAGGCCATTAGGGCAATAGCCGCCGCCCAGTTGGCTTGACTAATAGGTTGAAACTCAATGGTAGTGATATAGAGTGGCTCTTTGTACACCCCAAAGTAGGCATTTACCGATCCCCGTACTGTTGCTTGCACGCATCCATCTTTGATTTCAAAACTGGTGATCCGGCCCCCGGATGCATAGGATCGACCTCGACTTAACCGCCCTGGATCGGTTAACTGTTCAAGGGCTGCCAAGAATTTTTGGCCCCACCAGGTTCGGCTAAATGCTTTGCTCATAGTATGACACCTCTATTCTGCAGATCAGTTCACACTCAGTCCAAAATGGCACTCCGATTCAGCGCAATCAGCTGTTTAAATGCATCATTATCCAACTCTGTCAGCCAGGATTCATCGGATCCGACAATAGACCTGGCTAAGGCTTTCTTATCAGCAATCATTTGATCAATACGTTCCTCCAAGGTGCCAATCGCTACAAACTTATGCACAAAAACGGCTTTCTTTTGACCAATTCGAAAGGCCCGATCCGTAGCTTGATCTTCAACAGCCGGATTCCACCACCGATCAAAATGAAACACATGGTTCGCGTTTGTGAGAGTAATACCCACACCACCTGCCTTCAGAGACAAGACAAAGATGGAAGGTTCTGCCTCTGGAGCTTGAAAGGCCTGGATCATAGCCTCTCGTTTGGAGCGGGTTGTGCCCCCATGCAGATAGTAGGTGGTGTAGTGATACGTCTGCCGGAGATACTTTTCCAGCGCCGATCCCAACTCTGTGAACTGGGTGAAGATTAATACAGATTCCTGCTCCTCCATGGCTTCAGCCACCATCTCCGTTAAGCGGGTCAATTTGTGAGAGCGTTCTGCGGTAAAGTCGCTATCGTCCTGTAAAAACTGCCTGGGATGGTTACACACCTGTTTCAACTTGGTTAGAGTTCCTAGAATTAAGCCCTGGCGCTGGATCCCCTCTGCTGAATCCAACTGGCGCTCAACATCTTTGACGACAGCTTCGTAGAGGGAGGCTTGCTCTTTAGTGAGGTTGCACAATAAGGTTTGTTCCACCTTATCAGGTAGATCTTGGATGATAGCTTGATCGGTTTTGACCCGGCGCAGGATGAAAGGTTCAACCAATTGTTTGAGGGTGGCTGATGGGTGAGGATCATGATTCTTTTGAATTGGAATTTCAAAGTTGCGTTGGAATTGCTTTTGGCTACCCAGATAACCCGGGTTGAGAAAGTTAAAGATAGACCAGAGATCAAGCAGGCGATTTTCAATGGGGGTTCCGGTGAGGGCCAGCCGGTGAGTAGCCTCAAATTTACAGATAGACTTGGTTAAAGCAGCTTTGGGATTTTTGATGTTTTGAGCTTCATCTAAGACAATACGGTGCCAGTGAACATCATTGAATAACTTGACATCTATCCGAGCTAGCGTGAAGGAGGTGATGAGGATGTCATACACCCGGCAGATTCGCTTGAAGTCTTGAGTTTGCTTCGCACGATTACTACCATGATGGATAACCGCTTTCAGGTGAGGTGCAAATTTTTGAATTTCATAAAACCAGTTACTCACCACTGACGTTGGGGCAATCAGCAGCGTAGGCGGGATCTTGATCTTCTCGGCCTGAGCCCACTCTCGTTCTTGGACCAGCCGCGCAATCACCTGTACGGTTTTCCCCAAGCCCATATCATCGGCAAGACACCCATTCAAACCCATCTGATCGAGATAATGGAGCCAGGATACCCCTCGTTTTTGATAATCCCGCAACTTCCCTTGAAATGTAGCCGGGTCTTCAATTAATTGAATATGAGTATTATCTTTTAAGTGAGCCAACATCTGCATCAGTGCATCTTCACGCTCATAGACTACCTCAAGCTCGTCAGAAGAACTGTCCGCTGTCAACTTTAAAAAATCTAGTAAACCAAGCTCAGGATTCTCGTGTTGCTGAGTTTGCCAGAAGGTCAACATCTGCTGCATCTTATCTTGATCTAACTCAATCCACTGCCCCCGAAACTGCACCAAAGGGGATTTGGCGTTGACCAGTTGTTGCCACTCCGCCTCAGACACAACCGCATCGCCAATAGCTAATTCATAGTTATAGTCCACCAGTTTTTCAAATGAAAAATAACTTTTGGCTTTATCCTGACTAGGAGTCAGTGATTTTCCCCGTGCCTGCAGCCGCACTCGAGCTCGCCGCTGTCCTTGTGGGGTCCACCAGGCTGGCACAACCACCTTATAACCCGCATTTTCCAGCACCCAGGCTGATTCTTTCAAAAAGCTGAAAGCGGCCTCCAGGTTCAAATGGATCCCAACCGGCTGATCGGTTTCCAACCCCGCCCACAGTGAGGGATAAATCCGGGCTGCATAGCCTAGGTTCAGCAACAGGTTTTGTTCAAAATCATTGCCCAGCCAGTCTCTGACCTGCTTTTGTTGCTTTGGCCGCATCCGCCAATAATCCTCTAATGCCAACCTGAGCGAGGGATCCTGTTTCGACCCCACTTGAAGCTGTAACCACCACAAATCCTCTGGCTTAGCCGGATCCTGCAAATGAAAATAGAGGTAAAACGGCTGAAGGGTCTGGGTCTGGACAATCCGATCTCGCCAGGTTTGCCAAGCCATGTAGCGTTCTAGTCCGGTTGACTTCTGCCAAGGGAGAGATTTAAGACAGCTAGCAATTAAGGATCCTTGAATCTTCTTTTCAAAGACTTGTGTCATCGGCAGATGCGTGAGCAACTCAGTGAGGAGGCAGTCTGAAAAATGTCGGAGAAGAGTCGCTCGATCATAAAATTCCAAAGTCTCACGAGGCTTAGCAAACCCTGCAGCCCCTATTAATGGCATGTGATCCACGTAGTGCTCCAACATCTTTTCATACTCTTCCCCAACAAACTCCCAACCAGGGTGGATGATGAACGGATCCATGGCTGGCCTAGCTTGAGTCGGGTCTGTAGGAGATGTAGGGAGGGCTTTGGAGGTTTTGGAGGCTTTAGCTGATTTAGCTGATCTTGACCGGCGTGAGGCTGGAGTCTTGGGAGGAGGATCTAAGGCTTGGTACTTCAAGGAGGGGATGTAGTGATCTTTGAAGATGATCCGCTTGAGGGCCTGTGTGAAATGAAACCAGAAATATAGATCAGCTCCCAGTTGAATATCTGTCAAATTGTGGTGGGCCATGAAATGGAGATCATTGAGCAATCGTACAACAGAGGTTCCAGAAGGATCGACAGCGCCTGCGTGGTAACAGTCAATGGACCAATATTGAAACTCATAGCTGTCAGGGAGGTCATTCTCCAGGTAACGAGCCAGATCTAGTGAAGGTAGAGGGTGTCCCTTCACAGTGGGCAGCAGAAAAAAGCAAGGCTGGATGAAGTCTTGGCCTCGACGATTAGGAGGGAGCTTGATCCCCAGTTCACTGGAGAGAAGAGTAGCCAAAGCCTTAGCAGCTAGATGGTGGGGCTGGCCCAAGTTCCGCCGGTGTTGTTTCTGGGTCGACGGTGCTGTTGTTTCTACCCACAGACAGAAGGACCCCGATTGGATGAAATGGGGGTCGGATTGAGGGATCCAGGTACCGTGAAGGATTTGCATAATACTACCTAATCTAGATCCAATAGGTTCCAACTGGGTAGATCGTGATTGTGATGCCAAACCCTAAGTCGGAAGCCCGCCGAACTAGATCAGCAGGTAGCCAGTAACTTGCTTTTAAGGATCCCGTTCTACTCTCAAAGCCAATATCTAAGATCGGTCTTGAACACTTGTTCAAAGCAGCCTTGGACTCCAAGGATACTCTCTCCAACAAAGAGCAGTACTGGATGCTCAATTCAGGGTTCTCCTCGACACCACTAAGGCCTATGGAAACACGATACGTTTTATCTACCCACTGGTTAAGATTAACAATGATCTCTCCAAGCTCGAGCAGTTCTGATACAAGCAGCCCTAAATCAGAATTGGAGTTGAGATCAAGGTCAGTTGCTATGTAACTCATTGTTTTTCAGTGAAGATTTCGAACAGGTAAGTCCTGGCGTCAGCCATTAGCAATCGATACCCATCATGATTTCAGCTATCCATGTCGGCTGAATCCCGTGAGATGTTGAGCTTGTAGATCCCAGAATAAAGCTGATTCCGCTTGGGCATGGAGCACTAGATGGTGAGTGGAATTCACAGTACCCATGTTGCGGCACTCTAGGCCATGAAGTTGAAAGCGATTTTGAATTTCTGGCACATCCTTAGGATCAACACTCAAAAGAAAGCCGTAACTGGGGAAACAACAGAGCCAATCTGCCAGATCAAAGCTAGCAGGACACCAGATCTGATCTAGATAGAGATGAGCACCACAGCCTGAGGTCTCCAGTAGCATCAATGTAGTCCCAATAATGCCACCCATACTAATATCTTTACCCGATGTACACAGTCCCTCAGCAGCCAGTTGAGGTAGCAACTTTAACTTACGCCGCAGATCAGCAGGGTTGGCATCAGTGGCAGCATTCCAGAACGGATATTTCAGATGACGATGGCCTTGGGGATCGACAACCATCAGTAAGCAGTCGCCGGGAGTGGCTGTTGAGCTAGCAATTAAATGATCAGCCTGGCCCAAAATAGCTACAGCTAGAGCATTGTAGCGGCTCTGAACATTGGTATGCCCCCCAATAATAGGGACCTGATAGGTCTCAGCAGCAGCTTTCATACCCGACCAGACTTCGGCACTGTGGAGTAGCCCTTGGCTCCAGATCACATCTACAACTGCTAAGGGATGCCCACCCATGGCATAGACATCACTAACATTCACCATAATTGAGCACCAGCCTGCAAACCACGGCTCGGTTTCTACTAGCAACGGCCACATCCCCTCAGCCGCTAGCAACAAATACCCATTACCATGAGGAATAGCTGCACAATCATCCCCCATTAAGATATCTGACTCAGCAACCTGGACTGTCTGACCCAGGTAATTAGCGGCTTGTTGAATATCCTGTTTATGGATGATTCCAATAGACTGTCTGAGGTGATCTACCAAATCAGTTAGCATCAGGCCCCCAAGAGCTAGTATGAGAATACTGTTGTGGCACCTTTAACTAGCTTACTGCGAGAGGATGACTTAAGGGGTCAAAACTAGTGGGATTTCTAGGTCGTTGATCAGATTCGGGTGGATAATAGTCCAGATCAGCTTGCATGAGATGGTGAGGTTGGCAACACACTTCAATCAATTTAAGCGAAGCCCAGTGCTGTCGTTGAAAAAATCGGACATTTTGCAATTGAACAGTGGCTAAAAATTGCTCACAGCCCCAGCCATTGGCTGTAGTCACCGCTTTATAGATCAGTCCTTTGCCAATTTGACCTCGTCGTCGATACCGTTGATGGACACCCAATCGACCACCAAACCAGTGACCTGGTTGAGTTTCATAGATCCGAACCACACCTACCACATCACTACCATCCAGGGCCACAATCGGGTAGGCCATCGCATCAATCGTATCCTGATCACTATATTCAAATAACTGTTGCTCATCACAAAAGATCTCACGGCGTAGACTAAAATAAGCAGCGACCTCAACTGGAGTTTCAGCCAGTTTGAATACGTAGGATGAGTTAGACATAGGTTTGAGCACAGACATTCGACAATGATTTAAACAGGACCCAGTCCTCAATCAGTGGCAAAGGCAGATAACCCAGAACAAGCTCCACACTTTGCACACCCAGCTTTGATCTGTTGAGTGGATAGACCCGCCTGTTGCAGTAGCTGATTCACTGATTGATACAACACAAACATGAATTCACTATCCGGTGCCGGATGATGCGCCAAAGGCGTTCCTGTAATAGGGACAAAGGGAACCACAAAGGGATAGACACCTAAGTGAATGAGGCGGTCACAAGTTTCTACTAAAGTAGCCAATGAGTCTCCTAGTCCAGCTAGTAAATAGGTACTAACCTGTCCCCAGCCAAACACCTTGACAGCGGCTTCAAAAGCGGTAAAGTAAGTCTCCACAGGTACCTCAGCTTTGCCTGGCAGGATCTGAGAGCGCACTTCTGGGGTTATCACCTCTAAATGAATTCCTAAACTATCCACACCTGCCGCCTTTAAGCGATCAAACCAGATCAGATCAACCGGGGGTTCACACTGAGCCTGAATCGGCAAATTGACCTGGGCTTTGATGGCTCGGGCACACTCAGCCAAATAAGCAGCCCCTCGATCAGGCGTATGAGGGGTTCCCGTGGTCATGATCATGTGTTTAACTCCATCTAACCGTACAGCTGCTGCTGCTACTTCAGCGAGTTGCTCAGGGGTTTTGCGGGCAATAGTTCGACCGGCCTCTAAGGACTGGCCGATAGCACAAAACTGACAGGCGGTTTGAGGATCAGCGTAGCGAAAGCAGGTTTGTAATACCGTGGTGGCTAACACATCATGACTATGGAGTAAGGCAATCTGCCAGTAAGGAATCCCTTCTGCGGTGGTTAGCTGATAAAACTGGGGCTGCGGTGGAAACTGGACGGTCGCTAAAGACTGCCCTGCTTGGGTGAGATGAGCCTGACGGGTCGCTGGATCAATGACAGCTTTGTAAGGGGATTGCTGGGCTGATCCGGTAAAGACTGGGACCATAATCGTAGTGTCTTCAATCGTGATCGCCTTGTGATCTGAGGGACCAGCCCCCCCCTGGCGACCGGCGCTACCTATGCCAGGATCAAGCAATTGGAGTCCTTTTGACTGTAATTCGGTAATGAGCTGCTGTTTAGTAAAGCGTGGCTGGTTCATAGAATTAAGAATTAAGCGGCATTGAAGTAAAATCAACGGGTTCAATGGCCTTGAATGCCTGAGGTTCAAAATCATGAGCTGTATTTGAGATCTCAGAGTCAGAGGCTTCAGTCATAACGGTCCTGGATGTTGAATTGAGGTGAAGCTGTAACAAATCAGGGCGCGCGTAGTGACCCACTGAGTCCATCATTCGCTTGCGTTTGACAATCAACGACAGGTCTAGATCAGCAACCGCCATACCTTCTCCTTCAGTAATAGCAGGACATAAGTGGTTGCCTTCAGGGCCTATAATAGCGGTGTTACAACCTCCTGAAAGGACTCGCTGTAAAGTCGGATCAGAGGTCACTTGCTCCACTTGATCAGGTGAGAGCCAGCTAGTCGCATTCACAACAAAACATCCTGATTCAAGAGCATGATGCCGCAGGGTGACTTCGATTTGATCACTGAACACCTGTCCTACCATGGATCCAGGAAACTGTGAACAGTGAATGTGTTCATGCTGGGCCATCAAGGCATAACGAGCTAAGGGATTGTAGTGTTCCCAACAAGCCAAGCACCCCAGGCGACCCACAGCTGTATCCATCACTTTTAATCCAGAGCCATCCCCTTGGCCCCACAGCATCCGCTCATGATAGCTAGGTGTGATCTTACGGCGTTGCAGCAGGAGAGTTCCATCGGCATCAAAGAGAAGCTGGGTATTATAGAGAGAGCCGTGATCCCGCTCATTAACCCCTAAAACCACAACCATATGATGACGGTGGGCGGCTTGGCTCACAGCAGCGGTAACAGGCCCCGGTACCACGACGGCTTCCTCGTAGAGACGCATATGCTCCCGCCCCATCAACACAGGCGGCTGTACAAATGCAAAATAGGGGTAGTAAGGCACCAGAGTTTCAGGAAAAACAATCAGCTGAATGCCTTCGTTGGCTGCGGTAGCTATCGTCTGCAATACCTTATCTACAGTACCTGCACAACTAAATAGGACAGGGCTGATCTGGGCCGCTGCCACTCGGATCGTGCCGTTCATAGGCTTCTCCTCAAAATGGCTTGTCCTCAAAACGTGGAGACTTTATAGCGTCCAAGTATCCAAAATAAATGCTCCCTCTTTCCGATGAATTAGAATAATATCTAAAACATCTAGAGGATTGATCGGTCGAATACCAGGGATCAATGACGGCTCACCATGGCCATACAAGCCTTGCAGGGCAAATCGGCAAGCATACACTTTACCGCCTTCCTCCATAAACTTGATCAGTTGATTATTCATGGCCTGGTGCCCCGGAAACGCTTCATCACTAATTTTAGGGAAACCTCGTTGCAGTCCTAGGGTCACGCCGGGCCCGTACAAGAGTACTGACGTTTCAAACCCCTTACGCAAAAGACGTGTAGCTGTTAACAGGTTAACCAAGCCAATCGATCCTTCAAAAGCAACTGTATGGAAAGTAACAAGTGCTTTTTCTCCAGGCTCAGCTTTGACATCAGGAAAAACTTTTTCCTCATAATCAACAAAAATATCACCGGGCTTATGAGCTGGAATAGTAACCTCAGGCATAATTTAACTATCCTTCTTCTTGAAGAGTTTGAACATGGTTGGATCAAGCCTCAGCTCGACTCCAATTTGAAAATTAACCTAGCTGTCATGGTACTGAGCCTAGTGCTGAATTTTGTGTTACCCGATACACAGTTGATACATTTAGTGAATTGGACAGCTCGTGGTACTCAAGGTTAAAAGTCAAGTCATGCGCCACCTATCAGAATCGTTAGTCTGCTAGTTTTAGTTATCTCTGCTACAGCAATTTAGGCTAAAACGCCCTGCCTAGTGAGCTGGTAGAGCGCCTGGAGTCGGGTTCGAACTTGCAGCTTAGTCACTACATTATTGACATGAAACTTAACGGTACTTTCACTGATATGGAGTTGAGCCGCAACGTCTCGATCCCGTAAGCCTTGAGCTAATAGCTTCATAATGTCTCGTTCTCGCTCAGAAATACTGACAGCGGTCAAGGGGGCCTGAAGTCGCCACGCCTGATCTTGCAAGACTGTTTCAGTAGCTTCCAGAAGTTCTGCAGGCGTTAGGGTTAAGGTCACATAGGCTTTCACCCCTAGGGGCGGCATTTGAGCAGCTTGTTGGATCCACAGAATCCGTTCGGAGTAGCTGACTAAGGTGGGATCATCGGTGAGAAGTGGGATCGGGTGCTGGCTTACCTTTAAGAAAGGGCAAACTGAGATACCCGCTAGATGGGCTAGTTGGGTAAAGGCCAGTTGTAAAACAGATTGACGACAATGAATCTGCAGTTTAGGACCTTTAGTTGTCAAATAAGGCAAGGTGAGCACCACTTGGATCACTTGAGCGTCACCACCCACCTCAGTGTGCAGTTCACCTCCAAGACAGGCTGCTGCATGAGATAGATTGCCAAAAACTGAGAGTAGGGAGGGATGGGTATCAGTTGGAGTCGCGCCCGAGAGATCACGGCTAGCAATCATGGCTTCCAATGAAACGGTATCCTGGCCATAGTTTAAATGACAAGCCCCACACTTCAATGTGCTCAAAATTTCAGTGGTTCTCAATAAAGCTTGATTTAAAGATAAAGTTAAAGGACGTTCGGTTCCGGTCAAGGTGAGTGGCGTTGAATTCAGTAATTGAGCCATCTGATCAGAGAGTGCCTGGGATGGAGCTAGCTCAGTAGGCGACCGTTGCAACTGTAAAGCTAGATCTAGTAGAGCTGTTAAAGCGGTACAAAAACTCATTAACACTTCAAAAAACTCAGATGCCATCGGCTCATGACTAAAGACAGCCAGAACACCGATCACCTTATCTGGAGTGGCTAGAGGGTAGCCAGCAAAACCTAGCAGCTGATGCTCCAAAGCCCAAGACCGATCTTTTACCCAAGGTTCTTCAGGCAGGTTGTTACTAAAAAAACAGATTCGATTTTGGGCAATTTTACCAACCTTAAAGGCTCCCATAGGGACTCTAGCAAAGGAGCCATCTAACCGTGTATACAGACCCGCTGAAGCGATCAGGCGCAAAACTGCTCCGTCGGGATCCACCACCCAAATCCGAGCAAAGGCACACTCAAAATCCTGGACCAGGGCCTGAGTCACCGATTGGGCGATTAATTCTGGATCTAAGCACCCAGTTACCTGTTGTAGAATCTGGTTGGCTCGTCTCAGATCAAAGAGTAACCGAGTAGCCTCCAGGGGTTTAGCCATAGCTTGCTAGGTATGGTACTGGATCCATCCAGACGTAAGGACTCCTTCTTCTCAGTATTGATTGCTACAGAAATGAGTTACTGACCCAATGACGGCTTGCAATTCCCATTTAAATGCTTGAGTCAACGGTATTGTCCTGTAACTGGGCCACCACGTCTGCCAACTGATCAATGCAGGTACTCCACCCCTGAATAAAGCCCATCTCTGCATGTTTCTGCTGATCTGCAGCATCCTTATGGAGGGCACGGGCAAGGTATTGAGTACCCTCTTCTCAAGATGTTCTGGCTCTGTCCAGGCTCGCCACACTAACGATCGAGGAGCCTTAATAATCCGAGTGACAGTGAGATCTAGATTTTTGTCACTAGATACTGGGGTCATTCTTTATCCTCCTTGGCTTGCAAATCAGCCACATAGGTTTCAAGACGGTCAGTCTGGTCTTCCCAAAGCTTTCGCTGTTCGGCAATCCAGGATTCCGCCTTGGTTAGCTCTTGAGACCTGATTTCACAGATGCGAGTGCGACCCATCTTCTTTGAGCAAATAATGCCACTGCTCTCAAGGATCTGAAGATGTTTCATAAACGATGGCAGGGCCATATTGAAGGGAGCTGCTAACTCACTCACTGTAGTAGCCCCCTGACCCAGACGATGAATCACGGCTCGTCGAGTTGGATCGGCAAGGGCATGAAACACACTGTCGAGAGAGGTTGAACACTTAGCCATATAGCTAACTATAACAGCAGAGCACAGTTATACAAGTGGCTAACTATTAAGAAATATCACGATCCTCTCATTTACCTACTATCTGGAGGATCTACGTCTGCAATGATTCTGAGGTCGTCAGTTTGTCGGCATCAAGTTGAAGAGAAGAAGGTATTGCTAGTACAATAACAGTCGTCTTGAAAGGACAGCTAAACTCGTCACGCCACTGATCACAATCAATTGGCCCGGTAGTTGAAAGAGCGAGTGTTGTATCGCCAATTGAGCCAGTCTGCCACTGAAGACCGTTTGAGCTGAAAGGTAAGCCAGACCTGTTAAATGGATCACACCTAAGCCACATACACAAGCCACAAAAACATCTCTGAACTGTTGTATGAGCGATCCAGAGGGCGGGGTATCTAGTAGCTTGGATGATGATAGGTTTGTTAAGAGAGGTTGCTGCTGGCTGGATGTTGGCTGAGATTGGAGGGTGATGGGGCGAAATGCGAGAAACCCACAAACCCAGGAACCTGGAATAAAGCCGAGCAAATAGCCAAAGGTGGGCTGCTGCATATACTCAAGACCACCTCCAAAGCTAAAAACTTGCAGGCCTGCTAATCCCAAAAGGATATAAAACATCTGAGCATAAAACCCGACCCCAGCCCCACCAATACAAGCGGTGAGTAATACCCCACCTATCTGGAGTGAAAACTTATAACCCCCAATCACAGGAATAGCCTCAGGCACTGAAGAGGGTACTAAAGTACAAATCACGGTAAGAATCACACCTATCATGATCCAGAGGAAATCAATGGGAGAAAGGCTGACTAGGGTACGCATTGGCTCCACGATATGAGGAACTTTATAGTATTAGACTATCGTGTCCTATAATCATGAGCTAGGTTAAGTTGATTGAATATTGTTGTTCAGTTTGTAGTGCTCAGATTGTCAAGGTTGCACTAACGTTCCTTATGTCTTCATCTCAGTCTCCTCTCAAGTGGCCTCCTGATCCCAGGCTACTTAGCCAACCAACCACCTCATTACCACCTCCTTTAATCGAGGGTTTAGCCACTCGGGTCCGCAATCATGTTAATCCCCTGAGTGCTGCCCATCGGTTCCCAGCCGAACCCCCACATTGGGAACAGGCCTATGCCAACCTTGATCAACCCTTCCACTTGGATATTGGCACCGGGAGTGGACGATTTTTACTGGCTATGGCCCAGCACTATCCCGATTGGAATTATCTTGGGATTGAAATCCGCCGAGCCTTAGTAGATCGAGCTAATAGCTGGAAACAGCGTCTAAGCCTCACCAATATTCACTTTTTGTTTGCCAATATTAATGTCACATTGCCCTATCTGTTTAGTCCCGGTGATCTAGCTCGGGTTACCATTCAGTTTCCAGATCCCTGGTTTAAAAAACGGCACCAAAAGCGACGAGTGGTGCAACCAGAATTAGTTCAGGATCTGGCTCGGCTCATGCCTGCTCAAGCGTCTGTATTCTTGCAATCTGATGTAGAGGCAGTGGCCGATGAAATGGCTCAGCGGTTTTTACAGCATCCAGCCTTTATTAATCCTTCTGGATCTCGGCTAGCGCATAATCCGTTTGGCATTCCTACGCTGCGTGAGTTCCAATGTACCTGCTTGGGGTTGCCTGTCTACCGCTACCACTTGATCCGCAGTTGAGCCAGTAATATGTCAGTCACTCACGCTAAAAAACTCCCCCACTTGGAGTAGAGGAGATCGCATCTACACTAAGACTTAAGTTGAACGATGAGATCAAGCTATCAGTCTAACCCGGAGACTGCCTTAGTCAAAATCCCCTGAGATGATCTCGAAGGGACCTCCACCAGCCTGGTAAGACGCTGTTCGAGTGAATCCGCCGGCACCGTTACCAATGAAGGTGGTGATGGAGTTATCATCACGGTTTGCTACAGCCAGATCCAGGAAGTCATCATCATCCACAAAGACCGCTGTGATGGTCCGAGGGAAGGTACCTGTTTCTAGTTCTGGACTTACCGTGAATCCACCATTACCATCACTCAAGAGAATATTGATGCTATTGCCCTCCCGATTAGCTACAGCTAAGTCCATTCGACCGTCAACATTGAAATCACCGCTTGTAATGGCTCGAGGCTCATCTCCAACAGCAAAAGTACCACTTACGCTAAAGGATCCAGTTCCATCACCCAGCAAGATACTAACGGTGTCGTCATTGACATTTGCACTAGCTAAATCAACAATGCCATCCTGATTAAAGTCGCCCTTAGCAAAGTCAAAAGGTGCGGTCCCAGCAGGTGAGGCAATTTCAGCACCAAATCCACCAGGCTCGTTTAAGAAGGTACTGACAGTAGCAGAGTAGTAGTTCACAACAGCGACATCTAGAACGTTATCACCGTTAAAGTCTGCAATCTCAACTCCGCGAGGTCCATCTCCAGCTGTCAGCGTATCAAAGAGTGAGAAGTTACCCGTTCCATCACCCGCGAAAATAGACAGATCATCAGAATCCCGGTTAGCCACAAACAGGTCTAAATTCTCATCACCATCGGCATCTCCGATCGCGATAGAACGGGGAGCATCACCCGCTGGAATCACAGCATTTTCAATGAAGTTGCCTGCACCTGATCCTAACAAAATAGTAACGTTATCATCATCACGGTTAGCAACTGCCAAGTCTAAGACTGTATCGGCATTAAAGTCACCTGTGACCACCGCTACTGGGAAAGCTCCCACTTCAAACTCAGCAGCTGTGTTAAAGCCACCCGTGCCATTACCTAAGAAGAGGGCAACATTACCAGAGGCAAAGGCAACTTGAGCCACATCTTCATTACCATCCCCATCAGCATCCCCGACAGCTATATCAACAGGTTGTAATCCAGTGGTCACAAATTCAGCTGGAGCAAATCCACCATTATCGGTTCCTAGTAAAACAGCGAAGGTGGCATCATTAAAGTGGCTCACAACAATGTCAGCAATATTATCACCGTCAAAGTCAGTCACATCCAGAGCCGCCGGGCCATTACCTACAGCAAACGTGCCACCATCAGTGAAGGTGCCATCATCTGACCCAATCAAAACTGAAACATTATCATCCCCAAAGTTGCTAACCACAAGATCATCTAGGAAGTCTCCAGTAAAGTCAGCCACAACAACTGATGTTGGAAAATCACCTACTGGAATTTCGGTCTCGGTGGGGATAGGGTTTTCAGGACTGGGAGCAGTAATCACAGTGACCGAATCAGAACCACGGTTCGTGACCACAGTATCCGAAACTCCATCATTGTTGAAGTCACCGGTTGCTACACCAGCTGGACTGGTACCTACTGGAATCGAGCCGATTAGATCAAGGAAAGTCCCATCACCGCCCCCAAAGAGAATCCTTAGATCGTTACTACCTTCGTTGCTCACGACTAAGTCAATCGCACCATTCGTATCAAAATCACCAAAGGCGATCTCAACTGGAGCTGTACCCACGGTCAGATCAGGCTGTGCTGTAAAGCTACCTGTGCCATCCCCTAAGTAGACAGTAATGGTGTCTGTATTACCGTTAGCGACAACCAAATCCAGGTTAGTATCGCCATCAAAGTCAGCCGCTTGAACCCCTCTAGGACCATCACCTGCTAGCAATGTTGTCTCTAAAATGTAACCACCCTCGCCATCACTGAGGAATATAGTGATTGTGTCAGTTGTTAGGTTAGTCACTGCGGCATCAGCTAAAGTGTCACCATTGAAATCAGCTACAGCAACTGAGCGTGTATCGGGATCGACTGTACTGGGATCAGTATCAAAGACTTGAGCCACATCGTAGCCACCTAGGCCATCATTCAAGAATAGACTAATGTCGTTAGCGAAGTTATTGGTGACTATGAGATCCGTGCCAACAGGGAGAACGTCAGGGCTACCCGGTAAGGTGACGCCTGGGATAGCCGTAATATCACTGGGATCAATAGTTAAACCAGCGAGGGCATTAGCTGTGGCTGCCAAATTTTCAGGTGTGCGTAATGGGATGGGCAGGAACAGAGCAGCGTAAACTACAACAGCATCAGCGAAATCAGGTGGCGGTAGGGGCGGAAATCCCCCTTCATCCACAAAGTTAGTATTAATAGCATTAGGAACAGGGCCCAGATCAGCAACCGCAAAATTCCCATCGCTAAAGATCGTGTTGGCCTGAGTCACAATATTTTCAGGTGTGCGGAGCTGAGGCGGCAGTTGAGATGAAGCCAGCATCAAAACAAAGTCTTCAAGGGTCACTTGATTAGGATCATTTTGGTAAATGAAGGCCGACCCCTCGATGCAGCCTGGCGTTTCAACTTCAACAGGAACGTCTGTGTCAATGGGGAGGGTGACTGATTTAGCAAAGGTATCAACTGAAGCCTGATAAGATACAAAGCCAGGACGGATTTCAGCCGGTATAGCCACAAAAACCACTCCATCAGCTGCGATCTCGATAGTTGGAGGAGGATTGGTCTCTTTAGCGGCGTGTAGCAAAATGGATCCAGCTGTTGTACAGGTGGCCAAGCTAGCTGTATCATCTTGTTGCAAATTAGGCTGGGGCGCTATACTTATAGGATCTGAAGAGTTTCCGCCACAAGCCTCCAGTAAGGTAATCAAGCAAGCGCTCAGTATTAATAACTGGCTCCGCTTCATTGTTGATCCCATAGCTCAGTTCCTCACACTTAAATCATAGGGCTACGTTTAGTTTAGAAGCGAAGCATGAGGTGCGCAATAAGGAACTAAATTAAGTTATTATTTGCCCGCCCCCTTAAATCTGACTTGAAGTTACTTCTATTAGTAAAATAGGTTCAGCCAAATTCAGGGTTTATGGGTAGAGATCGAGGCAGAAGGCCTGATCCAGTTTGAGTGTCTATGACCTGATTCTAGTTTGGGGGCGGCTCAACAAAACGTTGTCCTTGATTCGTTATCTTCTAGACTCTGCATCTCCTCAGTGAATTCTCGTAGCCATTGCCACTGGAGGATACATGGCCAACCGTCCAGACCCTCGAGTCTTTTTAGCTACTGAAAGAACCCTCTTAGCCTGGATTAGAACCGAGGTTGCCCTCTTAGCGTTTGCGTTTTTAGTGAAAAAATTTGGGATTGATGAATCACTCAGCGAGCTTTCCCATCGTCAAGTCGAAATTGCTGTGATGGGATTGTGTGCTGTTACGGTGATGGCAGCTATTCTATCCACGATCCAGACGGGTCTAGCCATTGACTATTTAGATCTTGAACAAACCCCAGGTCTTTTCGCAAAAATCCTCGTGATCTCGATTGGGATTGTGAGTATTCTGGTTTGTATCAGCATGAGTATAGTAGTACTCCTGATCTAAATTTCAACTCGATCGGGTGTTATCTCTAAAGAGTTTTGAGTACCCGGCCCTAAGGGGCAAGAGAGATGGTGGAGACGGTCTTGCAAAAACTCTCGAAATACCCGAATCTTAGCGGATAAATGACGACTAGGCGGATAAACCATACAAATAGCAATCTCAGGCGGGTGATAGTGAGGAAGTACCTGCTTTAGTTGGCCTTGTTGGAGGTTTGCATCAGCAATAAAGGTGGGAACCATCGTAATTCCAAGACCTCGAACGGCAGCATCTTTGAGCACTTCTGCATTATTTGAACACAGGACCCCATCTACTCGAATCGTATGATCACCATCAGGGCCGCGGAGGCGCCAAACACCACCCGTTGCCAAATACTCATAATGTAAACAACTATGCTGACGTAACTCACTAGGATGGTCAGGCGTGCCTTGCTGTTGTAAATAGGCTGGGGCGGCACACAAGATCCGGGGGGCCGGTAATAAAAAATGCACCATCAGGCTACCCGTAACCGGCAACTCAGCAATTCGAATCGTAAAGTCAAACCCTTCTTCTAAAGGATCTACAAATCGATCATTGAGGATCAATTGCACTTTCAGTTGGGGGTAAAGTTGCATAAAGTCAGCCAGTACGGGGGCCAGATGTAAGGTGCCAAAGGACATCGGAGCATTGATCTTTAAAGTGCCACGGGGTTCGACCTGCAATTGACTGACTTCTTGCTCAGCTTCGGCTAAATCAGCCAGCAACTGGACACCACGCTCATAAAAGACAATGCCAGCTTCTGTAGTCGAGACTTTCCGAGTACTACGCTTCAATAATTGTGTGCCCAATTCTCCTTCTAGATTTTGAACTAACTTGTTGACCGCCGATCGAGTAACATTCATCCGACGGGCCGCTGCCGCAAACCCTCCAGCGTCAACAACTTGGACAAAGGCTTTAATACTCTCGAATTTATCCATAGCAGCTCTCCGATCTCGATCTAAGGCTTGTGAGTATTGTCACGCAGATGGAAACAGCATAGAAGCCTATTGTCCCCTCAAAAAGAAAAATAGTGGTGGACGATGATTCACCTGATCCATGCAATAGTTGTAGAGTGCTGAGGATAGTTTGTGAGGTTGTGATTGATGCGTTCATCTGAGAACCCAGCTTTTATTCAAGTAATTCAGGATCGGAGCAAAGATAATCAACCTGTCACAGCCATTCTTTCACAGCAAGTGAAGTCCAACCATGAAGCAGATTATGAGCAGTGGATCAAAGAGATCTCAGCAGTGGCTCAATTGTTTCCGGGGCATCAAGGTGTTACTGTAATTCGACCTGAAGCTGGTATTTGTCCTGAGTATGTGATCGTTTTGAAGTTTGACTGTTATACCCATTTAAAGCGTTGGCTTGACTCAGACGAGAGACGCCACTGGCTTGAAAAAGCGAAACCACTCATTGCAAAAACTCAAGACATCCAAATTTTAACTGGACTGGAAACTTGGTTTACGTTACGCAACCAGCATCACAAAGCCCCGCCCCGCTATAAGATGGCGCTCTTGACAACTGTTGCCGTATTTGTTGCGGTTAATCTGATCAATCCACTCCTGTTGCCGCTACTGGCTGGTATTCCTAAGCTACTGAGCTCTCTCATTATTTCCCATCTGGTTGTGCTGCTACTGACTTATGGGATCATGCCACGCTTAACTAAGGTGTTTTACCCGTGGCTATATCCAACCAAGGACGTCGTTTAATCAATTTAATCTCACCTTTAAAATCGCCATCGGGTTGAACCTCACCTAAGATCCAGCCCAAATGGAGGTAAAAGCCATAAGCCCGGAGGGTGGGATCATTGCCAGTGAGTAGCCAGATTTCATCACTGCCCTGAGACCATAACCAGTCTTCTGCACAAGCCATCAAGGCTCGACCCAAACCTCGACCTTCAAAAGCAGGTAGCACAAAGATCCCAAAGATAGTGTTTAAGGTAGCATTAGCAATCGCAAACGCCACAGGGTGTTGATCCCATTCAGCTATCCAAGCTCGGCAATCAGTTTGTAACATGTCGGCTACAGAGTCCGGTGTGATCCCAAGAGCTGCGATCTCGTCTCGAGACTGATAATTTTCAATCACACTGGTACGGATCAGAAATAGACTCTCAATATCCTCCAGTTGGGCCAGCCGAATGAGCATAGCTGTTAAGCCTTAGCAAAGTGTTGAGGATCTTGATCACGGCGGTGTTTAAACGGAATCGGCGGACCTTGAGTCTCCCCAACCAAAGCGGCAGTGGCTTCTAGAGCTTCTCGCAAGCGCTTGGCCGCGTAAATAGACATATCGCGGGGCACACTAATTCGATCTCGTAAGTACCGCAAGCCCCAATCCGATCCCGGCGGAGGGAGACACGGGTGTCCAGTCATCAGGTGGGTTAAAGCACAGCGTAGAGCCGTTTCAAAGAGGTCATCTTTGGCTGGATTAACCTGAATGAGATTACGGCGATGCTTCAGCACACGAGACAGAGCTTCAATCCGAGAGGTTTCAGGTTCTGGATACATCACATCGGGGAGTCCCAGCCAAGGCCCCTGATCAACTCTGGCTTTGTTGGCTAGCATCTGGGGTTCACCATTTTCCCAGCAACCGCCCATTTGAGGAGGGAGATCATGAACATGAGTATGAAAGTCACTTTGAGTGCCCCGATAGGTGGATCGAGTTTCCATCGCATCAAACCAGGCAGCTAAACGGGGGTTATCTTCGCGTAGGGCATAACCTTTGTAGTAGTACAGACTGGCATGCATGCGTTCAACGTAGGGGGTAAAGATCACGTCCACTGTGCTGAACTCACTTAAAAAATAAGGGCCAGAAGTTTGCCCCAACGCCTCTTCTACTTTAGCTACTACTGCTTGAAACTGTTCACCTCGATACCGATCATCCCGTACAGACGTCAGGGGATAACATAACCAGCTACACCAAGCTCTAAACAGCAATCGCTCCAACTGCCGTAAGGGAACCACCTGAGGATCAGTCATACTCCATCCCAGAGAGCCAAAAGCTGATTCCAGAGCCATCAAAATATCATCGCTTTCGGTGATCAATCGTCCATCTAGCTCTAAGGCAGGCAACATCCCGGATGGCACTTTCCGCTTATACCAGCTTTCTTTGGTGCCGTAGCAGAACATGGTGACCTTCTCAATCCGATAGGGAATCTGCTTTTCCTCCAACCACAACCACACTTTCTGGCAGTAGGGACACCAAGCATGATGATCACGATAAAGGATGACTCGAACAGATGCCTCAGATTGATGAAAAAGACGCAAGCGAGCTTGAGGATTGGTCGGGCCATAGGTGAGATCGACTGGAAAATCTGCTAGAGCCTCTAGATCAGGCCAACTAAGTGGAGCGACTGTCATAAGCGTTAACAACGATTAGCCTATCATCAGCTTACCAGTTAAGCTAACTTCACACGTCCATAAGGGCGCAATCAACCGCTGCTTCAGCATGGATCCGAGTGGTGGAAAACAAGGGGACCGTAGCATCAGCAGCTTGGACTAGCCGTTCAATCTCTGTACACCCTAAAATGATCCCTTGAGCCCCGCTTGGACAAGATGGGCTATGACCTGGCTGTAAATTTCACGCGAGGCCGGCTTGATCTGACCTAACTGGACACGTCATGTTCATCAGCCTTTGACTTCAACAGGATTAGTGGAGTTAGCTTCTGTTGTCTCAGGACTGACCTCTCGAGCCACTCGGATCAGCAAGGCTGCTGTGATCATGCCAGCTAAAACCGAACTGCCCCCATAGCTGAAGAAGGGTAAGGGAAGGCCTGTAGTAGGTAAAATCCCAATGGTGACACTGACATTTAGGATAGACTGACCCACCAAAAAGGATAAACAACCACAAGCCACTAAGCGCAGGATCAGATCTTCACACATTAATAAAACTCGGATGCCAACGATGGTATAGACTCCCAGCAAGGTAATAAAAAACAAACAGCCTACAAATCCAAACTCCTCGGCATACACGGCAAAAATGAAATCTGTGTACTGGATAGGTAAATAAAAGAGTTTCTGTTGAGATAATCCAAAGCCCTGGCCCCAAATCTGTCCTGATCCAATGGCGAGGAGGCTTTGAATCAGTTGATAGCCACCTGTATGAGCATGAGACCAGGGATCGAGGAAGGAAAGAATACGTTGGCGTTGATAAGCTTTGATAGAAATGCTGATCGTAGCTGCCACCAGTCCCACCCCAGCCGTGCCGATCAGAGACATCATAGGTAGTCCTGCCGCCCAGGCAATGATCCATAGGATCGCACCAATCACAATAGCAGTGCCCAGATCAGGCTGAATTAAAGTTCCCAGTAGAGCAATGCTAAACATGATCACCCAACCCAACCGATAGACTAGCGAGGTATAGTACCAGCGGCCAAAGATCAGAGCACCTTGCAGTATCAACAGTGGCTTCAGGAGTTCTGAGGGCTGAACAATGATGATCCCTAAGTTCAGCCAGCGAGTGGCTCCATTGATGGTTCTACCTAATCCTGGGACTTGAGTCGCTAAAATGGCCGCAATGCCCAATAGGCAGAGTAGTCCTGAGATCCGAAACCACCAGTAAATGGGTACCCGTAGCACAATCAAGAAGTAAACAGCTCCCAAAGCGACCCACATGAGCTGTCGCTTCAGCACCAGCAAGCCATCGCCTGAACTTTGGGCGACAGGAAAGGAAGCAGAACATAACATCACCAAGCCAATGACAATCCAGAGGATCGTTAACCAGCGGAGGAGGCGAGCCTCACTAGGCCAATAATTGTTGACAGCAGGTTCGGAAATGGTCACCACGGCACTCAAAGTTAGGATACTGATCAAAGCTGGCACAAGCAGGAGACAACAGCACACTGACTGAAGCAGTACTATCATGTCGTAACGTTGCTTGTTGTAACGCTTGTTGTAACGATCGGGCTAGATCATAAGCTATGGACACAGCCTGATCTAAGGTATGCACGATCTGGTAGTTAGTATAGTGGACAGATTGGAATCGATTGGCAAATTGAGCTGCAGCTTCTCCAATCAATAAAACCTGGGCTGCCTTCTGTTGAACGATATCCAACCAAACCTGATCATCGCCCTGCTTAGGCTGCCCTCCGGCAATCAAGATCACAGGGGCTGCTACCGAACTCAACCCCACAATCGCTGCATCATAATTGGTGGCTTTACTATCATTAATGAAACGGATACCTGAAAGCACGCGAACTGTTTCCAACCGATGAGGGACCCCTGGAAAGGTAGCTATGGCTTGGGCAACAGCTTCAGGATCTAACTGGGCACTATGTGCGGCGGCCACAGCCATGAGTAAATTATGTAGATTATGACGGCCTGGCAGTCGCTGTTGAATATCTCCAATTGGCACAAAAGGACGCCCATGGATCACAATCGTATCCTCCACAAGTCTTATAGGGGCCATAGGTTGGGTACAAGAGGTCCACAAGGTGTTGGGCCAATCATGCCGCAAGTTGTAGAGGTAGGGATCATCACCATTGATAATGCGTTGGGGCATCCGATCCAGTAATCGATGTTTGATCGCCGCATAAGATTCAACTGTCACATGCCGTTCTAGGTGATCAGGGGTTAGCGTTGTCCAGAGGCCAATATGAGATAGGGTGGGGGTCAGGGGCAAGCCCAATGTGGTCGAGGCCTCCAGTTGATAGCTGCTAAGTTCGGCAATGATCCAATCAGGTTGAAGCCGGTGTTGGATCACATCTAGCGCCACCTGACACAGGGGTAAGCCAATATTGCCACAAGCAGGAGCTTGTTGACCCGCTGCCTGAAACATCGCCGCTACTAAAGCTGTGGTTGTCGTTTTTCCATTAGTGCCTGTAATGCCTACCCAAGGAATGTGATGTAAGGACTGCCAAGCCAGTTCTGCTTCACCGATGACTTTGATCTGATGGCTACGAGCGTCGTTTAAGGTAGGATGATCCCACCGAATGCCAGGACTGACAACCACTTGATCGCTATCTGGCAACAGATGTAAAGGTGTATTGAGTTGAACCTGAATGCCCTGAGCCTGGAGATGGTGTTGCCGCTCTACTAGGGTCGGAGAGGATTGCTCATCCTGAATGATAACCTGATGGCCTTGAGCCTGCGCTAACTGTGCTGCTGCTGATCCAGCTGATCCCAACCCTAACACCTGAACATTCAAGAGCCTGGTCCCCTCTGATGCCAATCAGATAAGTTATCGTAGCGCACCCACCCCCAAGCTGTTAAGACCATGAGTTCAGAGATCACAGGATCAAAACGGCCTTGACATGAATGTATCGAAATATGTCCTGCAAATACTTCAAAGCGTAAAGCAACCTTGCAATACACTGCAATATCAGAATGTATATGACTTAACAGTATTGAGTGAGCCGATTGTGGTTCATGCTAGATCTAGAAACTTGTACACGTGAGGCTAGAAGATATGACGTTTATCCTCAAAATCTATGAAGACCGGTATCAGGATGAACCCATACATTCATTTTTATTCGACGACACCCAAGAAGCTGGCAGAATGCATGACCACTGGAAAGATCAAGGCTATGCCGTTGGGTTAGTGCCGTTTATGGAATGTGGTGATGGGTGTCCTTTCCGTAGGGACATGTTTTTGGCTACTTAACCTTGAGCTAACCTACTGTGTCTTTGGCTGTGTCTTTGGCTGTGTCTTTGGCTGTGTCTTTGGACTAGGT
>CAYSWV010000002.1:133017-141174 GCA_964434865.1 uncultured bacterium
CTGTGTCTTTGGCTGTGTCTTTGGCTGTGTCTTTGGCTGTGTCTTTGGACTAGGTTACCGTTTGTGGGCTAGGTTACCTGTGATGACAAACTATTTGACTCGGGTTGTCTCTGCTATTTAGGCCCGAGTCTTTAAAATTTATGTTTATTTAATACTTAGATTGAGGGTTCAAGTGCTCTCCCAAGCCAGCACAATTAAAGTAAGCGTAATTGTTGCTCGAGTGGAAATTCAGCATCAGGGCACCTATCAGACACTTCGCTAGCTGATTCAACCGCTTGAGTTTGCAGGAGTTGCTGGGCTGACTTCACCATGTCATCTTTTAAGCTTGACAGATCAGGACGAGAGTCTAAGTAGTAGTTTAGGGCTTGGAGAGGCTCAATATGGGTTGGATCTAAGACCGGTAATCGAGTCCGTGTGGCTGAGATCACATCAGGGACAATGGAATAGCTAAATGCTGTGGCTAGTGCTTGATGAAATACTTGCTCATCTAAAGTATCCAACTGATCGGGACGAATGGTGTAAAAAATCCTGACAATCGCTTGCTCACAGTTCGTTTGCTGAATAGCTTGCAAGATCTTGTGTTGGGGTGTTGGATCAGACGGAGAGGTCACTCGAGGTAGGTCGGTAACGTCAACCCGGATCGTTTTGAAAGTTCGAGTGGGTAGAGCTACAAATTGATAGCTAGCACCTGTCTTTTCAACTGTAGCTAGGACAAAGCCTTTGGTTTCATGTTCTTCACCGAAGTCCACACGCTCGAGACTACCTGGATAGATCACGAGTGGATCAGTGGATAGCACTTGATGTTTGTGTACATGTCCTAAGGCCACATAGTGATAACCGGAGCGGGTCAGGAGGCTCAGAGGAACGGTAAACCCCTTACCTACAGCTAAATGACGTTCAGCTCCATAGGTTGCGGTATCCACCATGGCATGAACTAGCAAAATGGCTGGGATGTTTGGATCAAGCTGCCGGTTTTCAGCTTCTAAAGCTAGATGTAACCGTTGAAGTAACTGCATCGAGACCAACCCCGCTGATAACCCTAGGGTATCTTGTCGAGTTAAGAGTGCCGATCGAGTTAACCAAGGTAGCGTTGTGACGTGTACAGGACCTGATTGAGTTTCAATTCGATGAGTTTGCAATCGATCGCCCACATAAAACCCCATGACTTTTAAGGTGCGATAGATGGATAAGCTGGATCCCTCTTGCCCCTGCCCGTATTGATCATGATTACCAACAAGTAACACAGTGGGGATCTGAGCATCGGATAACCGCCGAAATTGCTGAGCAAACAAATCTTGATGTAAGGGAGGCGGAGTGGCATCTGGGAAAGCATCACCACCAAATAGCACCAGATCAACCTCTTCTTCAATAGCGGTATCAATGCATCGCTTGAGCGACTGGACAAAATCTTCCAGCCGGGTATTCATACCACTCAGAGGATTGATCCGACCATAGTTGAGGCCACTCCCCAAATGAATATCTGAAACATGTAAGACTCTAACCATGATGGTGACCGGCATCTCCTGGTTCTAAAGCTAGTAAATCAGCTTCAGATAAAATCCTAACTCCTAACGTTTTAGCTTGATCTAATTTTGAACCGGCATCAGTGCCAACCACAATAAAGGTAGTCTGACGGCTGACGGTTGCTGTAACTTTGCCTCCTCGAGACTCAATCCATTGTTTAGCTTCAGAGCGCGAGAGGGTGGGTAGGGTGCCTGTAATCACAAACTTTTGACCTGCTAGCAGGCTAGCTTGAGCCCGATCCGAGGTAGCGGTCTGTTGAGTTTCAAGTTGAACATGAGCCGCTGCTAAGCCTTGAAGTAGCGCTTGATGCTCAGGCCGAGCTAACCAATGGGTGACGGTTTCAGCAATATCTTGACCCAATCCGTAAATTTGAGCAATGGTATCAGGGGTTGCTTGGCTTAAGCGATCAGCTGCAGGATAGTGAGTCGCCAAAACCTGAGCGGTCACCGCCCCCACATGGGGAATGCCCAACCCATACAAGACCCGAGGCCAGGGTTGAGATCGGGAGCGATCAATAGCATCAATCAGCTTTTGACTCGATTTGGGTCCCATGCGATCTAGCGTCATGATTTGTTCCACAGTTAAATGATAGAGATCAACAACGGATTGAACTTGAAGCTTAGCTACTAACTGATGCACCAATTTTTCACCCATCCCTTCAATATCTAGGGCATCACGACTGGCCCAGTGCTGCAGCTGGCCTCGAACTCGGGCAGGACATTTCAGGTTGGGGCAGCGAGTAATCGCTTCAGATTCGGGTCGTTCTAGGGGAGTTTCACATTCTGGACATAAAGTAGGTAGGGTATAACGACGAGCATCGTCAGGCCTTAATTCAGATAAAATCGAAACAATTTCAGGAATGATTTCGCCAGCTTTTCTAACAACTGCAGTATCTCCAATATGAACATCCAAATCCCGCAATCGATCAGCATTATGAAGCGAGGCCCGACTAACCGTAGTTCCAGCTAATTGGACCGGCTCGAGCTCAGCAACCGGAGTGACAGCACCTGTGCGACCCACACTAGCGGTAATGCTTAAGATCCGAGTAGGAACTTCTTCAGCTGGATATTTTAAGGCAATGGCCCACCGGGGAAACTTTTGGGTAAAGCCTACTTCTTCTTGTAAACGATAGGCATTAAGCTTAACCACAACACCATCAGTTGCATAGGGTAAAGGTGAAGGCTGATTCTGCTTATCCCACTGCTGATAGAAGGATTGAACGTCCTCTAGTGAAGGGACTAAAGCAGCATGAGGATTGACAGCGAACCCTAGTGTTTGTAAGAGGTCTAATCCTTCCCATTGAGTAGTTGGCAATGATCCCGTTGGCCAGCCTTGAGGAAAGTAAAGTGTATAAGCAAAAAAACTTAAGCGCCGCTGAGCGACGACCCGACTATCCAATTGTCTAAGCGTTCCAGCTGTGCAGTTGCGTGGGTTGGCGAAGAGAGGATCCCCCATTTGAGATCGAGTTCGATTAATGCGTTCAAATTCTTGAAAGCTTAAATAGGCTTCACCTCTTACTTCTAACTGCGGCGGCGGGTTTTCAGTATTTAATCGGAGTGGAATGGTAGGGATGGTTCGAATATTTGTGGTAATATCTTCTCCTGCTTGCCCATCACCGCGGGTGACACCCCGAACCAAAAGTCCATTGGTGTAACTTAAAGCCAAGGCCGAGCCATCAATTTTCAATTCACAAACATAGTCCAGGGGTAGATCTGCAGTTAGTCCTAGGACTCGATACAAACGATCTTGCCACTCTTGAAGCTCTGCAAAATCGAAAGCATTTTCTAGACTATAGAGTGGGATCTGATGCTGAACAGTTTGAAACTGAGTTACAGGTTGATCCCCAACGCGTTGGGTGGGGCTATCAGGTGTAATCTGGTCTGGGTATCGGTGTTCTAGCTCTTGTAACTCCCGGTATAGCTGATCGTAGACACCATCTTCCATAATTGGACTAGCATAGACATAATAAGCCACACCTGCCTGTTGAAGTAATTGTCGTAGTTCAATAAGCCGTTGAATATCTGGAGCTGTTTCTACATCCGATCGGTTCGAAGTTTGAGCCACACTCAACTCCTTAGTTGCAGTTATGTTCTATTATGCGTCCATCTGCCGACAAATCAAGACTGAGTCACATCTGGGATGAGTAAAGTTATGGGAGCGATCGAGATCCCTCAATTTCAGGGGGCACAATGTCTTGAATTTCACCGTTAGGGCCTCGGATCACCTGCCCGGTAGGAATCAGATGATTGATCAAAATCCATTGTCTAGTCTCAAGGTCATTAATCTCATCATACAATTGCTTCCAAAGTCTAAATCGGACCCAATCTGTATCAGGACTATTTACCACTCGATCAGCTAAGGTGCGCAAATCGTCGCCGCTGCCCAAGTTGGCTTGTTCGAACCAATCAGCAGCCTTGTAATAAAAGTCTCGACCTGTCTCTAAGTTGCCCAAGAATAGGATATCCGTGAAGGCTAAGTGAATGTAGAGCTTGTAAGCGTTAGCAGGATCAATAGCGGGTGTAATATAGTTAACACCTCTAAGCAAAAGCTCCCGAGCCTGTTCAGCCTGCCCAGCCTGTATCGTCAAAGCTGAGGCAAACAAGTAAGCGTTAGTAAAATAGGGATCAAGGGTAGTGATAGCATCTAAATAGGTCGGGGCCAACCCGTAACCTGTTTCTTGCCGATCTTCATGGCCGTAGTACTGAACCAGGTTGAGCCATAGCCAGGAGGCTCCTAAATTTCCAAAGCCAATGCTTTCTAACGTTGAAGCCAAAGCGATCCCTTGCTCTTGCTGAACCAAGGCTTGCTCAGGATTAGATACTCTAGTTTGATCTAGCAATCGCCATAGAAGCCCCACCACTGTAGTAGCCGACCCACCCACCAGGCAAAGAGCTGGAAGTGAAATGAAGGTGATTCTGAATTTCATCTAAGCACAGCCTCCACAATACATGAAAACCAGATCAAGGTGATGATTGACTCAACAGATGCTGATACAGTCAGTCATAGGGTTACTCCAAATTCAGTCTATATCCGGATTTAATGATCGTCATGTCCTTAGCTGCACAAGAGTCTTATGATCAGCATCCCTATCCTAATGTGCCTCTCGCCGCGACCCCGACAGGATTGTACTATACCTATGACTTGTTCAAAGCTAGTTTGGTAACCGCTCAGTATGCTAGGACTCGTACTGTTGTCTCGACTGAGGGTACGCATCTCCTTAATGCAGGCTGTGGATCCGGTTGGGAAACCTTGGTCATGGCGGAAGCCAACCCTGGAGCCCATACTATTATTGGAATTGATGTCTCTTCAAAGTCTGTTCAAGTGGCTGCGGAGCGTTTACGCTTTCATGGTTATACTAATGCAGAATGCTACACCTTAGATATTGCAGATCTAGATCAATTAGGCTACCAATTTGACTTTATTAGCTGTAGTGATGTCTTATTTGTACTTGACTCCCCCTTGGCAGGCCTACAAGCCTTGCAATCTGTTCTCAAACCTCATGGCATTATTTGGGCTAATCTACATTGTTATCATCAACGCCGGGTGATGTTGGAGTTTCAAGAGATCTTCCGTCTACTAGATTTAAACCAGTTGGCTAACTCTGAAGCCCTGCACCGATTCCGCCAGTTTATGGAAGCTCTGATCCCAGCCCAAAAATCTCGGTTCCATTGGCACAGTGCTAAAACAGAACCTGATCAATGGGTTTTCAATAATTACCTACTCTGGCCCGATAAGGCCTTTACCATTCCCGATACCCTCAACATGTTGCAGGAGAGTGGATTAGCCTTAGTCCGACTGGTTGATCAAGAATCCTGGGATCTGGCCACCTGCTTTACAGAAATGCCTACCTTTGTAGCTCAAGCTTTAGAACAATTGGATCACCGCGAACACTTATACCTGAAAGAGCTGATCGATCCTCCCAGGCTGATTGATTTTTGGGCAAGTCAATCAGGATCTCAACCACCATCCTGGACATCTGAAGATTGGTTACAGGGTACAGTACAGTTTAATCCTCTACTGATCGCTCAAGCTGAATTTCACAACCGATATGATCAAGCCCTCCAATCTCAAAAGCCTCTCCAGCTCAAATGGTGGTTAGCCAGTCCTCGGGGTCGTCTTAGCTTACCTTACACCCAATTAGTCTGGTTACAACCCTTACTGGTCAACCCTACACCAGTATCTGACCTCATTCATGGGGCTCAGCATTCAGGACTGGACCCTACCCTGATAGACCCGACAAGTCTTATCGCTGAACTCCAGTCTCTTGAGCGGTATCTAATCCTATTTTTGTCACATTAGTCGGTTAGTTTAGCCAATAGACTATCCAGAACGTGTTCAAGATCTTGAAGATGTGTCTGTAATTGCTCAATGAGACCCGCAGCTGATGGATCATGTTGGGTAGCTAATCGTTCAATTTCTTGGGCTGTTTGACTAATTTGGATAGCCCCAATACTGGCACTAGCTCCCTTCAATCGATGGGCCAGCTGTTGCAAAGATACCCAGTTATGTTCAATAAGAGCAGTTTGGGCCACAGCAATCTGAGGGACTGAATCCTCAAGAAAGACTTGAATAAGTTCAATTTCAAAGGCAACATCACCACCTGACATCTGTCTGAGTTGATCGTTATCAATGACTTGACCTGATCTCTCAGATACTGGGTGAGCGGCGGCGGTACCGGGTAGCCAGTAGGCTAATGTTTCAGATAGTTTCTCTGTGGAGACAGGTTTACTGAGGTAATCATCCATACCCGCAGCTAAGCACATCTCCCGATCTTCAGCCATAGCATTGGCCGTCACGGCAATGATTACAGTATGGTGCCGATCACCTTCTATGGCACGTATAGCTCGAGTGGTGTCATAGCCATCCAGTACAGGCATCTGACAATCCATCAAAATAAGATCGTAGGTGTTTGTTGCTAGCAATTGGAGAGCCTCTTGACCATGGTTAGCAGCCTCAACAGAGTAGTTAAGACTCTTCAATTGTCGTATCGCCAACTTCTGATTAATCAAGTTATCTTCAACCAAAAGCACTCGGGGGGAAGCCGGTGGTGAAGGTGCAACTGTGGGTCGTTGAGGATGTCGAGCTTGATGAAGACAGGCTTGTAAACATTTCCACAGTTGTTTTTGGGTCACAGGTTTCAGCAACAGTTGGCTAAATCCAAATGCCTTTAAGTCAGGAGAGATAGAGTTTAGGCTCATCAAAATGTAGTTAGCCTGCTTTAATACCGGATCAGCCTGGCACTGCAGTAGTAGCTTGCGAGTCTTGACTTCAAGTTGGTCCTGATTTAGCAGCACAATGGCCCTTGCTTCAGAGTTGTTTTGATAGAGGCCACGAAGAGAGGTCAACCCGCTACTCATATCTGAGGTGGCTTGAATCTGATTTGAAAGAGGCTCGAGCAGATACGTTAAGGCTTTCCGAGTAGTGTCATGATTATCGATCAGGATAAAGGGAACCTGTTTAAAGGTGGATAGCAGCTCCATTTCTAGCTGATCTTGGCTAGATAGATCTCGCTGGGGCAGGGTAATAGACAATTTCTCTAACGGTAAAGTAATCCAGAACTGCGATCCGCTCCCTGCTTGACTGGAATATTCAAGGGTACCTTGCATTAAAGCTACCAATTGTTGAGTAATGGCTAGACCCAAGCCTATACCACCATACTTACGTGTGGATGAGCGATCCAGCTGATGAAAAGGGAGAAAGAGCTGGGATTGTTGAGCTGGTCCGATCCCAATCCCGGTGTCCACCACAGCAAAACAAATCTGGACTACGGGATCTCGATCAGAAACCACAAAGACTTCGACATACACCTCACCTTGATCAGTAAATTTAATGGCGTTACTGACCAAATTAAACAATATTTGTTTGAGGCGAACCTCATCACCCCATAGTTGAGTGGGTACCGAAGGCGGCATGATCCCATTCAGTTCTAGCTGTTTAGCCTGAGCTAAGCTGGCAAACGATTCCAGAATGTCATCTAGACACACTCGTAAATCAAAAGGATGAGGCTGTAACTCGACACTGCCCGCTTCTAGCGTGGAAAAATCAAGGATTTGTTCAATTAGATGGAGCAGGGTTGTTCCACCAGATTGAATAGTGGTTAAACACTCTCGTTGATCAGGCGTCAGACTAGTCTGCTTTAAGATATCTGACATCCCTAGTAACGCATTAATAGGTGTGCGAATTTCATGACTCATGGTGGCGAGAAAAATACTCTTGGCCTGTAGGGCTTGTTCAGCTTGCTGACGAGATGCCTCAAGTTGGAGGTTTTGGTGTGCTAACTGTGCTCGTTGGCCTTGCTCTTGAGCCAATAAGTCAGCCTGAGCCAGGGCAATGCCCACCTGATCAGCTATCTGAGCGACTAAAGTAGAATCAGCGGCTTGCCACAATCGAGATCCTGCACATGCATGGACTAGTAAAAATCCCCAAACTTGGTCCTTGAGGTAAAGAGGTGCTGCTAGACAAGCTTCGATCTTAAGGGCCAGCTGTGCTTCAGTAGTAGATACTGGTAACGACTTGTCTCGACTATCATCAAGAGTGTAACAGGACTGTAAAGCCCTTAAGTCTACAAACGGAATCAGATCACGGTAAGGTAGATATTGAGAGGATAAACTCAACTCCGACCGTTCAATAGAC
>CAYSWV010000002.1:141274-169593 GCA_964434865.1 uncultured bacterium
GTCTGGCATTGATAGATCAAAACTCGTTCAACTTGCAATAAAGATCTGATCTCATCAACAGTCGTTTGAAGAATAGTATTGATATCCAAAGATTGACGGATTCTCAAAGTTATTTCTGAGAAACTCTGGGCATACTGCATTTGTTGTTGGAGTTGCTGTTCAGCGACTCGTTTATCCGTGACATCACGCAGAATACTACGAATAGCAACCAGTTGTCCGGCTTCATAGCTACCACTCATATTACCTTCAACAATGATACTGGAGTGGTCTTGAGTGATTAGCTTCGCTTCAAAGTGATTGACTGGAGTTCCAGTAAGCAGTTGGTGCACTAGATTTTGATAGTGGCCTTGATCAGCTACATGGAGAATGTCTAGAAATGTCAGATGGTCTAGATCTGGGGTTGTGTAACCTAGTGTGCGGAGCCAAGCTTGATTCACATAATGAAACTGTCCTGTCGGAGCTGTACTTTGAATCAGATCATTCGCATTTTCAAATAGATCTCGGTAGAGGGCCTCGCTGTCTGTTAAAGCTGCTTCTGCGAATTGCTGCTCAGTCCTATCAATCCCAGACCCAACAATAAACTGCAGCTGTCCAGATTGACTAAATAAGCCAGTGTGGGTCCAGGCAATGCAATGTAAGTCACCCCCTTTAGTGATCCAGTTATCTTGAATGGCATCAACCAAACGAGGATCTTGCAAAAACTGAAAGGATTTGATCCAGTTACTTTTGGCAGCAGTGGGGACCAGGCCCATATCCCAAGGATGCTTATCTAGCACTTCAGCTGCACTATAACCTGTCAGCAATTCACAAGCACGATTGAAACGTTTGATCCGACCAGAGGGATCATAGACACATACCAGGACACCTGCGGTTTCTAAGACAGCTGTGATAAAGTCGCTCTCAGATTTAAAGTGTTGGGTTAGGTGATGTCGGTGGTGTCGTTCGTATCCCACTGAAACGAGCAACAATCCGAGCCAACTCAACCCTAAAATGGCCTGGAGGAATACAGTGATTTGCAAGTTTGATAAATGCTCTGCTTGGGCAGCGATGGCCTGTCTGAGGCTTGCCCTTTGAGTTAAAACCCACTCAGAACCATTAGTCTCATTAGGGAGAGAGTCGGGAATAGTTTGAAGCTGCTCTAAAGTGGTTTGAGCTTGATCACCTAATTGCTGAGCTGAGTGCAATGATGTCCCTTGTAAGTACCCATTAAGGCCAAGGCCTAGACTGATTCCTCCTATCAATAAAACCCAAAGTCGCTGATGAGGGCGATGATCTAAGGTTGATGATTGGGCCTGTTGAGCTAAACTCTGCCGCAATTCAAGCTGAGTCATCGCACGTCTAGCCAAGTCTTGAAGGCGTTCTAGTTGTTGGGGAGACAATTGCCGGGGCTGATAATCAATTACACATAGGGTACCCAATCGATAACCTGCTGATGAAACCAGCGGTAGCCCTGTATAAAATCGAATATAGGGTGGCCCCGTGACCAGGGGATTGGTCTCAAATCTAGTATCAGCTAGCGCATCTTCCACCACCAGAGGTTGATCTTGCAAAATCGCATAGGCACAAAAGGCACTATCCCGGGGGGTTTCACAGCGATCCAATCCAACCTTGGCTTTAAACCATTGCCGATCTCGATCAACTAAGGTGATTAGAGCTACTGGCGTATTACAAATATCACAAGCCGTCTGAACCAAATAATTAAAAGCAACTTCAGCAGGAGTATCCAAGATCTGATACTGATACAAGGCGGCTAATCGCTCGGCTTCATTGGCAGGGAAGGGAGCTGGAGGCATAGCTACGGGTTTAGACTGCTTGCAAATACTCTAGCCTAGAATAGCGAAGTCATGGTTCAGTTCATACGATACTGATCACCCAGCGGTTAGCGATCAATAGAGTGGGCTGAACTTTCAATACCCAGTCGAGGTAAACGGGCTGAGAGTCCACATAACACCTCGTAGGGGATAGTTCCCAGTTGATCAGCCCAAGCTTGAATCGATAGAGGCTGCAGCAGTTCCACCACATCACCAACCTGCACATCACAACAGGTGACATCCCACATACATTGATCCATGGTAATGGCCCCGACTTGTTGGATTTGTTGGCCGTTCACATACCCTTGCAACCAGTTGGAAAGCCGTCGTGGAATACCATCAGCATACCCAATGGCCACAGTGGCAATCTGTCGAGTGGAATCAGCAATGTAGTGATAACCATAGCTAATGCCTGTTCCTGATGGAATGGTTTGGAGGTGGGTGATGCGAGCCTTCACATTCAGGACTGGCCGCAACAAGGTGTCTAGATTCAAATGATCAGCAGGTGAAATCCCATACAGGGCTAACCCGATCCGGACTCGCTGAAAGTGAGCAGACTGCCGAGCTAGAGCTGCAGCTGAATTATCCATATGCACAATAGGCTGTGTACCTGTTTTGTCCTCAATGGCTTGTAAAACTTGCTCTAAACGTTGCTGTTGAAGGGGGACAATCGGGCTATCGATCTCATCAGCTGTGGCAAAGTGAGAGTATAAACTCTGACAATGAAAGCAAGGCTGTTGCTGCAAAACGCTCCAAATCTCAGCCGCCTGGTGCCAGGGAACCCCAATCCGAGTCATCCCTGTGTCCACATTCAGATGAATCGGGATCTGGCAGTGCCGCAAGTTAGCAACCTGTTGATAAAGAGGGATCTGGTTAGGATGAGTTAAGGTTACTTCTAACGACCAACGCAGTGCTTCATTAAGTTCAATACCAGTGTTCAGCGGTCCTAAGATCAAAATGGGAGCAGTAATTCCACTGTGGCGAAGTTCAATCCCCTCTGACAAAGTTGCAACACAAATACCAGAGGCACCCGCAGATAAAGCTGCCGGAGCAATCAGCTGAGCCCCGTGCCCATAAGCATTAGCTTTAACAATGGCCCAGATCTCAGTTCCGACTGATAATCGCTGTAATAGAATTTGCAGATTGTGATGTAGGGCTGAGAGATCAACCTCAACCCAAGCTCGACGAGTATCTAAACTGGTATCTCCAGCAGGTGATGTTGTCCAGGCAGCACGGTAGGTTGAGATCATAGTCACTTTTATTGCAGAACTTCTATTGCATAACTAAAGTAGGAGCCAACCATTGCAGGGGAGGTTGCATGGAAGGGAAGGTTGAAGATTGATCCAAGGGGTGTTCGGAGAAGCGGCTTATCTGAGATGAAATCAAGGCCGTCCAATTGAAAAGCTGAGGAGCTTGTAAGCCAAATTGTCGGAAGATATCATTAAAGCCTGTGCCAACAACCAGATCTTCTTCAACATCACCTGCTAAGATCCTTAAGTCAGCAATAGCTTCCTCTGCGCCTCCTATAGCATCCACCAATCCAATAGCCACAGCCTGTGTTCCCGTCATGATCCGACCATCTGCATATTGACGAACCTGATCAACCGTCATAGCTTCCCGTAGCTCGATCATCTCTGGAGTCAAGATGGAGGCTTCGTTGTCAGGTGACTGGGGCAAAGCCTGCCGACCTTGAGACACATCGATAATAAATTGCTCTAATGTAGTATCAATCAACTCTTGCAGCAATGCTTTTTCGGCCTCAGTTGAAGATCGGTAGAGTGACAGAATATCTTTAAATTGACCAGTTTTATAAGTTTCTGCTTGAATGCCAACTTCATTGAACAATTCTGACACATTTAAACCTTGCAGAATAACACCGATGCTACCCGTTAAAGTTCCTGGATTGGCGTAGATCTTATCGGCTGCACTGGCCACATAGTAGCCTCCACTCGCTGCTACATCTCGCAGGGTCGCAATGACAGGCTTACCGGCTTCACGAATGGCCTGAATAGCCCGATAAATCTCTTGGCTGGCTCCAACCGTACCTCCCGGACTATTGATCTTCAGTAACACTGCTTTCACGCTTCTACTCTCAGCAGCTTCTTGAAGGCGAGCCTGAATTCCCACACCCTCGGCAAAGATGCTCCCGGTACTGGCTGTGATGGGACCCTGAAGATTAAGGACTGCAATCCGCTCAGTAGCACCCAGTTGCTCAATCATGTTGCTGCGGCTAGGGGCCGACACTTTAACTTCAGGGACATTAGACCCAGCTAAAATAGCGGCTATCAAGCAGAGAAAGACCAGAGTTAAAGCCAGAATTCGATTAAGCTGCATTCGCATATTCCAGGTTGGTGAGCTGTGACTTCATTAATCTATCCTTTCATTAGCCTATGGGTCAGATCTGATTCAGTTTTATCAATAAACGCTCAAGATGCAATATGACAAGGTTAATCAGAGATCTAATCCTGATGATCCAGACTTGTGGGATCGACCCAAACCTCCTAGACTGAAGTATCGATCTTGCTGTGCTGTTGTTTTAGATCTAGAAGGCTGTCATGATGTCTCCAACACTTAATGCTCTCCTTGATGCTATAGCTCACCGCCGGGCCTTAAAAGTCATTAGTGGTCTCCATAACTTTGATCCACAATCGGTTCGACAAGTGGTACGGGCGGCTCACCAAGGTCAAGCTGACTGGATTGATATAGCTGCCTCTCAGGACTTAATCCAAATCGCTAAAGCAGAGACTGATCTTCCCATTTGTGTTTCCGCTGTAGACCCTGATCAGTTGGTGGCTGCTAAACAGGCTGGTGCTGATCTGGTGGAAATTGGTAATTATGACAGCTTTTATGCTTCAGGCCGAGAATTTAGCGCTCGGGAAGTCATCGATTTGACTCAAGCAACACGCTCATTGCTGCCTCGAACTCTACTCTCTGTGACCGTACCCCACACGCTGCCTCTAGATCAGCAGGCGGAATTAGCTGAAACCTTAGAGTCTCTAGGCGCGGATTGGATTCAAACTGAAGGGGGAACCAGTGCTGCCCCTGACCATAGTGGCACGCTAGGCCTGATTGAAAAAGCCGCTCCCACCTTAGCCGCTACCTATGAGATCAGTCGCGCAGTTAGCATTCCCGTCATTTGTGCCTCGGGACTATCTAGTGTCACCGTAGGTATGGCTATTGCTGCGGGTGCTTCTGGTGTTGGCGTAGGGACGGCTATTCGTCAACTTCAAGATGAGGTGGCTATGATCGCTCAGGTGCGCACCTTGTCTGAAGCCTTGGCTAAATCAGCTAACCTCATCACGGCCAGATAGATTAGACCTCACTAGATCGATAGCAGACTGGGGTTTACGGTATTAGCTGGTAAGGATCCCAGTCTTTAAATTTCATCAGTCTTGGTGAAAAGCTTAAAGTCATGAAGCCTATCCAGGTAGCAGCTTAGCCCGTTCCAAATCATGGGAAGATCCTTAGATTTCACATCAGAAACCACTAGTCTGTTCGTATCATCATTCACCTTATTTGAAGTTCAAATCTGACCTAAGCAGACCCATGACGGTTGACCTATATCAAGCAGTTAAGCTCCACCAAGCTGGGAAACTGGACCAAGCCGAGGCTCTTTACCAAGCCGTCTTACAACAGCATCCAGATCAAGCGAAGGCTTTGCACTTATGGGGCGTCATTCTCTTTCAGAGGAAGACGTATCGAGAAGCTATTGGGTTGATCTCTCAGTCCCTCGCTGTAGATGCCACTCAAGCAGATGCTCACCACAACTTAGCACTTGTTTATCGAATTCTGGGGAATTTTGCAGACGCTGAACATCATTACCTGCGAGCGATAACACTTAAACCAGATTATGCAGAAGCTTATTTTAACCTGACAGCCGTAAAACACTTTGCCGATGGTGAGGCTATTGTGTCAGCTTTGGAATCGCAACTTGTTTTATCAGCCCAGTATTCAGCTCACGATCAAACATTTCTTCACTTTGCTGCAGGGAAAATCTATGACGACTTAGGTCACTATGATCAAGCTTTTGCTCATTATCAACAGGGCAATCAGCTGGTTCAACGGCGCTATGACCGGACAGCCCAAGACTATTTAATTGAAGATCTGATCAGCCTTTGTGGACATGCTTTCTTTCAGGCTCGAGAGCGTTGGAACCTTACTCCCATAACTCCGATCTTTATTGTGGGAATGCCGCGCTCGGGTACCACCCTTGTGGAGCAAATCCTGTCAGTTCATGACCACGTGGTAGGTCTAGGCGAATTACCCGATATTCCAAGCATGGCTCAAGCCTTATCTACTCGTAGCAGCCTGCCTTACCCCCACTGTTTAAAGCAGCTAAACCAGGATATTTTTCAAGGATTTGCCCAAACTTACACTAGACGAATACAGTCCTTGGCCCCCCATGCCAGATACAGGATTGACAAGTTACCTAGAAACTATCTACACCTAGGTTTAATTGCACTCATGTTTCCCCAGGCACGGGTGATCCATTGTCATCGACACCCATTGGATACTTGTCTTTCCTGCTACTTCCAACTTTTCCGTTCTGGACATGACTATGCTTATGACTTGGGCGATCTAGGGCACTACTATAAAACTTATCGGACTTTGATGGAGCATTGGCATCAGGTGTTGCCTATTCCTATCTTTGATCTGGAGTATGAAGCGCTAGTTGAAGATCCAGAAGCCGTGAGTCAGCAGTTATTTGCATTCTGCGGATTAGAGGGGCATCCCCATTATCAGGAGTTTCATCAAGTGGCTCGCCCTGTCACTACAGCCAGTGGTTGGCAAGTACGACAGCCTCTCTATCAATCTGCTGTTCATCGCTGGCAACACTATCAGCCCTACCTATCTCCCCTTAAAGCTGCCCTGAATCAGGATATAAAGAGATCCGCCGAATAAGTGAAGATTCATACAATGGGTTCAGATCACCCAACTTTTATGCCCTGGATCAGACTGGGAAATGCTGGACTAGCTCTAACTTCATCATCAGCTTTGACGATCAATTGCGATACATTCTGTATGTAAATTTTAAGGCTGTATGTAAATTTTAAGGTGATTCTCACTTGAATTTCAATTTATTGAAGTATGCTCTATGGGATCTAGCTAGCCAAGCGTCGTTGTTGAGTTCAATAGTTGAGGCATGATGTTGGGACTATCTTTAAATCAGCCAAGCCTTATGGATAGATGGATTCAGAAGTTCAGTCTCATCCTATTTTCTTTACTAGCTGTTGTAGGCTATCCTCTTATGACTCGGGCTGATCAACTCCTATGTGAAGCGGATCGAACGTCTGCTGGTGACTTTGTTTATATTCCTGAAGGTCCCTTTTGGGAAGGCAGTGATCAGGTAGAACGAGACTATGCTTACACCATTTCAGCTAAGGGTGTTACCACTGATCCGACGCGATACCCTAAAATTGAACAGCAGCTACGCCAACGACAATGGTTTGACTTTGAACAACAACGCCAAGAGATCAACCTACCTAGCTATTGTATTGCTCGTCATTTAGTTACTAATGCAGACTATCAACTATTTATTCAAGCTACCGGTCATCGTGCCCCTGGGATCAGTGAAGCCGATTATCAACAACAAGGTTTTTTAGTCCATCCCTATGCTGATGTGCGGCCTTTTCTGTGGGTGCAGGATCAATTTCCGCCTGGTGAAGGTGAGCATCCCGTTGTTTTGGTCTCACTTGTAGATGCCGAAGCTTATGCTGATTGTAGAAGCCATCAGGAAGGGCAGGTGTATCGATTAAAGACAGCTCTAGAATGGGAAAAAGCAGCTCGGGGGCCAGAGGGTCGTTATTTTCCTTGGGGAGATGAATGGGAAGATGAGGCTACCAACTGGTCAGGATCAGGGTTATGGCATACCAGTGCTATAGGGACTTATCCGCTCAGCCACAGCCTTTATGGTGTGCATGATATGGCAGGGAATGTCTTTGAATTTACTTCAACTTTAAGAATTCACAATCAACAGCAACGTTCAGTGATGAAGGGCTGCTCCTGGGATGATCTACCTGGGTTTTGTCGGGCGGCTTATCAACATACTCGACCTGTTGACTCACGCCATATCTTATTTGGATTTCGTCTGGTTAAAGAGATCCCTTAGCTTGGAGTAGAGCTTCAGCTAATTCACAAAACCCCCATCCCGCTTCAGCTTGAGTGAGATAGTTGGGAAAAAAGAGCATTTGATCTTGGTAATCTAGACAATTAGAGACGCCAACACTATAGGTAAAATAAGCTGGATTGAAAAGGCTACTATCATTAGGACTATCTCCTATTGTTACTATTTGATCTAGGGGCACCTCGAGATCGGATTGAGTTTCTAAAACCTTGAGCAAACCGCTCGCTTTATCTTGGCCAAATAGTTTCAAATGGCACTGAACCGAGCTATAGATAAAGTCCCACCCCATTGTGTGACTCAGATCAGCCATAGTTTGTAAATGGGATAGAGCTAAATCATGTCGATCATAGGTCCAGTCGGTTAGCCGAAAGACATTATCACTTGAAGGTTGAATGCCAGGGAAAACCTGCTGTAACTGCTCAAAGGCTGACTGAAGACCCTGTCGATGGCATTTCAGGTCCTGGAGTGATACCAATGGGTAGGGTTTTGAGATCCCGCTTGCTGAGTAATGCCCGGCATAAAAGATCCCTCCATTTTCAGCAATAGCACCATAGATGGGTAAATAATGAGCGAGACCCTCGACCCAGCCTGCCGAACGACCTGTAATAATGATCACATGGACTCCCACTTGGTGAAGAGCTTCAAACAGCTGGAGTACCTGAGGTCTCAATCGTCCCGCCTGGGTCAGCGTACCATCCATGTCGGTGGCTATCAGTTGAATAGTTTCAAGGGGTAACAGCTCTAGATCACTGGACATACTTCGTGACATCTTCACCACAGTCATCAGCTAGAAAGCTTAGAGCTCGGAACCGCAAACCTACAACTTGTTCATAAAGAGGATTTAATTTGCACATAGCTGGGATATGCATCACCTTCCGATTAAATAAGACAACATCCCGCTCAAATGGACATTGATTGGGGATCAATTTACATAAGAAATGGGCGACTTTACGGTTTTGAATCGAGATCCCATCCATCCAATCTCGAATGGGCTGTAGGGCATCGGATTCAGGTGGCGTTAACCCCGAACTTGCTGTAGCTGGAGTCGCTGTAGCTCGATTCCCATCTGCAGAGGTCACCAACATCTGTTTGAGTAAGTGCAGTTGGGGAACTTCAACCTTTAACGCTTGACAAAACTCTTGCAACAACCGATCCTCAGGTTCTGAGTAGACCCCGTCAGCAATAGCGGTCATCACAGCCGTTCGTAAAAAATCTTCTGCGTGTGTGGGGTCAAAGGCAGCGGCAAATTCGGCTGGTGTAATCGGATCTAGTTGCTTATCCGCTTCTTCGGGCCATTCTGATCGAATGAGTTCGTTAATGAGGGCTTTTTCTTGAGGATCATAGTTGCCATCTACCCAAGCTAGGCTTAACAATCCACGTAACCAGAGATGAGCTTGATCGGGAGAGCAGTCCAGATCGACCTCTGAGTTTGCCGCAAGACCAGACTTGGAACTGTCGACGGATTGGGATTGCATGTCATCACCTGAACGTCACTACACTAGTTTGGCTGATGGCTTAACTTGGAATTGATACTCAAGATCACAGTCAATTAAGTACCCTTCCCTAGTGATCTTAGACGATGCAGTGATCGATTCACAAAGCCTTAAACAAGAGAGTTGGATCTGTTTACTGAGGTTCTTGAATGAGGCGTGACGCAATCCGGTACGATCCTTATACGTAGATCATAAACCTGTGATAGCAGGAGGGGAGGGAGCCGGTGTCACTGACGATCCGAGTGATTACACCTGATAGCACCATTTGGGATGCAGCTGGTGAAGAAGTCATTTTGCCCGCAACATCTGGGCAACTAGGAATCTTGGGCGGCCATGCCCCTTTACTAACGGCTATCGGCACAGGTGTGATGCGAGTTAAGACCGCAGGGAAATGGTCGGCTATTGCTGTTATGGGTGGATTTGCTGAGGTTGAAAATGATGAAGTAACGGTTCTGGTGAATCGGGCTGAACGAGGTGAAAACGTTAATCGTGAAGCGGCTCTATCCGATCAATCAACAGCGGCTCAAGTGCTAGAAAGTAGTGAAGATAAGCAAGAACGGATGCGAGCAAAACTGGACCAACAACGGGCGACAGCTTTGATCCAGGCAGCCGATATGATGGGCAGTAAAGATTCACTTTGATCCAGCACTAGCTCTACTATCCCATCAAACCATTAAGTTCCTCACGATCAATCTGATGAGGAACTCAACCTATCTATCTAATCACTAACCAGCCTAACCAAATAGCTCAAACTATCAACATGCTAAAAGAACCACCCATAGCTATGTAAGCCTTTGCCCAGTAGGTTAACCCCTAGATAGCAGACCCAAACCACAGCAAATCCTAAGCTGGCTAAGATCGCTGGACGTCGTCCCTGCCAGCCCTTAGTGATCCGAGCATGTAAGTAGGCCGCAAAAACAAGCCACGTGATCAAAGCCCAAGTTTCTTTAGGATCCCAGCTCCAGTAGGTACCCCAAGCTTCATTGGCCCAAACCGCTCCAGCAATAATACCAATAGTTAAGAGTGGAAATCCAATCCCGATCAGACGATAACTGGTGTTATCTAATATCTCAGCTAAGTTCAACCGTTGGGGAGTCAGTAATAAAGGGGCGGAAGCCGTCGATGTAGCTTGGGGGGGATCCATCACCGCAACCCCTCCTTCAGCACTGGCAAACGCAAACTCAGTAGGAACCTGTTGAGACTGCAGGACTTGCCGAGCTGCTTTAGAGCGATAGTTTCCCGATCCGAGGGAATCTCCTTTCAATTGGATCGCCTGACCCTTGGTCACCACCAAAAAGCCAATCGCCAGCAAAGCGCCCACCAGTAAGGCAGCATAGCTCAATAACATCACTGTGACATGCATCATGAGCCAGTTAGATTGCAAAGCTGGAACTAAAGGTTGGGCTGCTTGCATATCATTTGGCAACACTAGAGCAGCAAAAGCAACAATACTTAAGGTGACCGGAGCTGTAAACACACCAACAAGTTGACTTTGGCTTAACTGCTGAGCAATCAAATGCAGTAGTGTAATGCCCCAAGCCAAGAAGAAAAGTGATTCATAAAGATTGCTTAGAGGAAAGTAACCAGCATCAATCCAGCGAGATCCTAGCAACGTTGCGATTACCAAATTGGCAATGACCATGCCTGCTGTGCCCAACTCTGTCAATAGCGGTACCTTGGGAAAAGCCGCTCCAACCCAGTAAAACAACATCGTGACCAAAGCAATAGCAAAGGCAGCATTATTTAAGGTTGCTTGTAGCTCAACTAGATTCATAGATAACCTCGTGCAACTTGATAGGATTATCAGCTTGATCTGATTCTCAGTGTAGATTCAGTGTAGATTAGGTTCCGCAATAGGAACGATAATTTGGCTTAGATTAGCATGACTAAGTCTAGCTTTAGGAAGCTTGTTAGATCACCTACTCGTCCAAACTATCCAATCGAACCCAGATCAAAACACCACAATTCAGGGCAGAGAGCCTAACCCCATTCTCAAATATACAGACCTGGATCCAGATTATAGATTAGCTAATCACTTGCAGATAGATATCAAAAGATCCACTATTATCCCCATAGCTACCTTTACCATCATTAATGTTGACGTAGATATCACTACTGGGATTGAGATCAAGGGTCTGAGCCGTGTTGAAGTCAGAATCGGTCAACTTCCATACTTTGATTTGCTGATCTTCAGGTTGGAACACCACTAAGCCATAGCGGGCCATGCCAGGATAGCGCCAATCAGCCGGTGTAGGAACTTGCTTGCCCAGAGCGGAGCGAATAGAGGTGGCAAATGAAAAGCCATAGCGCCAGGCTACATCAGCAGGAAAAATCTTAATCTGGCCAGCCCGTAACGATGTGTTGCCCTTATACAGACGCACACCCACTTCGTTGTTGACGCCAAGGTTATTAAACCAAAGCCAGCCAGCATTTTGCAGCACTGGATCTTCGGGCACGTTAGATTGCACAGAGGAGGCCAAGTTAAAATCCAGGTCACTAGCGTCGCAGGTCACGACATCTGGGATCACAACATCTGACGGAGTCATTTGATCAGTGCTCATAGAAGTCTGTGTAGGTAGAAGATGATAAAAGGTCTGCCACTACTTAAACCGGCTGGCGCCGCCCAAAGAGAAGACTCTTAAAGAGCAGCACGTCAGAATTATAGGATGGATAGAGGCCTTTTGGACAATTTTGTCTCAATAATGATCATGGTCTAGACCTATCCTTTCAAGCCCACTAAAAAGCTCTACTAGACTTAGTCCAATAGAGCATCCAGCTTATTCAGCTAATCTATCCAGTTAAGAGAACTTAACTTCAGTCTCTAGGCTTGAGTTGTGGTTAACCGAGTGAGGACTTGATTGGATCGATTCACAAAGGCCCGAGCGGTTTCAGGGTCAAAGCTCTTCTGGCTTAGCAAAGCTAGATCGTAGACATGGTTACAGATGAGTTGCACGAGATCTGAGTTCTGACCCCTAGTGGTCATTGACTGTAGATTTTGAATCAGGGGGTGAGCAGTATTGACGATCAAGGTATGTTCATCAAGAAACTCTGCCTGCTTCTGTTGCATCACGGCATTAAGTTCCTGCAGTCGACGCAGCGCCTCAGGTAGCAAGATCATGGCTGGGACGGACTCAGACTTTAAGGGTTGAGCTTTGATTTGAAGTTTATCTTTGCCAATAGCCGCTTTGAAGATATCCACTAGTTGCTCACTTCGAGTTTTGTTGGTGGTGGGATCGACAATTTCAGCAGCTTTATCTTTGTCAACTAGGGTGTCATCTAGCTCCGAATCTACACGCTTAAACTTGACATCGCTGTACTCTCGCTCCAAAAAGCTACTAAAGTGACTATCGATCCAGCTATCGAGGAGTAATACCTCCAAGCCTTGACTCAGATGTAAATCAATGTAGGAACTTTGAGCCGCTTCATCGGTGGCATAGAAGACTTGCTTTTGTTGCTTGTCCTGATTCCGTTCCAGGTAGGTGTTCAGAGTCACATAGGTGTCTGTTGCGTTCTGAGAGGCTACTTTGAAGATCAAGTAATCTTTAAGTTGCTGGAAGAATTTATCATTATTCATGGACCCAAATTTCACAAACAGGCTGATATCGGGCCACACATTGAGGTACTGCTCATAATCATCATCATACAGATCTTTGAGCCGATCCCCGACCTTTTTAGCAATATGATCGCCAATACGACGCACCGTCCGATCATTTTGTAAAAAACTGCGAGAAACATTCAAGGGAATATCAGGACTATCGAGAGCACCCTGTAGCGGCAGTAAAAACTTGGGAATTACATCCTCACAGTTATCTTGAACAAAAACTTGATTACAGAAGAGTTTGATTTGGCCTTTAGTGGGATCAATGTCGGGTCTTAACTTGGGAAAATACAGAATGCCTTGCACAATAAAGGGATAATCAGTATTGATGTGAACCCAGAATAATGGGTCTTCTTGAAAGGGATAGAGATAGCGATAAAACTCTAAATAGTCTTCTTGTTTTAATTCTGATGGAGAGGTTTTCCAGAGGGGTGTCTGCTTATTAACAACTTGATCTTCAAGCTTGATCGGGACAGGAATAAAGTCACAATATTTTTTAAGCAACTCTCGGATCCGACCCACCTCCAAATATTCATCTTCGTCTTCGGCAAGATGGAGGATAATAGTTGTACCTTGATCAGAGCGCTGGGAGTCAGTGAGTTCAAATTCAGTGGTTCCATCACAAGTCCAATGAACGGCCTGGCTACCTGGCTTGTAGGATAACGTATCAATTTCAACTTTATCAGCAACCATAAAGGAAGAGTAAAAGCCTAAACCAAAGTGACCAATGATGGCTTCGTCCTGACCCTTATACTTTTGAATAAACTCTTCAGCACTGGAAAAGGCAACTTGATTGATATACTTTTTTACCTCTTCGGCTGTCATCCCAATGCCCGTGTCTGATACTTTGATCTGGCGGGCCTCCTTGTCAACTGAAATTTCAATGCTGGGTTCTGGAACAGCGTCGATCTCTCCAGAAAGTTTAGCCATCTTAAGTTTAGCAATGGCATCTGTGGCGTTAGACACTAGCTCTCTCAGGAAAATCTCTTGATCGGAATAGAGAGATTGCTTAATGATGGGAAAAATATTCTCGGTATGGATAGTGATAGTACCGCGTTCTTGCATAGTCACTCTTTCCTGCTCAATCAACATCTATCTCAGCTTTTGTCATTGCTACTGTACCGAATCTCTTGGACAGACGACAAGTTGAGGCTAGTCTGGAGAACCGTACTTTGAGAGTAGTAATCCTCACCAGCCCTAATTTTAAATAAGTTTTAGGCTTCAACTAGGTGAGACATTGGGTGACAACTTGCTGGAGTTGCTCAGCATTTAAGGTGGTTACCACAAACACTTCTTGAACACTCTTACCCTTACGGGCCACTAGCTTGAATCCCCCTCGGGTAGCAACTGAGATCCGTAGCTGCAAGGTGGGACTATTACTTTTAGCTCGACTAATCACACCTGGTGTAACAGTTTTGATCTGGGCTTGCTGGGTCAAAGTTTGTAATACAGGAATTAACCCCTCAACATGGGTTGAATGATTTAGAACTAACCGTCCACCTGCAGGCTCTTTACTCATAGTCATCTAGGCTTGACTTAGTATCTAGCTTAACGGCGATGACAGCCAATGCCATTAATCAGTTAGGAATCTGTAATCATAACGTTTATTCTCTTTACACTCTTTACACTCATTGCAATTGACAGAATCACAAGAGACAGGGAACAAATATCCAGCCTTAGTGTAAATAACAATGGCAATTAGGTTTCTCCAGTAGTGTAGCTATCAGGCTATTGATCGTGACAGCAGCAAGGAGACCACCGCCCAGAGAGCCTTTGATTGTGATGTGAGGAAGGGTAGTTTGACTCAGCAACCGTTTGGCTGCAGGAGCGTGGTTAAATCCAATAGGTAAACCAATGATCAAGGCGGGTTCACAGCGCTTTTGTTCAATCAACTGGCATAGATGAATGAGTAATGAGGGTGAGTAACCAATGACCACTAGGCTACCCTCTACATGAGCTTGCAGGTGTTCTGGCCAGTCAGGATTCTGCCAAACGGATTGTTCTGCGTCATGGACCGTGGTGATATGGGGATCCGTTATCAGGGTATGTATAGGACACTCTAAATGACGGAGTCGAGGCTGATCTAACAGGGCAGCAACCGCTGAGACATCCACCACCACTGAACAGCCTGCTTGTAATCGATGGCGAGCCGCTGCAATCGCTCCTGGACTGATGTGAAGCAGAGGAATGATCGAGACATCACCACAGGCCAAGATCAAATCACGGATCAAGGCGGCTTCAATTTCAGAGCGGTCAGACAGATCAGGAAGTAAGGGATCTAAGGATTCCTCAAACGTTTCAGGATGATCGAGAATACTCTGGTCTAGCTGTTGCCAGATGATGTCCCATTCATTCAATCCATCCTGAGTTTCAACATCTAAGACCTGTAACTGGGCTACTAATTCAGCCTGAAGTTTTTGACAAGCCCGATCTCGGCCTAATAAACGCTCTAACGCTTGAGCTGTTTGGCGCAATTGGCTCAGTTTATTGATCACAGTGCGATAGTGCTGCTGCAGTTGAGCGATCCAAGACTGGGATGGATCGGGATGTTGATCTAAGAGCTGCTTGATATGAGCTAACTGAAAGCCTTGTTGCTTCAAAGCCACAATTCGTCGCAATTGATGTACATCCTGGGCTGTATACAGGCGATAGTTCCCTTCAGATCGTTGGGGGGAGGGCATCAGTCCAATTTGATGATAGTGACGCACCATCCGAGGGGTAATGCCACCGCCTACGCTCTCCGTAAGTTCTTTAATCGTCAGTTGTTCCTTCATCTGGGATCACGCTTGAGATCACGCTTGACCTTAACATCAGTGTCAAGGTTTAGAGTAAGTGGACTGTTTGGGTCAGTTACTAATGGCTTTGACTCTGAGTCGGTATCAACATCTCTGGACCCATTACCCTGATCTAGTTGCTGCTGGACTATGTGGTCTCCTAGTGGCTTTGGGAGCCTTACTCCTGGCTTTCAATTGGGTTGGGGTGGGGTTGCTTTGCTTGTTTAGTGCCTATGGGATTGGAGGATTTGAAAGTACTCGTGCAGGGTTGACCACTCTCTGGCACGAGCATGAGCTTGATGTGGATTTGTTAATGATCATAGCCGCTCTAGGTGCAGCCACCTTAGGTATTTGGCAACAAGATTACTACTTAGTGGTTGATGGAGGCGTTCTCATCTTGATCTTCGCTATGAGTGGAGCGTTAGAAGACTATGCGTTGCGCCGCACAGACCGTGAAATCCGTTCACTCATGCAACTCACACCCGATACAGCACGATTATGGCAGCCTGATCACGAGCAGGTGATCCCGGTTTCACAACTGCAAGTGGGCGATCGAATTCTAGTGAAACCCGGCGAGTTGATCCCAACTGATGGCTTAGTTCAATCAGGATTCAGTACACTGAACCAGGCCGCCATCACGGGTGAATCTCTGCCAGTAGAGAAGCAAGTGGGGGATACCGTTTTTGGGGGCACTTTGAATGGTCAAGGGGCTTTAGTGATTCAAATTCATCAGCCACCTGAGAGCAGTTTGATTCAGAGAGTCGTTCAATTAGTTCAAGTAGCTCAAACCACAGCACCTCCATCACAACAGTTTATTGAACGGTTTGAACGTAGCTATGCTCGTGTGATTGTCATATCCGGAGTCTTGCTAGCTCTACTTCCAGTCTGGTTTTTGAACTGGACTTGGGAAACAACAATCTATCGGTCCCTGATTTTTTTAGTCGTTGCTTCTCCCTGTGCCTTAATGGCTGCGATCATGCCAACCTTAGTGTCAGGCATTGCTGCTGGATCTCGTCAGGGGATCTTGTTTAAAAGTGGATCTCAATTAGAGCTGTTGGGTCAGGTAAAAGCTATAGCCTTTGATAAAACTGGTACTTTGACAACAGGGGTCCTAACTGTAACTGACATCATCCCTGCAGCAGGATATACAGAGGAGCAAGTGCTTCAACTCGCTGCAGCTGTGGAAGTCCACTCCGAACATCCCATCGGCCAAGCTATTCTCACCAAAGCCAGAGCAGGCCAGCTAACCTGGGATCTTGCTACTGAGACACAGGCTTATCCTGGTCAAGGGATCTGGGGCAGCGTTAACAATCAGTCGGTTTGGATCGGAAAAGTTCTCGATCAAAGGCTTAGCTCTAACCTAGCCCGAAAGGCTTTCAGACTGGAGCAGATCGGCCACACTGTAGTTGGGGTAAGTCAGCAAGACCAACTGATAGGCCTCATAGCAGCCTCAGATACTGTACGCCCTCAAGCTAAGCAGGCTCTCAGATCTCTCCGTCAGTTAGGGATAGAGCATATGGTTATGATGACTGGTGATCACCAGTATACAGCTCAAACCATTGCCTCTATAGTGGGCGTAGATCGAGTAGCAGCTCAGCTATTGCCAGAAGATAAAGTCAAACAGATCCAGGCGTTACAGCAAATCTATGGTACTGTTGCCATGGTTGGCGATGGCATTAATGATGCCCCTGCACTGGCCCAAGCTTCTGTTGGTGTGGCTATGGGACGCTCTGGCACAGATTTAGCCTTAGAGACGGCTGATGTGGTTTTAATGTCAGATCAACTTGAGAAGTTAGCAATGGCTGTAGATCTGGGGAGGCAATCTCAGCGCATCATCCGGCAGAATATTGTCTTAGCTTTAGCCTCGGTTGTGATCTTACTCATTGCTAATTTTGGGTGGCAGATCAGTCTACCTCTGGGTGTTCTAGGGCATGAAGGATCCACGTTACTGGTGACCTTAAATGGATTGAGACTCTTAGGCTATCAGAAGCAGAGGTTGATCAGTGATGGCGACGATCTAGATCTACTTACCCAGTTAGGTAAGCCCTAAAAAAGAGCTTTTGACCTGACCCATCGAGTTGTTGCTACTGGCATGATGCTAACACTGAGTCTGCCTCTGCAGAATGGCTGTGATAACAATAGGAGACCCGATCAAGGCCGTAATGGCATTTAGAGGTAAAACACTGTCGTGGCCAGGCAGTTGAGCGATCAGGTCTGCTACTAAAGCCAGGATAGATCCCAGAAGGAGAGTACCTGGTACCAGAACACAATGATCGACGGTTTTGAAGCAACGCCTGGCTAGATGAGGAACGGCAACACCAATAAAGGAAATCGGTCCACAGAAAGCTGTGACAACTCCAGTGAGTAGAGCTGAGATCCCAATCAACCAGACTCTGGCCACTTGTGTAGCTAGTCCTAAACTCTGAGCTTGGGTTTCTCCTAACAAGAGCACATTCATGACTTTACTCATACCAAATGCAAAGATCAGAGCCAGCCCTACTGTAGAACCTAGGATCCAGAGCTGTTGTTGGGTTACGTTACTGAAGCTACCAAACGTCCAGTTAAGATAGGTTTGAATTTGTTCAGTCAAACTAAACTGAAGTAACACCGTGACTAGAGCATTAGTGACGTAGCCTAGCATCAATCCTAAAAGCAGCAATGTCAGACTGTTTCGGACTCGCTGGGCTACCATTAACACAATCAACAGCGTTGACACGGATCCACAAAATGCTGCTGCTGTAATTCCAACATCGCTGACAAAACGGAACGATTGAGTCAATTCAGTTAGTCCCAACCACTGGACTCCCAATACGATGAGAGCCACCCCCAAACTCGCACCTGAATTGATGCCCAAAATGAAAGGACCTGCCAGTGGGTTGGCAAACAGGGTTTGCATTTGTAGGCCACTGACTGATAAAGCTGCACCAGACAATGCTGCTGTGATAGCTTTAGGTAAGCGAAACTGGAGAATAATCGAAGTCCAGGTATTCCGATCAGGTTCTCCCCCCACCAGAATAGTTAGCACTTGATCAAGAGGAATTGTGACTGATCCAGCGCCCAAATTGATACCAAACATAATGATGAGAAGACCCATCAACCCCATCATCAATAAGGTGACTCGGTAGTGATGAACTCGCAAGAAAGATGACTGCGAAAAGTCTGCCATGATCTAGATCTCCCAAGGCACCCGGCGGACAACTGTTGTGTGAGATCCATCAGGATCTAGCGTAATCAACCGGTAGCCAGGTAACTGTAGGTCTTGAGCAGGAGTAACCTCAGAGGGGATAACCTGGAGACAAGTAGAGGGTGTGGTGTAAAAATGGGTATCATGTCGAGTCTGGTGAGAGGCGAGATGAACATGTCCGGTGAGCACGATCTGGACCTGAGGATAGCCATCAAGCAGTTGCAGCAGTTGAGCTGAGTTTTGCACTCGAATCTGATCCAGCCAGGCAATCCCGGTGGGTAGGACATGGTGATGTAGCACCAGCATGGTAGGTTTATCCGAGCTTTCTAATATCGTCTCAAGTTGAGAGAGATCTTGCTGAGTTAAGTAACCTTCACCCCACTGAGCAGATGTGAGTACAGAGTTAAGGAGGATCACATGCCAGCCTCCCCCTTGTAGAACCTTTTGAGCGGAGAACGGTGGGCCCACTAAAGTATCAGCAAGAGGTGCTAACTGATCATGATTACCTGGTATCCAGTAGCAAGGCAGTTGAAGTGGCTCCAGCAGATCATAGAGGTGTTGATAAGCAGCTCGTGATCCAGAGTCAGCAAGATCTCCAGTCAGCAAGATGCCATGCACTGTTTCAGTAGCTATTTGATCTAGAACAGCTTTAAGCGTGTGCCAGGTCTGACAACCTCGTAGCCTGGATGAGGGTGAATCAAGTAAGTGGGTGTCTGTGATTTGAGCCAGTATCATGTTAGTTATTCCAACATCATGTTAGTTGTCATGGATCAACCTGTCGGTAGTAAATGAGGTCATGCTCAGGTAATAAGTCAGGATGAAAGATCTTAATCAGATCTGACAAAATCAAGTGGGGATTTATAAGACCACCCTCCCAATAGTCATTACCACCATTGGCGTTTAGTCGAGCATTGGGAATAAAGATCTGTCCTGTTTGAAAAGCTTGAAATTCTTGATATCTTTCATCTTCAGCCAAAATATCCGCTTTACTCCTCCAAGATTGCTTGCCATCAAGCCAAACCTCAGCTGTAGCAGCCCGGTCAAACACGGTTTCTACACTTAAGGCTAAACTGCCTGCTGTTGGATTTTCAGACCACAGATAATCAGCCCCGGCATCTTTTAAAAAGCGTGCAGCAAAACTATCACCCCCAGGGACATACCACACTCCACTAAAGTTTCCCCCTACCATGACCGTGGGCCTTTCATCCACAGCTTTTACTCGATCTTGAAGTGACTCATAAGATTGAACCATGGCATTGAAAACAGAGTCTGCTTTTTGCTCTTGGTTAAAGAAAAGAGCTGTAAACTTGATCCATTCCGCCCGCCCTAAGGGTGAGGTTTCCATATATTCAGCATTCAAGGCTACTGACAATCCTATTTCTTTAAGTTTAGGGTGAACATCTCGCTCTGGATCTCCTGTACCAAAGGCCATGACCAAATCTGGATCTAGGTCCACTACTCGTTCTAGATCTAGAGTCCCTCCCTGACTCACTTGTTGGATCGCACCTTGTTCAATCCTGTCAATTACGGCTGCTGTACTGATTAATCGAGTATCACTGACCCCTACCAATGCATCCAGCTGATCTAGTTTGTCTAAGTGGGGTAGATGCGTAGTGGAAAGAGTCACAATACTTTGAATGGGGATGGAAATGATGTGAGCGTCTGGATAGCCAGAGGGGGTCGGTGTTCCACATTGAACTAATAAGTAGGTGAAGTTTCGATCAGCCTCTTTCCAGGGGGTGCTAAGAGTTACCACCTTGTAATGATTGTGATAGTCAACGGTAATCTCCTCAGCGTATTGAAACTCTGCTTTACTAGGAAAGTGATCAAAGTTAGGATCATGGTGGCCTTGCTCACAGTGCTGTGTAGCTAGCGATGCCGTAGTTTGAGCCCCTGTCACGATCAGACCTATGAGTAAGACCTGAAACAGTTTCATCATGATTCTGGTCCTCCACACGCCTGTCTAGCGAGTCTCTTAATCTGTTGATCGATGGGAGAGGCCCGCAGACCCATTGGGCATATCTGAAGACCTACAGGTGTGGACACAACGACCACTTCAATCCCAAAGACGTCCACTAAATGGTGAGATGTTAAGACTTGTTCTGGGTGACCGATTATTTGAAGTTGGCCCTCATACAGTAAAGCCAGGCGATCACTATAGCGGGCGGCTAGATTAACATCATGGAGTACCGTTACGAGCGCTAGCCCTTGAGCTTGATTGAGATATTTGAGAACGTCTAGAATTTCAATTTGATACCGTAGATCAAGGAAAGTTGTAGGTTCATCTAGAAGCAATACTTGTGGATCTTGAGCCAACGCTAGTGCCAGAAATGCTCGTTGCCGCTCTCCACCTGAAAGGGTTTCCAAGGGTCGATCTCTCAACCCATCTAATTGAGTTTGATCTAAACAAAGCGTGACTTTTTCCCGATCTGCAGAGGTGAGCGTCCACTGCCACCAGGTTTGATACGGGGACCGACCCAGTGATACTAACTGTTCAACAGTCAGGCCATTGGGCAACTCTTGATGTTGAGGCAACATAGCCAGTTGTTGAGCGACTTGTTTAGGTGGCAGGCTATGAATTGCATTACCGTCTAACCAGACAATACCTTGTTGAAAGGGCAGGAGGCCACTGAGAGATTTCAACAACGTTGACTTCCCCGATCCATTGGGACCAATCAGGCTGATCCATTCCCCCGGGGCCAAAGAGAACTGAATGCCTTGCAGCGCTGCTCGGCTAGGATAGTTAACATGAAGGTTCTGGGCTTTTAACAGTGAGGGTTGCATTAGATTGATTTCACTGGCGGATAGAGGTGATCAGTCACTTTGTGGCCTTGAACCCAATCATCAAAGACAATCCGACGAGCCACATCGGGTGTCACACGGGTGTACCAAGTTTGATCCTGGGAGGAAAAGACCACCGGACCTAACTGACAGACTTCCAAACAACCCGACGTGCGAACATCTACTTCAATCCCAGCCTCTTGGACAGCAGCTAACAAAGCCTCATGGATCGGCTGCCATTTACGCGAGGGTAAACACCGACCTGATCGGCATACGGCTAGATAGGGGCGTTTCAAAGGATTAGTAGAAAACGGAATCGGGCGCTCACCCAAGACATAGATCTGGCGTAACTCTTCGTAGAGGCCTAGTTTCTCTAGCTTGGGCTTACCTTCAGGGAGTAACTCTTCATCCTCTCCAACCAAAGGATTGGGCAAAAATAACGTCATCATCTTTTCACCCGATCCGTTCCAAAACTGAATGCCCCAACTACGGGGCTGATCGGCAGCATTGAACCGACGATACAGGCTAGCCCGACTCACCAAACGTTGTTGACGGAGGTCTGGAGGCGTTTGCTTGAGGGGACCCCCTTGATGCTCTTCCAGACAAAGGTGGAGATGCCAGGATTCCGTCACAACTGTTAAATAACCATCATAGATCAAACAGATTTTAGGAGGTTGAGTAAATTCCAACTCCAGGACACTCCCCTCCACCACATGACCAATCTGAACCTCTTGCCAACGCTCCTGGAAAAGGGTGTATAGCAAAGGCCCCGTTACATCGATAGTTGAGGGGATATCTTCATATTCAATTCGCCCCCCCTGAGATAACGTCTCGGTTGTGATCTGTTGCAAGGGGGTAACCCATGGCTGGAACTCACTCATGTTGATCTCTCCTTAATAGTCACGAATAGTCACGAATAGTCACGAATAGTCACGAATAGTCACGCTTAAAACGTTGAACCTAGCCCCACTCGGACATTAGTACCCACACCCGGAAAACCAGGGAATTCTTGATATTGCTGATCAAATAGATTATCTACACTAGCATTGAGAATCCACTGGTCATAAACAGGGATCCGCAGCTTTAGATCAACAGTTGTATAGCTGGGTAGCATCTCAGTATTAGCATTATCCACAAATCGTTCTCCAATCTGATGCAGCAGCAGCCCAATATAGAGGCCTTGAGGATTTTCGTAAGCTAGACCCAGGTTAAGGCTCTCAGCCCCAATAAACCCTAACTCATTCCCCACTTGTGTAGTATCTTGAGCTTCCTCGATTCTTGGATCATTAAGACTATAATTAGCGAAGAGATACCAGTTCTCAGCAATTTGAAAGTTCAAAGCAGCTTCTAACCCTTCAGCTCGGACTCGACCAATGTTGGTGTAGGTACTCGGATCCCCAAATTCAAACGCAATCAGATCGTCAATGTCATTGAGGTAATAGGTGAGCTGTAACAACCCACGAGTGCCCAACTGTTGATCTAGGCCGATATCAAAACTATCACCTCGTTCTGGCTTGAGGTTAGGATTGCCGACTACATTAAATGCACCTAACCCTTCCAAGTTGACAATGAGAGGAGCCCGAAAACTGCGGGCATAGTTGGCTCGTAAAACAGTGGAGTCAGTCAAGTTCCAACGGATCCCAGCGCTAGGAGAGGTCACGGATCCATTGACCAAACTACTCGTATCTTGCCGTAGACCCAAGTTAAAACTCAGAGCTGGAGAGAAGTCAACCCAATACTGAGCAAACAAAGCACCCTGGCTGATATCACCGTCATAGTTAGTGGTCAGAGTTTCAGCTGCAAAGTCAAATGTGGTGTTCTCGGCAGTCACGGTACGGTAGTCTACCCCGTAGGTTAATGTTTGGTTGCTAGCTAATGGCCAGTCGTGTTGGAGTTGGGCCCCTAGGGCTGTCCGATTAATATCATCTAATGTGCCAAAGGTGGATGGATCAGGATTATTGAACTCATAGTTCAGCACATCTACATACAAACGAGCTGTGAGTTGTGACTGAGCATCGGCTCCCAGTTGCACTTGATAAGTTAGATCGCTCAGCCAGTTTTGCGTTACCTGTCGAGCTAAAGGTGTTAAGGTATTAAATTCACCTAGGCTACCTGGAATCGGAACCCCCCCAGCGACTCCAAAATCTTTGGCTAGGTACAGACTGTTGAAAGTTAAGCGTTGCCGATCAGTGATATCTAGATCCAATTTCAGATTGGCATTATTGTAGGTAACCTCTGCATTATCGCGAGTTGTACTCAAGCCAATGTCATCAATGGTAAAGGGAAAATCATTGGTGGCCTGGATCCGGTTGTAACCCATCACCCAACCTAAGCGTTGACTACGACCCCGCAGTTCTATCTCTTGTTGGTTGAGATCAAAACTCCCAGCTTCTAAACTTACATTCAATTCTGGCTCTACGCCTGGATCACGACTGATAATATTGATCAAGCCACCAATGGCATCGGATCCATATAGAGTCGAGCCACCACCTGGAATCACTTCAATCCGTTCTACAGCGTTGGTTGTAATCTCCGACAAGTCAAAGCCACCGAAGAAACCAATGTCATTGATCGGACGACCATCTAGTAGGATCAAGACTTGAGATGAAGCAGCACCTCTTAAAAACTGACCACTCAAAGCCCCCAATTGTCCACCCGCTGTACCATCACTGATTAGCCCCGGAAGATATCTGAGGGCCTCTTGAACTGTGCGCGATCCTTGAGCTTCAATTTGCTCTCGTGTCACCACATAAGCAGGGCGACTAGACTCACCAACTGTGCCTTCTCGACGGAAGGGGGTGTACAAAGGCTGTTGCAGAATATCTTTGGTGAGAGAGGCCGGCAGTGATAAAACCTCAGCAGACTCTTCCACTGTTTCCAATTCAGTTGAGCTCTGATCTTCAGGGGGGTCTGTACTGCTTTGAGCTAGGATGCTGTTATTTTCACGATCTGAAGGGATGGACTGGAGATGATCAGCTGCATGGGATACCTCCAGATTTTGTTTGTAAAAGATTTCTTGAGCGACAGCTTCCTTGCAACAAACAACAGAGAGTGCTAGCGCACCCGACAATAAGCAATAAACCTTCATCCGTACCTCGCAGATAAAAGTAGGGTTGATAAGACATCGGCGGGCATTCTGACTAAGAGATCAAGATCTCAATACAGTTGCGGGACAGCGCCAGACTCACACTGGTCTTTCCCCGTTTCCTCTGATGGCTGCTCCCCACCAGAACCGATAGATGGTTTTTACTATACTCTGAAGCAAGAATTTGGCTAGGTTTGGCAATCACTCTTAACGTTTTATAAATAGATCATTAATTATTTTATAAATAGATCATTAATTATTGATTTTTCGCTCTGCTAAACTGGGTTGCAGTTTGAATAACTGTTTGAATTTACGACAAAAGAGATGCTCTCACGAGGCTGATCAAGCTGTCTGATGATCTGAATTATTTGAAGTTATTTCTTTGACAGGTTGTCGTTTGACATCATATACCTGCACATAGTCTCATCCACCGAATTTGACATTCAGCTGAACTGAGATGTGATTAATCTTGAGGGGGTAGAGCTAAAGGCTGAGCAAGAGGCTAGAACTGACCCTGCAGATGTGACTCATATCCCTATTCATTCTGCTACTGCTGGATCGAACGGCCCAGTAACTGATCAGATCGCTGGCGGAAAGCTAACTTGACATAACCGTTAGATTAAACTGGTGACACCTCTGATTCAATCATTGCTATGTCTAATTCCTTTCAATGTCCTAATTGTGGGGCAGATGTTCCAGCCAAAGCTCGTGCTTGCCCTGTGTGTGGATCTGATGAAGATACAGGCTGGTCGGAAGCGGCTACCTATGTCCATCTCTTACCCTATGACGGCAATGCTGAACCCCAACCCCTAAGAGCCAAGCCTTGGTTTCGGCTATTAACTCTGGGTATAGCTGTTGTCTTTAGTTGGTTAGTGTTGGCAGGCTTAGGGGCTAGTTTACGACGATGGCGTCAGCCACCCGATCCGGCTCCAACTGAATTTGAAGTTTAGCTGAGTTGAAGTTAGCGTTATGGATTCAAATGTGTCACCCTCGTGGCGGTTGGTTGGGGATGCAGTTGCTGCATTAGAAGATCAGGCGGCCCACTGGCTGCAGCAAATGCTAGAGGGCATACCGTATGATCCCCCTCCCGGTCCAGCAGCTCGTCAGGTTTTAGACCAGATTGAACACCAGTTATGGCCACGGCTCCAATTGGCTTCGCAAGAGATCACGTATTTACTGCATGGTCTTAACGGTGGCTATGTGCCCAGTGGCCCTTCGGGTGCTCCTACACGTGGCCGATGGGATGTGTTACCTACTGGACGGAACTTTTATTCGGTCGATATTCGAGCGGTTCCCACTGAAACTGCCTGGCAAGTAGGGTTAAAAGCTGCTGATGCTGTGATTGAGCAGTATATGCAAGAGCAGGGCACCTATCCACGAACTTTGGGCCTCTCAGTTTGGGGCACTTCAACCATGCGCACAGGTGGAGATGATTGGGCTGAGGCAATGGCTTTGATTGGTGTCCAACCGGTTTGGGATCCAACTTCTCGACGAGTAGTAGATTTTGAAATTTTACCGTTATCCTGGTTAAATCGGCCCCGAGTTGATGTTACGTTGCGGATCTCAGGCTTTTTCCGGGATGCTTTTCCGAATTTGATTTCTTTGTTTGATCAAGCTGTTCAAGCTGTGGCTGAGTGTCCAGAATCTCCTGAGTCCAATCCCATTCGAGCACGGATGTTGGCCGAGCAAGAGCACTGGGAGCATCAAGGCCTAACACCCACTCAAGCTCGCATTCGATCTCGCTACCGCATTTTTGGTTCCAAACCTGGGGCATACGGAGCCGGGTTACAGGGGTTAATTGAAGGTCAAAACTGGACTTCTGATGCTGATTTAGCTCAAGCGTATTTAAACTGGAGTAGCTATGCTTACACCGGTCAAGGTCAAGGTCATGCTGCACCTGAGGCTTTGCGCCGCCAGCTGGCTGATCTACAAATTGTGCTTCACAATCAGGACAATCGAGAACATGATCTCCTAGATTCTGATGACTATTATCAATTCCAGGGAGGTATGATTGCTGCGGTTCGGACCTTATCAGGAACCCACCCCCAAGCCTACTTTGGCGATCATTCCCGTCCTCAGGTTCCTCGAGTGCATCGATTAGCTCGAGAAATAGCCAAAGTTTATCGGTCTCGAGTGATCAATCCCCGTTGGATAGCAGGGGTAATGCGACATGGTTATAAAGGGGCTTTCGAAATGGCAGCAACACTGGACTACCTGTTTGCCTATGATGCAACAGCTCAATGCATTGAAGATTTTATGTACGATGGCATTGTTGCTGCTTATTTACAGGATCCTCAGGTTCACTCCTTTATTCAACAACACAATCCTTGGGCCCTACGAGATATGAGCGAACGCCTATTAGAAGCTCATCAACGCTCGTTATGGCAACCTCAAGATCCTGACATGCTTCCCTTTTTAGAATCGATGCTGTGGTCAACTGAAGCCGATCTTGAACAAAAAGTGGATCGGTCAATGACAGACAAGTCTTAAGCTTTTAGGGGTAAACCCCACTTGATCTAGGGCATTTAATTAATGATTAAGCCCCTTTTTTAATTGTTTGGTGAATTTAGGGAGTTAAATTTGAGATTACCTATTTGCAGTGAGTTGACTCGGCACGTTATAGTGGATTGAGTGCTCATTAGGATTGAGGATCTATGACAACATCTACATTTGCAGAACGGCTGAAACAGGTCCTGGGTCGTGAAGCGATCTATGCATTTTCACGGCGCTCAGGTGTAAGTGATACAGCACTTCGCAGCTATTTAAAAGGTTCAGTACCGGGGCTAGATAAAGTCTTGCTCATTGCAAAAGCTGCTGATGTGAGCGTGCATTGGCTAGCCACAGGTGAGGGCGAGATGACAGACTCTCAAGATCAAACTGATCACAATGCTGACGATGATTTTGTCTACATCCCTTGCTTGGATCTTGAAGTCTCAGCAGGACCTGGTGTGCTGGTCCAAGAAGAAACGGTGCAGGAGGTTGTAGCTTTTGACTCACAATGGTTACGGGCCAAACTGAACTCCAATGTATCTCGATTAAGCCTGGTCACCGTCAAAGGGGATAGTATGTCTCCTACACTTGAAGATGGAGATATGATCTTCGTCGATCACTCATCAACTGATTTTCGAGATGGTATTTATGTCTTTCAAATGGAAGGTGATCTGTTGGTCAAACGCCTCCAAAAGCTACCGGGTTCGTTATTAAGTGTGATTAGTGACAACCCTAAATTTTCCCCGTTTACCCTAGATCTCAATGATGTTAGTATGGATTTCAACATTATTGGCCGTTACCGAGGTAGACTTGCGTTTGATTGATCTTTAATTAGCTAAATTCACTCATCTGTCAGGCTGCGATATGTCTCGGCAACCCATGATTAATCTCATGAGGATCAAAGAGGCCTCTGAAGGTCAAAGATCTGAAGGTCAAAGATCTGAAGGTCAAAGATCTGAAGGTCAAAGATCTGAAGGTC
>CAYSWV010000002.1:169693-194307 GCA_964434865.1 uncultured bacterium
TCTGAAGGTCAAAGATCTGAAGGTCAAAGATCTGAAGGTCAAAGATCTGAAGGTCAAAGATAGTATTAGCCTCGAAATTGAGTCCGTTCCTCTACTAAACAATGCAGGTTAACTGAAACATCGGCTTTACTCATGATCCCTAATCAAGTAGGGTAGGGTTTCAACTTTCAGTATGACAACTCAATGTTCAATAGGCTCATTCATTCAATTCTAGCTACTCAGCTGGGGTGTGTTCACCTGCTTTACTGCTAGTCAATAAAGTTTGAAGCTGCTTCAGTCTCGGGTGATTATGTTGAGTGAGACTCTATTCTGTTCGGGGTGTTAAAGAGTATTGGTTAGTGGATTGGCGCACTCAAAAACTGGAAGTCTATCGCAGACGGGCAGCACAGCTACAGTTAGTTGAAACCTGGTTTCTAGGGGCTGTTCTCCGATCACCCTTACTCCCTGAATTTGAAGTTGCCGTAGCGCGGATCTTTGCAAAAGGGAAACCACGTCCAGACTAGCTGACTCACCAGGACCCATTAACTCAAAAAGACAGACTACTCTGTGTCTGCAAATTGTTGCTTCAGTTCATGGAAATTGATCAGACCGACTTGAGGCCTGCTAGTTGAGTTCTCTAGTCATCGTCGTACACTGGGTATTGGGCAGGAGCGGAGCCATGAACTTCAAGGATTTCCCCCAAGTGAGAGCTAGTCCGTTGCTTTTTTCGCTTTTGAGGGTGCTGACTTTTGAGTGTATGTTGGTGATCTGACTCTGTTTCAATGGTTTCTAATTGTACCTGAAATTCCCAGCAATCTCCAAAGTCAAACAGATAGTCCATGCTGCTGCCCTCATTAAGAGGTAAACTGCCGATCTTAACCTGATGAGTGGAGCGTTCACCGCCGGCTTGGGGATGCGTAACTTCAACTTTGCGACCTAGTTCATTAGTATAAGTAAATTGATCTAGATGGTCAGAGCTAAAGTCAACCGAGGTCAGTATCAGGTCACTGAGATCAGCAAGCGTTGCGTCCCCCCTAATAGCCAGTCGACGCCATACTTTGCCTAGCGAAACTTTAAAAATATGTCTTCCAGGTCGAAAAGAGGTTTGGGGTATGGCAAACGTCTGTTTCCAAGCGGGGAAGTAGGGAGTTAATATAGGCTGTAGCTGATTAAAAGGTTGGGTTGGCTCCTGCTCAGACAACCAGCTTGAGTTAGCTAGATAAGCATTCTTTATTAAGAGCATAAGTGCCTTACCCAAAGGCAGAGTTTCAACTTTAGTGATCCGCCACCCCTTTCCAGGCTTAGGACTGCCAGCAGTGATCTTGATCAGACCAAAGAGATCCATCAAGGCCAGATTATGTAACCCCAGCCAGTAGCTGAGTTGTTCCTGATCTTTGTAGTCCTGATAGGTGTGTCGTTTCTTGGCCGCAAGCGCTGACCAAGCTTGGAGACAGCGTATCCCTTCGTTAAGTAATCCGGAGCGCTCCACACTTAACATATCCTCATGGCTCCGGATCAGCCAGGCTTCAAGCAGAGTACCATATCGTTCAGTCGGGTTCAGGAGCTGCCAGCTGTGAAGGAGGGTGTTATTGAGCACCAGTCGATGCTGCTTACCTTGGGCAACAACATTGAGGATCCCAGTGGCTCTCAGTAATAAGTACAGCCCATGAATGTAGGGATAAGACTTTTGTTGCGGGCGTTTCAGGGCTATTTTGATGGGGTTGCTCAGACGTTGGTTGAGATCAGCTAAGATTTTTAAGGGAAACTGATGCCGCTTGCCATTAGTAGCTATACCATTGACACCGATGTAATCTATCACAGTCTGAAAGTCTTGCAGGAGTGCACCAGGCTCGGTTGTAGTGATTGTTTGGTCCTCTAAGACAGTGATGTCTGTTTCTGACAGGGGGACCGCTTCAGCTCCAAGCATCAGGCTGGACAGCGATTGCTGTTGTGGCAGAGCTGTATTTCCACCCTCAAATAGGTTTAAGGCTAGCGTGCCGAGGAGTTGACTCAGGGCATTGCGCTGATCCTCTATGGGGGGGAGGAGAGGATCGTCTGCTATACGCTGGTTGTACTCTACTCGAAACGCTTCCAATCCTGTTGGAGTCGTCACGTCATAGCCTGCTTGCAGACCCTGCATCATAAACGTTTTTGTGAAGCTACCTTGGGCTGGATCAAACATCCAATGATGAAACTGATCCTGGATGGATTCTAAATACTGCGTGATGGCCTTGGCACTGCGAAATTTAAACCTCTGGTGTAAAAAAGTCCAAAAGGCAACTAGCTCAGGAATAGCATCATCGGCATCACCTGGCTCAACGAGTAAGATCTTACGAGGTAAAATGAACTCCATAACTTGTTGGACATCTCTCTTCAGCATTTTGGGTAGAGTTAAGTTTCCATAGAGATAGCTAATTTCAATAAAGGTCCCAATCCAATGCCCTCCATCTGGGTGGTTTTTGGCGTAGGCTTGTCCATGATCAGAGGCGAAAAACAGATCAATCATGTCAGCGATATAGTCCTCTAGAAGAGGCTCAGCTTTGTCATAGGAGAGTTTGTCAAGTAGGTGAATATCAAAGGTCATAGTGAGAAGATAGCTAGAGAAGGGATGTGATGAGGGTATCTTAGGATCTTAGAGTTTAATCTCTCACAGTCGTTCACGTTTTGACATAACGATCGGCGTAATGTAGTAGAGTCTCTGCCGTGAGTCACGGTGGCCCTTTAGTTTCTAGACGTATGCGTCTTGATCAATATACGGTTGGTACTTACACACCAGGCGCCCCTTTACTGAAGCAACTACTTTGGTACTACTTAGGCGATCCGCTAGTACGTAGTTCTCTGATCCCGTTGTCAGTCCTTAAAGTGTGGACCCTACGACGATTTGGGGCTGAGATTGGTCAGGGCGTCCGGATCAAACCTGGTGTCAAGATCAAATTTCCCTGGCGATTAACCCTAGGGGATTGGGTGTGGCTAGGTGAAGCTGCTTGGATTGATAATGTGGCTCCAGTTGCAATTGCTGATCATGTCTGTATTTCGCAGGGCGTCTATCTATGTACGGGCAACCATAACTGGTCTGATCCTAGCTTTGCTTTAATTACGGCCCCCATTCATATTGAATCTAGGTGCTGGGTGGGCGCTAAAGCGGTAGTAGGACCTGGTGTCACCCTGGGGCAAGGGGCGGTGCTCTGTTTAGGCAGTGTAGCCAGTCGCTCCCTCGATCCCATGATGATCTACGCAGGTAATCCAGCTGTGCCTCTAAAACAACGAGTGATTCAAGATCTTGAAGCTGAACCCGTTTCAGATTAGCTCGTCCGTTTGCCGCCGTCGTACCATTTTCTGCGGCCAGACATACGAGATTGACGATAACTATATTCGCCTACAGAGGGATTACGTTCTGGATTAATCACCCCTGTTGCGCGTTTCCACAGATGTGCAGGGGCCAGCTTGACAGTATACACATTGCCTTCAGAGCGGTGAACATGGTACCAGTTACTTTGCTGACACTCCTGACACCAGAACTCTTCAAGCCACTCACCAGCTAACGGGACAGAAGCATTGTTTAAAAGTAATAGTTTAGATCCAAATCGGCTGATGCCTCGCTGTTGCAGGTGTTCAGGTGAATCTGCGTAGAGAGGATGTTTGCAGCTAACACTATCAAGATAACAACCATGTTGAGGGCAATATATAGGTCGACGCTTACTTCGGTTCCGGTTACGCTTGCGCTTTGAATTTTCGTTTGATGTATCCATTCTAACCAAGCCTAAATATTGAACTGGTGAATTTGAAGCTGTCAAGCTCTCATACAGGTTGTATCATACTAATCTATTACTCACAATCTTTGGCCCACAACTCACAATCTTTGGCCCACAATTGGATGCCTGCCAGGGCTGATCAGTCCAGGCTAGGATTGACAACTCAGGGCACTTGGTTGCTGAGAGTCAAACTAATTTTATTATCTGTTCTAAAAATATAAGTATTAGCCTTTGAGGAGATAAAGGGCTATAGTTTTATCTGAGACCTTGGTTGGGACTGCTCTATGAGATTATTTCAAGTTCAAACCTACTTGTCGCTAATCAGCTGCCTCAGCTATGGAGGGGTATTCCTCTTACTTTGGCAAGATTGGACTTGGGCCGATCAACAACCCAGGAGTCCTGATCGGGCCGTTGGATATGATCCTGAAGCAGCACTCTCTCTGCAACTACTGTCAAGGGATCCAAGCAAGTTACTCTTAGTGTCATCTTTACCTGAGGATCCAGAGTCTCAACAGCGGTTGCATCAATTAACAGTTCAGGGAATCTCAGCTTTACAGCAGGATATTGATCGAGTCCTGACGCAAACGGGTGTTGAAATAGCTCAGGCTCAACTAAGTCCAGCTAGTCAGTCCTCAGACGATTTGTCTACACAACCTCTACTACCCTTACAACCGTTGGATCCAGAGCCATCGGGCAGCCCGACACCTGAATCAGTAGCAGCCTCTGACGTAGATCCAGAAGCGATCGAACTCCTTAATCAAACCTTAAAGCAAGCGATCGAAACCTTAGAACCGGACACGTCTACTGACGTAGGGGCCATCCAACCGCCTCCAGCATTACCTGCTAATCCAGTTCCTCAAGGTGAGGTGGTGCTTGATGATGTGATTAAGACCCTGCAGCAAGTGGTGAATCAACTGGAAGCCTTAGCTGAGTCAAATCGAGCGAGTTTAAGCACAGCCTCGGTAGCTCCCCAACTTCCCACGCCGATAGATCCAGGCGATCAAGGACAGTCTCAAGGACAATCTCAAGGGCAATCAGCGCCCCAACCGGTTTTAGCAGCTCCCGTTAGTCCTTTACCCCAAGTCTCAGCGGCAGAAAGTGTACCCATTTTGACGCCATCGTTATCCCGGGAGCAAACCGTTCAGCCTGAGGCCCCTATTCAGCGGACGCCTAGAATTCCAAATGTAGATGAATTACCCACTGCGACTCAGATCACTCCTGCGGTGAACGATGCCGCTAGCTTAGGAGTTGTCGATCCTTTTATGGGGTCTGTTGATCCTAATGATCTAGTGTTGCCCTTGCAACGGAATACGATTATTCCCTTTCCTGATTTACCGCCGGATGCCGCCTTGGTGGCGATTCAGCCTAGTTTTCAAGAATCACTAAATTTGTCACCGTTAGAGCGGCCTTTATATCGCTTATTTGGGTTTGAAACTGCAGATACCCTACAGGCGGGCGAACTAGTTTTCTTCACGGGTGGGATATCACTGAGTGCGCCTAGTGACATTAATGAAACACGAAGTAATGATATTCGGTTTGGCTTAGACTACGGCCTCACTGACGATCTGCAAATCAGCTTGGGGTTTGTGGGCAAAGATGACACGATTTTTGGCAATCTGATTCAACGAGATTCAGGTAGTACCGCACTTCAGTTTCTCTATGGGGGGGTGGCAGCCCAAGCCAAGTGGCGATATTTGAAAACTGAGCAGCTTAATTCGGCACTGGTGCTGGGGGTAGAAATTCCTGATGATGTGTTTACACCTAATTTTGATATCCCTGTGATCCAAAATCAGAATGCACGTCGGATCATCTTTGCTACGGAAGAAAATGAAGGTACGGGTATTCTGGCTGAGGATAATCAGATTGTGTTTGGGGCCAGTCTACCGTTCTCCTATCAATTTACTGAGAAGCTAAGACTACACTTGAACCCTCGGGCCAGTTTCTTTCAAGACTCTTTACCCGTTGTGGATACCTTAGGGGATGTGAATGATCTAATTGATGAAGGTATTGGCTTTGATGGTAGCCGCCTGGATTATTTGGGTACAGTTATAGCCCTGGGGCTAGGGTTTGATTATGATTTGAGTCGATTCATTAAGTTTTCGGCAGACTACACACCGATCTTATCGGGGAAAAATTCAGCTGATACCAATGGAGACAACTCTTTATTTATTGCCCGGCCTGTCTGGAATGTAGGAGTTCGGTGGGCTCCCAACAGTCGGTTTGCTTTTAACTTGTATGCTACTAATCGATTTGGACCGGCTGCCTCCTCACCCGCTAATTTATTGGCTCAGCCGGGAGGGGATTCCGGTATTGGTTTAGATTTTGTGTATCTGCCAGATCTGGGGACCAACTATCAAATTGTCAAACGGGCTGTCTATCCACCTCCTGATCGTTTCTTTGCTAAGCTCAATGGGTTTCAAAGCACAACCTTACCGATCGACAGTATTGTTTATGAATTGGCTTCAGGAACCCGAGAACGCTTTGCACAGACGCTCCGCTTTGGGGTCTTAGATGATCTTGAAGTTGTTTTCTTACGAAGTCTGAGTCGAGCTGAGTTTCCCATTGAAAGTTCGTTACTCACTCGTTTGGCACTGCTTCCCGATACAGGGGCCAGTGGCTTAACAGCAGCCATAGCAGCAGGATTGATCGGATTTGAAGATTCAAACACCAATACTGGAGTAGCTTTTTATGCTGATGCTCCCATTGGATTTCGATTTTCTAGATCGAATGTGGATGTAGGTCTAACACCTAAGATTGTGGTTCCAGCTCAGTACACAGGGGTTGACAATATTGCAGGGTTAACGTTTGATTCCACTTGGAACCTAGCTCAAAACACCCAGGTGATGACTCAGTTTACCCCGATTCTTCAAGGGGAGAATGAATTAGGCGATCCCAATGAGGATGCTACTTTTGCGATTCAAAATAATGTGTCTTTGTATAGTCTGGGGGTGAGACGACTGATCCCAGCTGGTAATTCACTCTATGGCTTGGATGTATTTATTTCGAATACTGTTGGTGATCATGGAATGCTAGGGATCTTGGCTCTGCCAGATGGTAACAATCGCGTAGGTGTGCGCTTTAGCGTCTTAAATGGAGTGCCCCAAGACTTGACTATTCAGTCTGATTAGCTAAGTTGGTTAGGGTCTGTGTAACTTCATTTGAATAAAGTCTTTAAGATAGGATCTCACCATTAAGATGACTGACTTATTAACTGATACCAGTCCAGTAATCCCTGAAACCAGTGATGGGGTAGAACCCAGTATTTCCCTAGGGCGGGCCCTCAAGCGGCATTGGCTACCGGCTTTGCTTGTGTTTGCCACCATAGCGGCGGCGATTAGCTACCGATCACTCAGACAACCCCCCATTTATCAATCTCAAATTAAAATTCTGTTAGAGGATATTGCAGAAGTCCCGCCTATTGATCCCTTAACCCCAATTACTCAAAGACAACGCAATAGTCGATCGAATGAAATTCAGGTGTTGACAAGTACTGCCATAATTGATGAAGCCAGTAGACTTTTACCTGCCGAGTATCAAAATTTAGGGGCAGGGGCTATTCTCTCTCAGTTAAGAGTGCAGCTCATCCCTGATACTGATGTTCTAGCTATCACGTATACGGCTGGAGATCCTGAACAAGTCAAAGCTGTTTTGGATGCATTAGGTGAGACTTACATCAGCTTCAGTTTAACTAGTCGTCAATCTCAAGTCCGCAATGCTATTGATTTTATTAATGAACAATTACCCCTAGCTAGACAGACTTTTGAAATAACGGAAGCTGAAATTCAACAATTTCAAGAAGCCAATCGAATTATTGATCCCAGTATCTATGCTCAATCCCTAACTGAAATCTTACAAACTTACGAACAGCGACTCACTGAAGCCGAGATCCGTCTGAATGAATTAGATCGACAAGAGCAAGTGCTTCAAGCTCAGCTCCAAGAGTTGGGACAAATCCCTGATGATGCGCCTCAAGATCTGATCTTATCTCGAAATCAGGGGTATTTACAGTTACGGCAACGCCTCCAAGATCTGACGCTAGAACTTGTAGAACAGCAGGTTCATTATCGCGAGGATAGTCCTGTCATTCAGCAAATTGTGCGTCAACGTAATGATGTTTTGATTTTGTTAGAACAGCAAATTAGCCAGGTCTTAGGCAGCACGGCCCCGATCACACTATCAGCAGAACCACCTGAGACCGGATCATTACCGTTGCTAGTTGATCAGCCTTTTACAACTCTCCCTGCTGTTACACCTGGGTTAGATCAAGGACCCAACAGCACGACAGATGGTGAATTACCCGATGATACTGACAGCTTGGTGGAGTCGTTAATTGGTCAATATTTGCAAAATCAAACTGAACAGGCGATTCAAGAAACCTCAAGAGGAACGATTCAACAAGCCCTTAATACCATAAATCAAGAATTTGATACGCTACCACAGTTACGGCGGATCTATTTACAACTAGAACGGCAAAATCAAGCTGCTTATCAGGTGGTTCAAGATCTAGAAACCCGGCTGCAGGAACTCCAGATCTCAGATGCCCAAGAAGATCCGCCCTGGAGTCTTATTGAAATTGCCAAGTTGCCAGAGCAGTCCATTGCCCAAGATCCAAGGGTCAATATCACCTTGGGGATTCTAGCTGGGATCGCAGCGGGGGTAGGAGCAGCTTATTTATTGGAAAGCCTGGATTCTAGGGTGAAATCTTTAGATGAAGCCAAGGAACTAACCAAAGTCCCCCTTTTAGGGAGTATCCCGCAACTCAGAGTCAAAGAAGTGGTTAAACAGGTGAGCCTTAATGGGGCTATGACTCCATCTAATAGTCAACGATCTCAAAAAGCTAGATCTAAAAAACGAAGTTCATCAGCTCGAGTGGCTTATTTCAAAGAGTCCTTCCGCTCTATTGCGCTCAACCTCAGATACATTCCCAGTGATCAGGGTAAGGCTTTGATTGTAACGTCATCAACTTCTCAGGAAGGGAAGAGTACCATCACCTACTATTTGGGAGCCTCCTTAGCGCAGCTTGATTACAAGGTATTGATTGTAGATGCCGATATGAGGCGGCCCACTCAGCATGAATTTTTTGATGATGTCAATGCAGTCGGCTTAAGTACTCTCTTTATGTCTAAGCAGGCTTGGGCCGATCTAGTGGTGAATACAAGTATTAACAACTTAAAGATTCTGCCTTCAGGTCCGATTCCCCCCGATCCAGGGGCTCTGCTCAGTTCACAACAGGTTACCCATCTCGTGAATGAATGGAAACAAGCCTTTGATTACGTTTTGATTGATACCCCACCCGTTTTAGGGATTGCTGATGTGGAAGGGATTGAAGCTGATGTCGAGGGGATTATCTTGGTGGCGGGGTTACGACGGGTTCACCGGGCCGGGGTCTCTCGAACTTGTGAGATCTTGAGGCGCGGTAAACATAAGTTGGTGGGCATGATCGTAAATAGAGATGAGACTGGGAGTGGTGGCTACTATGGCTACGGCTATGGCTATGGTTACCACACCTGATCGGGGGGAGGTGAGATCAGCAATGGCGGCACATTTGTTGCTTTGGAGTCTCGTCATGGGTCGCCCCAGTTTCGACCTGTCAGATCCCCTGATCTTGGCCTCAGAGATCCATCAACCCTCAGAGGATGATCTAGCATCAGACCCATCAGCCCTGTCTACTACGGAACTGGTGCAAAGTGCGATGGAAGCCACCACTCAACAAGATTGGGATAGGGCCGTGCAATGGTATCTAGAGGCCCTCGAGCGTGAGCCCAACAATGTCGGGATCTATAACAATCTAGGGGTAGTCATGCGTCGTCAGGGGGATTTAGACGGAGCTGTCATGGCCTATCGCCGGGCTTTAGAGTTAGATCCGACTCTGGATACGGCAGTTTTAAACTTGATCATTGCACTCCTATCTCAGAGAGACTGGCAAGCTGCTCTAGAGACTCTGGAAGAAGTTGAAGATCGTTTTCCTACCATGGCTACGTTGAAGTTGTATCGAGGGCTGGCCCATGAAAAATTAGCCCAGTGGCCCCAAGCCCTCACAGCTTATCAAGCTTATAGTCGGCAACAACCGGATGCCTTGGGTTACTATCGCCTCGCTATTACCTATTGGCAACTGGAAGAAGGATCAAAAGCGGCTGATGCTTTTCGGCGAGCGGCTCAGCTAGATCCAAATGCTGGGTTTTACTCTTCTGAAGCTGGGCGAGCTCTGGCCAAGCTAGGTGTGACTGAAGAGGCCGCTTTATTTTTAGAACGACTACCACAAGAGTGGCCTGATCCTGATGATTTTATTGTGTTGGCTAGATTAGCCCATCAACTGGATCAAAGTGAGCGAGCCAGACGTGCTTTAGACCGAGCCTTAACCACCTCTGATGATCCTACCTCTCAAGATCCAGCCTGGCTCAATGATGCAGGTGTGGTTAGTGCGGATGAGACTGAGTATGTGGACGCAACACAGTACCTATTAACGGCTGTAGCCCAGTATGAAACAACCCCTGATCCTGATCCTAAGCTAGGGGCGATTGCCTACAGTAATCTGGCTGACGTGTACTGGTCACAAAAACAGCTAGATTTGGCTCTGGCGGCGGCTCAAAAGGCTTTAGAACTAGATTCCCAGTCACCTCAAGCTCACAATACGCTGGCTGCCATTTTAGTTAGCTTGGAGTTACCCGCTGAAGCCATTGTTCCCTTACAAACTGCAACTGATCTCGATCCGACGTACTGGCAAGCTTATCGAAATTTAGCGATTGCCTATGCCTTACTGGGTGACCAAGACCGAGCGTTTCAATCCCTACAAGCTGCTATTGCTCAAGCACCTACTTTAGCTATCGTCGATAATTTGAATCAAGAGCTTGTGAAGCTAGAACGTATTGAACCACTACAACCATCTACTCCAGCACCAGATTTGAATTGATCTAGACAAAGCAGCTTAAGTAGAGAGATCTACAGTAATCTACAGTCTAGATTACATGACTAATGGCTTTTACCTGCAGATTCTTAGTCCCAAGGTCGACAAACATTAGCAGAGTGAAGTGAAAATTGGAGTTGCACAAGGATATGGCCTTCCTAAACTTGGTTAAGTCAATTCACCTAAACATAATTGGGATATATGTCCTATTCGATTTAGGAAGATTGATTCAGGTGCAGATCAGTTCAAATTTCATAGGATAAAAGTGTTCCAGATTAAGGAACCCATTAGTGACTATCGGAGCATCCTGATGCAAATTCAATTCAATCGAAAACAAATCGTCAGTACCTTGTTAATCGGAACTATGACCTTGGGGATTGGGAGTTTAACTATTCAGCCTGTTAGAGCCCAACTGAGGAGTAGCTTTCGTGAAACGGCCAGAGAACTTAACTTAAGCCGATCCCAGATGCGAGAAATTGCTGGTATCATGCAAGATTTTAGCTATGAAATCCAAGAGATCCTTACCCCTGAGCAGTTCGAGTTACTACAACTTGCACGGAAGCAGCAGACTCCAACTCAGGACCCTCAGGACCTACAGGAAGCCTTAAATTTGACTGAAACCCAGTCAGCCCAACTAGCCATAGCACGAGAAGAAATGGTTGTGGAGCTTCAAGATGTTCTGAATCCTGATCAAGTTGACAAAATCATGGACATGACTGCTTTCAATCAGCTCTAAACATTCTGGCAGTTCTAAAAATACTAGACGGTTCTGAATACAACTGACACCCAAGGACTCCTCTTAATCTGATTTAAATGACGGGGAGGAGTCTCGTCCATTGCTAGCCATGCATTCCATCTGACCTGAATCCAATACTCAGTCTCGCCATGAACAATCAACCTTGTGACCCTAGCACACTAACAATCCCCCTAACATCAAAGAACGGCGTTGCTCAGAAACAGGATGATCTCAATAACACAACCAGCCTATCGGGTAATAGCCATCCGCAAGTTAGGCAACCATCATCTGAGACAACAGTACCTACCAGTCATCGTGGGTCTCAGATCGGAGGCATACTGACATTTAGCTTGCTGCTACTACTAGGTGGAGGCATAGCTGTGGATCACTTGCCATTGCCAATGACTATTCGTAATCCTAACCAGGCTGAGGTGCTAGAAGCCTTGACAGTACCTGTAACCCGTGAAACTGTGGCAATTCGAATTGAAGGCAGTGGCACTATCATCTCAAAGGACGCCGTTAACCTTAGCCCTAAGACAACAGGTCGCCTAGCCGCTCTCTACGTTCAGCAGGGTGATCGTGTTGTGGCTGGCCAAACCGTGGCTCGCATGGAGGTGGGGAGTTTACTTGCTGAGATCCAGCATCGAGAAGCACAACTTGCCCAGGCTGAAGCCGACTACGCTAGGATTCTAGCTGGCAATCGCGAGGAGGATATTCTCCAAGTTGAGGCCCGTTTAGTGGCAGCTCAATCTCAAGTAGATCTGACGACAACTCGACTGAGGCGATTTGAGGTGTTAGCTCATGAGGGTGCCATTTCCAACAATGATTTGGATCAGTACGTGAATGAAGCCCAAAGTGCCATAGCCCATTTCAATGAAGTGAAACAACAGCTCAGGGGGATGACTAGTGGCTCACGTCCTGAAGACATTGCCGCCGCCGCCGCAAATGTGGCCGCTGCTCAAGCCCAACTTAAGGTGATCGAAACAGAACTGGAGGAAGCCAATATCCGTGCTCCCTTTACCGGGACTATTACTCAAACCTATGCCACTATTGGTGCGATCGTTACACCGACTACAACCGCTTCAGCCACAGCGTCGGCAACCTCCAGTTCAATTTTGGCATTAGCTTCGGGGCTGGAAGTCGAGGTTAATATTTTAGAAGCCAGCATTGGCCAAATTCAAGTGGGTCAAGTGGTTGAGATTGTGGCAGAAGCCTTTCCCCATCAAGTTTATCAAGGTCAGGTGCAACGGATTGCCCCAGAAGCCATCATTGAAAATAACGTTACAACATTTCAGGTTGTGGTTGAGCTGTTAACAGGGGCAGATCAACTGCGATCAGGGATGACAGTCGATGCCACTTTTATCGGTGCACCATTAACGGATGCCCTCATGATCCCTACGGTAGCGATCACAACCCAGGATGGACAGCTAGGCGTACAGATCCCAGATAGTGAGGGAAAGGCTCTCTTTCAACCCGTCACTGTTGGTATCACCCAAGCCGGAAAAACTCACATTTTGCAGGGGTTAGAAGCAAATGATCGAGTCTTCCTAGAACTCCCTCCCGAACCACGACGGTCAAGTAGACCATTCCTAACAAGCTTAAGGTCTGAACAAGGATACACAGATGGGATTTAATGGTCTCGAGAATGCCAAGATGGCTATCAAAACCCTAGCCGCTAACAAAATGCGAAGTGGTCTTACGATGCTAGGAATTATCATCGGCAACGCTTCTGTCATTGCTATGGTGGCGGCAGGACAGGCCACACAAGGATTTGTCACTGCAGAATTTGAAGCTCTAGGTACCAATCTTTTGTTTATTACACCCGGGGATGCCCAACGAGGACCGCTGGCTGGCACCATCCAGGCTAATACCCTGACCTTAGCAGATGCTGAAGCCATTGCTCAAGAAGTACTGGCAGTCAGTGCTGTTGCACCTCAGAAGAATCAACGTTTACGGATCACACAGGGAGCAACAGAAACTCAGGCTAACATTACAGGGACAACCCCAGACTACCTAACAGTTCGTGATATTCGTATAGCACAAGGACAATTTTTGGGTCCAATTGATCTTCAAACCAATGCACGCGTGGCAGTTCTGGGTAGTGCAACGGCTCAAACCTTGTTTGGGAATCAAGACCCAGTAGGACACAAAATCCGCATCAATAACTTGAGCTTTACCGTCAGTGGCGTTGTGGCAGAGCGGGGGTCCTCATTGGGCCAAAATCAGGATGAGGCTGTTTACATCCCGATCAATGTGATGGTTAGCCAATTGACAGGGCAAGAGACCGGCAACACTAGCCCTACTGTCCAGATCATTGCCGTTTCTCTAGATCATCTGGATGCAACCAATGCTGCTGTTTACCAAATCAGAAACTTACTGCGTCTCCGCCATAATATCTTGCAGGGAGATGATGACTTCACGGTGCAAAGTCAACAGGAATTGCTGGAGACAGCCAACAATATTACAGACATTCTCGTTCAAGTTCTGGGCTACACCGCAGGTATCTCCCTATTGGTAGGGGGAATTGGCATTATGAATATCATGTTGGTTTCAGTGACAGAACGTACCGGTGAGATTGGTCTCCGTAAAGCGATTGGGGCGACTGGAGCAGACATTTTAGCTCAGTTCACTATTGAGGCCGTTATTCTGGCAGTGACAGGCGGCATAATGGGGATAGGTCTGGGAGCAGCTGGGATGGTGCTGCTGGCCTTACTGACTCCCTTGGAAGCTGCTGTTAGTCTACCCGTCATGATCTTGTCGTTTACCATCTCGGGGGGCATTGGTTTGATTTTCGGCATTGCACCCGCCCAACGAGCAGCCAACCTCGATCCCATTGTGGCCTTGCGTAGTTGAAAAAGCTTAGTGAATACAACCTAGAACTTAAGGAGCATAGTTAATGAGATCTCTAATTCAACTTCAACAGGTATTCAAAACCTATGGTGCGGGTGATCTCCAGGTTGAGGCCTTAAAGTCTGTCAATCTGACCATCCATGCAGGAGACTATTGTGCCATTATGGGACCTTCTGGATCGGGAAAATCGACCATGATGAATATTATTGGTTGTCTCGATCGCCCAACACAAGGACACTATTGGTTAGATGGGGTCGAGATTGAAAAGTCAAATGCTAAGCAATTAGCTAGCATTCGCAATCAAAAAATTGGCTTCATTTTTCAACAGTTTCATTTACTTCCCCAACTCACAGCGCTGGAAAATGTAATTTTGCCCATGATCTATGCTGGGGTACCCACTGGTGAGCGAGAGTCTCGTGCAATTAGGGCTCTGCACTGGGTTGGGCTAGCCGCAAAATTAGCCAATCGACCTAATCAACTCTCTGGTGGACAACAGCAGCGAGTGGCCATTGCACGGGCGATCGTTAACCAGCCCAAATTACTTCTGGCAGATGAGCCAACGGGTGCCCTCGATTCTCACACCACTAGGGAAGTCATGGATATCTTCCAGCAACTCAACGATACCGGAATGACGATCGTGATGGTGACTCATGAAGCCGATGTTGCCAGACTAAGCCAGCGAGTCGTGTACTTCCGTGATGGAGCCATCCTCCACGATTGCCTCTCTCCTGAAAACCTACAGCGGGAAACGGCACTTGTCCTCTAAAGACACGGTGGGAACACCTCCCCTGGCCTTAAGTTAGAGACAGCAATCCTCGATCTGGTTCCTCAGTTTCGTCAGGATAAAGTGGGGATTATGTAAAGCTGGTCGTGAAAAACCTGAGAGAATTCTTTGAGTTAAGAGTCGACGAAATGATACCGAATCCCCCCTCCTCTTATCGGTTATCCCCAGACCACACCGTTGCCCAACCCTTGCGCTTACTGCTGTATGTTGAATGGATTTTGCTCAGCATGGGGGCGTTGGCCAGTCTTACAGCAACAGTGCTTCAACAGGTCTTTCAGGTGCCTTGGCCAGAACTGATCTTATTTTGTTTGATTGGAATGAAGGGACTCTATCTACCATTGACACAGCTTCGGGCTAAGATTCTCTACACAGCGATCGATCTCAGCCTCTTCAGTATTTTAGTGGTGCGTTGCCTTCATAATCCACTGATGATGCGGATAGTGCCACTTCTGGGACTAGTGATCATGATCCGAAGCTGCCAAATTTTTCAAACTCAAGGGCGATTAGGTGTAGCAGCCTTTGTCTTTAGTCTGCACATCTTTGCCTCCCTGACATTGGGGCAAACCGGTATTAATCAAAATCTGTTAACCCAGCTTGGATCGACACCTGAATCCTGGCAGATGAATGTGTTTCAAACTAATGTCATTATTCTCTTTGCTCTGGGGTTACTCTTTGTCTTTTTATTAGTAGATGCCTTACTAAGTATTCACAACAATCAACAGAAGCTGGCGATCGCCCATGCTCAGTTGCAACACTATGCGCTTCAAGTTGAAGGTCAAGCAGCATTACAAGAACGGAATCGCATTGCCCGTGAGATCCATGACTCGCTCGGCCATGCCTTGACTGCTCAAACGATCTTGCTGGAAAATGCCCTTTTATTTTGGGCCCAAGATACTGAACAGGCAAAATCTTATCTCCTTAAAGCTAGAGATTCCTCCTATCAGGCCCTTAAAGATGTTTCACGAGCTGTAGCGGCTCTACGCGACTCCCCTCAACTTGATCAATCTCTGCAGGCGGCAATTACCGAATTGGTTCATCAAGTCTGTCAAGCTACCCTAATGACGCATGTGTGTGAGATCACGATCACCACGCCACTGTCCCATGAGATCAGCTTGGCCGCTTACCGAATTGTGCAAGAAGCACTCACTAATGCGGTGAAACATAGTCAAGCTACTCAGCTATCTGTGCAACTGTCCACACCGCTATCCGCCAAACCGCAGCACCTCTATGTGCAAGTGCTGGACAATGGTAAAGGGTTTGACCCTAGCAAAAACACAACAGGATTTGGCTTACGAGGAATGAAAGAACGAGCCATTGCCCTGGGTGGATCCTTTCAAATCTGGAGTTCGCCAGGAGCTGGCTGTCGCATTACGGTGACTTTGCCCCTATCCAAACCGCTAGGGTATTCTGCTTAGCCATTGATTGATCGAGACATCTAGGGAGACCCCTGCTATGATTCGCGTTTTACTAGTGGATGATCAAACCATTATTCGCCAAGGCTTAGCCAATCTACTGGCCAGTCAACCTGATTTGCAAGTGGTTGGTGATGCTGCCAATGGTCAGCAAGCTATTGATCAAGTTCAGACCCTCTATGGTACCCCCAATCAACCCGATGTGATTTTGATGGATGTACGGATGCCTGAAGTGGATGGGGTGGCTGCCACCCAACACATCTGTGCTAGCCATCCAGAGATACAAATATTAGTCCTAACCACCTTTGATGATACTGACTATGTCCAACAAGCCATGCGTTGGGGGGCCAAAGGCTATCTGCTCAAGCAAACCCCTATTCAAGAGTTAATGATTGCCATTCGAGCCGTCTATCAAGGCTATACCCACATGGGACCGGGTCTCTTTGAAAAAACATTAGGATCAGCTCAAATGCCTCCCGTTGCCTCTGTACTCCCCCCAAACTTGCGATCGCTGTCTCCACGTGAACAAGAGGTGCTCCAATTGATCATTGCAGGACTCAATAACCGCGAAATCGGAGAAGCACTGTTTATCTCTGAACGGACTGTTCGAAACCATATCACTAGTATTTTGAGCCAACTACAATTACGAGATCGGACTCAAGCAGCTTTGTATGCCATTCAATTTTGGCCTCAGAGTATTCCTAGATGAGCTCATTCCCAACAAGTAGGAGTAAGTCAATCTGCCCTAAGAGTACAATGAGCACAGTGAATACAATATAATCATGCTTTTACTCCCACAAGTTTATGACTTCTGATCTAGTCCCCGATCACAGCCCTCGAGAATTGCTCTATGAGGGTAAAGCTAAACGGATCTATCGGACGTCTGATCCTCACGTTTTATTATGTGACTATAAAGATGATGCCACTGCTTTTAATGCTCAAAAAAAGGGGACGATTGAGCTCAAAGGAGAAGTGAACTGCACAGTAGCTTCGCATATATTTAGACATTTGCAAGATCAGGGCATTCCGACGCATTTTATCGATCAGTCTAGCCCCAGACAAATGTTAGTCAAAGCTGTTCAAATTATATTGATTGAAGTCGTGGTTCGTAATCGAGCTGCCGGAAGCTTGTGTAAGCGGCTAGGCCTAGAAAAAGGTCGTCTGATTCATCCGCCCTTGGTGGAATTCTTCTACAAAAACGATGCTCTAGGTGACCCTTTAATTACAACTGATCATATCCAGTTACTGCAATTGGCTCTCCCGAATCAAGTTGAACATCTGCGATCGATGGCGTTATTAATTAATCAATACTTGATCAGCTTTTATCGAGAGTGCCAGCTTGAATTGGTTGACTTCAAATTAGAATTTGGTATTGATCAGGATGGGACAATCGTATTAGCCGATGAGATCAGCCCCGACACCTGTCGACTGTGGGATGTATCTGGGATAACACCACGAGTGCTGGATAAAGATTTATTTAGATTTGATCTAGGCGATCCAGCTGCTGGCTACCAAGAAGTCTTACAGCGGGTCTTAAGTCGAGTCACCCTATCGAGTTGATAGGCGAGTTGATAGGCGAGTTGATGGGATCTGTTGTTAGGAACCCCCTTCAAGATCACGAAGAAACCTCAAACCCATGAACTGGATCACTTAAAGTCTGCACAGACTCATCTAGGTCTAAGTTAGCTCTCATCTAGGTCTAAGTCAGTATGTACGGCGATAGCGGTAAGCGGTAAGATGGGCATGTCCTATTGAGCTGAGACCCGACCGTGCAGTACGACATTCGTTACCAACCTGCCTTCTCAACTCTGTTTGTCACCTTAAATCCAGGTGAACAGATCACGGCCGAAGCTGGGGCCATGGCTAGTATGGATAACCAGCTCACGATGAAGACTGAATTTAATGGTGGTTTTTTTCAAGCCTTGTTAAAGGCATTTTTAGGGGGAGAGTCCCTATTTGTGAATCACTTTCGCAACGACTCTGGTAGACCCCTGGGAGTTGTCTTTACTCAGGCTATTGTGGGGGATATGGCCTGTGAAGAGCTAAAAAATCAAGAACTATGCTTTCAACCAGGTGCTTATATTGCCCACACGGGTCAATTGAAATTAGGGGTCCAATGGGCTGGTTTTTCTAGCTTTTTCGCAGGAGAAGGCCTATTTCGACTCAAAATTGCAGGGACGGGGTTGGTGTTCTTTGGGGCTTATGGTGGGATCACCTCCAAAATGGTTGATGGCGAGTTTATTGTCGATTCAGACCATCTGGTGGCCTATGAGCCGCAGTTACAACTTAAAATTGGCTTAGCGGGTGGTTTAGTGGGATCAGTAACCTCAGGTGAGGGGTTGGTGAGTCGGATGCAAGGTCGAGGCAAAATTTATATGCAGTCTCGTAGTGTAAGTGGCTTAGTTCGATTTATACGACCTAAATTATAATTCCAGTCGCGTGAGGACAGCATGAAACTTGATATTCTCCATCAACCGGATTCATCGGTAGCCTATATCCAGATGGATCCCCGTGAAGAACTCATTACTGAAGCCGGGGCTATGGTAGCCATGAGTGGCTCAATGGAAGTCAATACGACATTAAAAAAAGGTAAAGGGGGGGGTATTTTAGGTGGGATCAAACGAGCTCTGGCGGGTGAATCCCTCTTTCTATCAACATTTCGCTCAGGGGATCAACCTGCTGAAATTTATGTTGCTCCCAAGTTAACCGGTGATATCTTACCTTACGAGCTAGGGACCACTGGATTAGTGGTTCAATCTACAGGGTATATGGCCAGCACGCCCCGCGTTGAAATAGATCTGGGCGTTCAGGGCTTTAAGAAAACCCTTTTCTCTGGAGAAGCTATCTTTTGGCTGAATATTTCTGGATCGGGCCTAGTGCTGTTGAGCGCTTTTGGGGCAATCTACGAAATTGATGTTGAGGATGAGTATATCGTTGATACTAGCCATATTGTTGCTTTTGAAAAAACCTTAAACTTTGATATCACTAAACCGCCCGGTAGTAGCTGGTTGTCTGCTTTTATGGGGGGGGAAGGTTTTGTCTGCCAGTTTAAAGGACGCGGTAAAGTCTATTGCCAAACTCATAATCCCAGAGCCTTTGGTGTGGCTGTTGGTAGTAAGTTGCCCCCTCGCTAGCTATCTACAAAACTGGATACTTTACAACATCTTTGCATTTTACAAAACCATGACAAGGAGCCCCTAATGACTCTCGCTAAAAATGCCTTTGAAATTGAGCATAGACCTTCTTATGCGTCTATGAAGATCCAGCTGCAAGCCGGACAAACCTTAATTGTTGAAGCCGGGGCGATGGCTGCCATGGATCCCTGGATTAAGATGAAGTCTAAGGTCAAGGGTGGACTCATGAAGGGTCTAACTCGTATGCTGTCCGGTGAGTCCTTATTCTTGAGTGAATTTACGGCTGAAGGTCGTCCAGGAGAACTCTATATCTCACCGGGCGTCCCTGGGGATCTACAGCACTACTATTTGGATGGTAGCAAGGGCTTGATGATTCAATCCTCGGGATTCGTGGCCTCTGATCCAACTGTGGAGATCGATACCAAGTTTCAAGGCTTCAAAGGGTTCTTTAGTGGTGAGTCGATCTTTTTGATCCGAGCGATAGGGCAGGGGAATATCTGGTTTTCGTCTTATGGAGGCATTCTTGAGATCCCTGTGGATGGTGACTATGTGGTGGATACAGGGTATATTGTGGCTTTTGAAGAGACCTTACAGTACAAAGTCCAGCCCATTAGTGGCTTATCCATGAGAGGACTGGGGACGGCTATTTTTGGAGGGGAAGGATTAGTCTGCCGGTTTAGTGGTCAGGGTCGGCTCTGGATCCAGACTCGGGAACTGTTTAAGCTGATCAATTTTCTGCATCCCTTTCGACCGGTTAAAAATAACTAGGCTGGAGGATGATGGGTTAGCGTAATGGAAGTCATATTAGGTGGAGGTAGCCATGCCCCTTGAGTTGCCTGCTGGAACTGCTAGCTACTACGAAGACGAGAATCCACCTCCGTCCGGGGGACAGCTATTACGATTTCTGCTGCTAGTAGGGGGTGGGATCCTCTTGATAATTATTGGGGTGATTTGGTTTGTTGAAAATTTAGTGTGGTGGATCCCGCCTGGAGTTGAAGCCCAGCTTGGGACCTTAATGCAAGCTCAATTTGAATTTGCTGCTGAGTCATCCCCCACTTCGGTCACACTGAATCAACTCCTCAATCAGTTAGAGGAGTATTTACCTGATAGGGAAGAACGCAATTTTAGAGTTTTATATGTACCTGAAAGCGACGTCAATGCTTTGGCTTTACCAGGGAGCCAGATTGTTGTGTTTCGGGGCTTACTGGAAGAAGTAACCTCTGAAAATGAGCTAGCTATGGTTTTAGGACATGAATTGGGGCATTTTGCTAATCGAGATCATCTCCGTGGTCTAGTTCGTAATTTAACAGTTCAGGTTATGTTAGCCACCTTTTTAGGTGATGGGAGTGCCATTCAATCTCTGGCTGCTTCTGGTGTTAGTGTGATCTCACAATCCCAATTTTCCCAACAACAAGAACGGCAAGCCGATGAATTTGGTCTTCACTTATTAAATCAACTCTACGGGCATGTTTCTGGAGCTACTGACTTTTTTGAACGATTGGCTGAGAAACAAGGTGCGGTCGGCCAGATTGACTTACTTTTGTCTCACCCCGCCCCTGCTAAACGAGTCAGGCACATGCAAAGGCTGATCCAAGATGAGGGCTATATCATTGGAGAGCGTACCCCTCTACCTGATTCACTAGAGTTGGAATAGAGGACACCTAACGTTAAGAAGGCATTAAGTTCCCCAAAGCTTAATCCTCAGCCTAGGACTCTATGATCCAAAATACTGAGGACATTGGAAAGCGACAAATCCCAACTAAACCGTAACAGGTGCATCTACATAAACGGTTGGATCTTGAATTCTAAACTTGATGCCATATTCAGCCAGTTGCTTGGAAATATTATTGTTAGCCAACTCGAGTAATTGCTTTCTCAATTCCACTGAACTATCCCGAGATCCTAGAATAAAGAAGCTAACCCGTGCTCTAGATGCGTAGTGGCCATTATTAGACTCAACAAAGTTGATGCTGGTGCTACCTGAATCAATACCAAAGATAGAGTCAGTACCCTCTGTAATAACCTGTTGAACTAATGCTTCATCTTGTTCAGCTAATGGCTTTTCAAAATCAAAGTATACCATCACCATCACTTTCTTCGCCATGGATAGGTTCTCAATTTCAGAACTCACTAAGTTAGAGTTGGGGACAACCAAGACCGTACTCTTTGCAGCCGTCCGTATTTTGGTCGAGCGAATTCCAATGGACTCGATCCGCCCCAGTTCCCCGTTAGAAAGTCGAATGTAGTCTCCTTGACCAAAGGGACGATCTAGGTAAATCACGATCGTACTTAGTAATTGCTCTAAAATCTTTTGAGCGGCAAAGGCAATAGCAAGACCCCCAATACCAAAGCTAGCTAACAATCCCACCAGATTGAAGTCTTGACTTTGAGCAAAAGCTAACAATGCAATAAAAATGATGATGATATTAGCTGCCGCTTCAAAGACTAAGAGGAGATCATCAACCTCCAATCCCATCCGCCGTAAAAAACTAATGCCATACTCATGCACAACCTGCTTAGAGACCCGAGATGCCAGCCAAGCTAAGCTAAGAATCACAGCCAAATCAAGCAACGGACGACTAAAGGAGTAGACTGCTTCGTAGGGCTTCAACCATGTGAGGGTAAAAGACAAGAGCAGCAACGTACCCGCTAATCTAAACAGATGCTCTATAGGATTAATCACATTTTGGTAGATTTCTGTCACAGATTCAGGAAAGAATCGGGTCACCAATGCGTTAACAAGCTTAGGGGTTAGTCGTCCTATTAGCAAAGAAAGAAAAACAAAGAAAGCGAAAGTGGCAATTCGTGGCCCTTCAGATTGAACTGCATTGATCTGAAAGAAGCTCTCCAAGTAAGTCTGCAAGTTTTCAATAATACCCATGAACATTACCTCAAATGGTGATAGCTGAATTAACATAGATAGTGGGTTCTTCAACACTGAAAGAGATATCAAACTCTTCTAATCGCTGAGTCAGTTTTTCGCTGGCAACATCTAATAGTTGCTGTCGAAGTTCCACAGTGGCACTACCGGAGCTGAGGATAAAGAATGTACATTGAACTTGAGTTTTACCCGCTTGCGTTTCAGGGTTACCTATCTCACGGAAGGCAATATCAGTACTTCTGGGATCAAGGCCAAAAATATCATCAGTAGCCTCATGGATGACCTGACGAATCAAGGCCCTTTCTTCATCTTTAATAGTTCGGTAGCAATTCAAGTACAAAATCGACATCACCTTCTTCGCCCCAGAGAAGTTTTCGACTTGAGCCTGAGAGAGTGAACTGTTAGGAATGATCACAAGTGTACCCTTACCAGAAGTCCGAATTCGGGTAGAACGTAATCCAATTGATTCCACTCGGCCAAACGTACCATCTGACAAACCAATATAATCATCAACTCCAAATGGCTTATCAATTAAAAGGACAATACCTCCTAATAGCTGCTCCAGGGTCTTTTGGGCTGCAAACGCAATAGCAATACCTCCCAATCCCAAACTAGCGAAAATACCAATGATATTGAAATGGTGGGTTTGAGCAAAGAGAACAATGGCTAATAAAATGATCACAGCATTGCCCAGCACCTTACCCACGACTAAGTATTCACTATTTAACTTACGACCACTTTTGAAAGCTAATTCCAGTAAGTAGACATCGAAGAATTGCTTAAACAGTCGAGATAACAACCAACTTGCTGTGGCTACTAAAACTAAACTAATCCCAAATTCAGCAATATCCAAACCAGGGACGGGGGTTGCTAGAAGCCCAGGGGCAAAAAGTACTGCTAACTCAGTCATAACTAATACTGCTACTAAACCAATTAGATTTTGATAGGGTTCAAAAATAGTTTTGTAACCTTCTGCTTCTTCTTCTGATCGAAACCAGCTAGCAACAAACTTAACCAAGGCCGGAAATGCCTGCCCCAGCTTAAAACATACAAGTCCAACGACCGCAACCGTTACCACAACCAGCAAAACAGCTACAATCTCCTGCTCAATCAGGACTTCTACAAGATCTGCAAAAGCTCCTGCAACATCAGACATAAATCCTCCCATGCACTCATAAGGAATTAATGTATAAATAATGCTCAATGATTGTGAACCAAATGTGAATGAGCTGCCTTATGAATACCATGCAGTGAATAAAGGTCGGTTTTGATACTTTTTGTCTTTTTAACTTAATTATGGCTTTTCAGTGAAAAGGATTCACTTGTTGGTCTTGGGATCACTCTACAGAGTCAAAAAGTGGTTAAATAACCTCGATCACTGGAATAATGAGCTTAGGTCCCCGCCTAATCGATTTGAAAGCTCTGAGCTAGTCCTGATCATCTAAAAGGTGGACTGAGCCATCATCGTCAACTCGGAAATTAGGTTTTACAGGAACTTGTACCGGTATACCCTCTTCAATCAAGATGTCTAAACACATTTCAACACAATAATTGCAGATAGCACTCGTTGGACCTGTGATCAGTTTTTGAGTCAGCTCCTGAGGTCTACCACAGAAAGAGCAGCACAATGGGTCCATAAAAAGTTGCTCCAAAGTCTCGGACCCATACTAGCACACCTTTTCAGTTCGCTCGCCACAAGTTCCATAGCAACCTTACCGGAAGATTTTAAGCGATAGATCCCAGGGTTCAATGCAAGTCACTTCAGTATTACAGCTATTGATCTGTTCAAAATTAACTCAAGCCCATCACTATCTACTACAGTCAGAAATCAATTTTCAAGAGGTATAAGTCCTTGAACTTCGTAAACTACTTCAAAAATCATTTTTCCAGTTGTTTCATCCATCGATTTAAATCTCCTTCACTAAGGCTAATATTAACCAAGTTCCAAGTGATGGCTGCAGAGTTCTCTGCATTGGTAAAAAGGAGCTTTAGTTAAACAGACCTGCCAGCGTTTCTATCTCCACTGTTTCAGCCGTGTCAGCCAATGTAGCCCCGCCGCCGCTAACCACCCCTCAGCCATTGGATCTGAGATATCAACCTCACTTTGATCCGTCAGTGCTTGTGATGGGATCTGATCTCCAACAAGCCGTTTGAATCCACACATGCCTTTTCAAGGGCTTAG
>CAYSWV010000003.1:0-8693 GCA_964434865.1 uncultured bacterium
CCACTCTCTTCAGACCTAATCGTAATAACTCAGAAACTTCATCTTCAGAACTGTGTACTTCAAGCCCAACCCTCGAACCCTCAAGCTCAAAGCTGGAAATATCAGGCTTGGAACTTAGCCAATCCAACTCAAAACTTGATCGATACCGCTATCCTTCAGGCTACTTCAGCACACTGCCTGATTCAGGATCAAACTCAAGCCTTGCCTCTAGTCATTGCGGAGCGCTATCAACTCCATAGCATTTTAGATCAAGGAGGCATGGGTATTATTTATGCCGCGATTCCATTCAATTAATTGCAAGACTGGAAAACCTATCCACCATTTTCAATTTGAAACACAACCCACCTGCCTGACTTTGAAGTGGGGAGAAACTTCAGTTAACTTTGGTTACGTCCTCTCGGCTCAAGCGCGAGCCTGGCTAGCCAATGAGATTCAATTATTTATCCAAAGCCTGAGATCGGGATGACGTAGCAGATCACTGATCATCAGGAATCTGGAAACCCAAGCTATGCCCTATAATCCATACCAGTTGCTCGGCCAACCTAAAGGCTTCTTGAGGTAGAGTTGGCACCATAGCTGTAGCCAGGTATTCCCGCCGAGCAAATTAAATCTTTCTAAACTCCAAAAATATTTTTTGCCATAAAAAAAGAGTAAATCTTTATATGTAGTGTTTTAGACATTTTATAACTCCATATATTGAGTTTTTAGCACTAGCAAAAGTCAGCTTTCTGATGAACACATCTTACTTTATTTCTGGGTAGATCCCTTGTGGCAAAGGTTGTGATACAGTCAAATCAGCTCCTTACCATTACAGTAAATTTCTGTACAGCTAAGCCCAATGATTCACTATGATTAGGTAGACTAGGGGCCCATAGACTGGCTGAAATTAAAGAGAGGGGTCAATGTTGTATTGTTTTCAATTCTGAGTCACTTAAAGTTTGGTCTCATGATTCACTCTCACCCAACACCTCAACCTCCGTGTATTGTCGATGCAGGCACTCTAATTAATAAACGAGACATGTATCGCCTGTTATCTGATTTAGGTCATGTTCAATATGTTGATATTGTGGATCGGCAGCCTCGCCGTGAAGGAGAAGGCTATGTTATGGAGGTTTATGCTGACTCTCAAACAGCCACCCTTGTTGCCAATCGGGCTTTGTATATCAATATCAACAGTTTTGACTACCTCAACCTGGATACTGTGATGGAACCTTCAGGATCATCATTGGTGATTCTGGATCTAGTTCAAGATAATCGGGTGTTGCGTTTAATTCCTTTGACCGATCCTCGACATGATCGACTTCGCGATCTAGAAGAATCTCGAGCTATTCAAGCTGCTATGGTGGATGCCATGTACCTTGATGGGGACCACTCTCCTATTGAAGATGATCACCACTACTCTTAAAATCGGTTGTTAAAATCGGTTGGTGCTATCCAGTTGATTTCCTGGTTATTTCAAGGGGCAGGATTCGGATATTGTGTGTGGACAGCTTCGATTTCAGATTCTAGGTCAGACGTGATCTGAATTGACAAGCTAGCCAGGTTTTCTTGCAGCTGCGTGAGACTGGTGGCACCTATGATGGTACTGGTCACAAACCAACGACTGCGCACATAGGCTAAAGCGAGTTGGGCTGGAGATAAGCCGTGCTGTTTGGCAATCTCAAGATAACCTGATGTTGCTGCTTTGACATTAGGTTTACGATAGCGATGGCCAAATGTTTGAAACTGATTTAACCGGGCATTGGGATCAGTCTCGGCTTGACAATACTTGCCTGTGAGGTGTCCAAAGGCCAAGGGACTGTAAGCTAGGAGTCCAACCTGTTCATGACGGCAAACCTCAGCTAACCCATATTCAAACACGCGATTGAGCAAATTATAGGCATTTTGAAGAGAAACAATTCTAGGAAGACCTAGATCTTGGGCCACATAACAAAACTCTAAGACACCCCAGGGGGTTTCGTTACTCAACCCTAAGTAGCGAATTTTGCCAGATTGAAGATGAGGTCCAAACGCAGCTAATTGGTCAGCAATGGGAATCGTGTCTCGGTCTTGGCTGGGATCAAACTCAACTTGGCCAAAGAGAGGTACATATCGATCAGGCCAGTGGATCTGATAGAGATCAATATAGTCAGTTTGTAATCGCTGCAGACTATCGTGCAAGGCTTGCTCAACGGTTGCAGCGGTAATCCGATGTTGACCGTTGCGAATCCAAGTCATACCCCGAGACGGTCCAATCAGTTTTGTGGCAATAATCAGCTGGTCTCGTGGCTGCTTGACTAGCCATTGACCTAGGTAAGACTCTGTGGCTCCCTGAGTTTCAGCTTTTGGAGGAACAGGATACATCTCAGCTGTATCAATAAAGTTGATCCCATGATCGAAAGCAACATCTAATTGTCGATGAGCCTCTTCTAAAGTATTTTGCTGGCCATAGGTCATCGTGCCTAAGCAGAATTCAGATACTTTTAGATCACTGGTGCCAAGCTGATTGTATTTCATGGTCCTTCCTAAGTTAGGGCTACAGTAGTAACTCTTGATTCTAAATCACCATTCAACCTTTATCACTTAAGTAGTGGTGCTCTACATAGGTCTTGATGGTGACAAAGGCCTGTTCAAGCTCAGTCATCAAAACTAAGCCTGTATCTAAATTTTGCTGGGCTGCTTGATCTTCTAACTCGGCTGAGAGTGTGCGAACTTGATCAGCTCCTACATAAGCACTAGACCCTTTGAGTTTGTGAGCTTGTTGTCTAACGATTTCACAATCATAAGCAGCAATAGCAGTTTTTAAAGCATCAATTTGTGATTGCCCATTTTCTAAGAAAAGCATAAGGAGTTCACGTTCAAATTCAACATCTCCTCCTGAAACTTGAGCTAAACTTGAAAGGAAGCCACTATCAACCCCAGGCTCCACCGCCAATTCGAGTTCTGGCTCCATGTGGTCGAGCCACTTCAACAACATAGCTTCTAAATCGCCTTTGCGGACAGGTTTAGGTAAAAAGTCATCCATCCCTGCAGCTAAACATTGATCTCGGTCTTCTTTCATTGCATTAGCAGTGAGAGCAATGATCAGTGTCTTGCGTTCAGGTGACTCCTGTTCACGGATCAATCGAGTTGCTTCAAAACCGTCCAATAGGGGCATCTGACAATCCATCAGGACCACATCGTAACGCTTCACTTTCATAGCATCTAGCACTTCGTAGCCATTGGCAGCTAGATCCACGTCTTGGCCCAAATTTTGTAGGAGTTTAATGGCAACTTTTTGATTGACAGGATTATCTTCAGCTAGAAGAACTTTGAGGCGGGATCGAGACTTAGGTGCCCCATTGAGTACAGCAACGGATTGAGGTTCAGCTATGATATCGACTGTTTCAGTTGCAAATAAAGACTGGAGGGTTTGGAACAGACGAGCTGACTTAATGGGTTGGTACAAATAACTTTTAATCGTGTAGGTCTCCATCAAAGCTTTGACTCGTTGTTGCTGAGACAGTGGGCCCATGATGATACATTCAATTGAGTGTAATTGAGGATCTTGTTGCATTCGTTCAATCAAACGTTCAACTGCTAATCCAGGAATATCTATATCAATCAGAACCACATGATAGGAGGTCCCGGCTGCCGCTGCCACTTTCAACTGCATTAGACCTGTCATGCCATCCCCAACCCCCTGCACATCCATGCCATAAGCCGTTAACTGATCCGTAATGGCTTGCCGACTATCTGGAAAGTCATCAAATATCAAGATTCGTCGTTTATTCAATAGCTGACATAAGAGTCGACGCTCAGTATCATCTATTGTCAGTAAAGGCTTATAGAAGGGAATGCGAAACCAGAAACTGGAGCCTGATCCTTCTCGACTAGTAACCCCAATCTCGCCTCCCATTAATTCAACTAAACGCTTACAAATAGCTAGACCTAACCCTGTCCCCCCATATTGCCGTGTGGTTGAGGCGTCAGCTTGAGTAAAAGGCTGAAATAGAGTGGCCTGTTTGGTGGGGGGGATACCAATGCCAGTATCTTTGATCACAAACCGTAAAACAGCCTCCTGACTTTCTTCCGCTTCTACGATGACTGAGAGAGTTACCCCACCCACATGAGTGAATTTAATCGCATTGCTCACCAAGTTTGTTAAGATTTGGCTGAGGCGGGTAGGATCACTTTGGACATATTGGGGAACATTGGGATGAACCCAGGGCACTAATTTTAAGGTTTTGGCTTGAGCTTGGGAGGCCAATAGATCAGCGACTGATTCAGTTAGGCTGACAACATCGATGGTAATAGCTTCAAGTTCAAGTGCTCCTGCTTCTAATTTTGAAAAATCTAAGATCTCATTGATGATATTAATCAGGTGATTACCGCTTATTTGAATGGTATCGACAAAGTCCCGTTGTTCGGCATTAAGGGGTGTCTCCAGAAGTAAGCTAGCCATCCCCACGACTGCATTCATAGGTGTTCGGATCTCATGGCTCATACTAGCTAAAAAGGCACTTTTCATTTGAGTGGCTGATTCAGCCAGTTGACGAGCCTTATCTAACGCTTTATTCTGCTCAGCTAACGCTTTTCGGCGCCGGATTTCTGTTTTTAAAAGCTGAGCTTGCATTTTCTTTTGTTTACTAATGTTTTCGACGACCATTAAGACACCTAAAACATCGTGACCAATGACCCCCAGTAAAGGTTCAATTTTAAACAAAAACCAACGCTCACCCTGTTGAATTTCATAGGTGGGCAACTGCTGGGTGGCAAATCCCAGACTCTTGCGGGGATCCTGTAGCTGTTGTGTGACTTTGAAGAGACTCCGCTGGTGTTCAGCCCATTGCTCGTCTGTTAGCCATTGGGGCACCAAATGTTGCAGCAGCGAATCCCCCACTTTGACATTGAGCCAGCGGGCGGCAGTAGAGTTACAAAACCAGATATCTCCATCCATATTAGCGGCCACCAGACCCAGGTAGAGGCTACGGGCAATAACGGCCTGAGCACCAATGGCTTTATCAAGCGCTGATAACTTGTGCAAGGTAGAATCAGCATCCACCAATTGCCAAGATTTGCGTGTGTAGGTCGTTTGAGACACTAGGGCAAGATGATGAGTTCGCCACAGTTGATCAACCTTGAGTTCTACTCGTTGTTTGTTGAGGACTAGGTCAACTATTGAAAGCGTTACTGCTAAACTGTAGATAATAGCTAAAGGGGCAACGATAGGGATCCACACACTGGCAGCTAGGCTCGTTGAACTAGCCAGAAAACCAACAACACTTGTCAGCCCGACATAACTTAAACGTTGTTTTAAGGTCAACACCATCATGATGGCCCCTGATCCCAAACCAGAGATCCACAGCAGGACGTGAGTCTCTAAAGCCCCCAATGGCTGAATTAGATCAGCTTGAAGCAAGTTTTGGAGGACAGCTGCATGCAGATGAAGCCCACTGGCTGGTGGATGCTTGTCATAGGGCGTTTGAATAGGATCAAGATCGGTAGCCGTAACTCCAACCATGACTATCTTTTGCTCAAATACAGACAAAGGAATCTGCTGATTGAGCACATCAATTAACGAAAAGGCAACCGAGGTCTCAGGTTGGGAGGTATTGAGTTCAAATGTAGCTGGAATAGCAGGCCAGTTGATCCAGAGGGTCGGATCAACGTTGATGGTTGAGGATTGAGGTTGAGATACTTGAAAAGCTGCGACACCCAAGGTCGGTAAATTTTGAAGTGAGGATGGGATGTGTAACACCTGTTGATGGCTATAGTGCCCTGGAGTATGAACACTACCCACAGCCGCCGCCGCTGCTTCAATAACGGGATTTCTCAAGGCTGGTGATGCTGGCTGTGCAACCACAACGTGCTCCGGCTGGCTAATGGCTGTTGCCAAGGCTTGAGCATGTGGAGTAGAGTCAGGCACCACAACATCAAGCACAAGAGTAGAAGCGTCCGCCTGAGTTAAGATCTCAACTAAATCAATATAGACACTAGGGTGTAGGGGTTTGAGATAGTTTAGACTGCGATCATCAACCTCAATCAAAATAAGATTAGGATCCCAGTCGCTAGGTCCTCTAAGCCGGAGCTGAGCTAGTTGTATCTGGGTCACAAGGGGTTGCCAGGCTCCCCCACCATTCAACAAAATCCCAATAGCTGTCACAATGCCTGTTGCTAACCAATGCCAGCGAGTGCGGTAGAGATAGCTTTTTAACGAGGTGAAGTTCATAGATCCTGGGATGAGGTTGATATATTGACTTAAGCCAATCTGGCTAGCATGATAGAGATCAACCAGTGCTTGGCTTCAGATCCATTAATTGTAATTGGATGGACAGTCAATCGGATAGACAGTCAACCGGATGGACAGTTGGATTGGGTAGGCAACTGGAGCATGACAACTCACCGCTCAAGGGCTAAGCCATGAATCTAGCTATGATCATACATGGCAGCTGGCAGGATTGGTTGACTGCTGGCGTCTACTTAACGTTTAGCCTCATTGTGACATGGCGTGTATTGACCACATCGTCGCCTCGTCGCTGAGATCTCAATATCCTGCAGGCTAGTGTCGAGCTATTGTGAAAAGATCTATCCCTAAAATAGGGTTAAAGCACCAGGATTTCAGTAACTATTGTGAGCAGCTTGGCTAGAAATCCAACGAATTAGCTAAAGCATTTTGAACTTCGAGCGAAGTGTTAAACCGTGTGCTGGGCTCTTTGGCTAAACATCTCATGACAATATTTTCAAGTTGCGGAGGCACAGATAAGCTTTTGGGTAACGGTAAAGGTTTAGCATAGACGTGTGCATAGAGCCATTGAGGTAAGGTGGCATTAGCAGGAAGACCGTAAGGATTAGTGCCAGCAACCATCTCATAAAGAATACAACCCAAACTATAGATATCTGCCCGAGTATCAATGGTCCGACGACCTTCACACTGTTCTGGAGCCGCAAAATTGACGGTACCTCGGAATTCACCTGTTTCTGATAAGGTGTCTAATGATACTTCGCCCTGAAATTTTACTAAGCCAAAGTCAGCTAACTTAATAGTTTCGGTCTCATCACTATTCTTGATCAGAAAGATGTTAGAGGGTTTAAGGTCACGGTGAATAAACTGAACTCGTTTGCCCTTGAGGATAACACCTGAGTGAACAGTATAGAGTGCAGCTGCAATCTGTAACCCGATATTCACAGCTCGCTTGAGTTCAAACTGTTTAACTCGATGTAGAATATCAGCCAGTGTAGGAGCAGCCACATATTCCATGACCAGGTAGGGTAGCGATTCCATCCCTCGTAACTCTTCACCGGTAAATCCATAGTCCAAAACTTTGACAATTCGAGGATCTTGTAAACTAATACAAGCTTGCATTTCTCGTTGAAATCGCTCGACAGCCTCATTACTAGCGGTAGCTCCATGCAGCATAAACTTGATCGCAACATAAATCGATAGTTTCCGATCCATAGCTCGGTAGACTCTACCCATACCTCCTTGACCAATAATGACCTCCAGGCGGTACCGATTATCCTCTCCAAAGACTCGTTCTTGAGGGGATCCTGACTCTGGTCCATTAGGATCTCTGAGATTGAGTTTGGATCGCTCTAAGGCTGCCGAAGATTGGCGTCCAAAAATCTGTTGCTGTTTCAGATACTGGATCTGGTTTTTCAATTCTTCCGGTGCTGATATGGCGAAGAGGAACTGAGGATCAATCTTTTTACCTTGAATAGATATGGTGCCATAATTCAACATCTGACCTAGCCCAGTTGATAAGACTCTGATATTGTTGCTAATAGCATCTAAGGTAAATTCTGACACCACGGGTTTAAATAGTAATCGTTGCTCTGAAACAATTATTTTTGAATGCGTTAGTGCCACCGAATATTTTTTGTGACTCAACAACCCTTTAGCCAACCCGGCAGCAAGGATGATCCCCATAGGGCTGACAACATAGTGGGGCAGAGAAGCTAATCCAATCCAGGCTAGTAAGGTAGATGACAAACCAGTAGGGATCGCAAATAGGAGACTTACTGTTAGACACAGGCCATAGAAGATTGCTGAAAGACTTGTGATCCAGTGGGAGGAGGCTCGATATAGAGTAGCCTGAACAGGAATAGCATTATTAGCAATAGCTGTAATGGTTGCCTCATCCTGGACCTTATCTGCAGCTGGTTGACCCACTTGAGCCATCACTGCTTTTAAGTTTGCCGTCGCCGCAGTTAAAGCCTGGCTTGGGTTTTGACAGTATCGGCTTAACCAGACAGCGACTGTTTTGAATTTTTGATCATTTAGCCTGGCAATATCATTAAGCCACTCTTGGACAGGGCTTGGTAAGTGGTCGCGAGTTGTGCGAGTTGGATCTTTAAAAAAGTGCTCTAAAGTTGGTAGGACTTGTCGCTTGTCGGCTTCGCTAAGTTCATGAAAGAAGAGAATAAGTTGGCCTACCGCTGGTTCAGGGTTAGGCAGAGCTGTGGTCAATAGATTTTTATTACGGACAAATTGATACTGAGACAAGTTTAGCTCTGATGAAGAGTGACCTGGAGCTGGCTTTTGTGGAGGCGGTTGTGGTTTAGGCTTAGAGTCTGGCTTGAGTTCCAGGGTTTGAGGTGAGAGAACCGATTCAACGGCAGGTGGCTGTAAGCTAGCCATAGGTGCAGGTGATGGGAAGCTAGCCATGAAGGGATGGCTTTGAGCTGGAGGATTTGGAGAGGGAATCTTTTGAGCTGGAGGATTTGGAGAGGGA
>CAYSWV010000003.1:8793-40167 GCA_964434865.1 uncultured bacterium
CTTTTGAGCTGGAGGATTTGGAGAGGGAGCCTTTTGAGCTGGAGGATTTGGAGAGGGAGCCTTTTGAGCTGAACTATGCCGTGCATAGGAAATGGTAGGCGCTTCAAATACTTCTTCAGTAGAGGTAGGTGGGATAGATGCCTGAGAAGAGATGGCAGCAGTTGATTCGGGGCTTCTCGAGGAGCGGGTGAGATCGGCTAGATTGATATGAGCTTCCTGATCCCGCTGCCGAGATCCTTCAACACGACTGTAAAAGTCTAGCTTTTGAACTCCAGGCATTTGAATCGACTGAATTTGAAAAGATAGTCTACGTGTAATAGCCCCAAAGTCAAATGAGTGCCCAGCAGGATGGTTAATGACAATTGTTAGGGCTTCATCTTTTTGGCGTAATTGCAATCGCAGGTGTGAATCAGGTAAACTACTCTCTAAAAATTCAGTCATTTCTGCTGCGACTAATTCAGTTGTCGGAATTAAGGTTGGTTGAGCTGGGTAATCAATGGCATCTTCATCAATAGGTAAAACATCAGTGGCTGGAGTTATTTCAAATTCGGTTTTCCAATTGAGTTGAGCTGACCCATAAAATCGACACCCAAGGCGAACTTGAGTGATATCAAGATCTGATCTACTTTCTAGACGTTGCTTGATGGTTTCAATGATTACCGTTTGATCAACCTGCTGCTCAGGATCTTGAATGAGAGTCAAATTTAACCAATTTTCTTGCTTAAATACTTGTAACTTCAGCTGGAAAGCTTGTAGCAGATCCTCCACTAGACTTTCATAGGGATAATTCGGTTGAGATTGGGGTTCCGGCATAATGTCATCAGGTGGCAGCGACGGGTTAAGGTGACGATACTGGACGGGCACTGGACTATAGTCGGCTAACGTTAGCTGTGATTGCACAGCTCGTAAAGCTGATTCTAACTCAGTTGCTGAGCTAAAGCGGTCAGACGGATCCTTTCGCAAACATTTCAGCACTAATGTCTCTAGGGAAGCAGGAATGTGCAGAGCTGGATCAAAACCCACAGGATGTTGTTTGAGGTGAGCAGTCATCCAATCAATGTCACTGGCTTGGGGTCCTAACTTAAACGGGTTACTGTTGCCTACCATGCGATACAAGATACAGCCTAAACTATAGATATCAGCTCGACTATCAAGCTCCTTAGATCCTTGAATTTGCTCAGGTGAAGAGTAGGTTAGAGTACCTCCATACTGGCCTGTCTGGGGCAAAGCAACAAAATTGACATCACCAAGAAACTTGACACATCCAAAATCTGAAATTTTAACCTGAGTTTGGCCTTCTGCATCTTGAAGCAAGAAAATATTGGCTGGTTTTAGATCTCGATGGACAAAGCGAACCGTGCGACCTTGAAGGGTAATCCCTTGATGAATGACGGTTAATCCAGTAGCGATTTGACAGGCTAGATCAACGGCCTGAGGGACAGGCAAAGGGCCGATTTGGCTCAGCATAACTTCTAAGGTTATTCCCTCAATCAGTTCCATCACAATAAAGGGACGTTCTATCGCGTGGTCAGTGCCACTATTAGACCTGACACTACCGTAATCAAACACATTCACAATCCGAGAATCCTGAAGCAGGATACAGGCTTGCATTTCCCGGCGGAAGCGTTCTCTCCCATTCATAGATGCAGCGAGATCAATATCGAGCAACTTGATCGCCCGATAAACCGAATGGTCCCCAATCGATAATTTATGGTCTAGAGATCGATAGACTCGACTCATCCTCCCCTGACCTAGTAGAGCTTCGAGATGATAGCGACTTGCTGGCCCTAAAGCCTGACCGAGCCAGTGATCCTGCTGCTCTAGTACCATAATGATGAAAGCTAATTAATGGATACCTAAATAGACTTTAGCTCAAATCATTTATCTAGATAAATCAAGTTAAGATTTCAAGATTGAACAATTAGTATCTACTTGGCTGGTTTGCTAAATTGCCGAATGAAATAGTTTGCAGTTGCAGGCCGAATCATACCTTGCTCCACTAAAATCTCTGAAATAGATTGTCCAGATTGAGCAGACTTAAGCGCCGTGGATAATTGTTCACTATTGACTAGCCCTGCTGCTAATAGGTAATCGCTGAGACTTGCGGCCCCTTGAAGCTTTGTGGTCATGTTTTCTTCGGTGAAAAACTTGATGGTATCTGGTTTGACTCGAGTACAGTAGACAATCGAATCAGCCAACTGGCCTCCTCTCCGTTCCCAAGTACTCAGGACTTTTCTCAGTTCAGCAATACCAATCAAATCAGCTAAGCGTAGTCGAGCTAACAACCTTTGGGCCGATGCTGGGCTCGCTGATAAAATCTCTCTCTCCTCTGTAGTTAATTGCTCAACCTCTGAGGCTGAGGCTTTGGGGGTACTTGAGTCGATGTCTTGAACCTGATCAGTGGTGTCAGTAATAGGGGGATAGGTGTTCCGGTTAGGTTCTAGTTTCTTGAGTCGGGCCACAAGTTTCCGGTTATTCGCAATCTGTTTGTTTAATTTTTCCTCTAGCTCCTCAACCTGTTTAGCACTCACTGCTTGCTGTTCCTGGGATTGAAGCACAATAGCCGCTAATTTTTCCCGCTCTTGCTCCACCTTTTGCTTCATCGCCTTGAGCTGTTCCGCCTGTTCCTGAGAGGCCTGTTCCTGGGTTTGCAGCTGATACTCAATTTCAACTTTTTGGCGCCTGGCCTCAGCTAATTCTGAGATCAAACGAGCATTGCTACTATGAGTTTTATCAACTTGGGCTTGAGCTGATTGCAATTGCTCAACGTAGCGTTGGCTCGATCCCTCAGCATGGCTCAACTGATCAGTTGCTTGATTAAGCTGATCTTTCAATCGGCGCATTTCAGCTTCAACGCGAACTTGATAATTAGACCAAGCTTGTAGTGTTTCGTGATCTTCTTTTCGGTTTTCGTTAAGCAACTGATTTTGCCATTGATACTCTTGAAGTGCAGTTTGTAGCTCCTGATGGCGATGCTCTAAATCCGCAACCTGTTGACGGAGGTGCTGTTCTGTAAACGACTGGTTGCCCCCAACACCTTGAGCTGCTTGGAGTTGAGATTCAAGTTGGTCAACTTTCTGGTTGAGGCGAGCAGTCAGTGTATCTTTTTCACGCTGTAGCTGCACTAATTGCTGATTGAGTGCTTCGATCTCCTGCTTGTAGCGCCGAATATCTTCAGAAAAATGGCGATTGGTAAGCTGTTGACTTTGCAGATCTATCTGAGTTGTTTGTAATCTTTGTTGCAGCTCTTGAAGGCGAGACTCTGTTTCTGTATCCGATTTAACTTCTATAGAAGATTGTTGTATCTGTAACTTTAGGGACTCGATCTGTTGGGTGAACTCAGCACTGATCGAATCAAACTCACGTTGCTTGATATCTAACTGATTTTCAAGAACATGAATCTGATATTTATAACTGGTAATCAGCTGTTGGGGCGTTTGCTTTTTAGTATTGGCTTGACTAGGATCAAAGAGAAAATCTTTAACTTTGACTTTGAGGCGCCGTTTAGACATCAGCTCCCATGAATTAGGATGGGCCAGCTGTCTAATCTTTTCTTGTTCACTGAGCAACATGGGTAGAGCTTCTTCACTGATCCAGCCTTGCTCAATCAAAATCTCGCCCAAGCGGCGACCCGGATGCTTACGTTGCTCAGATAATAAGTCCCGCAGCTGTTCAATGTTAAGAAATCCATAGAGGAATAGGATCGCCCCTAACCGTAATAGCTGACTGGGAATAAAGGAATAGAGAACCTCAGGCAGGATCCACCCATGCTCAATACAAATCTCCTCAAGCCTTAGGGGGGTTTCAGTCTTTTCCCACATAGCTTGAGTCAATTGAGTGGGTGTTAATAACCCTGCCTTAAGTAAAGACTCACCAAGCTGAATCTCGAAATCCTTACTTTCAGGATCATTAGAATTACTGTTACCACCAACTACCTGAGAGGTCATGCTTTGCAGCTCCGGGAGAATCACCGTGGGCTTACTTGACTAACCCATTTTTGACTAACCACCTTTTTAGCTAACCTTTTTAGCTAACCAATTGATTAACAAATAAAGCTCTATGATAAGCCAAAGATAAGGAGTACGCCTTATTATAACGCTCCCGTCACCGATCGACTTGCGTCAATCTACTTGTCGGTACATGTTAGGGTCTGAGGCTATGAACACGTGCCCATTGACGTTAGACAATGCTTAACTCCAAGGTAATGAATGGCCAGATGGATCAACCATAACCTGGTTCCAAATTGCTACCATTTGGGCTTCTTTGCGTCGCATATCTTGATATAGAGCAATTTGGCGCTGGCATCGGGTGAGGTTATGGGCCGCTCGGCTGGGGTAGTGGGCTGGATTCCATTGAAAATAGTAATCTTCAAAAACATCATTTAAGAAGCGTATACCTAGCTCCAACGTGATTAACTTGAGTCCCTGAATCCCATAGTGGACATCTAGCTCTCCCAACGCTCCAGACCGGGCATAGCCCCTTAAACCAGCTGCATAAGCTGACAGATCAAAAATAGACCCCCGAGCGGCCCATGATCTGAATGCATCCCCCATTTCAACATAAATAGAGTGGTACATAAAGGTATCTAGATCTAAAATCGCCACAACTGCTCCCTGTTCATCAAACAGAAAGTTAGATAACTTTAGATCGGCATGAATAATCTGTTGAGGGAGATCAGGAGGTAAGAAGAGATCAGGGACTGTATCTTGAAAAAAGTCAGCTTCTCTTGAAATAGTAGAGTGAGATGCGTGTCTAGTCTTCGCTTGAATATGCTCCTGAAGTATGCTTAGGATGGCAGGTGTGTTGTGAAAATCATGGATCTGAAATTGAAAGTTATAATTCAATTGAGCTAGAGCTTGGTGCATGAGACCCACCACATAACCCACTGACTCTAGATAGGCCAGCGTAGGTGGTGCACTATAGGTAAGGCCTGCTAAATAGGTCATCACTCGCCAAGCCCCAGACTCAAAGTGCCAATGCAGATCACCTGAGTTAGTTAAATGATAGTAAGGTGTTTGAAAGCCACGTGATCGTAAAAACTGACTGACAACTTGACCATCAGCAGTCACGTGCTCATTGAAGATGGGATGAAGCTTTTGGGAAACATACTGACCGGTTGTGGTTTCAAGATACCAAGTTTCCTGAATTAGGCCCGCAGTCAAGCGTCTAACTGCCATGACCTCCCCTAGAGCAAATGCCTGAGCTAGGCCTAGTAGCCAGGGTAGATGAGGTGTCGACATCTTAGGGATCTCCAAGATCTAAGGCCCAACAGCTGGGAGCTTTAGCTAGGCAGAGTTCCAGTAGTGACGAAAAACTGTCGAAATTGACCTGAACGCTCAACATCAAAGCTCAGAGTATCGCCTATGCGAGTGGCTTCTACTAGCGTTTGAATTTCATCAGCCTGTTGTACTAATGCCCCATTAATGGCTGTCACCACATCTCCAGACCGCAACCCGGCTTGATCAGCTGGTGACCCTTGAATCACTTCTGCAATCAGAATCCCTTGATCAGAAACAATAGAAATACGGCTATTGGGATCTGAGTTCAGCTGTTGTTTGAGTTGTGGTGTCAGGGTAACCATCCGAATTCCAACATAAGGATGTTCAACTTGCCCGTATTGAATCAGTTGCTGAGCTACATTTTGGGCAGTTTCTATCGGGATCGCAAACCCAAGGCCCTGAGCCCCTTGAATAATGGCTGTATTGACACCGATCACTTCACCCCGTTCGTTGAGTAATGGCCCTCCAGAATTGCCTGGATTAATGGCAGCATCCGTTTGAATAAAAGCCACTCGCTTATCTGGGACACCAATTTCACCACTTGAGCGACCTATGGCACTTACAATTCCTGCGGTTACTGTGTTGTCTAATCCTAGGGGATTACCAATAGCAATGGCCCATTGACCGGGATCTAAACTTTCTGATCGACCTAACGTTACAGTTGGCAGATCAGTAGCTTCAATTTTGACAACTGCAATATCTGTTAGGGTATCGGCCCCTAAAACTTGACCTTCGTAGCGGCGGCCATCTTTAAGGACAACAGTGACTCGATCGGCATCACTCACAACATGAGCATTGGTAATAATTTGCCCGGCCGAGTTGACAATAAACCCTGATCCAGTCCCCTGCTGACGACGTTCTCGGGGGACGGAAGGTAAAGTTCCAAAAAAGTCACGGAAAAAAGGATCAGCAAAAAATTCTTCAGGAAACCGAGTTTGGGTTTGAATAATTCGTTCGGAGTTGATGCGCACAACAGCAGGACCCACACGTTGAGCAACATCGGCAATGAAGTTATTAGGAGCCGGTAAGGTTGGAGCTGTGATAAAGCTGGTTGTCTGAGCCGTAGCTCCTGAAAAGCTTGCCAGGACTAACACGATGCTCAGCATAATTCCAGTTAGCCCTACAGAGGCAATCTGCTTAATTCGACTAGACAGACTGAACATAGGGGACATCCCAATAGGTTTTGACCTAACAAATATAGCAATCTATCCGATCTCACTATCAAGAGAATTAATGAGTATCACTGTTCGGCAGCAACCCTGGGTATCTAGTCAACTCTCGACTCGACACCCTCTGTAATAGACAACCTTCTTTTTTGGGGTTTGAGTCTTCTGGGCAGCTGAGTTAGCTTGATGTCCTGCTATGTCAGACGATAGGCCTCGATAAGCATAAGAGCCTACCGTAGGTGAGTTAACTTGATCTGAGTTGGCAGGGTTCGTTGCGCTATCTGTAGAAGCTGGTGATGAGTGAGGAGGTATAGCTGACCCCATGATAGGTTGGTGCGGAGCTGGAACCGTAGCTGGGCCTGTTGCAGATTGACGTCCGGGTCCGGTCACAGGAGAGGGCTTCAGGACATCAAGGTGAGTCTTGAGATCACTAAGAGTAGCATTCAAGGTTTTGGCACTAAAAAAATGAGACCATTGAAGTCGTTGAAATATCCGAATAAATGTTGAAATGATCTCATACGAGTCGCTCAGATAGGGCACCAGATCTACAGCCCCTTCTTTAACAGCCCAATCTTGAAGCATGGCGTCAATTAGAGGTTGTGTAAAAATAAAGGAGATATTAGGAAATCGAGATCTATACTGATGACAAATATCTGATATTCGAAGATAAGGAATAGATAGGTCCAAGATCATAACTTGAGGCTTCTGGATTTCAACAAAGGTATCAATGACTTGAGGGTTAGGGTTAGCGATGACATTGACCCCTTGTGAAAGGAGTGCCGATTCCCAAATTTTACATTGCTGTTGATCAATCTGACAAAGTAGGGCTGTGTACATCGTCGGGGATCTCCAGTTTTTCGCCATGACATCATCTTATCAAGAATATGAGGCCCATCCTTACGATGATAAGCTTAACTTAATCAGCTATATTGATTGATGTATCAGTGCAATTCTACTCCTTGGGAGTGAGTCGATGAAGGAAAGCTACCGTTTCTACATGGCTAGTTTGGGGAAAGAAATCTGCTGTGCGCCATTGGGTTAAGGTATAGTGACCACTTTTGAGCAACTGCTTCAAGTCTCGAGCCAAGGTAGCGGGATGACAACTAATGTAGACTATTGCAGCGGGTAAGCGATAGAGCAAAGCTTGTAAAACCCCAGAGTCACAGCCCTTACGCGGTGGATCTAAAATCACTAGATCACTGGATGGCAGCGTAGGTAATACTGCTTCCACAACTCCACATCTGAACTCAATATTTCTGATCTGATTCAAATAAGCATTGGCATCCGCTTGTTCAACAGCAGCTAACAAGGATTCAATCCCGAACACCCATTGAACTCGAGGTGCCATCATCAAAGCTAGGGTTCCTAGTCCACAGTAAGCATCAATCACTATTTCAGAGCCAGTCAAGTTCAGTTGTTGGAGGATCCATTCAAAAAAAGACTCAGCTTGTTCAGTATAGACTTGAAAAAAGGATGTACTATCGATCTGAAGTTTTAGACCGGCAAAGGTTTCTTGAAGGTACGGACGGCCCACGATTGTCTGTGTGTCGGGGCCAAAGATCGCATTAGTTTTGGCAGGATTAATGTTTAAACACACCCCTACGACTGGAGCATCATCTGTTCCATAACGATCGTGCCAATACTTAGCCCATGACGTCAGCTGAGGTAGCTGGGCCTCGGTTGCCACCAAGGTCAGTAATAGTTCACCGGTTCTTCGACCAATGCGTAAACTGAGATGGCGGATCAAACCTTGGTGATGGGTTTCATCGTAGGCTGACCAGCCTGCCGTTTCCAGATCTTGTTTAATTCCTTGAAGTACGGGATCTAATCGCTCGTCTTGGACAGGACATTGATTTAAGTTGATCAAGTGATGGCTGCCTCGTTGATAGTAGCCTATCTTGATCGTTCCATCTTGACGCTGTTGGACGGGGTAGGTGACCTTATTGCGATAGCGGAGCTGAGATGGGGCGGCCAAAATGGGAATGGGTTGAGGGACTGCTAGTTGGCCTACTCGTTCCAAGGCGTCTAAAACAGATTGTTGTTTGATCTCTAGTTGAAGACCATAGTCCACAGGTTGCCACTGACATCCCCCACATTTATCAGCCACAATACAGGCAGGCCGCACCCGGCGAGAGGATGGCTGTAACAAGTGCTCCAAAACTCCATGAGCTTGAGTCCGCTTCACCCGAACTAAACGTGTTTCGATCTCATCACCTGGGACAGTATTAGGAACAAAAACAACTCGGTTGTCAATATGACCTAAGCCATCACCTTGAGACGTGAGAGTTGAAATCTTGAGCTGAACTCGCTCTCCTTGTGTCCATTTTGATCTATCACCATTTGATCGACCACTACGGGATTGATTTGACATCCCAGGGAAATCTTGATCTACCATGCATTTGACTCAACACTTAAGTTCAAAAGATCGAAAGCAAAGACTTGAAAAGGCTTAAGACTGGTCTTAGAGTCCAGTTGATCATCAACCTGTTCATAATCATTGGAATCAGGACTAGCCAGAGCTGTAATCGGACGTGACCAAAACCGACCCAGTAGTCCATAGCTAGCTAACCCTAGATACTCACGATAGATAGACAAAGTCGATTCCGCAGGAGGCCTAGTACTAACGTATGGAATCACTTCAAACCCCAAACTTCTAAAGGTTAGCCATGAACGGGTCATGTGAACTGGATCTGTGATCAGAATGATGCGTTCTACCCCTTGCGGATGCAAAATAGCGGCTGTGAACTGAGCATTCTCTTCAGTTGTTTGAGAGCAGGCTTCAGATTGAACTGATAGGGCCGGAACCCCTCGTTGAAGTAATTGATCTGCCATAATAGGAGCATCGCCAAACCCACTAGCAAAGATTAAAGGAGCTCGATCCGCTTGCCAAAGTTCAAAACTGTCTTGGACTCGACTTGGATTGAGTTGACGACCGCGCCCCAACAAAACAATAGCATCAGCTGGTTTTCCACTATCCTGTGGCAGCCATGTCGTGAGTCCCCACTCCGCTAGACTAACCACTGGAGGCAGCAAAGCTAATACATAGATGACTAAAGGCAAAGAGTTTAAGAGTGTCAGGCGCTTTCTAGCCTTACCTTTGAGCAATAAGAGAGGTAGCAGTATGAAGAGGGCTAGCATAGGAATGACTTGAACAGGTGTTTGGAGCCATTGGGATAGATCTGATTTGACAGAGAGCCATGGTATGGGTTCGCGCTCACACAGTCCAGGATCAAGCATAGTCAATTCCCCTTAGCTGATGGTCTGACTCGTTTGCTTCTAAGGTAAGCGACATCCCCTTGGACTGACATCTGCAATCTCCGCAAGCCCTGATCATGGCTACTGAGACAAAGTGATCAGAGGGCTGCTAACCAGTCTGATACTTTGATTCAGGTTCTAGCCGGCATGGGGTAAAACGTTTAAAGATCTTTCAGGTTGAGGTGAGCTGGGCACCAACTACCAATAATCGTTCGGCCAATACCAGGGAATCAACAGGCCAAAAGGCAGCGGGGCGAGGATGCGATTGATCGGCTAAAGTTCGACAGGTCAACATCTGGTTGCGCCATTGCATTGGGATTTCTGCATAACCATAAATAGCACCCAGCAAAGCACCCGTAGCGGCCGCATTGGCAGTGATATCCCCCCCTTGGACTACAGTATCGATCACACCTTGTTGAAAGGTTGCAGCATGAAGCAATTGATAAAATGCATTTTGAAGTGTAATCCCTACTCCCCCGCTCTGAAAGCAATCGGGCTGAGTGAATCGTGCCTCCTGTAAGGACTTCAAAACTAATGGATCAATAAAATGAGTTTCAGCCCAGTCGAGAGTATAGTTGTAGATCTCCTGAGGCGATCCCCCTTGGGTCAATGCCGCCTGAATAGCAATCACCCATACCGCGTTAGCATCTTGACAAATAGCGTGAGGATAAGATAGCTGAGCCTCCAGCCGAGCCCAATGAGCTAAACTGGTAGCTGACCCGGCCCATCCCCAAATAGCTAGAGGACTGATCCACATCAAGGATCCCCTGGCTGGATGAGTCACCTGATTTTGAACGGCAACCACAGGATCAGCTCCTATGTCTAATGCGGTCCTAGCAGCAGTTAAAGCAGAGCGCAGGCTAGTTCTAACATTAACAGGACCCGAATCTAACCAGTATAGATAAGCTTTTAGGATGGCATGTTGATCAAAATGCTGATGTTGAATTAAAGCCCGAGCCAAGATTAAAGCTAGCTCAGCATCATTGGGAGGCTGGCCTGCTGTCATAATTTCTAGCTTAGATCTGAGTGAGCTAATGCCCTCAATGGAGAGCCCTTGCCTCCCTAAGGCACTCCCACTAAGTTGCCCCAGTAAACAGCCTTGAGCTCGGGCTAAGATCCCAGGATCAGGATGATTCAAGATTAAGTGTTTCTGGGGTTCAACTAGAGGATAGCTTGCCACCACTTGGGGGGCTTGCCACTTCAATAAAGCCCAATTTCGTTGACACACAACTCTCACCAGATCTCGCCCCCCTCCAAAACACTGACCCCCTCGAGGGCGGACTCCAGCCGAGCTGTAGGTAATGGGTTGGCCAAAAGCATCAAACAAATCGCCGCCAACTCCCCGTAAGAGAGCATGCCCAGCTGCAAAATCCCAATCTCGGGGTGCGTTTAAAGAAACGGCCACATCGCCCTCCCCCACAGCCACCAAAGCCAGTTTGTAAGCAATACCAGGGATGGAACGAAACCGAGCGGGAGCGGCTAACTCAGCATGGCCTTGAGCATTTCGATCAGCGGCGGGGCGCACTAGTAAAATATGGTTGGCAGCTAATTCAGAGGCCCAAGATCGCTCTACAGGCCTACCATTTCGAGTGACAGCACCACAGCCCTCTGCCCAGCAAATCAGATCTCCTTGATCATTAGGAGCAGCAAACGCAAAGACAACACCGAGCACAGGGAGGCCAGAGCGTAACAGCGCAATGGAAACCGCTGAACCTCGATATCCTCTTAAATAAGGTGATGTACCATCATTAGGATCAATCAACCAAACATGACCTGCGGCATCTTGTGACTCGCGATCCCATGGCCCTAACTCCTCGCCCCTGATACCGTGGGTGGGAAACACCGCTTGCAACTGTTGTCGGATTATGGCTTCGACTTCAGCATCAACAGGTGACCCTCCTTGAGCTTCTCGAGGGCCGCCTGATCGATGAAACTCCTTTAAGAGTAACCCACCTGCCTCTTGGGCAACTTGAGTGGCTACTCGTAAAGCCAATTGGTAATTTGCGGTGAGAGAAACCAAAGCCCTAGCCACCTGGAGCATGATGAGTTGATTTGCTTCAATCTTAAGGGGGTTACTACCCGCCTTCTGTGAGACTAAGGATTTTTTCTATCCTCACTTCAATCGCCCAGCCCAGTGTAACTAATCTTGGGTCTCTACTAGGTTGGATCGACGGCCTCTACCAAAGCCTCCATTGCTAAAACAGACTGTCTTAAGTCCTTCTGAGCTGAGCGAATTGCGGTGGCATCAAACTGCTTAGCTCCCTGCTTGAGTTCAAACATATTATCGGTGATCTGGCGAGCTAATTGTTGTGCTGGCTTGCGGTCAGAGCGAGGTAATGTCTGCACCACAAAAGCTAAATCTTTACGGACTAGTCCCATAGGTCCACCCAAGTAAGACCCGATATCAAACCAAGCTTGTTGATCAACCAAAACCTGAAGATCATCAACCTGCTGCTCTAACGTCTGTAATTGATTCGGGATCGCCATGGCCAGAATAGGCTGTCCCATCACTCCCATCCCGAGCCATAGACTCAATACCAAGATCAAACACTGACGTAACCCTTTCATTGCAAAACTCTCCAGATAGCACTTTAATCTACGAGCAAACATCCCATAGTTTACAAGAGTTTACTCTAGGTGTAGAGCCAGAAACGGACCTAGCCTAGTTGGTGCAGTTATTTGAGCCTTAGACCCTGGGCTCAGCTAGATCTGTCCATTACAATGAGGGCTACGGTTGACATTGATCAACTCCTCAACACGATCAACCCTCATCAACTTGAACCCTATAGAGGATAAGTCATATGGTTTGGCGCGGCAGAACAGATATACCTGATCGAATTTTGGGATCGTTGCCCTACTTGCTCCCCCTATCATATTTTGCAGTTTTAGGATCAGGTCTTGTCGCAGCATTGCCGTTTCTCAGAGGCCTTCAGCAGATCTTGACTCCGGTTTACCTGGTGCTGGGGTTAGCAGGTGGCTTGGTTGGCTTGGGTATTTTTATTGCTCTTATGGCTCTGGTCGTTCGGAATCAAAAAGTTTTACATTTCATTCGCTTCAACACTTTACAATCAATGTTACTTTCAATTGGCCTGACCTTAGTGGTTGCCTTGATCCAATTGCTGGGACTACTAGGGTTGCCATTGGTACCCCAGCTAGCTGAATTGACCTTTACCATCTCCAGTGCCGCCCTATTAGCTGGGATCAGTTATATTTGGATTCAAAATGCCCAAGGTAAATATCCTGAGATTCCCTATATTTCAGATGTGGCCTACAATTTCTGTGGCATGAGATAGCTTGAGATCAATGATGCCAAGTCACGATAGCCACGATCTGACTCACCTGACAACTGAGGGTCAGGTCATGATGGTTGATGTCACTGCTAAGCCCGCTACATTTCGACAAGCTAGAGCTCACGGCTACCTCAGTATGCAACTTGAAACCTTACACCGAGTTGAGGCTGGTCAAGGTCCCAAGGGCAACGTGATCGAAACAGCCCGAATTGCAGGGATTATGGCAGCCAAACGGACATCAGAGCTGGTACCGTTGTGTCATCCGTTACCCCTGACCTCAATAGATGTAGTGATTCAACCTGATCTTGATCTGCCAGGCTACCGGATCGAAGCCACGGTCAAAACCACCAGTCAAACAGGGGTAGAAATGGAGGCCCTGACAGCCGTCTCAGTGGCTGCTCTGACTCTCTATGATATGACGAAGGCTTTAGAGAAGACCCTGCTAATGGGGGGCATTCATCTTGTCTTTAAAGAAGGTGGCAAGTCGGGCTCATTCCACTCCACAACTACTGACTCATGAGAGGCTAACGCCAGTGTCTAGGCCGGAGTGGACCCCAGAAGCTTTGAATTTATTGGCGAAGATTCCATTCTTTGTGCGCACTCAAGCTCGTAAACATGTTGAGCAACTGGCTATGGAGCAAGGGTATGACACGATTACACCTGAGTTGGTAGAGGCCGCTCGCCACCATTTTGGCCAGTAGTCAAGTTACATCCACTATTTTGGAGGCAGCAAACGTGAACCGGATTGTGATCAACATTAGCGTAGGGTTAGCTTATTTAAGTCTGATCGGCCCTGGAGTGCTTGTTGCCAAGGCTCAATCTGAAACTGAGACGGTCATTTTAGAGAGCCAACTTGAAGTTGAAAGTGCTCCGGTGCCGGATGATTTACAAGCTGTGATTGAAGCTCAGATCATAGCGGCTAATCAACGAGATCTTGAGGCTTTGATGGCGATTTACAGCTCCAACTTTAGGCATGAGGATGGCCTTGACTTCGATCAAACCCAACAAGCGTTGACCCAGATCTGGGAGTTATACTCCGAGTTAGCTTACTCAGCTAAAATTAAAGCTTGGAGGCAAATAGGGCCTGACTATGAAGTTACTATTGTCACTGAAGTAGAAGGCGTCCAAACCTCAGCTCGCGGTGATTTTGACTTCAAGAGCATCCAAGAGGTACGCAATCGCTATCGACCAGATCCTGAGGGATTAAAGCTGGTCTCTCAAGCTGTCGTTCGTGAATCTAATTCGCTGAAATCAGGGACTGAACCCCCCACAGTTTCTCTCAACTTACCTGATGCTGTTAATCCTGGAACCACCTATCGACTGGAGGCCATTGTCGCCGAACCTCTGCGCAATAATGTGCTATTGGGAGCTGTGCTGGAAGAACCCGCTGATTTTGAACACTATTTAGAATCTCCCTCCTTTCAATTAGAACAACTCCAAGCTGGGGGGATCTTTCGGCAAGTGGATGCACCTGATGATCTTGGATCAAGTTGGCTTTCGGTGATGTTTGTGGGATCAGGTGGTATTACATTACACAGTCACCGGGTCAATGTGACCAACCAACTGTTATTGAATGACTAGAATCCTGGATTTTGATGTCTAGTTTAGCCTTTAAAACTCAACAGTTCTCTGCTAATCTTAAAACCATCGCCTTTGAGTCTATTCTCTTGTTTTGTGAGGATCTCCATGACGTCTCCTGTGCTCTGGCCCCTATGGACGCGGCGGCGAACCCTTAATACTCTAGCCACCCTCTCTGGAATGGCGATCATAGGATGTCAGCCACAACAGACAACTGATCAATCTATTGAAACGGAGACCTCTACAGCTCTAGATCTTGAAAATGAATCGGTGACTTTGAATGGTGCGGGGGCTACTTTTCCAGCTATTCTCTATCAACGCTGGTTTCAACAGTTCAACCAGGACAACCCTACCATTTTTATTAATTATCAACCTGTCGGTAGTGCCGCCGGTATTCAACAAGTCATTGATCAAACTGTGGATTTTGGGGCCAGTGACATTGCGATGACAGATGAGGAGATGGCTCAAGTGGATCGAGGGGTACTTCTAGTTCCAATGACAGCAGGTAGTGTTGTGGTTACCTACAATCTTCCTGGTGTCGACAGTGGTCTTAAACTAACTCGCAGCATTTTAGCGGATATTTTCTTGGGTCAGATTACCCAGTGGAACGATCCCCAACTAGTTGAGGCCAATCCTGATCTAAGCTTGCCTGAGCTAGACATCGTTGTCGTTTATCGTGCTGATGGCAGTGGCACCACAGCAACCTTTACTCGATACTTAAACGAAATCAGTGATGCCTGGCAAGAGCAAGTTGGGACGGGGGTAGCGGTCAATTGGCCCGTAGGGACAGGAGCGAAAGGGAATGAGGGCGTGAGTGCTCAAGTTCAGCTGGTGGAAGGCGTGATCGGTTATGTTGAGTTTGTGTATGCGAATCAGCTAGCACTGTCGGTCGCGGCTCTGGAAAATCAAGCAGGAAATTTCATCACACCTTCACCGGCATCATCGGCTTTGACATTATCTGAAGTTGAATTACCTGAAAATCTACGGGCCTTTATTGCAGATCCAGAAGGTGAAAACGCTTACCCTATTGTGACCTACACCTGGATTTTGGCCTATCGGAGTTATGCAGATCCCACTATGGCTCGGGCTTTGAGAGATGTGTTAGGGTGGTCCCTTACAGAAGGCCAAGCGTTTAGTGAAGAGTTAGGCTATCTCCCCTTACCTGACGATATTGCGTCTCGATCACTAGCAGTCATTGAAACCATCGGAGCCTAGGATGAGAAGAGAGGATTAGCTAATGAGTTATAAGCTAAATGTAAACGACTGGGGCCAGACATCATGAAGTGGATACTCGCTGGATTCATTGGGATTGGATTTATCATCAGTGGTTTACCTGCTAGTGCTACTCCGTCTGAGGTTTTAGCCCAAACTCCCGATCCCCCAGCTGAGAACCCTGAAAGTCCAGTGCCAGATCCTCGCGTAGCCGTTGCACTAGCCGATCTCGATGCAGAATTATTAGAGATGATTTTTCAAGCTCAATCTGAAGATGATCCACAAGCTGCTATCGCCACCTACTCAGCCGTACTAACTCAAGAACCTAACATTGCTGAAGTTTATCTGTTCCGAGCTGGACTCCTCTTCCAACAAAATATCTTGCCGGATGCCATTGACGATTGGACAGAAGCTCTGGCTCTCAATCCCAATCTAGTAGAGGCCTACAATAACCGAGGGGTTGCCTATTATCAGCAGGAGCGATATCAGCCAGCTTTAGATGACTTCAATCAGGTGATCGAATTAAATCCAAGTGCCACAGCTTACTATAATCGGGCATTAATTCATTTAAAAACGGAAAACCATGTTGAAGCCATCGCAGATGCTAGCAGTGCTATTAATGCTAATCCTGAATTTGCTGAAGTCTTACAGGTGAGAGGGATAGCTCGCTACTATGCTGAGGAGACAGCTTCTGGAGCGCTTGAAGATCTGAATAAGGCGATTGAACTCAATGAAGATCTGGCATCTGCCTATCAAAATCGTGGGTATATCCGTGTCAATATCGAAGCTGATCCAGCAGGGGGATTGCAAGATTTGAGCACCAGTGGGACCCGATTTTTAGATCAAGGCAATTTTGAGATCTATCAACAAATCCAGGACCAAACCAAGCTCTATCAGCCCAATGAGGAATCAGCTAATTAAGGGCGGCTCATCCACTTTAGATCCTGGGCTAGATGAGAGATCCCCCAACTTGTCGTCTCAAACCTAGAAATCAAGCTAAGCTATGACCATATCTTGGGGTAGGCCTTTACAATTGAGTTCCTCCCAAATTGAATCGGTGATGATCTGTGATCCCATTTGGGCAAGCCCAGCACTCACCAGCCACCTCGTTGTCGTTGTGGAGCTGCCATGCTGAGAATTATTAACCAGATCTCTGAAGCTGAGGCTGAACTGCGGCGGATCTCGTCCAGAACTCAATCAGAGCAAAATGGGGCAAGAGAGCTAGCCGTCCGAGACATCTTACAGGCTGTGCAGCAGCGAGGTGACCAAGCTGTATTAGACTATACCGCAGAGTTTGATCATGTTGAGCTTAATGTCTCTGAGTTACGGGTTTCAGGGGCGGAGCTAGAAGCCGCTTATCAGGTCATATCCCCTCAATTGTTATCAGCCATTCGTTTAGCTAAACAACGGATTGAAGCCTTTCATCGACAGCGAGTACCTAAAAGTTGGGTGCATTTGGGATCACCTGGTGTTGTGTTAGGTAAACAGTATCGACCCGTTGATCGAGCCGGACTTTATATTCCTGGAGGCCGCGCCGCTTATCCCAGTACCGTTTTGATGAATGCGGTTCCGGCCGTGGTCGCTGGTGTTGACGAAATTGTGATGGTGACGCCACCTGGATCAGATATTCAAGGAGGAAAGGGGATTAATCCCGCCATTTTAGTTGCAGCCCAAGAGGCAGGTGTTCAAACGCTTTACCGTGTAGGAGGCGCCCAGGCGATTGGCGCTTTAGCTTATGGCACAGACACCATACCTCAAGTGGACGTCATTACTGGGCCTGGTAATATCTACGTAACCTTGGCCAAAAAGCAAGTCTATGGATTAGTTGGCATTGATTCACTAGCCGGACCCTCCGAAGTGTTGATTATTGCTGATCACACGGCGACCCCCACTCATTTAGCGGTTGACCTTCTTGCCCAAGCCGAACATGATCCTATGGCAGCTGCCATTTTGATTACGACAGACGCTGATCAAGCTAAACAGGTGAGTGCTGCGGTTACGACTCAGCTAGAACATCATCCTCGACGCACCTTAACAGAAAAATCCATTGTTAATTTTGGTCTGATTGCTGTGGTTGAGACCTTAGCCCAGGCCACAGCTCTATCTAACCTATTTGCCCCAGAACATTTGGAGTTACAAGTAGCCGATCCGTGGGCCTTACTCGATCAAATCCGGCATGCGGGGGCTATTTTCCTGGGTCATCATACACCAGAGGCGGTGGGTGACTACCTGGCGGGTCCTAATCACACGTTACCCACCTCAGGAACAGCTCGATATGCGTCTGCTTTAGGGGTTGAGGTCTTTATGAAACATTCCAGCATCATTGAATACAGTTCAAAGGCTTTAGCTGAAGTTGCAGGAGCAATTCATGTCTTAACAGAAGCAGAAGGCCTACCTGCTCATGGAGACTCTGTACGCTTACGCATCAATGCCCAACCTGATTAGAGAATCTAGTGAGCATGGCATCTTCATAGTAAGGCAGGGCAACAGCTGGTTTATAATAGACGTTTAAAGCATAACTCCTGTATCACTTTACTAAGATGGCTACTCAAAGACGTGTTGCCCGTGTGGCAGAACTGATCAAGCGTGAAATTAGTCAAATGCTGATCAACGGTATTAAAGATGATCGAGTGGGAACCGGTATGGTAAGCGTGACTGATGTTGATGTGTCTAATGATTTGCAACACGCTAAGGTCTTTGTCAGTATCTACGGAACCGAAACCGCTCAAAAGGCGACAATGGAAGGACTACAGGCAGCTACTAGCTTTGTGCGACGAGAAATGGGGCACCGATTGGCCCTTCGACGAACTCCCGTCATTGTCTTTGAGCAAGATCATTCAATTGAACGGGGTTCTCGTGTCATTGCTTTGCTTAATCACCTTAAAAATGAACGTAAAGACTTTGAAGTAGAGCGTGAAATAGACTTCAATACTTCTGACGATGATCTAGCCCCTAACACCACCCTAGAATCTTAACCCCCTAGAACTCTAGGAGACAAAAATCTGAGATAGGTTCAAAATCAGGATATACTTCATTTGATTCACTCAGGATAGGTCTGTCATAGGTGACTCCATTACAGGCTCAAACATGGATCCAGCAAGCCGAACAGTCTCTGCACCCCACCTTTCAAGCCATTGATCAAACCGTACGCCTCACGTTAGCACGCGTGCTCCAGGCCTTTCGATCTCATCGTGTGGGTACGCACCACTTTAGTGGAGTTACAGGCTATGGCCATGGCGATTTAGGCCGCGAGGTTTTGGATCAAGTCTTTGCCCAAATCATGGGAGCGGAGGCAGCAGCGGTACGGATCCAACTGGTTTCAGGCACTCATGCAATTGCTTGTGCTCTCTTTGGGATGCTACGACCTGGTGATGAACTGTTAGCAGTTGCTGGCCCGCCTTACGACACTTTAGAAGAGGTTATTGGGATTCGTGGTTCTGCTCAAGGATCTCTGAAAGACTTTGGCATTACTTATCGACAACTCGATCTGACCCCTACTCGAACCATGGATTGGGACGCTTTAACTCAGGCGATAACTCCTCAAACCAAAGTTGTGCATATTCAACGATCCTGCGGGTATGACTGGAGGCCGAGTCTAACCATGGCCGATATTGAGCGGATCCATCAAAGGGTCAAGACCCAGCGACCCGATGTGATCACGTTTGTGGATAATTGCTATGGCGAGTTTGTCGAAGATCGAGAACCCACTCATGCTGGGGTTGATTTAATGGCAGGGTCTCTGATCAAAAACCCTGGAGGTACTTTGGCCCCCACCGGCGGTTATATTGCAGGTCGGGCTGATCTAGTGGAACAAGCAGCTTATCGACTCACCGCACCTGGGATTGGCCGAGAAGGGGGAGCTACGTTAGATCAAAATCGCTTACTCTTTCAAGGCTTATTTTTAGCCCCTCAAATTGTGGGTGAAGCTGTTAAGATTGCTCAGTTAGCAGCTCAGGTGTTTAGCAGCTTGGGTTACCCTGTATCTCCTGGGGCGGGAGATCCCCGTACCGATGTGATCCAAGCTATTCAATTAGGATCACCGCAAAAATTGCAGGCCTTTTGTAAAGCTATCCAACAACAGTCACCCATCGAGTCTTATCTAGAGCCAATCCCAGAAGCTATGCCGGGGTATGATGACCAAGTTGTCATGGCAGGTGGGACTTTTATTGAAGGCAGTTCGATTGAATTATCAGCAGATGGTCCAATGCGAGCCCCCTATATTGTTTACCTGCAGGGGGGAACTCATTTGAGTCATGGTGTAATTGCGATCCAGGCAGCAGTAGAAGCCTTGCATGCTCTTGATGCTAGTTAACAACCATGACCTGACTTTAGGGAAACAATCGTTTGGATTAGAACTTGAATTAGGAACTGGATCCCTAGCAACATTCACTCATGCAAATTGATCGTAATGATAGCTTTATAGATTTTACTGTTAACCGTTTGGATAGTTTAGACCAGGATCAGCAACGACAGAACTCCAAAGGACATTTAATCTTAAACCAGGCTTAAGAAGTCCTCTCACTCCAGAACTGACACAGGTAAAGTCCTTTATTAAGTCTAGAATTCAGCTAGCGTTGTAACTGCGGGTTGACTATGGCACGTTTGTCTCGGCGTGAAGACCTTTACTTAGGGTCCAAACCTACGTCTCGATCCAACTCAAGGACGGTGGGGCAAAAGTCACGCTCTTTGGTACTACTCGTACTGACAACCTCTCTTTTGTTAGCTGGGTTAGGCTCGCGGCTCGCCTATCTGCAATTAGTCCAAAGTCGCTACTATCAACAACTAGCCGATACCAATCGTATTCGCTTAATTCCCAAACCCCCAGAACGTGGCCGCATTTTAGATCGCACGGGGACTTTATTAGCTAGTAGTCAACTCTCTCACTCCGTTTATATTTGGCCTCTAGCTCAATCACCGGCTAAATGGGTGAAGTTGATCCCACAGATTGCTCAATATCTTGATATTACCCCTGAAGAAATTACCCAACGACTAGTTCAAGCGGGTTACCGCTCACCCCTTCCAGTTCGGATTATGCGCAATGCTAGTCCTGCAGTCATCGTTACCTTGGAGGAGCTGGGTCTCCCTGGTGTGATCGTCGAGCCAGAGACCATCCGCTACTATCCTCATGGAGATACAGCAGCTCATGTCATGGGCTACGCTGGCGAGATCTCACCTGAACAGCTGAAAGCCGACACTCAAGGGATCTACCGATTAGGAGACATCATCGGATTAATGGGTGTGGAATCAACCTACGAGGCTTTACTACGGGGCCAGTGGGGGGGGCAGCAGGTGGAAGTCGATGCAGCTGGAGAAGTGTTACGCATCCTGGGTGAGCAAGCTCCTCAAGCGGGTCAAACGGTTCAACTGACTTTAGATTTGAGGTTACAAAAAGTAGCTGAGAAGGCTCTAGGATCCCGTAAAGGGGCGGTTGTGGCCTTAGATCCTCGTGATGGGGCTGTTCTAGCTATGGCTAGCTACCCTGTCTTTGATCCCAATATTTTCTCAACTCACATTACCACTGACCAATGGGCCATGTTGCAGCAGCAAGAATTTCCGTTTTTAAATCGAGCGATGCGGGGGTATCCACCAGCCAGTACCTTTAAGATCTTGACAGCTGCAGCAGGTATGGAGTCAGGGGTATACGGCCCAGGTACCTATTTACAAACAGCTCCCTATATTTCAGTCTCAGGCCATAAGTTTTGGGATTGGAATCGGGCTGGATTTGGCGTTCTAGACTATGTCGGCGCAATGGCCTGGAGCAGCGATACCTTTTTTTACCAGATCGCGCTAGGAACCCAAGCTCAACCGATCCAGGAGTGGTCTCGTCGATTTGGATTGGGGAAAGTGACAGGGATTGGATTACCAGGTGAATCACCCGGGATCATTCCAGATACAGCCTGGAAACAAAAGTACCAGGGGCAACCTTGGTATACTGGCGACACTGTCAATATGTCAATCGGTCAAGGGGCAGTGAATGCAACCCCTCTCCAAATGGCTGTAGTTACGGCGGCCATTGCTAATGGGGGCTATCGAGTACGTCCGATTTTGTCGTATCAAACCCCCTCAGGACCTGCCGTACTACATCGGGAGCCAGTAGGCTTATCACCAACTACACTCGATACGATTCGAAGGGGCTTACGGGGCGTCATTCAATACGGGACTGGGACTCGAGTTAACCTACCCGGTATCGCCGTTGCGGGTAAAAGTGGCACGGCTGAAGATCCACCCCGACGATCCCATGCCTGGTTTGTGAGTTATGCCCCTTATGATGCTCCTGAAATTGTTGTGGCTGCTTTTTTAGAAAATAGCGGGGGGGGTGGGGGATCAGAGGCCGGTCCAATTTGTCGAGAGGTGCTCCAAGCTTATTTCAGCTTGTAGACTTCGGGATAAGGAGTTGTAAGATAGGTCGAGCTAGGTATTGGGGGCAACATTTCAGAAGAGATTTGGGGATCTTTTGCTCAAAACTCAAATTTTTTATGGATGAACCCTGAAAATCCTTGCCGTAGCGGCCTTTCAGTTCATCTAGGCTGTAGAATATGTCAGTAATTTGAAGCCATCGACGCTTACAACTGTTACCCCTTCACTAATGGATGAGGAGATTAGAATGAACAAGCAAGAATTGGTAGATGCAATTGCTCATCGGGCCAATGTCACCAAGAAAGAGGCTGATGCTGTCCTAACAGCTGCTCTGGAGATCATCGTCGAAGAAGTAGCCAGTCGCGATGATGCTGGTGAACCTAAAGGGAAAGTAACCCTAGTAGGCTTTGGCTCTTTTGAAGCTCGTAAACGCAAGGAGCGGGAAGGTCGTAATCCCAAGACTAATGAGAAAATGTTGATTCCAGCCAGCATTGTGCCCGCTTTTACAGCCGGTAAGTCCTTTAAAGATGCTGTGAGTGCTGGATCGACACGGGACTAACTGATCCTATGAACCCAGGGATCCAGTTCCATGGAGGTAATCGCCGTTGGGCAGCTGAAGTAGGCCAGTGCCAGCCAGAAACGGTTCTGGACTTTTCCGCTAGCCTTAATCCCTTGGGTCCTCCTACATCGGTCAGGCAGGCTTTGGGCGCTGAGGTTGAATCCCAAGCCGCGTTAGCGCTATCCACTTATCCTGATCCTGATTCCCATCACCTGCGGCAAGCCCTCAGTACTCATTACTCAATTGATCCAGATTGGATCATGGTAGGTAACGGAGCTGCTGAGTTACTCACCTGGGCGGCCCGTGCTTGCACCTCTGTGTCAGAAACTTATCTCATAGTTCCTGCTTTCAGAGACTACAGTCGGGCCCTAGCTGCTGTGAGTATTGTTCCTCAGCCGATACCCTTGCCTCTCAACTCAACCGCCGATCATCACCCAACAGTATGGTCGTTAAAAGCTCTATTGCATCCCATTCTTGAGACGCGTGGATCCAAAGCCTTATGGTTGAATAATCCCCACAACCCCACTGGATATTACTGGTCTATGGCTGAGATCCTAGACCTAGTGCCCCAATTTGATCTGGTGATTGTGGATGAAGCCTTTATGGATTTTTTACCCACGCCTGAGTCGCCCCCTAGACCTGAAGGTTCAGCCTTGGGATTATTACCTTGGATTGAACAATTCCCCCAGTTGGTAGTTATTCGCTCATTAACTAAGTTTTTTACATTACCTGGGTTGCGGATTGGCTTTGCTGTCAGTCATCCTTCTCGGTTATCGCAATGGTGCCAATGGCGGGATCCATGGAGTGTCAATGGACTGGCTACAGTAGCTGGTGTGACAGCTCTTCAAGATCACCCGTTTCAACAACAAACTTATCAGTGGCTACCTGTAGCTCGCCAGGATTTATGGCAAGGTCTAAATCAATTACCTGGTTTTTATCCTCTGCCCACTACCGCTAACTTTGTGTTAGCCCAAATTGACTATTGTGGATCTTGGTTACAACGAGCCTTGCTTGAGCAGTCCCATGTGTTAATTCGAGATTGTCGGAGCTTTCCGGAATTAGGGGAGGGCTATGTACGTTTAGCTGTGAGAACTTTAGCTGATCATCAAACGCTATTTCAGGCATGTCACAATTTGATTGCCGACAAGCCACTCAGGCTCAATACTCCTAAGTTAGACAGTCATCATTAGGCGATCAGCATGTCCCAATCAACTACAGCTCCAGTATGGCCTGAATGCCACTCCTCTATCATCGAAGGGTTGTCTGTACATCCAGATCAAGAACTGCTGCAACTGTTTCAACGCCAACCGACTCAAGCCCGTTATTTTGTGGGGATTGTCTGTCGATTTAGCCCTGTGATTGAATCTTTACTCCAAGCTCGTCTACCGGAGGCTCAACACACTTTTTGGCGGCGACGGGTGTGGCAACATTTATACACTAAAATCCGCTCCCTAGATCTCTATCGTACAGAAGATCTGCGAGCTTGGTTTAAGGCTCAAGGTGAACAGGTACTCTCCCAACGGCAGGGTGTTGAGATCCCAGAGCCACAACTCAACGCTGCATCTGAACTCTCTCCAGCCTTATCATGCTATCTCACCGATGGGCTGGCCCAAATAGCTCCAGATTTAAGATTTATTTTGATTCTCAGTGATAGATTTCAATGGACACTGGAGGATATCACCTCTCAACTGATTCAGGAGGGGTATGAGGTTTCGGTAGAAGAAACCCAGAATCTATTAGCAGAAGCACGGCATCAACTTTTTGAAGCCTTGCCTGTTGATATTCGAGCTCTCTACCTCACAACCAAATCTTATACTTGAGTGCGGTTTCAGCCCTAGGCAGCGTTCAGATCCTATGCTGATCTTGATTATGATGGAACTGAGTCAAACAGTAGATGATATCTTTAGCTACAAAATCTCGTTATCACTGTCCAGCTAATAGGTCTAGCGTATGGTTCCTAAGCAGCCCACCCCCCCAGATGCTCATCATCAGTCTCATTCTGCAGCTGATCCTGGGTCGATACAGCCGTCAGCTCCATCTGGAAGTGATCCCACAGGACAACCCACACCGGCCCTGGCTGGTTTTTCACCTCAGATTTCTCGTCATAAACCCCTCAAACAAACTATAGCCCTCTTAGATTTAGATATTCTGCAAGAGCTAGAACGATTTCGAGAATGGCAACAATCCCAATTAGAACAGGAAAATGGAGTACCTCGTTTACCTGAGCCCTCCCATCCATCCTTATTATTTTCAATTGGTAAGCCTAGAACCTCGCACCGATCTACTCACGCGAAACCAGCTCTTGATTCATTTGAATCTCACGATATTGTTGAAGATCTGGAGTCTGATGGTGGTCGCCCCCTTAGATTAATTTCACCTCTCACTCTGGTGGTACTCTGGTGTCTTTCTTGTGCTGGATTTGCTGCTGGAATGGTATGGTTGGTTTCCCCAGGAGATCCGAATCGCCCTCGCTTCGCCTTGAATGCTCCTGATGATCAAACCGAGGTGGCTCCTGAAGTGTTAGAACCCGCTCTCCCTGATCTATCGAAGCTACCCCTGATTCCGGTTCGGCCTGAAGATGTTAATGTAGCCATTACTGACAATCCACTTCAACCCCCGCCTGAAGTACCTTCTGCGCTTCAACCCGCTTTTGATCCAGATAGTTTTCGAGTAGAACGTTTAGAGTTAGCTAGTAATATATTGGATCTAACCCAACGGCCCCGTTCTGGATTAGATCGAGACACTCGTTCACTTTCAGCCCGACTCCCAGCCCCAGCTCGAACACCACGACCTCGCAGCACACCCCTACTGCCAACACCAAGGCCTCAATCGACTACTCCAGCCCAAAGACCCTCTCAAGGTCTAGATCCTATTGTTGCTGCAACAACACCTTCTACTCAACGCGAAACATCCCTCGATTCCACCTTAGGCGAAGGTACTTTTATTGTGCTGATGAATTATCAGGGTGATCAATCACTGGCTCAAGCTCGTCAATTATCAGCAGGTGCTTTTGTCAAAGATATTGCTGGAGAAAAGTATGTACAGTTAGCCTCATTTCAGCAATTAGAATATGCGCGCCATTTAAAAGAAAATCTAGAACGACAAGGAGTTTCGGTCCGGATTGAGTCAGCCAATTAAATCCCAGTTCTTGAGCTTTAAGCTGATCAGCAAGCGAATGGCTTTTTGCAAAGTTTAAGCTGATACCAGTATTCAAACGCCTTATGATGCCAATTTCAAGACTTCCCCTCAAACTCAGGCCATGGCTCAGTTCCTTGCCAATTCGCTACGCCTTAATGATACCTCTAGTTTTAGAAATTCTATTAGCGGTCGGGATCATTGGTATTTTAGCCTCCTGGACAAGCCGACGGGCAGTCAACGATGTGGTGTTTCAGCTTCGCAGTGAAGTTTCAGATCGAGTTCAAGACAAGCTCACTGAATATTTAAATTTACCTCATTTAATTAACCATATTAATGCTGAAGCTGTAAGACAGGGGCTTCTGGATGTTCAAAATCCTAGAGCTGACCAGTATCTCTGGCACCAAATTCAACACGTTCAATCGGTTAGTTGGATCTATTTTGGAGATGAAGCAGCAGGTCAGTTTATTGGGGTCCACCGAGATTTAACGGGTCAACTGAGCCTCACTGTCAATGATCAAGCTGATCAAAATCAGGGGCGATCTTACTCATTGGGCAGTCAAGGTCAACGCTCAGACCTGAGAGAACTGGGACCAGAAGGCTTCGATGCTCGCCAACGACCTTGGTATCAAGCTGCTGTCAAAGCTCAACAAGCTACCTGGAGCGATTTATATCTCAGTTTTGCACAGCCGCAGATGGTTCTCAGTGCGGTACTGCCTGTTTATAGCGATTCAGGCACTTTACTGGGTGTCAGTGGGGTTGATCTCTCTCCTGCTGATATTAGTCGGTTTTTAAAGCAACTCAGCGTTGAAGGGGCTGAACATATTTTTATTATTGATCGTTCAGGTCAAGCTATTGCCGATTCGATCCACTGGTCTAGTACAGAATCGTCTGACTCTCCAGACACCATAACTTCCCAATTATTGGATACGATCACGCAGCGATTGATCAAAGATCATGGTACGCTCGCTGCCATCCAAGCCCAATCGCAATTGAATAGTCAGGTTAGGGGGGAGCAGTTTTTTAGTGAAATCTTACCTTACCAAACTGAGCATGGGATTGATTGGCTGATCATTGTGTCTGTCCCCGAGTCTGCTTTTATTGATGATATTAAAGCCACGACAAGAGTTACACGGTGGTTGGCTTTGGTAGCTCTAGGGATCACGATCTGGTTGGGTCTACGTACTGCCCGCTGGATTACCGATCCAATTGAACGATTGAATCAAGCAGCTCAACGAATTGCCCAAGGCCATTTTGATCAAACAGTCACGATGAAACGCCGTGATGAATTGGGATCATTAGCCGATGCTTTCAACCAGATGGCCCAGCAGTTACAAGCTTCATTTCAGCTATTAGAACACCGTAATCAAGAGTTAGAAGCCGAAGTCCAAGATCGGACAGCTCATTTGCTGGATTCGAACAATCAATTGCAAATTGAAGTTGCAGAACGTCGCACCGCAGAAGCAGCCTTGCGTGAACAGGTGAATTTAGCCGCTTTAGGATCCAATATTGGCGTGACTCTGACTCAAAACGATCAACTCGATCATCTACTCGAACAGTGTGCAGCCATCTTAAAACATCACCTCAATGCTGTTGTGGTCTGTCTCTGGACTTTAAATCCGACAGAGGGTGTCTTAGTTTTGCAATCTAGTGTCGGCCCGTTAATACCCCCTGATCTCATCCCCCAACGCATTGGAATTACGCCTCATGGCTTAGGCCAAATTGCCTACTATCGTCGAGTCATCCAGACTAGCTTAGGTGTGGAGACCAGTGAGTTTCCTGAGCTTCAAGATCTCCAGGTTAATGGGATCCAGGCTATTGCAGGCTATCCACTCATGGTGGAGCAAGAAGTTGTTGGGATCCTTATGATTGCATCCCAGCAGACTATCAATGAGATCACACAACACTCTATTGCAGCTGTTGCCAATGAAATTGCGTTGGGGATCAAACACAAACGAATTGAAGATACTCTGCGAGAACGTGAGTCACTCTACCGTAGTATTGTTGAAAATACCAGCGATCTGGTCGCCATTCACTCCCTAGAGGGTAAATTTCTCTATCTCTCTCCCAATTATGCCACCACATTAGGCTTTCGGATTGAAGATCTAATTGGAGAACCCTGGTCGAGTTTAATTCATCCTGATGATCAGGCTACTTTATCCGCTTCGATTGAGGAGCTTGTGCGGTGTCACAACGATATCAAAAGTTCAGCTTATCGTTTGGTCGATCGTGAAGGTGCTTGGCGGTGGTATATTTCCACGGTTTCCTGTGCTAGAGGTTCTGGCAAACAACCGTTGTACTATGTCAGTATTAGCCGAGATGTAACCGAACGGATTCTCTACGAAGATCAATTGAAACAAGCTAAAGAAGCGGCAGAAGTGGCCAATCGAGCCAAAAGTGAATTCTTAGCCAGTATGAGCCATGAGCTCCGCACCCCTCTAAATGGAATCCTGGGCTATGCTCAAATTTTGCAACGTGAACCCAATCTGGATCCTACTCAAGAAAAAGGCCTCAGCGTCATCCAACGAAGTGGCCAACATCTCCTCACGCTGATCAATGACATTTTGGATTTATCAAAAATCGAAGCTAATAAACTAGATATTCACAACCACGAATTTGATCTCTGTGAACTCTTGAATACTATTGAAGATTTATTCCATCTTCGAGCCCAACAAAAAGATATCACATTTCTGACCGAGGCCTTTTCACCTTTACCAAGATTTGTGATGGGTGACGAACAAAAATTGCGCCAAGTTCTGATCAATCTACTGGGCAATGCTGTGAAATTTACTCAAGAGGGCAGTGTTCTCTTCAAAGTTGGCTATCCAGATGAGCAAGCCGCTATCTCTAATACAATGCGATTTCAAGTAGAAGATACCGGGATTGGCATTCCAGCCCACAAGGTGGACGAGATCTTCTTACCCTTTAAACAAGTTAGCCACCAGCAACACCTCACCGAAGGTACAGGATTAGGTCTGGCCATTAGCAAACGGTTAGTAGAATTAATGGGCAGTACACTCAATGTCAAAAGTCGCTTGGGTACAGGTAGTGTTTTCTGGATCGATCTGATTTTACCTCGTTCTCAGGCCCAAACTGAAGAGCAGCTGCGGCTTGACCCTCTCAAAGATGGGCGACGCATTATCGGCATCCACAATGGATCACCGCAGATACTAGTCGTTGATGATCACCCAACCAATCGATCTTTAATTGTGAACTTGCTATCTCCACTCGGCTTTCAAGTTTCTGAAGCCAGCTCTGGTTATGAGTGTTTAGAGTGGTTGCACGATCACCAACCTGATTTGATTCTGATGGATCTGGTGATGCCTGAGTTAGATGGCTTGGCTACTACGCGCTTAGTACGACAGATGCCCTCCATGCAAGCTGTGATTATTATTGCCAGCTCTGCCAGTGCCTTTGATCATGATCAGCAAGCTAGTTTTGCTGCTGGGTGCACTGATTTTTTGACCAAGCCCATTCAACCTCAACAATTACTGGATAAACTCCATTATTACCTCGATCTGGAATGGTTATTGGACACCCTGCCCGCCGAACCCGTTGAAACCCTATCCTACCCGCCTGAACTGATCACCCGATTACTCGATTTGGCTAAAATTGGTGATATCAAAGGGATCCTGAAACAAATGGAGCAGCTTGAACACGAACAACCCTACTATACTGACTTAGTAAGCACTCTGCGTCAGCTAGCCAAAGGGTTTAAAGTCAAAAAAATTCGTGACTACCTATCTAGTCTGCTAACTGATCCCAATTCGATCTAACTCTTCCGTTGCTCATTAAAGGTAGACTCGATGGCCACTCTCCCATTTGAATCTGATCCCTCAGACACGCCAGAACGAATTGTGTTGCTAGTTGATGATAATCCCACTAATTTGGAAGTTCTATTTGAAGCCTTAAGTCATTTTGGGTTTCGGTTGTTAGTCGCTGAAGATGGTGAGAGTGCTCTCGAACAGGTCCTCTACATTCAACCTGATATGATCTTGTTGGATGTCATGATGCCCGGTATTGATGGCTTTGAAACTTGCCGACGTCTAAAGGCTCAACCTCAAACAGCTGATATTCCCATCATCTTTATGACAGCTCTAACGGAAACCATCGATAAAGTAACGGGTTTTAAACTAGGTGCTGTTGACTATATTACCAAGCCGATTCAACCGGATGAAGTCTTAGCCAGAGTCAACACTCATTTAACCTTGCGTGATCTGCGATACCAACTCCAACAGCAAAATGAACAATTACATCAAGAAATTCAGGAGCGGCAAGTCGTTGAAGATAAACTGCGACTCCTCCTTCATTCTGTGTCTCATGATCTGCGCAACCCTGTGACCGGCATGTCTATCGTTTTGAATACCCTGATTCAGCAAGATCCGATCACTCTTAGTCAGGCAGTGGCTCAACGGATGCAACAAAGTTGTGAACGTCAGCTTCATCTGATCAACTCTTTAGTCGAATCTGAGGCAGCTGAGCGCTGGGGGATTACACTCCAAACTCGACCTTATCCTTTAGATCAGCTTGTTCAACAAGTCATTCAAGACTGGGAATTGAAAATCCAACAGCAACAGGCCACTGTCATCAATCAAGTCTCACCTTTACCACCCGTTTTGATCGATTGCTTTCAGCTGTGGCGAGTTTTCGATAATGTAATGTCAAATGCTTTGAAATATAATTCAGCAGGCCTCACCATCACTATAGGGGGCCGTCTTGATTCACCAACATGGGTTCTATGCTGGATCGAAGATAATGGCGTGGGCATGTCACCTGAGCAAGTTGCACAACTCTTTCAACGATACTCCCGCGGCGCTAATGCTAGATACACATCCGGATTAGGACTAGGGCTGTATCTTTGTCAGCAAATTATTCAAGCTCATGGAGGGGAGGTGGGTGTTGAGAGTCAGCTTGATCAGGGGACACGGTTCTGGTTTACACTGCCTGTGGCCACTCAGCCTACTTCCCAAACATAGATGGGATAAGTGTTGATGACATCCGAGATATGGCTCGTTCGAGTGGGTGACCAATCTCCCATATCAAATGAATGAGCAATGACTCGTGATCCAGGTGAGAGCTCTTCCCAAAGCTTGGCTCGCAATTGCAAATGAGTGTCTGGAAGCAGATATAAAGTCACAACACTAGCTGGAGACAGATCTAGAGTCAATAAGTCTTGATGGTGAAAGGTAACTCGATCACTTAAACCCCAATTCTCAGCCCATTGCCGAGCTTCTTGAATTCGATCTAGATCACTATCAACCCCAAGACCCCGAGTACCATATTTCTGGGCTGCAGTGATCACAATGCGACCATCACCACAGCCTAAATCATATAAATAATCGTGCTCATTGACCTGACCCAACTCTAGCATCGCTGCAACAACTGCAGGCAATGAACGGACATAAGGGGCTAAGTCAGGTCCTACCTTTAATTGAGCTTGAGCCTGTTGATGCCATAGTTGAGCCGCTTTAGACTGATCACGCTTGCTTGACCGTTGACTACTTGACCGTTGACTACTTGACCGTTGACTACTTGACCGTTGA
>CAYSWV010000003.1:40267-117154 GCA_964434865.1 uncultured bacterium
TGACCGTTGACTACTTGACCGTTGACTACTTGACCGTTGACTACTTGACCGTTGACTACTTGACCGTTGATTGCCTTGGTCGTGGCCAAATCCTTGACCCATATCCTGCTCCTTTGAACTATTCATCTTAATTAAAATAATCTCAATTAAAAGACATCCGTTATCGATCCAAGTCAGGCGTCCAACCAAAGATATCTAGATCAATCTGATCATTAGGATCAAATTGGATACCCTCAGCTTCTAACAGCACCCGCTGCAGATCGTCAGATCCGTAGCGCAAGGGTGAATAAGATATTTTACCTTTAGCATTGATCACGCGTTGCCAGGGAATATCTGTGTCTTGATCCCGGAGGCGATAGAGTGCATAACCCACCTGCCGAGCATACCCTGCTAAGCCGGCTACACGAGCTACCTGACCATAGGTTGCCACCTGTCCAATGGGTATCTGACGCACCGTATTGTAAATCTGCTGATAAAGCTTAGACGTTTCCATCCAAAAACTCACGAAAAACTCAAGGTAGTTTCACTAAGCATTAGGCTTTGGCAGACACCTTAAAGGCGGTAATGTCACCAGGGTTAGCTCATGATCTCACACCAAAAGCTTGGATCTCGTCAACTTCTCGTAGGTGCTGGCCTTACAACTAGCCTTTTCCTGGGGTTATGGTTCCTACCAACTCAAGCTAATGAATCTTCTGATCTAGCTCAAGCTAATGAGCCCACCACTGCTCTGGTGACTTTTGATGATGATGTGAGAGCTATTCTGAGTTTAGGCAATCCGAATACAGCAGACGACTCCTTAGAGTACTTAGAAGCGAATTGGCAGCAAGAATTTGTCCCCATGCTATTAGAAGTGCTCGTCCTCATCCGCCAGCCCAGTACACTCCGAGGCCTGGTTAACCTCCTAGAAACCCAAACCGGCGAGACACATGGCACCGATCTCAATGCTTGGTACAACTGGCTATGGAGTCAACCTCCGCTTGAACATCCCGACTATCCTGAGTTTAAAGCGGCCCTGTATGGATTGCTAGACTCTAGATTCACTGCTTATTTCAATAGCAACCGACCCGCAACCATTCGGCTCGATGAAGTGCGATGGGGTGGAGTTGCTCAAGATGGGATTCCACCCTTACGTAACCCTGAGATGATTACAGCGGCTGAAGCCGACTATCTAGATGACGATAATGTCATCTTTGGTATCGCCGTTAATGGGGATGTCCGAGCCTATCCCCAACGGATCCTAGCCTGGCATGAAATGTTTACAGATACAGTAGGGGAGGTTCCCGTGACAGGGGTTTACTGCACCCTTTGTGGCACGATGATCTTATACGAATCAGAATTGAATGGCACGCTACATGACTTTGGTACCAGTGGCTTTTTATACCGCTCCAATAAGCTTATGTATGATCAAGCTACGCAGTCGCTCTGGGTTACATTATTGGGTCAACCCGTCATTGGACCCCTAGCTGACCAAGATCTGACTTTAGAGTATTTGAGCGTAGTCACCAGCACTTGGGGCGAGTGGAAACGGCGCCATCCCGATACCCTAGTCTTGTCTTTAAATACAGGCCATCAGAGAGATTACGGTGAAGGTGTAGCCTACCAAGACTATTTTGCCACCGATGATCTCATGTTTGGTGTTCCAGAACTCGATGATCGGCTTAATAACAAATCTGAAGTACTAGGGCTATTGTTTCCTGAATATACTATCCAACCCCTTGCTATCAGCACAACCTTTCTCAACCAAAATCCGGTCTATCACGATCAATTAGGTGACCTTGAATTTGTAGTGGTAACGGATCCATCTGGTGCTAATCGCGTCTATGAGAGCCAGGGCCTTAAGTTTGAAACCTTTGATGGTGATCAACAGCTCACGGATGCTAAAGGCCAAAATTGGGACTTAACTGAAGATGCCCTGATCAATTCAGAGGGGGAGAAACTTCAACGACTACCCGCTTATCGATCGTTCTGGTTTGGCTGGTATGCCGCTTATGGAGATACTCGTTTAGTTAACTAACCAATTTCTAATCACCGCTCTCAATGCCGCTGATTTAAGACAGCATCATCTAGTCTGCAGGCTAGTTTGATCATAGTACTAATGTTTGTGTTGAAGTAGTGGAATCAGGAAAACAATACAGGCTCCCAGAAAGATCAAGCTCCCTATTAATGTGAGCCAATCTTGGTTCTTCCAGCTGGCAATACTGTAGATAATTGAACAAATAATAAACAGCAGCCAACCAACTACCTGATAGTTCAATTGATTTTCATTCGAGTGCATTTAACTTGCCTAAGGCTGAGTGGCTCACTATCCTAGCAGGCTGGACAGATCTAGCCTAGAGAGCTTATAGGATAGTTAAGGATTCAGGGAGCTGTAGATTTTAGAGAGAGGATCTACTACGCTAAAGGGCAGTGTCGAGGTAAGCTTGTGGATACCCTAATTGACTGGATTACAGCCCACGAAATCTTGGACTCCCGTGGACGACCCACCCTAGAAGCTCTAGTTGGGTTAGAAAATGGCGCAACTGGATTAGCCCAAGTTCCTAGTGGGGCCTCTACAGGTACCTTTGAGGCTCATGAACTCCGCGACGATGATCCCAAACGCTACGGCGGGAAAGGGGTCCTGACAGCGGTGAAGAATATTGAAGAAGCGATTGCACCTGCTTTAAGCGGCGAAGATGCACTTAACCAGACCGATATCGATCAACGCTTGATTGAATTAGATGGTACTCCCAACAAATCAAAGCTAGGGGCTAACGCGATCCTGGCTGTTTCACTAGCCACAGCTAAAGCGGCAGCAGCCTCTTTGGGGGTACCCCTCTATCGTTACTTAGGGGGACCCTTTGCTAATGTCTTACCTGTTCCTCTTATGAATGTGTTGAATGGGGGGGCCCATGCAGATAATAACGTAGACATTCAAGAATTTATGATTGTACCGATTGGAGCCCCCACCTTTCGCGAAGCTCTGCGTTATGGTGCTGAAATCTTTACTGTTTTGAAAAAAGTTTTGCATGATCAAGGACTTGCTACCAGTGTTGGAGATGAAGGCGGCTTTGCACCCAACCTAGCCTCGAATGCAGCTGCCCTTGATCTGTTGATCTCAGCTATTGAAAAAGCTGGCTACAAACCTGGTGATGATATCGCTCTGGCACTAGATGTGGCAGCAACTGAGTTTTATCGAGACGGATCCTATCAGTTTGAAGGCAAGGCTTACTCAGCTGACGACTTGATTAACTACTATGACCAACTAGTGAGCCAATACCCGATCGTTTCCATTGAAGACGGCCTCAGTGAAGAAGATTGGGACGGTTGGGCTGCCTTACAAAGTCGCTTAGGAGCTAAAACTCAATTAGTTGGGGACGACCTGTTTGTAACTAATATTAGCCGTTTAGAAAAAGGAATTGAACTCAAGGCTGCTAATGCCATTTTAATTAAACTCAATCAAATTGGTTCACTCACTGAAACCGTATCCGCAATTCAACTAGCTACTCAAGCCGGCTATCGTTCTGTTGTGAGCCATCGATCAGGTGAAACAGAAGATACCACTATTGCTGATTTAGCTGTTGCTACCCGAGCAGGTCAGATCAAAACGGGATCCTTATGCCGGAGCGAACGTATTGCTAAGTATAATCAATTGCTACGGATTGAAGATGAGCTAGGTGAAACTGCCCTGTATGCTGGTACAACTGATTTGGGACCGCAACGAGGATAGATTGATGATTCAGAGTGCTGGAGCTAACTAAGTTCAGGTCGTTGAGTCATAAGACTAGCTAAATTGTTTTAGGATCCATCCATCGGGACTGGATCCTTTTTGGTATCTACTGTTACAGGGGATTTGAGTGTTGAACGGTTTGAGTTCTGGAAACTGCTCCCGGATCATTGTGTTGTTTAGATCGTTTCTGAGGTAGCTGGTGATAAGCGATTAGGGCAGGCATTTTGAATATGAACTCGGCTTAGATCAGGCATGAGCGACAAGGCCTGAGACACTTCAATTTGAGCATCACAGACTGCATCCAACATCTGTTGTCCCATTAGCGACAATGGCATGTCTATAGTTTCCTCAGGAGGGGTATCTCGGCTAAGCTGACGCACCAGAGTAGGTGGAGGAGGGGGGAGAACACTAGGCTGATTAGGTAAAAATTGGGGTGAAGGCTGCGTAGTCGACGTCCCTACATCTAATTGCAGCTGCTGAGCCCAAACCACGCCATTAGATATTGAGATCAGGGATGCGACCAAGACTCCAACCGTAACTGATAGACACATCAGCTTTAACATAGATCAAGTTCCCCGCAGCTACTCCTTACTGTACAGGATATCTAACTTGGATGCTGGCCTTACACCCTAACTTCGAGCAAATGAGTTAGATCGACCACCAGATACGGTAGATTATCCAACCAAAACCTCTATATCTAGATTTAAGAATTTATTAAGGTCTCAACTAATTGGGGTCTTGAGAAGATATATCGGACCCTAATAGCTACCCTAGTTAATAGTTACCCTAGTTGCGAAAATCACCATTAGGGTAAAAGTAACCTTGAGTTCAATGCACGGCTACTTAGATGGAATGTCTACTTAGATGGAATGTCTATTGGTATGGAATGCCTAGGCCGAAAAGCTGAAATCTCCTGACTAACTACATTTATTGGTTATACTAGACCGATAATGGAGAAGGCTATTCAAAGATACTAGATCAGGTTGCGTCATAAGCCGTAATAATAGGGTGGTAGCTGCTTTTAGCTTCTGTTATCCTGACCCTAATAGTCACTCGGTTTGACGCTTAAGCCCAGTATGACTCTTTACTGAGCAAGTGTAGACTAGCCCATGTTGGTCACTACCGCAAGTATAGAGCTGATTGGCTGCTACGGTCAGTCTAGCTAATACAATCAAGTTACCAGACTCTAATTAATGGATCCCAGTTAGGAAGGACAAGGAGAGAGGACGTTATGTTTACCTGGATGTGGACAAAGCGATTCGCCACCATGGCTAACCGACTACAAGCACTGGAAGTGACTCGAGAAGACAGCGTTCTTTCCACCGATCTAAGTGTGCAGACATTGAATTCAGCACCTGACTATTGGGAACGGCAACAGGGAGCATTCTCCTACCTTGATCGACAAATTAATCGGGTTCAGCGTCAAACCCGCACTTGGGGGGCAATGGCTCTAGTTGCCGTTTTGGCTGATGCTGTTTTGGTGGTTGCAGGCTTAACAGCCTTTCAAGGGTATCAGCAACATCAAGCCTTGAACCGGGTTACCACTATTGCTGAGGCTGTTCAACCTGTCAATCAGCTTGAAACTGCCATTCAAACCCGGATGAATGCAGTCATGAATGGAGATTTATCGCCCCGTGAAGAACGTCAGATTCGAGATGAACTAAGCCAACTTCTGCGGTTGCAGGATATTCAGGGAGGGCCACCACTCAAAGCAGATCCAGCTAATCCACTAGAAGCTCAGGCCATAGCTATTCGATCCTTAGGCTTACACGGTACCCCTGAGGCTGTAGCTCCCTTATCTAGGTTACTTAGCAACAGCAATCCCATTATTCGGAGTGGGGCCGCAGAAGCATTAGGTCAAATCGGTGATCAAGCCGCTATGGATGCTCTACACCATGCCCTTCTGGGTGAAACCAACAGTGATGTCCGTAGCGAGATTCTTTACGCTCTACACGAGTTAATGCAACCGGGCTAACCCATTAGCTATCTCCTACTTGTAATGGTTTGTCTGGCAAGATCCGATAGACTTGGATAGAGTACTGGATATCGTCACTGAAGCTAACAATGATTGGTTGATCTTGCGGTGGATGACCCATTCATTACTAGGCTTAGGTACAAGATTATGACAATTCAAGTTTGGACTTCAAAGCCGGCTCATCGAGGCTTGACTTGGCTGCTTCAAATTGGCCTGTTGATGATGCTGGCTACTCCTGCATGGGCAGGTGATCCGTTTAGACAAGGCACAGAAGCCAGAGACATTAGTCCTGAAGTTGAAGCTGCCTTTGAAGAGTTCTTTTGTGCGGGTCGGTATGTGGGTAGTCGGGAGAAATTAGAGACTGCTTTAGCCGCTTCCCCAGAAGAACCCATGGTCTATGCGTTGCTTGCTGCGATTGCTTACCAGGAAGGTAACTTGGAAGCATTTGCAGAACGAGGTCAACAAACTCTAGAGGTAGCTGCTCAGCTCAAAGATCAAGACCCTCTGAGAGGCAACCTATACGAAGGCATTGGTCATGGATTACAGGCTGCCAACACAGTCTTGCAAGATGGAGTAGTCATGGGTCTACCTAAGGCGTTACCCACGCTGAATCAGCTATTTAGCTCTATTCGAGCAGCCCAAGCTGTTAATGCTGAAGATCCTGAGCTGAACTTGTTGAATGGCTATATGGATCTGCTACTAACCAATCGAGATAAAGCTTTGGAGCAGTTTAAAAAAGCAGGGCCTAACTACATGGCTCTTCGAGGACAAGCTCTGGCCCATCGAGACTTAAAGCAATATCCTGAAGCCCTTGCAGCTGTTGACGAGGCCATTGAAACTTCTTGTGATAACCCTGAGTTATATTACCTCAAAGCTCAAATCCTGGTTGATCAGGGCGATGATAGCCAAGCTGTTCCCTTTTTCGATCAAGCCTTAGCTCTCTCTGATCAACTCCCAGAGGCTCTTACTAATCAAATTAGTCGAGAACGTAAAAGTTCTTATGACCGCAGCTTGGCCTCAAAGTAGGGTGGCTAGAATCGATCCAGTAGAGTCGCTATTCTTGCTAATACTGGATCCTGCTCAAGACCAGATGGTTCTGATTGCCTCGGTTCTTCATCGGCTAGATGACCTGCTTCTAGATGACCTAGGGCCTGCTCAGGATCCAGTTCTAGTTCAGATCCTAATTCAACAGCCACTTCTGTATTAGATGGTCCTGGAGGCAGGTCTTGAATGTCGGACACCTGCTCCTCAGAGAGATGAGAGGGTGATGGGGCTTCCAGGAGTGGAGCAGTTTGGGTTGGAATAGATAATTCATCTACTTTGTCACCCAGTCGACTCAATTGACGCTCTATCGTGAGCAAGCGGGGAAAGATCTGGTTGGTTTCGTCTAATTTAGAAATGATTTGATCTTGAAACCGAGTCTGGTGAGTTGAAATTTGTTCAAGGTGAGTGGCTAGTAGCTGAGTAATATCAAGATCAACTGATGTGGTTTCAGGTTGTGGGGTTGACTCCTGCATCGTTTGATGAACCTGTTGTTCAAAAGCAGTCAGTCGTGATTGGACAGTATCAGTCAGCTGTTCAAACTGGTGCGGCAAATTCAAAATCGCTCTAGGGATCTCTTGCGGCTCAGCTGTAAAATACTGCTCTGTTTGAGCTGCAAAGGCTGTCAACTGAGCTTGCAAAGTTGTGAGCGATAGGGTTGAGTCACTAGCCTCCGGTAACCCTACAGCTGTGAGTTGATCTAGACGTTGAGCCATCTCTTGCAAGGCTTGTTCAACCTGTTCTAGCTGATGACTACCTGCTTCCGTGCTAGTTGTACTGACACCCGACTGAGTTTTGATCAGTTGTTCAACCCGGCGTTCAAATTGACTTAGTTTACGATTGACCTGATCTAAGTGCTCTTTGAGAGAGGTGTCAAGCAACTCAGCAGGGAAAGGCGTTGGAGGCGGTTGCAGCGATGACGAGGGGGGATTTGGATTTGATAAGAAATGACGGATCGCTTGTTTGCAGCAATCACTAAAGCTGGCATAAACTCCATCCTCCACCAACTGGTCTATCGAAGCCAGAAGAGCACGTTCATCCTCAGAGGAAAAGGTTAACGTTTTTTTGACAGGAGGCATAGTTGATGGGGATACGTTGAGGCGGATATAGTTATGCAGGTTACTGGCCTGCTGCTGCAAGCTGGACTTGTCCATAAATATACTGCCCTAGAGCATTTGCGGTACGGGAGGGATGTGCTAGGTGTGGTCTAAGTCTAGCCTCTTTGAGTAGAGGTTGTAGATCTTGCCAGAAAAACTCACCACCGCCACCAGTAACCAGGACATCTGTAGCTCGTTCAGGTAGCCACTTGAGCAATCGCTCGGAGAGTTCACGGGCAAAACTAGTCCGCAAGGGCGGCAAAATCACATCCAAATCCGTGGGGACCAAAGCCCCTCTAGCTCGATAAAACCGCTGGCCCTCCGGTCGATTAACAGCCTCAATCAAAGTTTGGGATTGACTGTTACCCCCTTCTACATTGGCTGCCACTTGTTCGTAAAACAGATTCATACCAAAATCTTCACTTTTGGATATCCCGCGAGCAAAGCGGAACCGATCCACCATGAGGAAGTCGGTGGTTTGATGACCAATATCTACAACAGCAACGGACACAGTACTCAAATCAGTGGTTCGCTCTGCTTGGCCCTCAGACCAGATCAAGCTGCCATAGCCTTCAGGAATCACTAAAACCTGGTGCACCTGAACCACAATGCCTTCTCCTCGATAAGACATCACATGAGAACCACGTAAAAGCTTGATGATGGCCTCTTTCTCATCCTCAAATTGTTCTTGGAGTAGATAAGGAATGCCGACTACAATATCGATATCGCCTTTGAGGCCATAGTGACCGACACAAGCCAGAACTTTGATCAAAGCAAACTCAACTTTTGACTGACCGACACCTAATCCTTCTCCATAGTCAGCAGCTAGTTGACCAATCGCATAACCCTGGCCTTGGTACTCTAGCCAGATATCCAGCAATGGATCAGACGGTGATCGAAATGACTCAAAATTGCCCCGCCTCACCTCATCAACAGACTTTTTGGCAACATTAGAGGGGATGAGGACAGCTTCCTCAATTAGCCGGGTAACACAAGCCTTGGTGGATGTGCGGCCCAAATCTACACTCAGTAACTGGTGTGGTGAAGACTGTTTCGTACTCATGAATAAACTCGACCTCCACTCCTCTAACCTGTGCTAAGCTGTAGAGCTTAAATTTTAGACGGCTTACCTCAATGTGGTTAATCATATGACAAGTAAGCTGATTACGCACCTACTTTATCTAATTGCTTGTAGTCACAATTACCCTAAGCTCATCACCAAGACGAAGTAGCCCAAATTACCAGACTGGGTGAACTCTTAGTACGATGATGGATCGGAGAAAACTTGCGATTCTAAAAGAGTAGGCCCTTGCAGGAGTTGTCCAATGGTGAGTATCAAAGATATTGTGCACCACTCACTTCAAACTCGTCTTTATACAGCCGATCAAGAAGAACAAGTTAATCAATTAATGTCAAACCATAGTAGTTGTACATTAGACGATTTACAGTCCCTCAGTTTACTGATCGATGCCTTAGCAGAAGGTTATATTATCAGTTGTTAGGTAGTTATGAGTAGTTTTAGCAGCATTGTTACCAGCAAGAGCTAGATAGCTAGGAAAGGTTGGATTAGACTTGAATCACGTGATTTAACAGCAACCATGGCAGATCTGACCCCCCGTAACCCCTCAACTACCTCTCCTAAACAGTTTGGAATTGGATTTTTGATTGCAGCCGCCATCGTTACTGTGATCTTATGGCAAGTACCTTGGGGTAACTACATTCTTTATCCATTTAGTATCTTGGCCACCTGGTTTCATGAAATGGGCCACGGGTTGACAGCTTTAATCTTAGGGGGCGACTTTAATCGACTAGAAATTTTTGCTAACGGCTCAGGTCTCGCCTACCATACTGGGCCTGTTGCCTTTGGTCGTTTAGGACTAGCTCTGGTTGCAGCGGGTGGGCCTATGGGACCCCCACTAGCCGGTGCTGGACTCGTCCTAGCCTCTAGATCGTACCGAGCCACTCACATAGGGTTACTGGGGTTGGGCAGCCTATTACTCTTATCAACTTTAATTTGGGTACGTTCTGGGTTTGGGTTATTGGTTATTCCATTGTTTGGTGTTGCTGTCCTGCTGATTGCACTCAAGTCACCTCCAAGTGTTCAGGGGTTTGCCATTCAATTTCTGGGGGTACAGGCTTGTATCAGCACCTATCATCAAGTGAACTACCTATTTAGTGCGGGGGCGGTAATCGGGGGTCAACAGCTCCTGTCAGATACTAGCCAGATCCAACAGCAACTCTGGTTACCCTACTGGTTTTGGGGGGGTGCTATTGCTATTTTTTCGGGTTTACTTTTGGTGGCTAGTTTGTGGACTGCCTACCAACCTTCGAAAATCCCCTCACACCACTCGTCGACTTTATAAAATATTCAACGCACCAAACTATTAAGCACAACCCAACCGCATGCAATTAGCCAGTCTATTAGTTAACTAAACATAACACCAGAGCTATTACTGTTCTAAATCTCCAATTGCATGGACCTTACTGCTAAAATCCCAGTAACGCTAGCCACAAACAACTATGATCGATTTATACTATTGGCCTACTCCTAATGGGCATAAAATTACTATTTTTCTTGAAGAAGCTGCTCTAGAGTATCGAATTATTCCTGTCAACATTGGAGCTGGGGATCAGTTTAAACCTGACTTTTTAAAACTGTCACCTAATAACCGGATGCCAGCCATTATTGATCAGCAGCCAGCAGACCATGGTGAACCGGTAGGTATATTCGAATCAGGCGCAATTTTACTCTACCTAGCTGAAAAAACAGGTCGCTTTTTACCCTCAGATCTTAGAGATCGTACAACAGTTCTGGAGTGGCTTTTTTGGCAGGTTGGAGGCCTGGGGCCCATGGCAGGACAGAATCATCACTTTGGTCAGTATGCACCCGAACAGATCCCTTACGCTATTGGGCGATATGTCAAAGAAACGAATCGCTTGTATGGTGTATTGAATCGGCAGTTGGCTCATCACGAGTACATAGCGGGCAACTATTCAATTGCTGATATGGCTTGTTACCCTTGGATTGTGCCCTATGAACGACAACAGCAGAGTTTGGCTGATTTTCCCCACTTACAACGTTGGTTTGAAGCCATAAAAGCGAGACCCGCTGTCATCCGAGCCTACCAACAAGCAGCTCCCTATCAGAACACACCCACTATCACAGAAGCCAGTAAGCAGATTTTATTTGGCCAAACTGCCGCTAGCATTCAAGGATCTGAAACATGATAGACACAGCTCCTATCCGTTTTTATGAATTAGCCGGTGCTGATGATAACCACCGTTTCAGTCCCAACTGCTGGCGGATCCGGTTCGCTTTGTTACACAAGCAACTCCCCTTTGAAGCTATTCCCTGGCGATTTACCGAGAAAGAGATGATCGCCTTTTCAGGTCAGAAGCGGGTTCCCATTATTGTAGATGGGGATCAAGTGGTTCACGATTCTTGGGTAATTGCCGAGTATCTGGAAACCACCTATCCCCACCAGCCTGCTTTATTTGGGGATGCTCAGGCCAAAGCTTTAGCTCGCTTTGTTACAGAATGGACTGTTAATACCCTCCACGGGGCCATTGCTCGTCTGATTCTCAAAGACATCTACCGTCTGTTGCATGAAAAGGACAAGGCTTATTTCCGACAGACACGGGAAACCTTTTTCGGAGCCACACTAGACGACATTTGTACCAACCGTGAGACTCGGGTGCAAGCCTTCAGACAGTCCTTAGAACCCTTGCGACAAACGTTAGCTGTTCAACCCTTCTTATCAGGATCAGATCCAGCCTGGGCTGATTATGTGGTTTTCAGTACATTTCAATGGGCTCGTTGCACGAGTTCTTTTGCCCTACTCGAGACTAACGACCCGCTATGGCCCTGGATAGGAAAAATGCTGGATCTATTTGGGGGTGAAGCTCGTAAAGTACCAGAAGTTCAGGATCACTAGCCTCACCTATCCATTACACTTGCTTGTAATACACTTGCTTGCTATTCATTATTGAGTCGGAGGACAGCCATGAAAGCTTCTTGAGGGACATCAACAGTACCAACAGACTTCATTCGCTTTTTCCCTTCTTTTTGCTTATCAAGTAACTTACGTTTCCGAGAGATATCCCCACCGTAGCATTTAGCCAATACATTTTTACGCATGGCTGGAATGGTTTCCCGAGCAACGATCTTGCTCCCAATAGCTGCTTGAATCGGTACTTCAAATTGATGGCGGGGGATTAATTCTTTAAGTTTAGACACCAGAGAACGACCTACATAGTAAGCTTTATCTTGATGCACAATGGTTGATAAGGAATCAACCACTTCCCCATTGATTAAGACATCGAGCCGCACCAGGTTATCTTCATTGAACCCAATTAATTGGTAATCCATGCTGGCGTAGCCCCGAGTCCGAGACTTCATCTGATCAAAAAAGTCTGTGACCACCTCAGCTAGGGGTAGTTCATAAACCAAAGTGGTTCGGTTTTGGGCCATGTAACGCATGTCTTTGAAGACACCACGTTTAGTTTCACATAACTCCATCACCGTACCTACAAATGACTCCGGTAGAATCACTTCTACTTTCACAATCGGCTCTTCAATTTTGAGCCGCTCGCTAGGGGGGGGTAGTTCACTAGGATTATCAATTTTGATCATGGTGCCATCATTTAAAGTCACTTGAAAAACAACAGACGGCGCCGTGATAATCAGATCTAACTTATACTCTCGCTCTAACCGCTCCTGAACCACTTCCATATGCAATAAACCCAAAAATCCACACCGGAACCCAAATCCCATAGCTGGTGAGACTTCAGGTTCAAATTGCAAGGCAGCATCATTGAGTTTTAGTCGATTGAGAGCTTCGCGTAAATCAGGATATTGGTCTGAATCGGTGGGAAACATCCCGCAAAAAACCATAGGCTTAGCTTCAGTGTAACCGGGTAAGGGTCCAGCGGCTTTATGACTTATCAGTGTGATCGTGTCACCAACTCGAGCATGTTCAACGGTTTTGATCGCAGCATTGATAAAACCAACTTCACCAGCATGCAATTCATTCACAGCCACTTGAGTCGGTTTGAGGATACCAATCTCATCGATTTCGTATTCACGCCCTGAAGCCATCAGCATCATTTTGTCACGTGGCTTGGCTCGACCATCCATAATCCGCACAAATACAATCACACCGCGATACGGATCATAATAGCTATCAAAAATCAAAGCTCGTAACGGTTCACTAACCGTATCGACAGGGGGAGGCACCCGCTCCACAACGGCTTCTAGAATGTCATCTATTCCAATTCCAGTCTTAGCCGAGGCCATAATAGCGCCGCTGCAGTCTAAACCAATCACATCTTCAATTTCTCGCATCACCCGATCGGGATCAGCACTGGGCAAGTCAATCTTGTTGAGAACAGGAATAATCTCTAAGTCATTTTCTAGAGCTAAATACACATTCGCTAAGGTCTGAGCTTCAACACCCTGAGAGGCATCAACCACCAGTAGAGCGCCTTCACAGGCCGCTAGTGATCGAGAGACCTCGTAGGAAAAATCGACGTGCCCGGGGGTATCAATTAAATTCAGGACATAATCATTGCCATCTTTGGCCCGATAATCCATTCTGGCCGCCTGGAGCTTAATCGTAATCCCTCGCTCCCGCTCTAGGTCCATGTTGTCTAGTAACTGAGGCTTCATCTCCCGATCAGGCACAGTCCCTGTAAATTGCAGCAGACGATCAGCCAGGGTCGATTTACCATGATCAATATGAGCAATAATCGAGAAATTACGGATCCGAGAGACAGGAACGTCGGTCATAATCACAGCCTGAAATGACGCAAAGTACAATTCTAGCCTCTGGTCTTCACAGTTTGGATAGTATAGACCCTCAAAATTACTCAATTCTCAGAGATGGCTGAATGCTTGGGTTGGCTGTGAGTGAACTAGTGAATCTAACTACAGCATCAGTGACAGGGTGAGTGGGTAGGGATCTATGACTTGATCAGCTTGCTAAGATAGACTTACTTCATTATTTTCGCTAAGTATGCTTGATGGATTCACACGACGATCCCTGCTTCAGATCAGCGCCGCCTTATTGGGTTTGAGAGGTTGGCATGGGCCATTAGGCTCCTCTCGGCAAGATCCGATGATTGCTACCCCAGCCTCCAGTCGAGATCCAATCACCTTTACCACGAGTTGGCATGCCCAAGCTGAGCATGGGGGGTTTTATCAAGCCTTAGCTACAGGTATCTATGACTACTATCACCTGGATGTCACGATCAAAATGGGAGGTGCTGGGTTAAATGTCATGCAACTCTTAGCGGCAGGGGCTACTGACTTTGCGATGGGAACTAGTATGGGCCTTCTGCATGCCATTGAAGCTGGGATTCCCCTGGTGACGGTTGCTGCCATTTTTCAAAAAGATCCCCAATGTCTCCTGGCTCATCCTGATCAAGGTATTCAGACGTTAACTGATTTAAAAGATCATCCGATTTATATATCGATAGGTTCAAACTTAACGTATTGGCCATTTTTGAGATCTCAATATGGATTTGAAGATAAACAACAGCGACCCTACAATGATAGTCTTGCACCCTTCTTCATTGATCAATCAGCAGCACAACAGGGTTACATTACCTCTGAGCCTTACTTGATAAAGACTGAAGCAGGCTTCGATCCAGTGGCACTTTTGCTTTCAGATTACGGTTATAATTCCTATGATACCACCATTGAAACCACCCAAACCATGGTTCAAAAGCGACCCGATCTGGTACAGCGATTTGTTGAAGCCTCAATCGAAGGTTGGTATAGCTATCTTGAAAATCCAGCAGCTGGCAATGAGTTGATCAAACAAGCTAATCCTCAGATGACAGACGATTTTTTGGAGTTCAGTCTAGGCGCCCTTAAAAAGTATGGTATTGTAACGTCGGGCGATGCTGAGACATTAGGTATCGGAGCGATGACAGAGACTCGCTGGCATGATCTATTTGAAACAATGGTTACTGCTAAAGTCTTTAAACCCACCACGGACTATCAGAAGGCTTTTACCTCGAAGTTTATCAACCAGGGGCGCTCCTATTATTTGAATCAACTACAAGCCCTGAAACTTTAGTATCGAATCTAACAATATAGCTTCCTGATCTCCGCTTAATTGACAAATAAAACAGTCACGATTACGATCTTAAATCTGTGGCTGCTTGTCTCCTAACCGGATTTGCTTCAGGTTTGACAAGTCACTCGCAGTCAAAGATCCGCATCGATGGAGCTCTAACTTCAGATCAGGAGAGTCTCTTGGCTAACGTAATTGTCATTGGCGCTCAGTGGGGCGACGAAGGGAAAGGTAAGATTACAGACCTTTTGAGTGAAAACGCTCATGTGGTGGTTCGGTATCAGGGTGGAGTCAATGCTGGTCACACGGTCGTGGTTGGATCTCAGACCTTTAAGCTGCATTTGATTCCATCCGGTATTCTCTATCCAGAGACACAGTGCTTAATTGCTAGTGGTACGGTCATTGACCCCAATGTCCTGCTTCAAGAGATTGATCAATTACATGAGCTTGAGATATCGACTCAGAATCTATTCATTGCCGAAACGGCTCATATCACCTTGCCTTATCATCGCCTTATTGATCTGGCTGAAGAGGAGCGACGGGGACGCTATAGATTAGGTACGACGGGTCGTGGCATTGGACCTACTTATGCTGACAAAGCCGAGCGGATGGGCATTCGTTTGGTTGATCTGATGCACCCCCAGGATTTGAGAGAACGCCTAGAGTGGGCAGTGCCTTACAAGAATGTGTTGTTAGAAAAAATTTACAATTTACCTCCACTTGATCCAGCTGAAGTTATTGAGCAGTATTTGAATTATGCTGAGCGCCTCAAACCCTATGTTGCCGATGTGGCCTTGATGCTGACTGAAGCCATTGAAGCTCGAAAAAATATTTTATTCGAAGGCGCTCAGGGAACCCTCCTAGATCTGGATTTTGGCACCTATCCTTATGTCACTTCGTCTCACCCTGTTGCAGGAGGAGCCTGTGTCGGAGCCGGTGTAGGGCCAACCTCGATTGATCGAGTCATCGGAGTTGCTAAAGCCTACACTACCCGAGTAGGGGAGGGACCCTTTCCAACTGAGCTCAATAATGAGATAGGTGAGTTCCTGAGTGAGCAGGGGGCTGAATTTGGGACTACAACGGGACGTCGACGCCGATGTGGCTGGTTTGATGCTGTGATTGGCCGTTATGCAGTGCGGGTTAATGGGATTGACTGCCTAGCGATTACTAAACTTGATGTCTTAGATCAGCTAGATGAAATCAAGGTATGTGTAGCCTACAGCTGTAAGGGGCAGGAACTCAAGCATTTTCCTAGTAATGCTCGCACCTTTGCTGAGTGTCAACCGATCTACAACACTCTCCCTGGTTGGAAAACATCAACTCAACATTGTCGAACTATTGAAGATCTACCACCCGCTGCCTATGATTATCTCAAGTTTTTAGCCGAATTAATGCAAGTACCTATTGCTATTGTTTCCTTAGGCGCCAAACGAACTCAAACGATCATCGTTGAAGATCCCATCCATGGTCCTCGACGAGCTTTACTCTACCCAAATGGCGTTAGGGCTATCCATACCCTAGCACCTGACTAAAGACTGATACCCAGACTCTCATTTAGATCACCTGAGATACTAGATACTACACCTGCATTGAGTTCCCATCTCAGGTGCTGATAGTTCCTTGGATACAGATCTAGTTTGACAATCCAGTCTATCTCATGAATCAGGTAGACTGGAGTATACCTATAGCGTATGGATTCTCCATGAAATCATATCGTACTGAAGTTGAAATTAAAGCCGATCGTCAATTGAATATTCAACTGCCTCAAGAAATCAGCTTGGGTCAGGCTGATGTTACTGTAGTCCTCAAACCGCAGGCACAAGAGCGAACCCGTTTACTCGATCACTGGTTAGAAGAGCCAGATCCCCAGGGCCTGGACTGGTGGGAGCAATTCTTTGCGGATCTTGACCAGACATCAGCACCCAGCTAGACCTATTCATCATCTTGAATAATCCGTTGGAACAAATATCCAGTACCCCGCGCCGTTAGAATCAGCTCTGGATTGCTAGGATCATCTTCTAATTTGGCTCGCAATCGTGAAATATGAACATCAACTACCCGAGTATCCACATGCCGTTCAGGGGTATAGCCCCAAACTTCTTGCAAAATTTCGGAACGGGAGAAGGCTTCACCTGAGCGGCTCACCAACAACTCTAATAAACTAAATTCCATTCCTGTCAGCCGAATGCGATCATCCCGCTTGTAGACTTGTCGTTTGTTAGTATCAATCCGAATATCCACAACTTGAATCACACCTGAGCTAGGAATCCCTTCATGAGACCCTTTGGTGACTCGGCGCAACACTGACCGAATCCGTGCTTCTAACTCCTTAGGTGAAAAGGGTTTCACGACATAATCATCAGCGCCGAGCTCGAGACCTGTGATCCGATCAGCTACATCACCTAACGCCGTTAACATAATAATGGGGATATCGGATTCTTTACGGAGTTCCTGACAAACCCCATAACCATCTAGCTTCGGCATCATAACATCGAGAACAACTAGGTCAGGTCCCTCTTGATGAAAGATATTGAGCGCTTCCTCCCCATCTGAGGCCGTCACAACATCATACCCAATCATAGAAAGACGCGTTTCTAAAATCCGACGAATACTTGCCTCATCATCGACAACCAGGATTCGCTCTTTTCGTTGTGGTTCCAAAGTAATGGGCTCCTTCAAGACAAACAGATGAATTCAAGAAAGACAGATCGCAGGTTTCAGTTAGAGCACAGATATAACAAAATGTAGCCAACCATTTCGCTACCTGTTAGCGATTCACTATCTATTAGCAAAACTATCTATTAGCAAATTATAAGGAAGTAATAACTTTCACAACATTAAATTTAGCATCTAATTCGAATTAATTGATCATCCTCGGATATAGTCTTGAATCCAGCTAAGTAAAGTTTATATTTATTTAAGAAACTTAGGATAGTCAATTTTAAAGATTAGCCAGTCAGGTCTCAATCTGTTTAAACCTTGAGAGACTAATAGAGCAAAGCCAATAGGGACATCATTTATAATACCATTAGGGTGAATCCAAATTAGGGTAAATCAGAGGATGTACTGAATAATTAGGTTTAAATACCTGAGCTAAACACTTGACTTGAGCCCAATAAACAACTTCAGAGTCAAAGCTAGACTGTATCGGATTGAGACGGCTCAGCTACTTGGATCTGACTCATGATGAGGTAAAGTGCTACCATCAATTGACGCTGATGTCCCTGGGGTACCGACCGAGGTTATGGATCAAAGCCTGCTTAAGCGTTTTACCGATGCCTCTATGCAAGTGGTCCAACTAGCTCGCACAGAAGCCCGGCGACAAGGACATAACTATGTCAGTACTGAACAGCTACTGCTAGGTCTACTTTTAAACGAAACAGGATCAGCATCTGAAATTCTGAAGCAGCTAGGCCTCACCGTTGAAAGAACCCGGGCTCAAATTGAAGTTTACTCAGGTCAGGGATCGGGATTAGTGGCTGTGGAGCCACCTTTAACTCATCGTGCTTATCGGATGCTACATCGCAGTATTGCTGCGGCTGACCAAATGAAAATCGTTGCTGTTAATACCCATCACTTACTTTTGGGTTTATTACGGGAAGCTGACGTGATTTCCATTGGTATCTTAGAAACCTATGGGATTGATCTGGTTTCACTGGAGCAAAAATTGCTCTCTCTAGATCCTCAAACTGTTGATCCAGAGTCCGTTCTCCATCGGTTTCAAACATACTTGAGTGCGTATATCGAGCAATTGGATTTAGGTCATGTCTACCGGCCTCTCACGGCTATCCCTTTAGCAACTGGTGATTGTTTAATCACGGATTTGGTTTGTGTATCCCACCAATCAGCCAGCCATACCCTTCCAGATGTTGTGATCGAAATGTGTTCAACAACCAAGTCACTCCACTTAGTGAAGGCAAAAATGCAAGTATGGATTGCCGCTGGTGTCCAAGCAGGTGTGGTGATTGATCCAGCTTATAAGCGAGTGCTGGTCTACTGGCCTGATCAAGCTCTTGAGTTGTTTCAGGAAACAGAGACTATCCGTCTAACTCATTTATTCACCGAGTTTGAAATTCAGGGTTCAGCCTTGTGGTTTGGCCAGAGTTCAGCTCAGTCTTAATTCCAACCTTATCTAGCCTCTACTTATCTCAAATTAATTGTAATTTCACCTCAAATTAACGGCAATTTTCTTAATTAGGTTGGGAAATGGGAAGTTCTATGCCATGATGACAATGAAACTCAGATTGTTCCTGATCAAAAACTGAGTTTAGAACTTGCCAAACTACTCACTATTTAAGGAATTTATCTATGTCACTTCGTCTTGGCGATACAGTTCCTAACTTCACTCAAGCTTCAACTGCAGGCGAGATTAACTTTTATGACTGGGCTGGTGATAGCTGGGTCATTCTGTTTTCTCACCCTAAAGACTTTACACCTGTTTGTACGACAGAACTCGGTGAGGTGGCTCGTTTAAAGCCTGAATTCGATAAGCGTAATGTTAAAGTTTTAGCGTTGAGCGTTGATGATGTAGACTCTCATACGGGTTGGACTCAAGATATTGAAGAAACCCAAAAGGTAACTCTCAACTACCCTTTGCTAGCCGATTCCGATCGGAAAGTGTCTGACTTATATGACATGATCCATCCTAACGCGAACAACACACTGACGGTGCGCTCAGTCTTCATTGTTGATTCCCATAAAAAGTTACGCTTAACCTTCACCTATCCCGCTAGCACTGGCCGCAACTTTGATGAAATCCTGCGAGTGATCGACTCCCTGCAATTGACTGATAATCACAGTGTCGCTACACCTGTCAACTGGAAAGATGGTGATGATTGTGTCATCTTGCCCTCTCTTAAAGATCCGGAGGAAGTCAAGCAAAAGTTTCCTAAAGGCTACACTGAGCTCAAGCCTTACTTGCGGATGACCCCCCAGCCTAATAAGTAAATCTGAATCACGACTTGAATCGAGGATCTCAAACCAAGTTTGGGTATGAGCAGGGGTGCACAAGGTCAGCCTCAGATCTGGGGTACTTTGTGCCCTCATAAAGTTTTCAGATCAACAAAGTTAAACCAGCAGCATCAGGCCGATGACGCCAGACATAACTCAACCATTTGCTAATTGCAACCAATGTTGAGTCCATACGGGTCTAATCGCAACTACAGTTAAACAAGTCCCAAACAAGCTTCCACAGCCGCCACAATATCTTCGGGTTGAATAATGGTTGCAGCTTCCATAGTGCCATTGTAAGGAGTGGGAATATCTTGAGAAGCTAAACGGATCACAGGACCATCTAACTCATCAAATAATTCCTCATTAATACGAGCTGTAATCTCAGCTCCAATTCCTCCCGATTTCATATCTTCTTCAACAATAATGACACGATGCGTCTTACTCACAGACTCACGAATGGTATCCATGTCTAAAGGTTTTAGAGAAATCAGATCAATGACCTCTGGATCAATTTCCTGGGCGACTAAAGTGTCTACAGCCTTTAAAACATGATAGCGCATTCTAGAGTAAGTTAAAATTGTCACATCTTGCCCAGTGCGCACTCGTTCAGCTTGATCTAGCGGTAGAAGATAGTCGGTTTCAGGGAGGTCTTCTTTGAGGTTATAGAGTAGAACATGTTCAAAAAACAGGACGGGGTTCTGATCTCGAATAGCTGACTTTAAGAGTCCCTTAGCATTGTAAGCTGTCGAGCAGGCAACAATTTTGAGGCCAGGAACCGCTTGGAAGTAAGCTTCCAGCCGCTGGGAATGCTCTGCACCTAGCTGACGACCCACACCACCTGGGCCCCGAATCACGATGGGGATCGTAAAGTTGCCCCCAGAGGTGTATCGTAGCATCCCAGCATTGTTGGCAATTTGATTAAAGGCTAGTAGTAAAAAGCCCATATTCATGCCCTCAATTACAGGTCGGAGACCCGTCATAGCCGCTCCAATAGCCATCCCAGTAAAACTGTTTTCACAGATTGGAGTATCCAACAGGCGGAGTTCACCATACTTCTTATAAAGATCCTTAGTTACTTTGTAAGAGCCACCATAGTGACCTACATCTTCTCCTAACACAAAGACGTTCGGATCCCTGGCCATTTCTTCATCAAGGGCTTCACGCAAGGCATTAAAAAACAATGTCTCTGCCATAACTGGTAACCATTACTAGGTGGATGTCATCTTGAGCACAATCAGCAGGTGTGGCTCACAAGGCTGGAATGTTGACTTGATTAAGTCTGCGCTCCCAAACCTCTATTAAATCATTGTTTGAGTACTAGATCATCCTAGATGAGCTTGAGGATGAGATTGAGCAGACTTGACACCAACCTAAGTCCCATGAGTAATCACTGAAAATTCAAGTTAGATTTCAAACAGAGTCAGCAGCATCTAGTCTAAATCTAAATATTTACTTTTTAAGTAGCTTACAAATCTTTAATCTAAACATCAGAAGTTTCAGCCAACGGTTTTAAGTAGTTTTAATTATTGGTAAGAACTCGTACCTTTAGTGATTATAGTGTAGTGATTATAGTGACACAATAGAGTAGTTACAGCCTGATTGATCACAGGTTCAGGACTGGTATCGATGGACAAGGTTATCATTTCTATCCTCGCGCTAGGTTTATCAACGTATTGTTGGGCTTGGTTGATCACCAGCATTGATCACTTCGAACGAGAACCGTGGAGCTACTTGTCCTGGACTTTTCTCTGGGGAGCTATACCTGGTCTATCTCTTAGCTTTGGGTGTCAATGGCTCTGTTTCCAATGGATCGATAGTTCGTTAGGATTCACTTTAGACTCCCAATTACTGGAGTCAGCGGTTGTGGCTCCCTTAAGTGAAGAATTGGCCAAGGGCATTGTGATCGCGATCATCTATGGCTGGTTTCGTCATGAGTTCGATGGGTGGGTAGATGGTATCGTTTATGGCGCTATGGTTGGATTGGGCTTCAACTTTATGGAAGACTTACCAGGCCTGATTTTGACTCATGATTGGAGCACTTGGAGTACCTTATTCATCGCTGATGGAGTTAATGGTGGGGCCCATGCTTTTTACACAGCTTTAACTGGTATAGGCTTTGGTATCGCCCGATATGCAAAAACCTTAGATCGTCAAGTGGTGGCTATTGGGAGTGGGTTTGTGGCGGCTGTTGTGACTCACGGCATCAACAATGGCTCCGTTGTGATGATTAACGCTTATTTTGGGCAGGAGGTCTCGAGCGTTTTTGATTGGATGTATGTTTTGAATTATTGGGGCCTTGCTTTCTTACTAGGCCTACTTTGGGTGGTGGCGGACCGGGTAGAACGACTCCGACTCCAGATCTATCTAGAAGATGAGGTACCAGATGTTATTAACCCTAGATTGTACGAGCACATCTGTGGCAAGGGGACACAAGCCCTCTCAGAGTTAGGGTTGGATCACAGTCAGCGAGCTTTGTTTATTCAAACTGTAGCAGAGCTGGCTCAAAAAAAGTTTCAACTTCGGACCATGGGTGATGAGAAAGGTCACCGGGCCGAAATTCAGCTTCTGCGAGATATCCTGAAGCACAATCTATCTCAAGCCTCAGTGGCCCACCCGACTACATCGCAGCTAGAGGATGGATCTCCCCATTAGAATTAGATTGCCTGAGCTGAATACAGACCCGTTAACCCGTTAGGCAGACTTATGATTTAGACTCATCATCGACTTATATTGAATCAAGGGATCTGGATCTTTTGTAGCTTGTTCCAAAGCAGCCTGACTTTCCGGTTGGACCGATAAATTGCCATAATCTTTCAAGTCTTTGAGGGCACAAGTAGCAGCATAACGAACACCCCAATCTGCTTCAGATAAACATGCTTTAAGCAATGTCACTGTCTCTTGCTGCTGGGATACCTGGCATTGAGAGGCAATCCGTCCGATTCCTTTAGTTGCAGCCCGGCGAACACCAGGAGCAAAGTCTTCTTGAATGGATTTGAATAAACAATCCCAGGCACGTGGATCCTGAAGCTGACTCAAGGCACGCATGGAATAAGCACGAGCCCCATAGTCATAATCATCAATAGTTGTTAGCAACGTGGACACAGCTGTAGTCCCAAATTTCAACACCTCAGCTAAAGCCACATCACTCACAGCGGGTCGATTATAACTAAACGCTTTAATCAGGTGAGGTAGCACATCAGGATGACCAGAAGCCCCTAGAGCTTGGAGAGCTAAAATAATAGATTCTGTCGTTACAGCAGATTCAAGTTGATTGATTAAGGGCGTTATCTCAGTCATGCCATCAAGAATACTCAATAGTGAAACCATAGCAAGTAAAACCCTAGCAATTAGCTAGCAATTTGAATGTTTGATTACAGCAAGACATCCATCCAGGGGATCACCGCCTCAGCAGCCTGACGGATCTGAGTTGGCTCCAGTTCAACGGCAACGTCAAATAGACGCTTTAAGGCTTTAATCCGCAAGTTAATCGCTACATTCGCTCGGCCTAAACAATCAACGCCACCTAACCAACCCGATTCAGCCAAATCAAAAGTAGCCGCTTGTCTGAGCATGGCATCTTCACTTTGAATGAGTTGAACCAAGATTTGAGTAAACTGCTCATCCTGCGTAAAGCGGTATAGCACCCAGGCCGCTGCCGATTGTACCCGTTCAGAGTGATGGGTCAGGAAAGGGTGGATCAGAGTCAGTGCAGTCTGGCCCTGGAGTTGACCAATAGCATCAATAATAGCTTCCCAGGGTTGATCAGTATCTGGAGCTTCTAATTTTTGAATCAGGGAGGGGAGGGCCTCACGGTCTCCAATCTTGGCTAATGCATAGGCAGCCTCAGCTCGCACATAAAAATCGCTACACTCCAAAGCAGCCACCAGGCCAGGTACAGCCTGAGTATCACCGATTAGCCCAAGCGATTTGGCTGCATTTCGCCGCAGTGGATACCCTCCCAACGCTGTGCGATCATCTTCATCCTTCAACGCTTGAAGAAGAATATCAACACTACGCGGATCTCGAATCATACCTAGATACCACGCCGCATAATAGCGTTGAGCCAGATCAGGACCTTGCAATTTGGCAACAGCCTCATCCCAAGAGAGCTGCTCTGGCATCGCAGCTGTATTTGAAGAAACTGAACTAGATGGAGTTACCATGCTCACAACGACTTAGTTTAACCGTCAAGTTTCAAACACTCAGATTAATTTCAAGACAAGATTCAAGACAAGGTTAAGGAGCTAATCTTCGTGATCCTGCCACCCAAACCTAAAATCCGCTGAACTTCAGACGACATTCGATTATAAGGAACCACAGTTGAGCACGAGCTACGCCGAATTTTTTCTGACGTTGACAGGCTCGACACAGGATTCAGCATGCCAGAATAGTCAATTTTAAAAACGCGAGTATCAGCGCCTGGTGTCGCTGGGCCGTACATAATTCATCACTCCTCAACTAAAGATCAAATATTTCAGGTTGCAATTACATAGTTGCAAATCCCATACTCATCCATAATATTTTGATCAGGTAAGGATAGGATCAAATATTGGGATCAAATAGTCTATTCAACTATGACTCATGCAACCACAATAGCTTTAAGCCCACCATGTAAAAATGCAAATAATTGTAAATTACAATATAAACATAGGGCAAGCACAACAAAGGCGAACCACCTGCCACACTGAGTTAGCTGTTAGTTAGGTTCAACCAACTCAACGCCACCTGTCGTTCGCCTCATTTTAAGACAAGATCAAGAATCTGAAGGTTGATTAGCTCAGAGCATTGATCGCGTAGTTAAAGTAAACATTAGCTTCGACTAGGCTATCACCCTTCAGTAGTGTTCCTGCCTTAGCCTGCATTGACTTCAGAGCTTCAATGTACCAGCTAGGAGACAAGTTATAAGCACGGTTAACTTCACGCAAACCAGCAACCAAGTAATCATCCATCGGGCCTGTACCACCTGCAACTAAGCAGTAAGTGATGAAGCGCAAGTAGTAGCCTACATCACGAGCACACTTAGCCTTACCTTCAGGAGTAGAGGCATATTGAGGCCCTGTCATCTGAGTGGTAAAGGGAAACTTGTTAAACACCTCTTGCACAGCGTCGCGGACTAAGCTCTCCTGATTCTGTGTCAAAACACGAGCCGCTTCTAAGCAAGCATTAGCCCGCTGGAAACGACCTAACGCAGATTGCAACTCGCTAGCTGATAGAAAGCGGCCTTGATTGTCAGCCGTAGCAATAGCTTCTGTAAGTACAGTTTTCACGATGATTCTCCTAAAACGGTCTTTGTCTTAAACAAGAAAAGCTTTGATGCTGAGTCAGCATCCCATCGACTACACAATAGCTGCAGCAGCTTTATCAAAGTAGCTAGCAATTTCAGACTGAAGAGCACTGCAATCACCCAAGGTGATCCCTGATGTATCCATCACTTTTGACAAAGCAATCTTCTTCATTTCTTGAATACCATCAGCTACAGACGCAGCAGGTACACCCAAAGCTAGGTAGGTTTCCCGTAGTCCATTGAGACACCGATCTTCAAGGACAGAGGCATCACCAGCTAAGGTGGCGTAAGTGATGTAGCGCAAGATGATTTCCATATCGCGTAAGCAAGCAGCCATGCGGCGGTTGGTGTAAGCATTTCCACCCGGAGCGATCAAATCAGGTTGCTGCGCAAACAAAGCCCGAGCAGCATCACCCACGATAGTTGAGGCATTCGCTGTCAACCGGTTAACGGAATCACACCGCTTGTTGCCATCCGCAATGAGTGCAGATAAGCGATCAAACTCTTGCGCAGACAAAAATGCACCCTTTGCATCAGCTTGTGAGATTAGCCGAGTAAAAACGTCTTGCATAATAGTCTCCCTAATGGCTTTTGCAAAATCAGATTTGGACGTTATAACTAAACTCAACAATCCAGAAGCGTAGTCAGGAATTTCCATTCAAAAACGTAGACAACCCAACCTTTAAGTGGACTTGCCTAATTCCCGCTATCCTCCTACCTTTATTGAGTCAGCCTTCAAAGTAAATTTATAGCTCGTCTTGGCTGAGGATTTTATGAAGAATTACAAAGATAAACATGCGAATATGCAGATTTATTGGCACCTTGTGAAAGCAAAAAGGCTTGATAGAGTCAGCTCTAGAACCTACATGGGCCTCTATTTGTAACAGTCATAGTTTACTGTTGGGCAGGCGTGATAGTTATATCTCTTAATCATCGTCAGCAGCATCCCTATGAGTTTAGATCCAGTGACAACGCTTGTTTGAGATCACGGCAAAAAGTAGCGATGGTCTCAAGTCCTGCTCCTGGAGTCACGGCTTCCCCTAGACGTTTGACAAAGGCACTGCCCACAATCGCGGCATCTGCTCCCCATTGCGCCACCTGTCGCGCTTGCTCGGGGTTAGAAATTCCAAAGCCAACACCAATAGGGAGGGCTGTGTGCTGTTTTAGGGTTTGAATGAGGGAGGGGATTTGAGAAGCTAACTGCTCACGCTGCCCAGTAACACCAGTTGTACTCACCAAATAGACAAAGCCAGATGAGAGCTGACCGATTAAAGCCATCCGTTCGGGTGTGCTAGTGGGTGCTACTAGCAAAATGACATCTAGAGCCTGCTCTTGAGCCGCTTGGATTAGGCTGTGCGCTTCTTCAGCAGGTAGATCAGGCACTACTATCCCACTACAACCAGCCTCACGCACTCGACGGACAAAATCAGCTATACCCATCTGACAAATAGGATTGTAATAGGTAAAGACAATAAGGGGAGCTTGTAATGAAACTGATTTCAACCCTTCCAGAATCGCTGTTAACCGTGTCCCTCTAGCCAATGATCGAGTCACAGCTGCTTGAATCACGGGGCCATCCGCTAACGGATCGGAATAGGGAATGCCCAATTCAATAAAATCAGCACCATTTTGGTCCAGAATCTGCAAAGCTTCAAAGGTAGTGTCCAGATCAGGATCGCCAGCGGTTAAGTAAGGAATCAAGGCCTTGGCCTGTTGAAGCTGTAATTGCTGAAATCGCTTAGCAATAGCAGTCATGAGTTCTCTAACCTACACAACTATCAAATTCGACTAGAGCACCACGTTTTTCTAGATCTCGGAGTGTTGATTCTGGCAGGCCCTTGACCCGCGCAAATCGAGTCCCTTTAACACTAGTCCCCTCCCACTGACTAAAGCTTAAATCAGTATCCTCAAAGTTAGCATGATCAAGCTTGGCATCTCTAAAATCAGCATGCATTAGGCGCGCCCAGCGCAAATCACACCATTGCAGGCTAGCTTGCTGAAAGGTTGAGAGTTGTAGATCAACCCGTTGGAATTGAGCCCAACGCAAGTTGGCCATGAAGAAATTACAATTACGTACTTGAGCTCCATCCCAATCGGAACGACGACAATCTGCATCAGCAAAATTGGCCTCATCAGCATTCGCCATACACAGATCAGCTCGGAATAAAATTGCAGCTCCTAAATCAGCACCTGTGAGATCAGCTCCACTTAAATCAATATGCTGTAAATTGGCAGAACGGAGCGTAGCCCCTCGCAATAAAGCATCATTGAGTGATGTCCATCTTAAAAATGATCGGGATAGATTCGTTCCATTCAAATTAGCTTCAATTAAGTTCACCCACCGCAGGGTGGTGTCGGCGAGATTAGCCCCACTCAAATCCACATTACTCAAGTTCACATGCATCAAGCTTGCATCTTGCAAATTCACTTTGGTTAGATCAGCCCCCTGAAGATTGATTCGCTTCCACCGCACAGCTGTGAGATCAGCAACATACAAATCTGATCCCTCAAGATTGAGATCATTGAGGTGAGTTTCACTTAAATCAGTTTGAGTTAAGTCAGTATGAGGATGCAGGATAGTCGCCAAATCAGTGGGCTTAGTTAGAGCAATCTCAGTAGACAAGGGAACGGCTGATGGAGCAACTGCAACCTTGGCTGTCGGATCGTCAGTGACAGGATCATCGGTGACAGTAGGGTCTGTTGAATCAGGGAAGTCAGAAGTTGTAAGATCAGGCATGACACCAGGTTATAAGATAGTGAAAACAATTTAATAAGCGAAACGTTGATAGCGATTCTAGATTTTTAGCAATTCTAGATTTTAACTGGCATCTTCCTATCCTATCTGAGAAGACAACGCCTTGGACCCTCCCTAATTGAGAACTCAACTCAGAAGACCGGGATAGAATTAGATCAAAATCCAGCTAAGGTCTGAGTAGCTTTCAGCAATCTCTACTGATCTCTACGGTTTGATCACCGAATGATCTGGTAACCTCAAGATTAGAGAGAGTTACACCCTAAATACGATGTCTTTGTGAGGCTCACCCATGTCACCTGAACGAATGGGCATTGAACTGCTCCAGCACTACGCCAAAGGACAACGAAACTTTGAAGGTGCTGATTATGCTGGCATTGATCTTAAAGGAGCTGTCCTAGGTGGCATTATTTTTCGCAAAACCATTTTACGTGGTGCTAACTTTACCTCAGCTTATTTGCGACAGGCTGACCTGAGAGGAGCAGTTTTAAGCGGCGCCGATCTAAGCAATGCTATCTTCCGAGATGCCAACTTAGAAGAAGCTGAACTGATGGGCACTAAATTTCTGGGGGCTAACTTTCGGGGGGCTAACCTAAGCCAGTGTAAGATGACAGGCTGTAACTTAAAAGAAATAAACCTTAAAGATGCCATTCTAGATAATGCTAATTTGGGGGGGGCTTACCTGTCAGGGGCCAAATTAATGGGAGCTTCTCTAGTTGGGGCGTTTCTTGGTGAGGCGGTGCTCAAAGGAGCTCTCTATGACTCTCGCACACAGTTTTCACCTGGCTTTGATCCGGAAAAGATGGGTATGAAACACTCTTAAACTCTCTGAATTGGACCTAACTGAAACATCAATTAGGAAAGGGATCTTTAAGATTTTTCAAATTAAGCTAAGGTCATAGTCAATATCTGTTCTGGTTATAGCTTAACGTTTGATAGTAGCTATAGATCACCATAGCTATTATGGAACCATGGAAACCATAGAAACCATAGAGTCGGGTTCTTGTGACCGGGTCCTTGTGATCAGGATAGCTTTGGTAAAAGTGTCTTACGATGAGTCTAGGCTGAGATTGTGTGATCGTTTTCGGGCTTAACTCGCAAAATCACTGATCCAGGAAGCGCAGACAGCCAGTCTTGATCTTAATATTTTACTGCAGCTATATCTGAGCCAATGATACTATTCCTAGGCAAACGCTTAAGCTGATCCTCTATACTGCTCTATTTGTACGGTTAGGTGCTGCTATGTTATCTCATTCAACTCCTCAGATCAGACGTTGGCGAAACGGCCTGCAGTCTCTGATACTGCTCTGTGTTGTCTTCCTTTTGGGTATGGGTGTTGGGGTTTACCTATCTGGTGGTCATGTGATGGCTCAAGAACAACCTGTTCAGTCCATCCCTAACCCGCAACAATTCCGAGCCCTCGAACAGTCCGATAATCAACTGAGTTTTCAGCGGGCCGAGAATCTAATAGCTCAGGCTAATGCCGCGATCCAAGCCCAGAACTATGATCAAGCGGCTGAATTACTCCAGGAAGCTTTTAATGCTTACAATCAACGATCTAACTTTCACCAAGATCTCTCCGCTAGTTTTGCAGGCCTTCAAAACCGAATTTCAGAACAGCAACGAGAGTTAGCTCGACAAGCGGCTCAACGTCGAGATGAGACGAACTATGAACTAGCTGTAGTTTATCGAGCTGCGGGTCGCTCAGAAGATGCAGTGGCTCAGTTAGTGCAAGTGATTGCCAGTCAAACTCCAGGGCGAGATCTAGGTCGTCAGGCTTATCAACAGTTGTTTGAAATAGGATTTGTTGATACTCCCTATGAAGGGTAGTCAACTTTAGTTTTCATCACATTTAATTGCTGTTGCTCCTGTGATTACGATCCATCTGGTGGGATGATTCTTGATCGTTTTGAGAGTTCTTAGCAAAAAGTTGGGGTTGAAAGATGGTTTTCATAGCCGTTTGAGTAAAGGATGTCAACCATCCTGAAGCCTGCACTTGCTTAGCTTGAGAAGTGACCACTGCCTGCATACCTTGATCACCCCAGCTCTGATTATGGCTGAAATATTCAATAAAGCTACGGCCAGCAATATGGGTCAGATAGCCAGCACTGATCGCCTGAATAGGTGCAGTGACTAAAAACCCAACGATAGAAACTTCAGCTAGAGTGGACAGTAAGCTAGTTGAGAGCTGAATGGCCCCTTCAACCAAACCCACACTAGCCAAGGTTTTAGCTAAGGAATAGGCCAACTCACGACCTTGCTTTAAGCTCATCTTGCAACTGTAGATAGCCCCAATTTCTACTACCATCTGAGCATTGATAGCGGCAATAGCCAGTAAATCAACAGCAGGAATAGGATTGGCAAAGACTACCCCAGTCACAATCCATTGAAACCGGTCAATGACCTGCTCAGCCCGTTGTTCTAATTGTTTCGCAATGATCCGACGAGCTTCTTCACCTAATTGTTGCGACTGCAATAGTGCATTATCCAAAGCTAACGCCGGCCCTTCGGTATATAAAATGGCTTGAACCCGATCACGAATGGCGGCCACCTGGGGGGTAGGCTGAATACTCTGACCCCCGGACTCAATGGGAGCTGGGTGAGCTGCAGCGATCAAGACATCTTCAAAGGCAATCACAGATTGGACGCGGTCTCGTAATCGAGCCTGAATCATTTGTTGTTCAGATTCAGTATATTGATCAGCTTTATTTAAGACTAAAATTGAACGTTTACCTAGCTGGATTAACTCCATCAGCGGCTCATACTCAGATTGACGCAGATCACCATCAGTCACCACAATAATTAGATCAGCAGCTTTGGCCCGATCACGAGCTTCTAATTCGCGAGCGATCCCAGCCGCACCAATTTCTAAAATACCAGGCGCATCCACAATTTCAACAGGTTCTGGGATCCCAGGTAAGGGCCAACGGTAAAGAGCTGAGGTGGTAGTAGTCCCTAAGTTGACACCTACCGTACCGATAGGTTGACCCAATAAGGCATTGACTAAAGAGGTTTTACCTGCTGATCCAGTGCCAAAGACTACTACTTTGAGGCTGGGTTGTTTTAAATTGCGAGCCACTTCAGCTGATCGTTCTGTTAGTGCTTGGCGCGCCACTTCATCCTGGATCTGAGCTGCCTGGTGCTCGATTTGAGCTAAATTTTGTTGGGCAACTGTCACTTTTTCAGCAGCCGTTTCAGGTAAGCTGGGTCGTTCTAAAGGTTGAGCTTGAGAGTGGGCCTCAGGTCGCCGAAATAAAACTAGGTAGTAGAGGGTCGCGGCTAAAAAAACAACCAGTAACACAATAAAGACCCCAATCAAGATAGATCCTAACAGCGGACTTGATTGAACCGTTTGATAAAGGTCTAAAAAAGACTGGATGAGCCACACGATTAAAGCCGTAACACAGCCAATCACAATCAGGACAACGAGCAGTCGGAGATAAGCTGAAGACATGGACCATTAAGATTGAAAAGATCTCAATCCCAGTATACGCACCTGACTGAGCGCAATAAGCAGGTCCACTCAGATCCTCTGTGCATTAGATCCTCTATACAATATAAGAAACAGACAAGGATGACCCCTTAGGAAGCCACCTATCGATCCATCTGCCCCCAACGATATGCCCTAACGATCTAGCTTCTGTCTGACCAGCAGGAGGTAGCTCTCTATTAAGACAGACATTTCGGATAAAACCAAGGATAAACTTCATGAGTGGAGAAGTTGCAAAGGCATTACGATCTTTACTTGAACGGAGCGGACCATCTTTTCCAGTTGAGTATGATCCAGAATGGTCTTCACCCTGTATTCTACTGCCTCCCGATGCGGAAGGTAGGGTTCAATGGCAGCCCGTCCTGATGGATCCCCCTGCCAAATTTGAGGGCCTTCATCCGGATTTACAAGAGTTTTTCGGTAGTTTTTGGGGAGGCCCTATAGAAGCTACTCACTCTGGAGACGCTGTCTTAATCAGTGTTGCTTGGAATGAGGTAGAGTTGCTCAATATACAACAAACTGTTGCTCAGCATCTAACGGCAGGATCGCCTATATTTATTGCTGGCACTAGCTCAGATTGGTACTTTGGCGTGAATAATGATACAGGTGAGGTTTGGCTGTGTGAGCCTGGCTATCCACCTATTCACCAAGTCTCGCCATCACTCGCAACGTTTTTAATTCAATTACTCAGTGGTATTTCGTGATTTTTTAAAGCCTGTTGATCAAAATTTAAATTATCTATCTTATCTTCAAGGCTTTTTAGCTTCAAGGAAGATCACAATCTGACCTGAGCTAAGTAACCTGAGCTAAGTAACCTATATAGAGTCAACGAAACTAGTAAGCGATAGTCTGAGAAGTCAATCCATTCCGCAAAGCTATGAACCTCATTTTCCCTATCCTGTTTGTTGGTGCCCTTGTCGTCATCATGCTAGGGATCCCTTTGCTATTTCGTCAGGCTCAGCAGTTAGCCCAAAAGCAAGGTCCGCCAAAGGCTCTAAGTGGTCCCATAAGCTGGGAAGGTACACTGCATTGTTTGAGTTGGAAGGCTGCAACTTTGAATCAGCAGTTGGTCTTTCCTTATCAGATCCGCGGAACCTATCAGAGCAGTAATGTTTGGAGTACCTACCAATCTAAAGGCAACACGGGTTATGTTTGTTTTCGCTATCGCCAAGGACAGATCGAAGGTCGATTTTCTGGTCAACGCTGTGGCTGGGTTGTGGAAGGGACCTTGACTCCTCACACAGCCCATTTGATGATGGGATCGCCGCGAGGCAGTTTTTTAGGCCTAGCCAAGCCTGATGTTCCTCTCAGGTTTGATTTGAGTAATGGCAAAGTTCGCTTTCCTCAAGGTAAGACCGGTGGAGACATTAGTGGAAACAGTTCTCTGAGTTACTCATTCGATACCTCCAGTGGTGACGGGAGCCTGAGTGGTCGCTTAGAAGATCCCCGGCAAGCCTGGTATGTCAATGTTGAAATGCGTTATCACCAAGTTCCTATAGAAGCAGCAGTTCTAGCCACTGTGATGATGGCTGATTCGATTCTGAGTTATCACTATGACTAACAAAATGATTAACAAATAAGCTGTTTTTGAAGCAGTGGATGAGGTCATTTGTGGGATCAATACTAGGTTCTGTTGCTTAAACCTGATCCCCGAGCATGTCCTTTTTAGAGTACTGTAACGTGAGGCTTGACTCTCTAAACGGATATAGCAGAACGGACAGAGCATGATACTAAAGCAACAGACACCCACCCTTGATCCAAGATGGATACATGGGCTTTTGCTCTTGGGATGGATATTTTTGGGGCTGGGCTTGCGACTCACGAATCTAGCTGCTAAACCCCCCTGGATGGATGAAATTGCGACGGTCGTTTATAGCCTGGGCAATGGGGCAGGTGATTTACCCGTCAATCAATTGTTCTCTCTAGAGACTTTGCTGGAGCCACTTCGACTCGATCCCACTCTGAATCAGGCCGAGCTGGTCCACAGCTTATTGACAGAAGTGCCCCATCCCCCCAGCTACTTTATGCTGTCGCACTACTGGATGAGAGGTGTTGAGTTGGTTGAGGGCCTAGTGTCTGTGAGTTCAACTCGGACGTTACCGGTGCTGTTTGGAGTGATGACAATTCCGGCCACTTATGTGCTAGGAGCTTTGGCCTGTCGGTCTGCAGTAGTGGGCCATCTCTCTGCTTTGTTAATGGCAGTATCCCCGTTTGGCATTGCCTACTCTCAGGAAACTCGTCATTATTCGTTAGCCATTCTTTGTGTCACGCTGTCTTTGATCTGTTTAGTACTAGCTATTCAACGGTTATCTGACCATCGTCCACTCTCACTGGCTCTCAGTTTAAGTTGGATGGTGATCAATAGTATTGGTGTCTCTGTTCATCTCTTTTTTGTCTTAACGTTGCTAGCAGAAGCTTTAGCTTTGATCTTTCTGGGCTGGCAACACCATCGTTATCGTCTCTCAGGCTGGAGTTCAGGTCCTTGGCTCAGTCTTTACGGTGCAGCTCTAGGAACAGCTTTAGGGACCTTGATTTGGCTCGATTTTGTGGTTGATCGGCAACGGTTTATCGGTCAGCTCACGGTCGATTACTTTACCCTGTTGTACTGGATTAACCCGCTAGCTCAGGCTTTGGTCGCTTGTCTGACTATGATCATGCTGCTACCTGTTGAGGCAGGGAATTTATGGATTGTGATCCCCTCTGGATTGGTGATGTTGGTCATCTTGATCTGGTGGGTTCCTTTACTCATTAAGAGTCTGAAGCTGTGGTGGCAAGAGTATCGCTATCCCGAACTTCAAGGTATTTTAAACTTCACAGGATTAGCACTCCTCATTTTTTTCATCTTGAGCTACATATTAGCCTTTGATATCACTCGAGGACTCCGCTATAACTTTGTGTACTTTCCAGGTGTGATTGTGGTGGTGGGTGCAGGTCTAGCCCCCTATTGGCAATTGCCCTCACCTCACCCAGGGCTGAAGTGGTTACAGCCAGGCCCACGAGTGGTCATCACCCTGGTTTTAGTGGGTCTCTTAAGTGGTCTAACGGTGGTTTCCGATCTGGGGTATCGCAAGTTTTTTCGATCAGATGAGTTTCTGGCGGTGGTGCACGACTACTCCACAGATACTGTTTTGTTAGCTAGCCGTGTAGCTCGACCGGATGCCATTGGGGTCTATGGCAATGATCTGATGAGTTTAGGCTGGGATATTGAACGGCAAGGTGATCAGTGGCAGCACCAAACTCAGTTTTTATTGGTAGAAGTCCAAGATACCCCCGGAACCCAAGCCGTCTTGGATCAGGCCATTTCCCAGTTAGAGATACCAAGTGATCTGTGGTTACTTTACTTTGGAGATGATGTAGAAGCTATTGTTGCAGAGCATGGCTGCACCCCCAAGCCACCCTTTGACCGAGGTTTTTTAGCTGGTTTTAGCTTTCAACACTTTGTCTGTGGTACGACTCTAGATCCTGCTGCCCAGCTTTAAATCTCAAGGTGTGATCCTCCAGCCTTCTCATAAAAACCTTCTAACATAAAAACCTTTTAACATACAGACAATCACAGCGACTAACTAAAGGATAGTCAACGGTAACCTCAGGCTGTTGGTACCCATTTTTCTCATATAGATGAATGGCTGCTTTCAAAACCGATGCCGTCTCGATCCAAATCGTTTGATAGCCTTGACTAGCAATAGCGTGCTCGAGCTGAGTTAATAAAAACTGGCCCAGTCCCTGACCACGACTCTCAAATTGTAGATACATCTTACGGATCTCAACAGCTTTAAAACCATGGGGAACCGGGTAGTAAGCTGCACTACCTACGACTCGATTGTGATCATCAATTACCCAAAATTCACCCCCAGTCGCTTGATAGTAGGTTTCTACTTCAATCACATCTCGATCAGCATTGGCGGGATCCCAGGGTAATCCATAATCAACTAGAGCCATTTGGATCACCTCAGCCACCGCGGCTCGATCGTGAGGTTGCCAAGGTCGAATTTGAAAGTTTTTGTAACGGAGGGGCCAACTTGTCATGGCTTGATTTTAAATCAGAGTTTATTTAAATTAGATCAGGTTTAATTATTGAACCCTTTATGTTCTGTAGCCTTTATGCTTCTGTAGTACGAGCATCCAAGATCCAGGCAAAGTAGAAACGAGATTTGATGGTAGCTTTCTGGTGCACTGTCCAGCCTAATTGCTTCAGGTGCTCTACTAAAACAGCTTCACGGTGCTGGTAGGCTCGAGTCGTTTTACTAGGTCCTGGAAAAAATTCACCTACTTTCTTTAGCAATGAGAGCAATGGGGTTTTGGGAGCAAAGCTAAAGATCAAGCGGGACTGGGCCAACTGTGTCAGCTTTTCTATCATCCGTAAGGCGTCTGATTCTGGATAATGGATCATGACATCTAAGCAGATCACCATATCATAGTGGCCCTGCAAGGCTTCCAAATCAGATACCGTAAACTGAGGATTTGTAGTTTGTTGAAGGGTAGCTTGTTGGCGTTGACGAGCTTCTGTGATCATTTGCTCTGATATGTCGCTACTAAAGACGGTGGCCCCTCGTTGCGCTAGTGGAATACTGAGGCTACCCACGCCACACCCAGCATCACAAATTGTCTGATCCTGTAACTGATCACCCAACCAAGCCAACACAGTCTCAACCGTTCGGGCATGACCGTTACGAATATCTTCCTGCACCCAGTTGACGTCACCGTCGCCATAAATGCGGGACCAACGCTCAAATCCAACCGAGTTAAAGTACTCCTTCACCACTACTTTATCATCTGTACTTGTCATCTCAAACCTGCCTCATTCATGCTCGATCAATCCAAAGCCTTATCAGTTTAATACTAGTTAGCCGCCTAGATCAGATGACTAGGTCTCCATCAACCTATTGACACATCAACAAAATCTCAATTAAGTATAGTGTGATCCATCCGACACTGAATCCATTCAATCTCAGGATGAGTCAGTGAGGCCACTGCGGGAGACAAGTCATGAGACAGCTGCATAGCTACCAAGTCATTGAGACCATCCATGAAGGTGAATCAACCACTATCTACCGTGGTACCGATGAGCAGCAACAGCCCGTCATTATCAAAACTCTCAAGGCCGAGTATCCCGATTTAAAAGATATTGCTCGACTCAAACACGAATACGACATTTTGCAAGATCTGCAGATCAATGGCGTGGTTCAAGCTCTAGATTTAGTCAAACAAGATACGCAAGCATCATTGATTTTCGAAGATTTTGGTGGTGAATCTTTAAAAAAAATAATTCTTGAGCAGGGATGTTTCAAGACTAATCTAGCATCCTTTTTACACATAGCGATTGCTCTAACTGATATCCTGGGTGAAATTCATAACGCTCACATTATCCATAAAGATATTAAACCCGCTAACATCATTATTAATCAAACTACCGGTGAGGTTAAAATTACTGATTTTGGCATTTCATCTCGACTCACGACTGAGAGTCAAAGTCTGGATACAACTCTGTTAGAAGGGACCTTATCTAACATTTCACCAGAACAAACAGGCCGGATGAATCGTGCTATTGACTACCGCACGGATTACTATTCACTTGGGATCACCTTTTACGAGATGCTCACGGGTCAGTTACCATTTAGCTCAACCGATCCGCTAGAGTTAATCCATTGTCATATTGCTAAAGTTCCTCCTTCACCACGTCAGTTGGATCCTACTATTCCTGAAGTGATCTCTGACATTATTATGAAGTTATTATTGAAAACAGCGGAAGAACGTTATCAAACTACTTTTGGTCTCCGGGCTGATCTAGAAACCTGTTTAGAACAACTTACCCTCAAGGGCCAGATATCTCACTTTGAAGTGGGACACCATGATATCTCAGGCAAGTTTCAAATCCCTCAAAAGCTCTATGGTCGCGAAGAAGATGTGGCCACTTTGATGGCGGCGTTTGAACGAGTGAGCCAAGGTTACACTGAGATGATGCTGGTGGGCGGCTATTCCGGTATTGGGAAGTCCTCTTTGGTCCATGAAATTCATAAGCCTATTGCCAAGGGGGGGGGATACTTTATTAGTGGAAAATTTGATCAGTTTCAACGTAATATTCCTTATGCCTCTTTTATTCAAGCTTTTCGAGATCTCGTGTTACAGCTATTAACAGAAAGTAGCACAGCCATTCAGCAGTGGCAGGATCTACTCTTGGCCGCTCTAGGTCCTAATGGCCAAGTCATTATCGATGTGATCCCCGAAGTAGAACTGATTATAGGTACCCAACCCCCAGTACCTCACCTGGGTCCAGCCGAATCTCAAAACCGATTTAACTTTGTTTTTCAACAGTTTGTGACCGTCTTCACCCAAAAAGAGCATCCCTTAGTCTTGTTTTTAGACGATCTGCAATGGGCAGACTCTGCCTCTCTACGGTTTATTCAGCTCTTAATGACCACAGCTAACAGCCCTTATCTGCTATTCATTGGTGCCTATCGGGATAACGAAGTCGATCCATCACATCCATTGCTGTTGACTATCGATGAGATCAAACGATTTGAAACTGTGATCAATACGATTAATGTTAAACCTCTAGCTTTGGCACATGTGAATCAACTCATTGCAGAGACGTTATCGTGTTCAGCAGAGCAAAGCCAATCATTAGCGAACCTATGTTTACAGAAAACCCAGGGTAATCCCTTTTTCTTAAATCAGCTACTCAGAGAGTTACATAACGATCAGTTGATCACGTTTGATTCTCACTTGGGTTTTTGGCAGTGGAATATTGATCAGATTCAAGCTCAAGAGATTACTGATAATGTGGTTGAACTCATGGTGGGCAAGATTCAAAAAATGGCCCCCCTATCTCAAGAGCGCTTAAAGTTAGCAGCCTGTATGGGTAATCGCTTCAATTTAAACGTACTAGCGGTTGTGAGTGAAACATCGTTATCTGAGTGTGCCAGTAACTTATGGCAACCCCTACATGAAAACCTCTTACTACCTTTGGACGACTCTTACAAGATCCCACTAGCCTTACGGCATGAGACTTGGGATCATCCAGAACATTTAGTCATTGACTATAAGTTTTTACATGATCGAGTGCAACAGGCAGCCTATGCCTTGATCCCAGAAGCTGACAAGCAAGCCACCCACTTAAAGATTGGTCAGTTATTACTTAATAACACCAGCGACAGTGAGTTAGATGATAAAATCTTTGAAATTGTTAACCATTTAAATCTAGCAGCCGATCTGATTCAATCTAATGATCTTAGATATCAGCTAGCTCAACTCAATTTAAGTGCAGGCCAAAAAGCTAAGGATGCAACGGCCTATGAACCCGCTCTACGTTACTTTAATCAAGGTATCAAGGCAATTCCAGGCGATCCCTGGACAGACTATTACGAACTGGCCTTTGCCCTATACCGTGAACAATCAGAGTGTGAGTACCTCTGTAGCCATTTTGAAGCTGCTGAACATCTATTTGATACTGTTCTTAGTCATGCTCGCACTGATCTTGAAAAAGCTGAGATTCAAATTATTCGTCTGGCCCTCTATGACATTGCTGCTAAGTATATTGAAAGTTTACAGATTGGTTCTGAAGCCTTGAAGATGTTGGGGATCACGATACCGATTGAGTCTGATGCGGTTCTGGTAGCCCTTGAGACCGAACTGGAACACTATCGCACCTATCTGAAAACGGTGTCGATTGCTGATCTGATTGCGGCCCCCTTGATGACTCAACCTGAGTTGCAAGCCAGTATGCAGCTACTGATGAATATGACAGGTCCAGCTTACTTTACCAATCAAGATCTGTTAGCTTTAACCACCATTAAAATGGTCAACCTCTCAATTCAGCATGGGAACTCAGATGTTTCAGCTCATGGGTACGCGTTTTGGGGCGTGGTATCAGGGGCCCGACTGCAAGAATTTGATCTAGGTTATGAGTTTGGACAACTAGCTATGCAGCTGTTAGATAAGATGGATAATCCTAACGTACGATGTAAAGTATACAACTCATTTGGCGCCTTAATCAGCCCTTGGAAAAGTAGTCTTGATCACAGTATTCCGATTTTGAGGCAGGGTTATCAAGATGGCGTTGAAATTGGGGATGTCTATGCCAGTTACAACTCTTACAATCTGATCATGCAAAGATTAATAGCAGCCCATGATCTAGATAGCGTTATGGCAGAATCCCAAAAACACGAAGAGTTTCTCAAACGAGCCAAAAATAGTGTTTTCGTAGGCATTCAGCAATTAGATCAACATTTTATTCTCAATATCCAAGGCAAAACCCAAAATCGATATTCACTCAGTGATGATCAGTTTAATGAACAAGATTGTGTTCAAATGCTGAAGGATAATCTCTTTTTTCCTGGTATTGCCACCTATAATATTTTCAAGACTCATATCCTTTACCTCTATGGCGATTATATCAATGCTTTAAAACAAGCCCAGTGTAGTCAAGAGTCTGTTGTCTTTGTTTCTGGAATTATTAACTTCACTGAGCACTATTACTATTATTCCCTAGTTCTAACCGCTTTGTATCCCTCAGCTTCTCATCAAGATCAGACTCAGTACTGGACATTGTTGGAACAGCATCAAACCCAAATGAAGCTCTGGGCTGATCACTGCCCCATTAACTTTCAACATAAATATCTCCTAGTTGCAGCCGAGATGGCTCGTATTACCCAGCAGTTTGAAGATGCTGTTCATCTTTACGATCAGGCTATTGAAGCTGCCAAAGTAGGTGATTTTTTTCAAAATGTAGCCTTAGCTAATGAGCTAGCTGCCAAGTTTTGGTTAGAGCATCATCATGAACGCATTGCTAGAGTCTACTTGCGAGAAGCTTACTACTATTATCAACTATGGGGAGCTGTCCATAAGGTTAATGATATCAAAACTCAATATCCTGAGGTAGCCGTCAGTCCTCAACAATCTGCCTTCCAGACTTCAACCACAACACGATCCTCTACCACAGGGCAAGTTTATGAAATCGATCTGACAACTGTCATCCGGGCTTCTCAGGCTTTAGCAGGTGAAATTATTATTGAACGATTACTTGAACAGTTAATGAAAACCGTGATTGAAAATGCAGGAGCTCAACAGGGATTCATTCTCTTACATCGAAATGATCAATGGGTGATCGAAGCTGAAAAAAGTGTAAATCAAGAAGTTAGTTTACTCCAATCTAGTTCGGTGGCGACGGAGACTAGAGTCCCAATGACCATCATTAACTATGTCACACGCCTAAAAGAGAGCGTGATCCTCAATGATGCTAGTCATGAAGGCTCATTTACCCAGGATCCTTATATTTTACAGCATCAACCTAAATCAATACTGTGTATTCCTCTGCTAAAACAAGGTGAGTTGATTGGGATTTTGTATTTAGAAAACAATTTAACCACTAATGCTTTTACTCCCAGTCGGGTTGAGTTTTTGGGTATTATCTCAGCACAAGCTGCCATTTCCATTGAGAATTCTCATCTCTATGAGCAACTTGAAGATTACAATCGCACCCTTGAGCGCAAAGTTGAGGAACGGACTCAGGAACTCCAAGATAAAAATGGACAATTAGGTGACGCACTCAAACAACTGAAGGCCACTCAGGATCAAATTATTGCTCAGCAGAAACTAGCATCTTTGGGTGCCTTAACAGCGGGTATCGCTCATGAGATCAAAAATCCTCTGAACTTTGTTAATAACTTTGCAGAGCTATCAGTTGAGTTGGTTGAGGAATTATCCCAAGAGTTAGAAGCTCAATCTGAACATTTATCCACTGAAACACTTGAGTATTTTCAAGAAATTTTAAGTGATCTCAATCAAAATGTCCATAAAATTAATGAGCACGGTCGCCGCGCTGATGGTATTGTTCGCTCAATGCTAATGCATTCCCGTGGAGATGGAGGTGAATGGCAATTAACTGATATCAATACTATCCTGAAGGAAGCTGTTAATTTGGCTTATCATGGAATGCGAGCTAGAGATTCAGCTTTCAACATTAGTATTGGCTCAGAGTATGCTGCTGAGATCCAGCCGATTATCACAGTCCAATCCAACATTAACCGAGTTTTTCTTAATATCATTAACAACGCTTGCTATGCCACTCGTGAGAAACAGAAGCAAGCTGAGCCTCACTACTCCCCTGAACTACAAGTCAAAACACAAGTTAAAGGCCAACATATTGAGATCAGGATCCGAGACAACGGCATTGGAATTCCACAGAATGTGGTTGATAAGATTTTCAATCCCTTTTTCACCACAAAACCAACCGGTCAAGGAACAGGATTAGGATTATCGATTTGTCATGATATTGTTGTACAAGAGCACAAAGGAGAGATCCAAGTCGAAACAGAAGCAGGTCAATACACCGAATTTATTGTCTTGTTACCTAATGTTAATTCTTTAGGTTAAATTGGGCCTTTTAGAGTTCAAATTTATCGTTAGAGGGAGACTGAATCATGGTGAGGAGGACAATGTGAATATCTTAGTGGTTGATGACGAACATGATATCGAATTACTATTCAAGCAAAAATTTCGTCGAGAAATACGTAACGGGGAGTTAAGATTTGACTTTGCTCATTCTGCAGAAGAGGCCATTGAGCAACTTCAATCTGATGAACTATCTAGTTTAGTAGTCCTGATTCTATCTGATATTAATATGCCAGGTATGAGCGGCTTAGAGTTACTAAAAATTGTTAAAACTAAGTTACCTCATCTTAAAGTTTATATGATCACAGCCTATGGAGACAGTCAAACTTTCAGTACAGCTCAACACTATGGGGCTGATGGCTATTTAAACAAACCACTTGATTTCAAACTGCTGAGAGACCAAATTAATAGGCTTACACCTCCTGTCCTGAACGAATGATCCCAAAGTCTACCCGTTTTTGTGATAGGATAAAGCAAGTTTTGGACCATGGAGAAGGTACTAGCGTGAATTTAGAGTGAACAGGTTGTTAAGCCATAGCTGAGCTGGATGGACTAGTTTTTTCAGAGATTAAAAGTCTTGAATCAAGCTTTTCACCTGATCAGATTGGTTCTATACAGATGACAAGCGAAGAGATCGCGTATATTGATTAACACTTACATTAACATCTACATGAATTATCACTAGTCTATGAATTGACACTAGCGGAGAGCAGGACGTTAGGAATGAGTGCTAAAGTGCTGGTTGTGGATGATGAACCTGATCTCGAACTTTTGATCCGCCAGAAGTTTAGGCGGCAAATTCGACAGAATCTCTTGGAATTTTTATTTGCCAGTCATGGTTTAGAGGCACTTGAACATCTGCATCCGGATTCCAATATTGATGTTGTGCTTACCGATATCAATATGCCAGAGATGGATGGCCTCACCCTCTTGACTCGCATTGCGCAGCTACCGTTGACAGTGAAAACTGTGATTGTCTCCGCTTATGGCGATATGGAGAATATCCGCACTGCCATGAATTTGGGTGCTTTCGATTTTTTAACCAAACCGATCAACTTTAATGATCTGGAGATTACTTTGGATAAAACTATTCAAAGTGTTAAACAACTTAAAACAGCCTTAGAACAGGAACGCCTAGCCCGCAAAGTTCAAGAAAAACTATTAGAAGATCTACGCAAAGAAGTTGCTGAACGGAAACAAGCTGAACAACAAGTCCGTGATAGCGAAAAACAACTGACTCAATTTTTAGATGGGATTCCAGTTGGGATTTTCATCGTGGATGCAAAAGGAAAACCTCATTACATTAATCGTATTGCCAAACAGATTTTAAATATCAATGATGACAATAGTGCAGCTCCGCCTGATTTATCTGAGGTTTATCAACCTTATCTAATGGGAACTGAAGAGATCTACCCCTTAGAACGAGATCCACTTTTGCGGGCACTTAATGGAGAATTTGTAACAGTCGATGATATTGAAGTACGTCATACCGATCAAGCTATTTTTTTAGAGGCCTGGGTAACTCCTATTTTTGATGCTCATAACTATATTGCCTACGCTATTGCAGCATTTCAAGATATCACTCAACGCAAGTGGTCAGAAACAGAGCGCATTCAAGTTATGCAAGAGCTGGAAAGTAAGAATGTGGCTTTAGAGCAAGCCAGAGAACAATTGGCAGACTATAGCCAAACTCTAGAACACAAGGTAGAAGAACGAACTAAAGAACTCAAACAAATTCTACAAGAGTTAGAATCCACTCAAGCTGAATTGATCCAATCAGAAAAAATGGCCGCTCTAGGTCAGCTCGTAGCTGGAGTAGCTCATGAGGTCAATACACCCATTGGCTGTGCTATTACTGCGGCTTCAATGCTATCTGATAAAACAGTCGATTTCTTAGTCTCTTGTGAGCAGGGCAGACTGAAGAAATCCGTTTTGAATAATTACTTAAGCACTGCTCAGCAAACCAGTGAGATCATTTTAAGTAATTTGCAACGAGCAGGTGATTTAATTCAAAACTTTAAGCAGGTAGCCGTAGATCGAGTTCGCTGGGATCTGAGACTATTTTCAGTAAAGGACTATTTGAGCCGAACCCTCAGTAGTTTGGATCCCCATATTAAGCAAGCTAATCATCAAGTGAGAATTGGGGGGGATGATTTTGAGATCAATAGCTATCCTGGTGCTTTTTCACAAGTTATCACCAATCTAGTTATGAATTCTATTCTCCATGCTTATCGTCCAGGTGAGCAGGGTACCCTATCCCTCAAAGTGGTGATGCAAGCCTCTAATCGCTTTATCCTAGAGTACTCAGATGATGGAGCTGGTATTCCAGCTGAAAATTTACCTAAGATTTTTGAACCTTTTTTCACAACAGCGCGCCACCGGGGGGGGACTGGGCTCGGACTTCATATCGTTTACAATATTGTGACCCAAAACCTGCAAGGCTCAATTCAGTGCCACAGTGAGCTAGGCCAAGGGACACGATTTGTTCTCAATTTACCCCTGACATTAGCCGAAATATCCAACTTGGATCTCGATCTACACGCTTAAGCTAGTCTTATTTAAAGACAAATGATTATTGAGTCTAAATAGGGTCTAAGGCTTCAAGGGGGCCTACCACAGCTGTGACAGGAGTTTTGAGGTAAGTCTGTGCTGCCTGATACAGAGACTCAGATGTAACTGCTAGAATATGTTGGGGATACAGTTGATCAAACTCGTAACCTAACCCTAAGGCTTCATATAAGCCCAGTACTTGAATGATCTGTGCATTGGTTTGTTTACTCAAGGCATAATGTCCTAGTAGTTTACGCTTTGCAAGTTCTACTTCAGCTTCAGATAATGGGGCTTCAATAAGCCGTTTCATCTCAGAGGTTAAACAATCCAGAGCATAGGCAGTATTAGCACTGCTAGTACCTAGGTAGGCAATGAAGGGAGCTGGATCTTGTCGAGTTGCAAAAATAGCAGACACATCATAGGCTAGACCCAATTTCTCCCTTAGTTCTGAAAATAACCGACTAGATAAACCCTGTCCCAAGTAGGTACACAAGACTTTGAGCCTGGCATAATCGGCTTGGTGAACAGATGACCCACGGTAGCCCATCATGATGATACTTTGATGGGTATCTTGAACAGTCTTGAATAATTGTGAACATTCCAGGTGTGCTAAATTAGATTGATGTAATTGAACGTTGTCCTGACTAGTGTAGGTACCATTCCAGTGTCCTAACGCTAGCTCAATTTCAGCTTGTAAAGTCTCAGGTGGCATAGGACCAATAGCAGCAATAACTAGTTGATCGGGACGAAAATAACAGCGGTGAAATTGGGTGAGATGCTCACGGGTCAGCTGTTTGACAGTTACCTCCCGACCAATTACAGAGTCAGCGTAGGGATGGTTAGGATAGAGATGGTGGCGAATACTGTCAAATGCCACTGAGAAGGGACGCTCCTGTTGAGAACGGATTCCTTGTAAGATCAAGCCTTGTTCACGAGTAACTTCAGAGTCCGGAAAGGTAGGTTCGCATAGCACTTCTTTCAGCAGTTTGAGAACATCAGGTAGGTCAGCAGCAATACATTTAAGACTAATTTCAAAGTAATCAGGCGTGACATCAGTCGACAAAGCAGCTCCTAAAGATTCAGCTGCAATGGCAATCGCTTGAGAGTCGTACAATGATGTTCCTCGAGTCAACACTGCAGCAACCAAATTGGCTAGACCAACTTGATGGGGTAGATCGACACGACTCCCGGCTGGTAAGAAACAGCGAACGGCCACCACATTAACTGTTGGATTCTGCATGGCAACTAGTGTGATCCCATTGGCCAACTTGATGCGGGTGGCAGGTTGACGCTCGGTTGAATGATCGGTTGATCGAGAGCAGCTGAATGAATTCACACTCATGGCCATAAGTTAACTCCCATAAGGGTATCAGGCCTAGTCCTGACAATGAGATACCTTGGTTACAGTCTCAGGTCACACTCATGACTTGAGGCAAACCTGTTTGGAAGATAAAGGCAGCAGCGTTGTTGAGGTGGGCTTCAGAACTGTCAACGTATAATCTTCAGGTGATAGATACGCTTGCACAAGATTTTGCAACTTCTCTGGACTTAGGGTCTGGATCAGATCAAGATAGCGCTGGGCCAGATCCATACCGCTTCCCGCATAACCACACCAATGAGCCACAGCATCGTGATAGCCAAACATATGGGCTAATTGTCCAGGAGATTCGGTTGAAAAGAGGAACTCATTACTTAAGACTCGTCGAGTTCGCTCAAGCTCAGCATCAGATATCAGTTCATCTTGTAGACGACGTAGCTCAGCCAGTACGGTCTCTTCAACAACTTCAAGATAAGTAGGATCTAAATAAGCACTGACATAAAATAAGCCCGAATCTTGCTGGATCAAAGAAGCACAGCCAATACCTCTAACCCAACTTAATTGCTCTCGTAAACGATAGACCAACCGTGAAGTTCGCCCATCACCTAAAATAGAGGCGATTAATTCAAGACCACAGGCAACTTCAGCCTTCTGAACGCTGACCGTAGGCCAAGCCATGATCAATCGAGCTTGCTCTAAGCGAGGATAAGTTTGTTCTACTCTCGATGACTTACTGCGTAAGAGTGGAGTTGTTTTAAACCCTGAGGAGGGAGCTACGTCACGTGCCGTCCCAAAACACCGTTCAACCAGTGCCAAAGTCGCCTCTACATCAATTTGGCCAACGACAACTACGGTCATATGCTCAGGCTGATACCACTGATGATGGTAGTGTCGTAAGCTCTCAGGGGTCATCGACTCCAGACTTGCACTCGTACCTAACACCGGTCGTCCGTAGGGATGAGAAGGATAGACTTGAGACAGCAGCAAGTGATAGGCCACATAATCAGGATTATCTTCAGCTCGACGGATCTCTTCTAGGATGACTGAGTACTCCCGCTCATATTCAGATTCAGGAATCGCAGCATTCAGCACAGCATCAGCCAAATGAGGGAGTGTATCGCCAAGATCTTGAGCAGCAACAGTGATGTAGTAATGGGTATAGTCCTGACCTGTCGCTGCATTTACAATGCCTCCTCGGCTTTCGATAGCAGCATCAAGCATACCGGGCGCCAAGGTAGGGGTTCCCTTAAACACCATATGCTCCAAAAAGTGCGAAATTCCAATCGAAGTATCCGATTCGTTGCGACCTCCTGTCCTTACCCAAACATCCACCGTTACTGCATCAGTTACCGAGATGGGATGGAGGATCAGGGTTGTCCCATTAGCCAGTCGATGGGTAACCGCAGGTTGGAAAGCAGTGGATAGATTCAAAATTAGGTAAACCTATAGGACACCTTTCATTTTAGTACTGTAAACCCGGTCTGGAGCAATACCCTATAAATTCCAACCCATGAAACTTTTACAACTCCAGGTTACAGAATTGATATCTGTATCCTCAGCTACATTCAATCCCGACCTAGACATCGTTATCTGTCAGATCGACAGGTGGCCTGCTCAAGCCTTGATGGTGCGGACATCAGCAATTTAAGTGATAGACAACCGTATCCCAGTTCACTGAATTCGACCGAGCTTGGCTACTCTTGATCTAAATGTGAGAGAACTTGATACTCTAACCTGGGATGAATTAGCATAGCTGATGCTTGATCTTGAATCCAGCTCTCTTGAATGATCCCCCTTTAAAATCTCTTGAGTCCTAGCATGAATCCTCTTGCAAGCTGGTGACGAGGTTATATGTTAAAAGCAATCCAACATTACTTTAAATCTGGCTTGAGCTTAGGTCGCCTCGCCTGGTCACTCAGCTGGAGCTGCTTAACTCTAGGAGTCATTAGTGTTCCAGCAGTGGCCACCGAAACAATCACCATCTTTTATCCCCCTATTTTTGAAGCCTCACTGTCGGTATCAACCTTGGAACGCTTTGCACGTGAAGGTGAGATTGTCGATGAACTGCAATTTTATGCCCAGTTTTTTACTCCAGAAGAATTAAACGATGTTAGGGATCTCTTAAACCGTAGATTTGAGATCTCTCACGTAGCTATTAGCCAGTTTACCTACTCCCCAGTTGGCGAGCGCCTCTTGAAACTCTTGGGACAAGTCCTTTTGACAGAGTCAGATGAGATCAGCATGAAAGCCCTACGAGGTGCCTTGATCCTAGCAGCGGCTGATCCTGAGGAAGGCCTTACGGTTATTAACTTCTTAAACCAACTCCCTTATCAAAGAACACGAGTTGATCTGCAATTAAGCTTACAAGCTGTGCAATTAATCACTGAGTTCTTTCAAGATGCTGAAACCGTGATCAATGATATTCAATCTTTAGCCGCTACCAATGAGATAGGCTCAGACGCTTTGGTGGAGCAGGGTAATCGCTACAGTCAGAGAGGTCCGAGCAGCTGGACCAAGCGGACTTTAACTTTTGATCAACCTCAACGCCAACAATCTGTGACTAGCGATATCTACTTACCCCAAGTCAAACAGGCACCTGTGGTGGTTATTTCTCATGGCGTGGCCTCCGATCGAAACACGTTTGCTTACTTGGGACAGCATTTAGCCTCACACGGGTTTGCTGTAGCCATCCTAGAGCATCCCGGAACCAGTATTGAAAAGTTCAAGAGATTTTTAGCGGGATTTGATCAATTACCGGGACCTGAAGAATGGATTTACCGCCCCCTCGATATCCGCTATCTACTAGATGAATTAAGTCAACTGAATCAAATGGATCCAGAGTGGCAAGATCAGTTTAACCTGGAGCGTGTGGGAGTGATTGGTCAGTCTTTTGGCGGCTATTCAGCCCTAGCTACTGCAGGAGCAGCTATTAGTTTGGAGACGGTATTTCAAAATTGTCTACCCGAGAGCCGTCTGGTTGTCAATTTATCACGCTTATTACAATGTACAGCTGTCGATCTTACCAGTGCCTTGCTGTCAGATTCACCTCGTTTAGCTGATGACCGGATCCAAGCTGTTCTGGCTATTAATCCTGTAGGTGGTACTATTTTTGGTCAGGCTGGATTCAGTCAAATTCAAATTCCCACGATGATCGTTGCAGGCAGCAATGATTTCTTTGCTCCCGTTTTAGACGAACAAATTAAACCCTTTACTTGGTTAACAACCCCTAACAAATATCTCGTCATTGTTGAAAATGGCACACATTTTTCGTTTTTGGGCGGAGGGGGTCAGGGTGTGATCTCGGTGCCCCCAGCTCTTATCGGTCCCGATCCCACAGCAGCTCGACCCCTCATGAATGCGCTCAGTACCGCTTTTATGAAGACTTATATTGACAATCAAAAACCCACCGAAGGCTATCTGACTCCAGCATGGGCTGACATTATCTCGTCAGGAGACAACTTTGATCTCTCCCTAGTTACTAACCTTAAAGAAGAAGTAATTCAAAAAATTGATCAGTCTCTTCAAAGATGATCATAAGATGACGATTTAGCCCAAACATGAGTCCAAAAGCCGCTTCCTAACCAACACCTCAAAAAACTAGATATCTAGATATTAGGAATGACTACTATTACACAGAACCATGATCAAATAAGTCAAAAGAATGATCTACAGGAGCAGTGCTACACTGCCAATGACACCTGATCAGCATACCCCCAAGGGGATTCGAACCCCTGCCGCATCCGTGAAAGGGATGTGTCCTAGGCCTCTAGACGATGGGGGCAAGACCTTAGCTGTAAACAGCGCGATCATCATATTAGAGGGATAACTTGAGACTTGTCAAGCCTGGTACTCAAAATGTTTTCAAGGACCCAGCAAACTGGATCCCTTAAGACACACTAAACAGCTAAGGGTCTGTAGTTTCAGCTTCAGCAATCATGAGGGTTGTCTTTAAGATAGAGTCTGGGTTGAGGCTGATGGAGTCAATACCCCATTTCACTAGACACTGGGCAAACTCAGGATAGTCACTAGGGGCTTGACCACAAATGCCAACTTTACGGCCTGCCCGTTTCGCTTTTTCAATGACAACTTGGATCATTGTTGTGACAGCAGGGTTACGCTCGTCAAAGATAGGGGCTACCCAAGCTGAGTCTCGATCAAGCCCCAGAGTTAGTTGGGTGAGATCATTACTGCCAATCGAAAACCCATCAAAGATTTCGCTAAAGGCTTCAGCTAGGATGACATTGCTGGGGATTTCACACATGACATAAACTTCCAAGCCATTGCGGCCTCGTTCCAACCCGTGTTTAGCCATTTCTTCTAGAACTTGCCGACCTTCATTTGGAGTCCGACAAAACGGAATCATCGGAATCACATTGGTTAGTCCCATTTGATCACGAACATGACAAAGGGCCTGACATTCCAGGGCAAACGCCTCTCGATAGATGGGATCATAATAGCGTGATGCCCCACGCCATCCGATCATTGGATTTTCTTCAACAGGTTCAAACTGATGACCTCCTATCAAATGAGCATACTCATTGCTTTTGAAATCTGAAAGTCGGACAATTACTGGCTTAGGATAGAAAGCAGCAGCAATCATACCCATACCTTGAGCTAATTTTTCCACAAAGAAGTCAGGTTTATGGGCATAGACCTCAGTCAAACGGCTGATCTCAGCTTTGGCCAGCGGATCTTTGATTTGATCAAAATGAATTAAAGCCAACGGGTGAATTTTGATCATGTTCGCAATAATAAACTCCAACCGTGCCAACCCAACTCCATCACAGGGAATCGCAGAGAGTGCAAAGGCTTCATCAGGATTGCCAATGTTCATGAAAATTTGAGTGCGTGTTTGGGGTAACTGATCCAGCTCTGTAATTTTAATTTCAAACGGAATTAAACCCTGATAAACATACCCCACTTCTCCTTGAGCACAAGAAATCGTAATGGCTTGACCAGACTGAATGACTTGTGTTGCGTCCCCACAGCCTACAATAGCTGGAATTCCTAGCTCTCGGGCAATAATGGCAGCGTGACAGGTGCGACCACCTTGATTAGTGACAATAGCACTGGCCTTTTTCATGATAGGTTCCCAGTCAGGATCGGTTTTATTCGTCACCAAAACCTGCCCCTTTTGAAACTCTTCGATTTGATGAACATCTAAAATCACATGAGCTGAGCCTTGGCCAACCATGCTCCCCACTGCACGACCCGTGGTCAAAATTGTAGCTGACTCTTGTTCTGGTGATAGTTGGTAGGTTCTGAGTTCTGTCTTTGATTTTTGAGATTGAACCGTTTCAGGTCGAGCCTGGACTACAAAGAGTTCACCAGTTACACCATCTTTAGCCCACTCAATATCCATTGGGGCGTCGGTACCTCGGATCATCGAGTAGTGGTCTTCAATCAGGCAAGCCCATCGAGCTAAGGTAAGAATTTCGTCATCTGTTAAGACAAAGCGATCTCGTTCTGAGCAGGGAACTGGAACATTTTTAGTTTGTTTACTACCACCCAAATCATAAACCATCTTGATTTCTTTACTGCCTAGGCGTTTCCCCAGGATCGGCTGATAGCCTTGCTGCAATGTTGGTTTAAAGACAAAGTACTCATCAGGATTAACCGCACCTTGAACAACCGTCTCCCCTAAACCATAGGCTGCATTGATCAGAGTTGCATTTTTGAAACCAGTTTCAGTATCAATCGAAAACATCACCCCTGAAGCTGCTAGATCGGATCGCACCATTTTCTGCACCCCCACAGATAGAGCTACACCCAAGTGCTCAAAACCTTGGATCACTCGATAGGAGATAGCTCGGTCAGTAAATAGTGAGGCAAAGCAACGATGACAAGCCTCCAGGACACTTTGGACACCCCGTACATTCAGGTAGGTTTCTTGTTGTCCCGCAAAACTAGCATTGGGAAGATCCTCAGCTGTAGCGCTTGAGCGGACAGCCACATCAACAGTGAGATCAGAGCTTGATTGATAGCGTTCACATAACTGGAGATAAGCTGTTGTAATCGCCTCAGTCAGAGAGTCCGGAAAGGGCGTTTGTAAAATGAGGCACCGTGCTTGTTGTCCCCGCTCTCGCAAACTTTTCACATCATCAATATCTAGATCAGCTAGTAAATCTAGCAGTTTGGTTTCTAGGCCTGCCGTTTGAATAAAGTAGCGATAAGCAAATGCTGTAGTTGCAAACCCCATGGGTACATTCACGCCTTGGGCAGATAGTTGCTGAATCATCTCTCCCAGGGACGCATTTTTACCACCGACTTTAGGAATATCAGCCAAACTGACTTGATCGAACCAAAGCACCATAGCCTCAGTCTGAGATGGTAATGTCTGATCAAAAGCTTGAGTTGAAAGAATGGAGCTCTCAGCTGCAACCTGAATCATGGATCAACCTCCCGAGTGGATTTCAGGTTCAAAAACAATAATTTTAAAATAGCAGCAACTATGGCGCGCTCGTCTTTGCTACGTTCTGATCATAGATCGTTTTTGGAATGGATGTCAGAACCGTGTTAAAGAACTTATTAAACTCAGCTTTATTCTTAAGTTCCCTCAAGACAGAGTCTAATGGCCTCAGGTAAGATGTGATGCTCCTCGTGTTGAATCCGCGCATGTAAGGTGGCGGGGGTATCATCTGGGAACACCGGGACCGCGACTTGTTGAATAATAGGGCCCTGGTCAACCTCAAGTGTAACTAGATGAACCGTACAGCCTGTAATTTTAACACCATAGTCTAGAGCTTGTTCAACTGCTCGTACCCCTGGAAAGCTGGGCAGAAGACTGGGGTGAATATTCAGGATCTTTTGAGGATAAGCATCTACGAGTACTGCTGTAGCCCGCCTCATCCATCCAGCCATAATCACCCACTCAACCTCACAGGACCTTAGAGTCTTTAACACTTCTTGGTCAAAGGACTCTCGATCTTTGAAGTTGCGATGATTGATTAAAATAGCTGGGATCCCATAGGCCTTAGCCCGCTCAGAGGCCAACGCATCAGGATTATTGTAAATCACGACTTGGATCTGGGCCCTTAATTGTCCTTGATCAATGGCTTGGGCGACTGCCTCCATATTGGAGCCTTTTCCAGATGCTAAGATACCTAGTTTGGGTTGTGAAGTCATGCTCTCCTAACTGACGTAATAATCTTTACCTTTATTGACAAAATCTAGCGAAAAGGCCTGAGTATAGTCAACATCAGCTCGGACAATATCAGATGCAACCAAACTCTCGAACAACGTTTGCCATCGTTGAGGGGTCATAGCACCAATGCCTTGATTCTCAGCTTCACCTGAAAGCACGATGCCATACTCTTGGAGCTTGTCAAAACTATAGGCGAGCTGCCCATCTGTCATCTCAGGGTTGTCCTGTTTAATTAGAGCATGAGCTGGCTCAGGATCTTCAAAATAGTCGTACCAACCTTTAATCGAGGCATCAACAAACCGTTGAACCAGATCAGGATCTTGTTCAGCTTGATTACGCTTAGTTTCAATGGTAGTCGCGTAGGGGCTGTAGCCAAAATCAGCTAGTAGCAAGACAACAGGTTCAAAACCACCTTCTGTCTGGATCGCATAAGGTTCCGACGTTAAATAGCCTTGCTGACCGGATTGTTGGTCTTGTAAAAATGGGGCTAAATTGAAGTTATAGGGTCGAATTTGATCATCAGTGAAGCCAAACCTAGCTTTGAGAAAAGGCCAAAATGTGGTTTGTGATGAGGCTGCAATGAGAATAGGACGACCTTTCAAATCTGCTAAACTTTCTACCCCTGTACCAGGATGAGCTAGCAAAACCTGAGGATCTTTCTGAAAGATAGCTGCAACTGTAATTTTAGGGAGGCCTTCTTGAACAGCCTGAATAGCATCAGCACCTGATCCCATATAAAAATCAATCGCACCAGACACTAGCAATTGGGTGCCATTGACCTGAGGTCCACCCATTCGGATCGTGACATCTAAACCATAATCCTGGTAAGTTCCTTGAGCTACAGCCTGGTAGAAACCACCATGCTCTGCCTGAGCAAACCAATTAGTGCCATAGGTGACTGATTGAAGTGGGTTTTGAACGATCAGAGTGGGGCCTCGTTGCTGAGATTGAGCCCGTTCTTGATGCCTGATCCAACAGGAACCGGCACCCAGGGTCATTGCCCCAAGCTGCAACAGGTGACGACGGTTCAATTTTGCAGTTGACGATAAAGGGGTCATGATTCAAGTGCCCTAGACCTTTTTTGCTTAGACCTAAAATCTAAACTGGAGTTCCCCGTTTACAAAACCACAGTCTCTGAGAGCAGGTAGAAAGCTAGTGTAAGATCAAGAGAAGACCTGAAGTTGGGTCTGAGTTAGGTCTAAGTTAATCTTGCTCCAAACCATTTGCTCCAAACCATTTGCTCCAAACCATAGTAATGAGTTCTACCCTTAGGGATCGCTTGAGGGTGTAGTGACTTTGATCGGTGAGGACCTGATGTTTGTCTCGATCACTTAGATCTCGAGCCATAGCCAAACGAGCTGATCTGATGCGGAAAGCTAAACGGCAGTCTGAGCCTGAGCCACTTCCACTGCTATAGATCTTGACACCAACAGCTTCTCCTAGTTTTTTAGCAATGTGGGGTCTTAAAGCAGTTCAGGAGCGGATCGGATCCAAGTTAAACGCAAGGTGTCCTTTAATATGCTGCAAGAAGGAATTGAACCGCAGCAGGTTGCTAGATTTACAGGCCTAACTTTGGATCAGATCCAACAGCTGCAACTTGAGTACCCACGTAGATAGTGGTGAGTTGTAGAATTGTGCTTGTATATCACTTGCTATGCAAAACGATATCATGATGAGATACTAATCTGATCCATCACTTAACTGCAGATCAATATTTTCGTAAAGCCTCGACAGAGGAAACTCCAGCTCTAAAGATGTGATTTGAACGAGTGGGTCTTCAACCATAATGTCCGGACTATTGATTGAAATATACTTCCATGATCCTATTTGACGTTCGTACAAGTCCACTTGAAACTGCTCAGGATCTACCAAAAGATACTGATTCAAAGTTGGGATTCTCATGTAGTTCTGTTGCTTGATGCCTCGATCACGAGCTTCAGTAGAAGGCGAAATCACTTCAGCAATAAAGCAGGGATAGCTAAAAAAGTCACGGGCCTGACGATCTCGTTCATCACAAGAGACAACCACATCAGGGTAATAGTATTTTTCTGACTTAACCACTACTTTGGCATCGCTGACAGCCACCTTACACTTTTTATGGCGCAGATGAGTTACTAACAAGGCTGAAAAGTTAGCCATCACTTGACTATGAGGAACTGTCCCACCTGTCATGGCAATAATGGTGCCCTTTTCGTATTCATATTTGCTCTCCTGTGTCGCCTCCCAAGCAAGATAGTCTTCTGGAGACAACGGGGAATTGGTTGGTTGGGTCTGAATTTGAGCAATCATGGCTATCCTGATTATGGTTGAGCATGATTCCAGTCTACTGAAAGGCTTGGCTCTGTCAGATCTATTTGTGGTGGGGTAGTATACACAGCTATCACTGAACCATACTACAGATCCTGTGAGAACCACTTGCAACAAAGCTCGAGATAATGACTGGATCTCTCATTGAAGATCACATAGGACAACAGCAACTCAGACTTATACCTTACAGGTCGAGACCCAGCTACGGAAATAAGTCCTCCTACTCCAGACCAACCCAAAAACAGAGCAGATCAATCCTCAGTAGATTGCTTGCTGCTCCAAAAAAGTTGAAGCGATGACTCATCAAAGATGTAAGCTGACTCACTATCCCTGATCACTCGTTTACCCAGCCGAGGAAAAATTCCAATATCTAAGCGCCCTGCTTCTCCACCGATCAGGTACACAAGATCTTCATCGAATGGGTTACGAAGATGATGGGGTTGTTGAGGTAGCCCAAAGCCCATGAAGTCCCCTGACTCGACTTCACACTCCCTATCTCCAATTTCCGCAATACCTCGCCCCGATAAAATGTAAACCCATTCTTCTTCATTCTGGTGAGCATGGAAAATGAAAGATTCTTTGCCTGGTGGTACACGAGCAATTGTTATACCAATGCGTTTAAGGCCGACAGCACGCCCAAGAAACCGTAAATAAATTTCTGAATTGGGATTGAGTGGATGATGAAACTCAAATGCATCCATTGAATTGATGTCTGATGCTTTCAGCAAGGAATGTTGTTTATCAGTCACGTTGGTATTTCCCCATCAAGTTGTTAAATGGTCTGAACACCACAATAGAACCTAAATCAATCCACAGACACCTCTTCATCCACTAAAAACCCAATGGAGGTCCCCCACCAAAGTCCACCATCCCAGTGATTGAATTAGGGACTACAAGCCGCTGTCGTCTAGCTTCATAGTACCCCCCCATGCCCTCAGGAAACATTTCAATCATAGAGATCGTGATGTAGCCTCACGAATCGCTTTGTAACTGCTTCAAAAGAAACGGGTGGTCTTTTCCATTGGGTTAGCAACCCGTTTAAGCGGCTTCTGGAGCGGTTGAGAGAGTGGGCAATACTGATCTCAATGCCGCCCAAATCTGTGACCATTGCACACCAGGGTAATCTTTCTGAGTTAACTTCAATTCCTTCAACAACAACTTAGGATCTCCATAGCTGACTAGCTTTTTAAACCAATTCGGCTAACCCTAATTAAACCAAACCACCAAGTTAGACCATTATAATGTGGGAGTCGGGGCATCTGTCTTTTTTGATCACTTCCATCATGTCAATGGGTTTTACCTACCCCATTTTTGGGCCAACCATTCTCTGTCCTCACTGTCGACAGAAGATTGAAGCACTTACACTTACAGATAGTTACTTGTGTCATCGTCATGGCGCATTTGAGTCAGACCCAAACTCTCAAGATCTCATTCATCTTCAGTCTGGACGGCGATGGCGTATGTGGCAAGGCCATTGGTTTCGGCAGCATACTGATGCTGATAGTATCCGATTTGAGATTCATGAGGAACTCGATCGATTACGGACCAAAGGCATGCGAGCGACTCAGATCATGATTGCCCAGCGCTACCGTGATCTCTTAGCGCCCTACCTAGAGCAGGGACCGTTTCGCCGACAACGTGATAAAAGTTCTCATCCTCGGCTATATGGTTTGCCAGTGGCCTTTAGTTCTGACACTGATTTAGAACCTAGCCCCTCAAGATGGGACATCATCAATTTTGAGCTGATCCAAGAGCCAGATCCAGCCTACAACCGGTCATCACCTCGCCTGACTAGGCCATAACCATACCTCCATCTACATTGATCACTTGACCAGTAATGTAAGCAGCAGCTGGATCAGCAGCTAAAAATCGCACGACACCAGCTACTTCCTCAGGTGTACCCATACGGCCTAGTGGAATCCGGTTCAGGATCGCTTCTGCATTCAAGTTTTCAGTCATTTGAGTGGCAATAAAACCAGGAGCTACAGCATTCACAGTGACATGGCGACTGGACAATTCTCTCGCCGCAGATTTGGTAAGACCAATAACACCTGCTTTGGCCGCACTATAGTTTGCTTGGCCTTCATTACCTGAGAGACCAATGACAGAGGTAATATTGATAATACGACCCCGGCGTTGCTTAAGCATTACTTTTGCAGCAGCTTTCAAACACAAAAAGACTCCATTAAGGTTGAGATCAATAACAGCTCGCCAATCATCAGGTTTCATGCGAATTAGCAAGCCATCACGAGTAATCCCAGCATTATTGACCAGAATATCAATGCGACCCCACTGCTCCATAACCTGAGCAAAGATCTGATCAACTGCCTGAGACTCGGCAACATCACCGCCAATAGCTAGGGCTTCACCACCTTGAGCCACGATGGATTTAACAACATCTTCAGCAGCCTCTGCTGATCGGGCATAGTTAACAGCTACCTTGGCACCGTCTGCAGCTAGGGCTAAGGCAATGGCACGTCCAATACCCCGGCTAGCCCCTGTCACTAAAGCTACTTGCTCATTTAGTGAAGATCTCATAGGTAAGGACTGCTCTTGACTCAATACTTCTTGGCTCAAAGATCAAACTCCAGGCTTAACGGCAGCAGGGGTCTCGCAACCTTCTCGAACCCAGCGAAAAGTATAAATCTTTTTTGTCACGGCTTGATCTCTTTGAGTGAGACGTACATAATATAATTTACTGCTTTGAACTACAGTTACATCAGACAGTTACATCGGATCGTAAATCTAGCTGATTGTAAATCTAGCTGATCATACAACTGGTAGCCTTAAGCCTAAGCCAGGAGCATTGAATCCTGTTTTTTGTTATCTCTATATTCTGTCTTGATTTGAAGCTCATGCCTAACTTTCTTCCCATTGCGTATTTTCAGAATCAATTTGTACCGTTTGAGAATGCCACTATCTCAATCGCAACTCATGCTCTTCATTATGGAACAGCAGCTTTTGGGGGCCTCCGTGGAATCCCTGATCCGCAAGATTCAAGTCAAATTTTGTTATTCCGTCTCGACCGTCATTGTAAACGATTAAGCCACAGTGCAAAGTTTCTTCTACTTGACTTACCTGCTGACAAAATTGAATCTGCTATAATTGAATTTGTTAAACGTAACCAACCTATTGATTCTTTCTATATTCGACCTTTCGTTTATACTTCTGATTTGGATATTTCACCTCGATTACATGAGATCGAAAAAAGTTTCTTCATCTACGGACTATATTTGGGTAATTACTTATCTCCCGAGGGGGTGAGCTGTCGAATTAGTTCCTGGCACCGACAAGAAGATCGCAGCTTACCTCTACGTGGCAAGATTAGTGGTGCTTATATTTCCTCAGCCCTGGCTAAATCGGAAGCAGTGGCATCTGGCTTTGACGAAGCTATTCTATTAAACTCACAAGGTAAAGTCAGTGAAGCCTATGGTATGAATATTTTTATGGTGCGGAATGGACAACTTATAACCCCTGGCTTTGATCAAGATATTCTAGAAGGGGTAACCCGAGATAGTGTGATGGTACTGGCTCGGTCTATGGGTATTGAGGTTATTGAACGACCAATTGACAAAACTGAGCTTCTCATCGCGGATGAAGTTTTCCTAACAGGGACAGCGGCTAAGATTGCTCCTGTCAAACAGGTTGAAGCTTATCAATTACCCAGCACTAATCCGATCACTTTAAAGTTGCGAGATAAGTTAACTGCTATTACCGAAAATCGTGATCCTGAATTCAGTGATTGGGTGTTTCGGATCAAGATTAGCTGAACTCAACTTGTGAAGATCAAATCTTAAAAATCAAGACTTCTAAGTAGCTGAGCTAAATTTTGTCAAAGATTTTCAATTTTCTAGTAGATTCGTTATACTGAGGCTGAACTTAATTCGATCCCTTTGGTATGGTATCTACTCTATCATCTGCTCCCGCTTGGTCTCGAGCTATTATTCAGCCAGATCAGCCTTTTGGACCTGTTATCTTATCTGTCAAGTCAGGTCAGGTCCCAAATGGACTAAACGGATCACTCTATCTCAACGGGGCAGGTCGCTTAGAGCGAGGGAAGCAACGGGTAGGCCATTGGTTTGATGGCGATGGAGCCGTGCTGGCCATTCATTTTCGTAGCGGGCAAGCCACTGGGGTCTACCGTTATGTTCAAACGTCAGGCTATCAAGCTGAAGCTGAAGCTGGTCAATTTCTCTTTGGTGGCTATGGGATGACTCCATCAGGGTGGCTTTGGGAACGTTGGCAACGAGGTCTAAAAAATGCAGCTAATACCTCTGTCTTGGCTGTTCAAGATAGACTACTGGCTCTTTGGGAAGGAGACTGGCCCTATGCTCTAGATCTGACTACCCTAGCCACAAAAGGCCGTGATCCGCTAAATGGTCTTGAAGTCAACTCGCCTTTTTCTGCCCACCCCAAACGTGATCCCCAGACAGGTTACATATATAACATAGGGGTTAGTTTGGGCCAGAATCCAACGCTAAGGCTGTATCGCTGTGATGCTTGGGGTCGTCTACAACAGCATGGTGCTATTCCGATTTCACGTTTATTTTTACACGATTTTGTGATGGCTGATCGTTATCTAGTATTTGTATTTGCCCCATTGCAGTTAAATTTTTGGCCTCTATTATTTCAAGTGACAAGTTTTAGTGATGCTTTAGTCTGGCATCCTGAAAACGGGACTGAGATTATGATTGTGGATCGAGAGACCTTTTCAGTAGTCAGTCAATTTACTACAGAGCCCTGGTTTCAATGGCACTTTGGTAATGGTTATCTTGAAGGTGATGGTTCTATCAGCCTGGACGTAGTTCGCTATCCAGATTTTTCGATTAATCGACGTTTAAAAGAAGTAGCCCATGGCAAAACCACCACCTCAGCACCGGGAGCTTTATGGCGAATACGATTAGATCCACAAGGTCAACTTCTAGATACTTATGAACTGTTAGGTCAAAGTTGTGAATTTCCTAGCTTTGATCCAGCAGTCGTTGGTCAGCCCCACCGCTACACGTATTTATCCTTACATCGGTCAGGCACAGATCTACAATCTGAGTTGTTAGATACTGTGGGTTGCTTTGATCATCAGACAAGCACTCTAACAGTAGCTGATTATGGCGATGGCTACTATCCTAGTGAGCCTATTTTTGTCAGGAATACCGAGGATCCTGAGCATAGCTGGTTGTTAATACTTGTCTTCAATAGCCACTCAGAACGAAGTGAAATCTGGATACTAGATGCAGCACATGTCGATGAGCAACCCCTCTGTTGCTTAGAATTGCCTCAAAAAGTCTCGCTTCGCTTCCACGGAACCTGGCATGCCTCACAACATTAAGCAAAAAATCAAAATAAATCATAGAGATCAAAAAGGGGCATCTAGATCGCTAGGAGTGCCACTAATCAGCTGTCGTTTTCGGTCGAGCCACTCCTGCAAAATGATAGCGGCTGCTTGCTGATCTATCAGTCCTTTTTGATGTTTAGCTGTCAGGCCAGCTTCTCTCAAATCCCATTCTGCTTGTACAGTTGTTAGCCGTTCGTCAATGTAATCTATAGGCAATTGAATAGCGTGTTGGATTCGCCCCATCAGAGTTTGTACTTTTCTAGCTTGAGATCCGACAGAGCCGTCCATTTGCAAAGGCAGTCCTACAACTAGAATTTGAGCATGTCGAATCTCGATCCACCGTTGGAGTTCAGCAATGTCTGATTTGAGGGAACGGCGATGGATCACACCTAAGCCTGTGGCCAGCAGACCTAACCCATCACATCCAGCAACACCAATACGGCGGTTACCAACATCAAGACCCAGAGCTGAAATTACGTTTGGCATCAGCTGTGATGCTCCTTCAACCCTCTGTCATAGAATTTCCTCAATGGTTGTACCCTAATCTTCGGTATGTTACCAATATATAGTAGACTAAATAGGTTACACACTAAGTCAATCACCTTATCGAGTCTCATCAGGTAAAGCCGACAAGCTCTATGTAGCACTGGATGGGCAAAGGCTGCTGATGAGTTACTGATTACTGTTATCAAAGGATTATTGCTCATGACAACCACCATTGATCGTCCGACCTCAAACCCAAAACATGAGGTGAAGGATCTGAGTCTAGCGCCATTGGGCAAACAGCGGATTGAATGGGCGGCACGGGAGATGCCTGTTCTGGCTCAAATTCGAGATCGGTTTGCTGCTGAAAAGCCACTTGAAGGAATCAGACTCGTTGCCTGCTGCCACGTCACCACTGAAACCGCTAACTTAGCCTTAGCGTTGAAGGCTGGTGGTGCCGATAGCGTTTTGATCGCCAGTAACCCTCTATCAACTCAGGATGATGTTGCAGCTAGCTTAGTGGCTGATCATGGCATCTCAGTCTTTGCTTATAAAGGTGAAGACGTGGAGACCTATCGTCGTCATGTTCAAATTGCTTTGGATCATCATCCTAATGTGATTATTGATGATGGTAGCGATGTTACTGTGGAGCTAGTACAACACCGAGCTGACCAGATCGCTGAAATTATTGGAACAACTGAAGAAACGACAACTGGAATTGTGCGGTTGCAGGCTATGTTTAATGACGGGGCTCTAAAGTTCCCAGCCATGAAAGTCAATGATGCAGCAACCAAGCATTTCTTTGATAACCGCTATGGTACTGGTCAATCCACTTTAGATGGCATTATCCGAGCTACTAATATCTTATTGGCTGGACGCACCATTGTAGTTGCTGGCTATGGCTGGTGCTCTAAAGGGGTAGCTCAGCGAGCTCGGGGCTTAGGCGGCCACGTGATTGTGACTGAAGTTGATCCTATCCGAGCTTTAGAAGCCGTTATGGATGGATTCCCTGTGAAGCCTATGATCGAAGCTGCTCAAGTGGGTGATCTCTTCATTACTGTGACCGGTAACAAGCACGTGATTCGAGAGGAACACTTTGCTGCTATGAAGAATGGCGCCATTGTGTGTAACTCAGGTCACTTTGATATTGAAATTGATCTAGTGGCTTTAGAAGCTCAAACTGTAGAAAAGTTTAGTGTCCGGCCCTTTGTGGTTGAGTACAAGCTTAAGAATGGCAAGTCGATCATTGTCCTAGGTGAAGGTCGCTTGATTAATCTAGCAGCCGCTGAAGGCCACCCAGCAAGCGTTATGGATATGAGCTTTGCTAATCAAGCCTTAGCTTGTGAGTTTCTAGCGAAAAACAGAGGCAAATTAGATCCAGGTCTTTACTCTATCCCTGAAGATCTAGATCGTGAGATCGCAGCCCTAAAACTAAAAGCTATGGGCATCTCCATTGATTCCTTGACTAATAGTCAAGTAGAGTACATGAACAGTTGGACTGCTGGCACATAACTTAGGCTAGCTAACAGAATATTTTAGTTGGTAGGCTGCCTACTTTAAGGGCAGCTTTTTTGTGCAGAAGAATAACGCAAGCAATCTTAAACTAACTACCACTTCAGTAAATTGAAGCTTTCCATATCAATGGTAGATCGGTTGCGGTAAATCCCTAGCACAATGGCTAAACCTACAGCTGCCTCAGCAGCAGCCACAGTAATCACAAATACAGAAAAGACTTGACCGCGAATGCTAGCTGAATCTAAGAAGTTAGAGAATGCAATGAAGTTTAAATTGACTGCATTTAACATCAATTCAATCGACATCAACACTCGAATGGCGTTACGACTCACAATTAAGCCAAAAATACCAACACAAAAAAGGATCGCCGCCACAATCAGGAAAAACTCAAGCTGTAACATAGTTAGCCTCTTAATTAAATCATCACGTGAAACTGTTATAGCTAGGACTTGGATTCAGTAGTTGTCACAGGAATCTCAGGCCGTGAGCGCTCCAGTAAATTAAGGTCTCCCCAAGACGCCCCTTCTTCAATTAAAGATTCTGAAACAAATTCACGTCGGGCCAACACGATAGCTCCCACTAATGCCATCAACAGCAAAACTGAAGCCACTTCAAATGGAAGCAGGTAGTCACTGAAGAAGTGGCCCCCCATCAACAAAATACTACTAACGGATGCAACAGGCTCTAACTCCCAAGGTGTGCTCACAATCATGGCTGACAATAATCCTAGAAGTCCGAGACAGACCAAAGCGGTGACCCCATTACGTAGCCAGCCCAATTTGATCGTTGAAAAGGTGTACTGACGGTTAACCAGCATGATAGCGAACAAAATTAACACATTGACAGCACCAACATAGATGAGAACCTGGGCGGCGGCGACAAAATCTGCATTCAATAGCAAATAGAGACCAGCCATGCTTAAGAAGACGCCCCCTAACAGAAAACCAGAGTAAACAATATTAGGAGACAGCACTACACCAAAGGCAAAGCTAATAGCCAGTAGCGCTAAAACTCCGAAAGCAATTATCTGCACACCATCTGCCAGCGTCACGTGATCTCTCCTTTGAGCTTCAGTTGTTTGGGCTTCAGTTGTCAGGATCGGCCAGATTCTTAGACTGATCCTCAGACATCATAAGACTTAATGCCATCAATGGCTACGTAGTTACTGGTTCTCCCTCTCATGACTAGCCTGACACGGTCGTAGAGCCATCTTACAAGCATCAAAGTCTCAAATTATCTGCGCCAACTATCACGTTATTCAGCTTATGGATAGATAAGTCTATGGATAGATATAAGGAATAAAGTTACGTTCGACTGTCAATAGATACAAGGTATTGGGAGGCGGATCTGGAAAAGTAAACCCTTGGCCATATTTTTCTTCTAAAGTGGTAACCTCCCAAAAAATGACATGATTCAAAATTCGAGATCCATCCGTCCAGTAACGACCTTGATCAGGTATACTTTCTAACTGTCGAGTATAGGTTCGTCCTTTGAATTCAAACTGTGGTGGCAACCGATCAATGGGACTAGGATCTGAAATAATGGGATCTGGATCATCTTCAGAACTCGGATCAGAACTGAACTCATCAAGATTTAGGTTAGGTTCTAGCTTGCTAGGAGGGGATGGGCTTCGATCGGTAGTTGGAAACAGAGGAGTTTGGGCCAAACTCTTTTGAATATTTAGGGAACTGCACCAACCTGTTATCAGTGACACAAGACCTAATCCCAGCCAAATAACTACCTGTTTGGGTTTAGGGTGCGGTTGCATTAAAACGCTCTCTTAAAAACGCCATTCTGATGATACCTCCATTTGGAGGATGAGAGGATACATAGATCAGCTACGCTCAACAGCAATGACTTTGAGAATAATAATCCCATCAATGAATCGGTTTATAAGCTAGGGTCGACAGCAGTAGTGATTAGATTTGATCTAAAAGGTAACAGAATGAGCTTTAAGCATCGCATAAGAAGTTTAGGTAGTTTTGTTTTCTTAGCTGGTCTGAGTGCTTGTGGTGGGGGTGGCACTACAGCACCTCCTTTATCAACGCCTTTACCTACTGTTCTGCCCACACCTGGATCAACTCCATCACCTCTCCCTACGCCATCACCCTCAGCAAGCCCGTCACCCATATCCACCTCAACTCCCACACCCACGCCTTCTCCTGGATCGGTAACCAGCACCCTTACAGTACCTATGCCGGTTCGGACCTTCACTTTAGCCTCTACCTCCCTCAAATTACTGGGTGTCCCTATTACTATCGCCGGCCAACCTACTGAATTATTGCTAGATACTGGATCAGCCGGCTTACGTGTGTTTGCCAATGCTGTTGGATCTCAAGGCTTAGAACGACTTGGGATCCCTAATCAGGTTCAGTTTGGAGATGGCACTGTCTATATTGGTGAGCTAGCGTTGGCTTCAGTTCAAATTGGATCAGCTACAACAACAGATAGGATTATCATTCAAGTCGTTGATGAAGTCACTTGTATTCCTAGTGCTCCTAATTGTCCAGGACAGACTGGTTTCGATAATTTTAACAATGCTGGTTTTTCTGGGATTTTAGGTGTATCGTTAAATGCACGAACTTCTGATCTCCAACTTTACAATCCGCTGGCTCAACTAGAAGGAGATCTAGCCTCAGGCTACATTATCGAAACAGGTGGGTTTAACTCAACTCAGGGATCTTTCACCCTTGGACTCGCCCCCTCTAATCAGCAAGGATTCACAACAGCAGGCCTGCCACAAGTTATTTCAACCTCTACAGGTCAGCCGGCGGCCTTCGAAAACGGTGTTCCTGTTTGGGCGGATGCTGCCTTACAGCCATTTTATACTATTGATGGATTAGGTCCTCCCTTAGTCAATGCTCAACCTGCCAATACTCTCTTTGACACTGGCAGTTCAGATCTATCTATTGAAATAAACAACCCTGTATCAGATACTTTTGTGCTGATCTCAGGTAGTAATATTCAAGTTGATCTTCCTTCAGTTTTTAATTTTCAGCTTCAAGTTGGATTTCCAATCACACCTAGCCTTGATCGAGTTTTTGTGACCAGCCAACCTAATGAACCATTATTTCAAGTATTGGGAATGCCCTTTTTCTTTCAATTTGATACTCGATTTGATGTAGAGCAGGGCACAATTGGGTTTAGGGAACGGTAACTTTAATCAAGAGGTGATCTCATAAATATTTATGTCTTCTGTTGCAGTTATCTTAGGGACTTGATAACTTAAGCAGTAAGCTTTCTACTGTGGTTGATAGCAAACAATGACATCAACAATGACATCAACAGTGGCAAAGCAACAGTGGCAAAGTGCTCTTAGGGGACAGGCGCTCCTGGAGACAAAGGTCGAAGAAACAAGGGTCGAAGAAACAAGGGTCGAAATAGGATCAGATGGTATGGTCAGATGATCATGGGGGTCAGATGGTCATGATGGTCCTAGAGGATTCATCGTCATGGATCTCATTTTAAAGATCTACAAGCCCTTGAATTTGCAAAACTCGATTCCAAACTATTGAAGTGTTTGAGCAGCTTCCAGAGATCTAGGGTGAAATCTAGGATTAGGATGAAATCTAGGATCCCTTAAGCCTCAACTCTCAATTTGAACATGATTGCATCAATGTCACAGTATCTAGAGGATAATTATGGTTTTGGCTACCGATCTTTCTCATTTTCCTCTATCAGCAACGGTTGTGGTAGTAACTGGATTTGTTGCAGCAGCTACCTTAGGATCCCTTGCCTGGTTTCGCTCCAATCGTATTGTTGGCTGGAAAGAGGAAAAACAAGATCCAAGCTCATCTGATCAACCAGGAGCTAGTTATGATGCTGGCATCGAACCTGCTGAAGTTACGGCTCGAAGAAAGCGTGAGGGGACAGGGTTTAAACAAACACCCAATGCAGAAGGGGATTCTAGAGCTAAAGGAGGCTACACCGTTGATCGGGAAGGCTTACTCAACAATTATGCAGTAGAACCTGAGCCTTACGTTAATGAACCTGGTGATTTAAAGCAACAGAAGTCAAAACAATAACTTAACTAGATTCAAGGTACCCTACAACCAGATCTTGTAGTGACGGATGCAGGGTACAAGTTACCCCTTTTCAGCTAGGTGGAGGGTTTAAGTCAAAAGCTAAAGACAGTTGTTCATGTTTTAATTCATTTTTCAAATTTATGTCATGCTCATTAAATATATACACGAAATATACACGAATCAAAGTATATAGGAATCAAAGTGAATACACAAACCTCTGGTTTATAGGCATAATTAGGATAACAAAGTATTGATCAAAAGCAACACTCCAAGTTATGGCTCAAGTATTACAGCTACATCTAATGCGACAAGAATTGCAATTTGGGACTGCAGTCGTTCTCCTTACGGGACCTGCAGCCGATCTGATCATGACTGCTCTCAGAACGATGCAACCCGCAGAAAAAGTTGAAATGATGCGACCCCCTACAGCTCGATCTCATCTCTTCAAGGAGTTGTCTCAGGACCGTTACGATCAATTAGTTGAAGCCATCACACACATTAATCAAGCTTTGGGGGGTGACATTCTAAAATCTGCCGCAAGGCCTCTGAAGACAGCACCAGCCTTACAAGCCAAACTCATGCTAGGTGATAAAGCCCTTGTCAAAGCTGTCGAATGTATTTAAGGCCTTAAGCTTTTTGGGAAGCTCCCTGAGTCTCTGCTGATCCATAATTGCAGGTGGATCGGGCCAGCAGTAATCTAGAGAATTTCTAAAGACCTGAGATCTGTAACATTGTATTTGCAGGAGATGGGCTAGTATCCGGTTGAGTTCTGATGATGTCTGTCCATGTCATACCCCCTTCACGTGGCCTTTGTTTGGCACCAACACCAACCGATCTATAAAAGTCCAATTGCAGGTCATTATCGGCTACCTTGGGTCCGCTTACATGGGATCAAAGATTATCTAGACTTGATTTTACTGTTGGAGAAGTATCCAAAAATTCATCAGACCATTAACCTAGCCCCATCGTTGCTGGTTCAGATCGAAGATTATGTGGCTGGTAAAGCTTTTGATCCTTATCTAGAGCTCTTGTTGACTCCTGTTGAGACGATGACCCCTGACCAACTGGAGTTTATTGTTGATCGTTTTTTTGATGCTCATTTCCCAACGTTGATTGAGCCACATCCTCGTTATCACGAACTTTATCAGCAGCGAGAACAGCAGGGCCATAACTGGTGTTTACACTACTGGACTCCTCAAGATTACAGTGACCTCCTGGCGTGGCATAACTTAGCCTGGTTTGATCCCATTTATCATGAAGACCCTGAAATTCAAGGCTGGTTGCGTCAGCAACGTGGTTTTACTTTAAGCATGCGGCAACGGATCTATATGAAACAACAACAGATCTTGAGCTGCATTATTCCTCAGCATAATAAAATGCAACAAACTGGCCAAATTGAAATTGCAACGAGCCCCTACACACATCCTATTCTGCCACTACTGGCTAGTAATCGCTCAGCTCGAGTCGCACGACCCAGTTTACCTTTACCTCGATATGGGTTTCATTGGACAGACGATGTAGTTCAACAATTACGCAAAGCTAAAGCCGCTTACCTTAACTATTTTCACACTGAACCACGAGGATTATGGCCTTCTGAACAGTCCGTCAGTCCTACCATTTTGTCGTCTATCATTCAACAAGGCTTTCGATGGTTGATTTCAGATGAATCTATTTTAGGCTGGAGTTTAGGACAAGTTTTTAGTCGTGATGAACAAGGCTATGTGCAAGAACCAGAGCGACTCTATCAGCCTTATCGGATCGAAGTAGAGGTTGGTGAAATTGCCATGGTTTTCCGAGATCATCGACTCTCAGACTTGATTGGCTTCAGCTACAGCACAATGGATCCCAATTCAGCCGCCAAAGATTTAATTGAACATTTAGAAACGATTCGTAATCGCCTCCCTCAAACCAAGCCCTGGCTAGTGACCATTGCTTTAGATGGTGAAAATTGCTGGGAGTACTATCCCCAGGATGGTCGACAGTTTCTAGAAAACTTGTATGGTCGTTTAAATCAACATCCTGTGATCAAATTGGTTACTGTCTCTGAGTATTTAGCACAATTTCCACCCACTGAAACTCTAATAGCCGATCAATTACACAGTGGCTCTTGGATTGAAGCTGACTTTACCACCTGGATAGGCGATCCAGTTAAAAATCGGGCCTGGGAGTTATTGGCTCAAGCTCGACAACTGATTGAAAATCATCCTCATGCCAACGAAGCCACCTGGGAATCCTTATGGGCAGCTGAAGGATCAGATTGGTTTTGGTGGTTTGGTTTAGGGCATTCATCGGCTCATGATGCTATCTTCGACCAATTATTTCGTGAGCATTTAGAATCGATTTATCGCCACCTAGGAGAAGCCGTACCCGCTATTCTCCTCCATCCCCTAGAAGATCATGATGGCTTAGAAGATCGACTGCCACAAGGATTTATTCATCCAACTGTTAATGGGCAACCTACTGATCGAGAATGGAGCCAAGCAGGTCGGATCTTAGTAGGTCCAGCACGAGGAACGATGCATCGGGTTAGTCCAATTCGACAGCTGTGGTACGGCTTTGATCATTATCAGTTTTACTTGCGATTTGATTTTAGTTCTGCCGTGCAACGTCCTCAACAATTACGCATTTGTTGGTTTTATCCTCACCGAATCACTGTGAATAGTCCCCTAAACTTACAGCGAGTTCCTAATGAAGCCCCCTTAAATTATCATTATCGCCACGTGCTACAAATTTCAATCAATAACGGATCGTTGACTATGCCCCACCAATGCCAAGCTCAGTTAATGCAAGCAGGTGATCATCATACTTGGCATGACATCCCGAGTCAAATCAAAGTAGCTTTAGATAGTTGTTTAGAAATTTCAATACCTTGGACTGATCTCTCTATTGAACCAGGTCAAGATTTACAGTTTGTGGCATTGGTGGTTGAGAGTGATGTACTACGAGAGGCCATCCCTGTAAAAGCAACGATCGCGTTAAAGGTTCCCTGATCCCGCCTTAACGTTTAGGTTCCCCAAGGTCACCTCATATCCACTCATTCGTTTGGATCAGCCCATTAGTTTTGGATCAGAGAGCACTGTGATCCAGCGGCTTGGCGTAAACACGGGAACGCGCCTAGGGTTAATATCATCACCATGATAGGTGATAATGCCGTCAGCTTGAATTCGATTAGCCACTGCTTGAATTAAAGCTTCTTCAAAAGGTAGGGTTGCATCTAATAGGGCTACCTGAATCATTTCTTTAGTGGTGGGTACAACTTCAATAGGCTGCAATAATGATCGCAAAACCTGGCGAGTAGACTCAACCCCAAGAAAGTTACATAAGGTTTGGTACACACCTAAGATACTATGCCCAGAGATGTAACCTGTAATACCAGGATGGGTTACACTATCTAAGGCTGAGGCAGAGAGGGTCCAATGAGGTTCGCGTTTGAGCAAAACATCAACTACAACATCTGGGTGAAATAAGATCCGCTTCACTGATACCCAGTCTCCAAGGAACTTGACCAAGAGGGATTCGAAGCTGCATGAGTTGAAGGAATCTGAGCCATGAGTGTGGATAACCAGGGACTAAATTGATGATCTGGAGTACCAGAGCCGTTGCCCTTCGTAACACCTACCTCTAAGCATGGCTGCAGCGTTAGGTTAAATTGACTCTCAAACACCTCTTTTTTTTGATTTAAGCTCCATAACTCTAAACTGCAGTCATCATCTGGATCGGAAGACTGCAAGTACAGGTAGAGGTTTTGGTGGCGAGTGGAGCTAGGGGTAAATTGGCAACGCAACTGCTTAATCGCACGAATACGACGTCGATCTAGAGCCGTGGCTAGCCGGAGTAAAGGACTTAACTCACATACCAGTTGGCGATAGGCCTCGGTTGCAAGTCGTTGAAACGTATCATGTTTCTTCTTGGGTGGCGATTTTCGATGATAACGAGCTAAATTAGCAATCACTTCAACTTCTTCTTCATTAAAACCTAATAGTTCACCATGACGAATTAAGTAGTAAGAATGTTTGTGGTGGGACGAGTAGCTCACAAAGTGACCACAGTTATGAAGGAGTGCAGCTACCCATAGATAGGTTCGCTCTTGTTCACCCCAATGATGAAGGACCCCTTGAGTTTGATCAAATAAGCTCATCGCAAAGTCAGCTACTTTTTCGGAATAGGCCAGTTCAACTTGGTACTTATGGGCTAGTTTATAAGCATGGCGTTCGCGTACAGAACTTTGAAATCGCAGTCGATCTTCAATCAGACCTTGGGTGAGCATCCAATCAACCACTAGACCTTCCCGTAAGGAACGACTACAAAAGGTTATTTGGGCAGCCGGTAGCAGTCGCATAATTTCTTGTAAGATTATAGCGCCAGCAATAATGATTTCAGCCCGGCGTTCAACTAGACCTGGTATTTTCAGGCGCTCCGCTAGAGATAGCGTTTTAACTTTATTCACAAATGATTCTACGGTCTCATAGTTCAAGTCATGGGCATGGGTGCGCCCCAGATCCAGTCGATCACGATACTCCATGGCAATGAGGGTCTCAATGGTACCCGATGTACCGATTAACTGAACAGGTTGGGATCCCAGCATCCGCTTAATTTGCTCAACTGGGGCTTCGATCATGCCTCGAATATAGTCCCGTAACGTCCGAACTTGTTGGGCTGTAGGGGGATCTGATTTTAAAAATTCTTGAGTTAAACGAACAGCGCCCACTTTAATACTGCGCAGAAAGCTAGGTTCTCGACCGTCACCCACAATGAGTTCAGTGGATCCCCCGCCAATATCGACCACAACATGAGGCAACCCCTTCAGGTCCATAGCCGAAAGCACACCTAAGTAGATGCGCCGAGCTTCTTCCTGGCCAGAAATTAAATCAATTGTTAAACCTAGGCCTGTTTGAACTTTGTGAAGAAGATCATGGCCATTGGGGGCTTCTCGCACAGCACTGGTTGCAACTGCAATAATCGATTCCGCCTGATGAGAGTGAGCAACCGCCGTAAACCGTTCTAAGGCATCGTAGGCTCGTTGCATAGCTTGAGGCGTTAAAGCTCCCGTTTTATTGCAATACTCTCCTAATCGAACAGTTGCTTTCTCGCGGGCTATAATCACAAAACTGGGAACCTGAGGATTGATCCGGACGATGGCCATGTGAACTGAGTTAGTGCCCACATCAATCGCAGCCAGAATTGGCATGGAGGAGCTTTGCGCAGATGTAGACTCAGTAGATTGCACAGTTGGCACGATAGGGATCATGGACTTTTAAAATCCGTCACAACAGTCTCCCTTTTAAGATACTGATTGATGGTTCTTTTTCCAATGGACAACCACAAGATTTTATGGATCATAGTATTAGTGTCAAGACCAATTATGGATCCCTCCCATACTCACATCCGTAGACTATGCTCCAGATTTGGAGGATAAAGTGGTGGATGTACAGAATGCTATTTTTGTCAATGACCTATCCTAGTAAATCTGACTGTTACTTTACCTCATCTTCCCCCTAATTATTGTGGATATGCTGCCTTCTATGACCCTACAGGACGCTAGATATGGAATCGGGTAACGTTACGCATAATCAAATGGTACCTAGTCAGGATGATTGGTTAAGATGCGTCATTGGATCCAAAATTCAAGCTATCACCTCAGATCCAGGTTGTCTGTGCTTGGTCCTATCAGATGCCAGCAATCAATCCCATCTCCTCATGCTTTCTGTGGAGGAAGCCAATCAAATGGGTATTCGGGTCATTAGCCTTACTCAAAATGTAAATCAGAATACTTCAAAATTATCTAACAAACCACGTCGTTGGTCATTATTACCTAGCGTAGGTTAGCACCCTATAGATCCCTATAGATGATGCTGATAGATGATGCTCACCTCGTATTTAAAAATCCTAGCGAATGAGATCCAATAGTTTCAACTAGGATTTTAAGTTAAAATCAACCTATTTCCCGATTGGGGTTATTCAAGATGATTTTATCCTAGACAGGGTTTTACTCTATCTAGGGTTCTCTCATATTCAAGATGACTCCTGGCCAACATCTCAGGATTCGGTGGGAGCTAGAGACGCCAGAGGATCAGCCAAGGAGGGAATGGGAGCTTGGAATTCCCCAGATTCAACAAAGGTCAATCGGACAGTGAGCCAGCGAATAAAGCTTTGATCCGTTGAAATCACAGCCACAGCTGGCTTTTTAATTCGATTAGCGAGCGCTGCTAAATCCTGAAGATCAAGGAAAGCAGGTTGCTTCACCAGATAAAAATCAACGTCACGCTGGTTTTCCTGATAATAACGTGTCCGTTCCTCTAATATTTCCTGCAGCGGCTCAGATTCTATAAAAGACTGACTAGCAGCTACAAAGTAATAGGTTTTTGGGGAGGTCGATTCAGAAGTCATTAGCCTGCACTATCAAGGTCAACTCACTAGCTTACAGGGGCTGTGGATCTAAAGCGAGATTGCACAATTTCTGGAGGCTGGGATCAAGCGGAAGATCTGAAAGGGGAGGTAGCTCCAGGCAGATACGTTGCTGTTGAGGCAAATTTTGCTGCAGCTCTTCAGTGTAGAGGATGGGCAGCGCTTGTTGAGCCCAAGCTTTAACTTGAGGATGCTCACTCTCACTGACCAGCTGACATAAAGCCAAAGCTCGCTCTAAATCGCCGCTACCCAAGTAAGCTTTGACTAGAAAAATTTGAGCAAGCAAGCACGAGTTGCACTTAGCCTCAGGATTTAACAGATCCTGATCAACTGCATAACAATAAGATTCCAATAGATCAATAGCTTCCAAGTAGCGAGCTTCTCGGATAGCCTCTAAGCCGGACTGTAAAGATTCTATTAAGGGTGACATCGCAATCACACTGGATGCGCTCATTCCATTTAAACATCCCTTTATTATGACACTATCACCACCTTTGATCACAGCTTTACTGGATTGATCGAGGCTTAGATCAAGATCTTAGTTTGAGTTGTTGTCTGTTTATAGTTACAGGAACCAAAGTTATAGTTACAGGAACCAACGGTTTAACATGGGGTCTATAGACTAAGTTCGATGATGCTGGCTTCTCCTAGCTACAGCTGCTAAATACTTAAGCAGAGATCATCAGAACACAGTTTAGAGTGACTGCAGTCCACTATGAGTTACTGTTCTATGTTCTTATCAACCATCATGCCCAAATCCGTATTCAAGCTAGTCTTAGTTGCCCTGGGTCTTATAGCCGTAACCTGGATGTTTACAGCTAGCCCTGCCTGGTCAGCTTCTCAATCTATGGGGAATCAGGCCGAGCAACAAGTCACTTTAACCGCTACTCCAGAGACGGTCTTTGCCGCTGCATCTGAAGCTTTCCAGCAGTGGAATCGGGGAGAATTGATCACATCCGATCCATCAACCATGACAGTAACTGGACTCTCACGAACCAATTTTTTCAAGTTTACTGACGATATCACAGTTCAGATTCAGGCACTTGAAAATTCAAATCAGGCTCAAATTTTTATCAAGTCAGTGGGCCGTCTGGGAGAATATGATTTTGGCGGTAATCAGCGGAATATTGATGAATATCTAGCTGCGTTAAGATCGTTGCTGGGCTCATCGTGAGGCCGTTCTTTAAAGAGATGAGATCAACTGTAAGGTCTATTGGGACTTGCGGTTAGTGGCCTAGGGCTACTCTATTTCATACTCTATGGTTGAAGCAGACACAATGACTTATCGATAGGTGCAAGTCATGAACACAACACGATCAGGATCGATAGCCCCAACGTCTACTTTAAAGAAATCTCATCGTCCTCAAGGCTATGTGGTAGGCTTATCCTTATCTCTTCCGCTTGCCATCCTTGTTATGACGTTTCTCAGTTTGCCTGCATTGGGTCAAGTTGCCAGCGCGTTACTCAATCCGTTAGTAGCAGCTTGGATTCGTTCAACTGTCGATCAAGTTGATGATCTTCAAGTTCAGGTCCAGGGTAGCGATGGTGAGATTTTGGGAGGCACCATTCCTCAAGCAAGTGTCTCAGGCAATAACATTCGCTATCAAGGCTTTCAGATTACTCAGTTACAGCTCAATGGCCAACAAATTCAACTTAATGTTAGTGAAGCTATTCAAGGCCAACCCTTGAAATTACAGAATCCTATACCTGTACAAGTGTTGATGAGACTGACTGAAGCTGATCTCAACCAGACTCTTCAGGCTCCTTTGATCCAAGCCCAGCTAGCCAAAGCTCAAGTTGAATTACCAGCTGGTAATGAATCCGTTCCCTTTTTGATCAGTAATCCCCAAGTTGAGCTCGATCCTGATTTAGTTCGAATTCAAGCAACATTAACTACACCTGATCAAACACAAGTTCCATTTAACATGGTAACTGGTTTAAGAGCTCAAAATCAAAATCAACTCGTTTTGGTCAATCCTCAATGGGTTAGCAACGGTCAATCTCTTCCCATTGCTGGGTTAGATAATCTTGCTCTTCAATTAGACTCGGATGTACAAATCAATCAGATTGAAATCATTCAAGATCAGATTCTATATGATGGGTCTCTGACGATTCAGCCTGAAGAGATTTCCACCACAGCTCAGTAATCTGGTTCTAGAAGCAAGAAGTCATGCTACTCTGCACGGAATAAGATACTGAAGGGGTCCTATGGTAGGCTGGACACACTATTTGTTTAAGCAGGTTACTCAACTCAGAGTCAAGTTACTTTTGCTTACTTTAGGCGTTAGTAGTAGCTTAGTGAGTTGTGGCGAGAATCCTGTCACCAATAATCCTATCAGTGCGGGAGGTGCTGGAACTCGGGTTCAAACCCCTGAGACAAGGCCTTTCTCTGAGCTAAACCCTGGTGAAGATCCAGTGTCTAAAAGTCTAGTAGGTACCTTTATTTTAACACCTGAGCAGTTGGAGATTGCTGCTAGCTCTGAGTTAACCCTTCCAGCTAGTGAAGTTAACCCTTGTGTTGAATGTTATGGCTTACCTTTGACTCCCGAAGCTTTAGCCCAATTTGCCACCTCTTCTGATGTTAAAGGACTTGGATCCTTTTTGCCTGATGATTTTAAACTGGTCTTAAAAACTCAGATTCCAGATACCAATCCAGTGGGCAAAGTGGTTTTATCAACTCGATTTGAACTCAGTACCTTGACCCAATTAATCAATCCTGGAAATGGAGCTCGCTTAGAGATCACTCAAGCCTATCTCCAAGATGCTCAAACCGATCCTCAGTCTGTTAGTGAAGCTATTGAAATTTCTGATCCTGTCGATTTTGAATCAAAGCAAATTAACCAAGGTCAGTCTGGTACAGAGTCGATTGAACTCACCTTTGAGACCGCTAACTTTCAGCCTCGATTTCTAAAACTTGAAGCTATTATAACATCACCCATTCCGGGTCAAGGTCTTGGAAAGGTTCAAGTTCCTGGTGATGACCAAATTTACTACGGCACAACGTTTCACCATCAGGAGGCTCCACCGAATCAAGCTCAACTCAAGGCTTATTTTGAAGGGACAAGCAAGTCAGCCGCTTGGATTGGGATTGAACAAGACTGGCAAGCCGATCGAGCATTTCCGACAACAGCTGCTCAACAAATTTTAGAGGCTGGCTCCATTCCTTACTTGCGACTGATGCTACCTCAGGACATTGTGATCGAGGCCAATTCGGAGCAACAATCACCTTTACAGGCGATCATTGATGGTGAGCAAGATTCTGACTGGCAAGCTTGGGCTCAAGAGATCAAAGCCTTAAACCAGCCCATCCTCATTGCCTTGGGCTACCTTGATCCCGCTAATAGTTCACCTGTTGAACCTGAAAGTTTGGAGCGTCAGCTAAAAGCCTATCGACACATTATTCAGGTTACTCGACAGCAAGCTGTAGATACGGTGTTATGGATTTATCACCCCAATGTTGATCAGCCTGATAGTGCTGCCGCTTATCCTGGGGATGAGTTTATTGACTGGTTAGGTTTTGACCTTTATGTTAATCGGGCTAATCTCTCTAGTGATCCACCGCAATCTCTCAACTCCCCGCCACCCTCAACTTTTGCGGCTCCTATCGATGGCTTGGAAACCGTGACGCTAGAGGATTCAGGTCCCCAACTCTGGCAATCTTTTCAAGTATTGATGGACCAGACCTACCCTAAAGTCGCGGCTTTAAGCTCAGGTAAACCCATTGTCTTATCTGGATTTGCTCCACTTGATCCACCCGATGCAACTACCGAAAAACAAGGGGCAGCTTGGGTTAAACAAACATTAACTGATTTGGTTTCAAAGCGATGGCCCCGTTTAATTGGTTTTACCTGGGATAATACTTACTGGCCCGTTGATCAGTCGATCGAATTGAGAACTGTCTTTACAGAAGCCTTAGCTTCAGAGCAAATTTTAGGTCAAGTGATCACCCAACCTACAGCCACAACTCAACCCACACCTATCCCCTCCCCAGCGACACCCCCCCCTTGGGGCGAGACGCCAGGCATACGTTAGGGACCCAAGC
>CAYSWV010000003.1:117164-171396 GCA_964434865.1 uncultured bacterium
TCTGCAGAGACTCCTGTCAATCGTGATTCTCCATCGCCCAGTGTGACCTCAACAGCACCCCATCCTACCCCGGCTGGTAACGCTACTACTCCTGTTCCAGGAAAACCCGTTCCCCCAGTCCTCAAAACACCTACTCCTATCCCTGGGCAGGCCCTCAACTGAAATTGCAGTGGCACTGGTTCAAAATGATCAAAAGTCTTAGTGATACAACCCAGATCAATACTCAGGTAAGATTAACGGACAGCAAGATTAACTTCTGAACAGAGTTCAGTCATTTTCAAGATTGACATTGAGCACATAGATCCAAGATCAAATCAAATCTGAAATTATCAATCCAGTCCATCAAAACTAAGCGTAAATGATGGTGAGAATCAGGAATTTGTTGGATCAATTCTAGAGTAGCGGTATCTCGAGCCACCGTAGCTGCATCTTGTAGTTTTTGAATCCATGTTGGGGACATAATCTGAAGATCTTGAGCAGTCACACCAGTAGCCACATCTACTATCTGGGTCAGTTGATCAGAGTTTGATTCATAGAGGTATTGAACACCTAAGTGATAGGCTATAGTTTCAAAAATAGTTTGTTCTTGATAGGGCTTACTCACAAATCCATCACAACCTTCAGCTAAGACCGACTGTCGTTCGTGATCAAGCGCTGCGGCGGTTAGAGCAATGATAATCGTTTTATTCAGCGCATCACCTTCCTGCTGCCGAATGGCTTGGGTAGCTTCTCGGCCTCCCATAACAGGCATTCTCATATCCATCCAGATCAAATGGGGCTTCCATGTTTGCCACACTCTTAGAGCATCCGAACCATTCACAGCTGCTTGAGTTTCAAACCCAATTCGAGTCAAGAGCTGAACCAGAAGCTCTCGGCTATCCAAACGATCATCAACTACTAATAATCGGTAAACTGGCTGGTGAGGGGCTAGCCCTATGACACGCTGTGGAGTTAATTCTCGTTTAATAAAAGCAGGGTCGGCACAGTGGGCTTTGAGTTTAACCAAGAAAGTGGTTCCGTGACCTCGTTCACTGGTGACTTCAATATCTCCTCCCATCAGTTGAGCAAATTTTCGACTGATAGTTAATCCTAAGCCAGTACCTGTCTGTGCTTTAATCCCGCTTTCAGTTTGCATAAAGGGCTGGAAGAGTTGTTTTAGATCTGATGGAGAAATACCTTCCCCTGTATCTTGAATCTCAAAATTTAAAGTTACTCTATCAGCTTCGGTTTCTGCAGTAGCCCTGAGTGCAATGCTACCCTGCTCAGTAAATTTCAGGGCATTACTCAATAAATTAACTAGAATTTGACGGATCTTACTTTCATCGCTATTAATATACTGAGGGACTGTAGGTGCTCTTTCAATCATAAAGACTAGCATCTTATCCTCTATCCTAGACCGAAACAGCTCATCTAGGGCTTGGATTGTTTGAAATAAATTGAATACCTCAGAGTTCAATTCGATTCGACCTGCTTCAATTTTAGACAGGTCCAGAATATCATTGATCAAACGTAATAAGTACTCACCGCTGCGATTAATAATGTTGAGGGATTTCTTTTGGTGAGAGGTCAAGTTTGGATCTCGATCCATCAATTGACTAAACCCTAAGATAGCATTCAGAGGCGTTCTTAATTCATGGCTCATGTTAGCCAGAAATAAACTTTTAGCCTGATTCGCTTGTTCAGCGGCTTCTTTAGCATATCGTAGTTGCTCATTCAAATCATGCAGTTGGGTTTCAATCGTATCCGCATGAGTTGTTGTCGTATCTAGCATGAGTTCCAAATCAGCTTTCTCTTCTTTGAGAACAGTTAAGTCATTCTGGAGAGTTTGAATAATAGCAAGCAGGTCTGTAACAGATTGACCTTGACCTAATACATCATGGCTTGACACAACCGATCCCTCAGCACTAGATCCTGGCACCCTTATGAGTCTACCTATAAGCTCATCAACACTCATAAGCTTACCAATTGCAGCTTACCCCGAGATGAGATACTGCTTGATGTATAAATACTAGCTTGCAGGTGACTTGCACTGATTAAGTCTATTTAAGAATAGGATAAGGCGAGTATGTGTCTGCACAAAAAAGAGGTGGATAGCCACCCCCAGAGAAAACTTAGACGCATTGAGAGCTAGAGAGCCAGATTAAATCCACTGAGCACTAGATCAGAATTGGTGAGTAAAAGGTAAGCAACCACAGCACCACCGATACCACCAATCAAGAACCCTGATGAAAATTCACTCCAGCCTTCTGAATCGCCAACCACTGTATTGGTTAACTTTGTCGCATAGCCATAGATGGAGAGTGCCATGGTCATCAGTAGAACCACAGCACTGGCCGCCAAAAGGCCGATTACCGGTCCAACGGCTTCAGCACGTAGGGGTCCTAGAAGAGTAAAAGGTCCTACTAACCAGTACCCATGAGCCATTCCAATTTCTAACCCACGAGAAATCGGGGCCAAGCCAGGACGATTGATGGGCAACCACTTGATAAAGAGCTGAATAGGAGCCGTATTGTTAACTGGAGTTAGAAAGGTACCAATTTGAGGATCCCCATCGGGGATGGTGACGTACTCTCGTGAGGTGACTTGAACCATAAATGTTGTGTCCTTTACACGATAAGAAATAACAAATGATCCCAAGCAATCGGCGTCCGTGGGATCGATGAGCGGAAAGGGTCATTGCATGGACCTGAACCTTAGGGTAGTGTCAGAACATCAGGGAAAAAGCGATTGATCTCAATAAAGAGACCCAAAATGAATGTCGAGAACAAAACCAAAGCTACAGGTGCTGTTGAGAGAAATTTCAAGAAGTCTGCCATTTGTCTTACCTATGTATGAAATCTGATCATCAACGAGTTTATTAGACCAGCTTGCTATCCGCGACTTGCCAGCTATCACAGTTAGCGAGGTGAGATGGGCACTGCTTCTTCTTTTTCACGGATCGTACCACTAGCAATTTCCTTGAAAGCTACCAGTGGCCAAGCAAGGGCTTGCACAAAGCACTGAGCTGCCAGTTGAACATCAATAGTGCTTTCTTTCATTTCTGGATCTTTGTCTTGACGCACCGTGATCAGGTAAGAGCGACCCGCCCAACCTAACCAGCCCGAAATGTACAAGAAGAGCAGTCCTGGGATAATAAATTCTCCGGCGTGGTTCAGACGACCATCGGTCACTAAGTGAGGCAGTCCTTCTTCGCCACATAAGAGTGAACTGTAACGCTCAAATCGCTTGGCCGCTTGATCTAACTTACGTTCATAGAGCTTGGCCGAGCTGCTACCAGGCTCAAAACTCATTGCTTTGGCTTCCAACTCACTCAAGCGATCATCTAACCGCTCCTGAAAGGCTGGAACCTCACTACAACGTTGCAACCCGATCAGCGCCTCAGCCCTTGCTGTGTTGGCAAAGCTGCAGACTAAACCAACTGCAATTGCCAATGCCATCATTAGGCTCAATAGTTTTCGCATAGATAACCGATCCTCGATATCCGAAATGACAGTGGGGTGGAACTGGATAGTTGGGATAAAAATGTAACGATGGCTTAAGCTAAGTAAAGTTGAGTTTACGCATCTCTAGACAACCTCCCTTCAGAGAGTGTGAAAGATGAGTGTGACTCAGCTTAATGACAGCCAACTAACTCAATGGTTTGTACCATACTTCGGTCTCAGGGCCGACCGGGAGGGATACAAATCTTAAGACAGCCATCATGTTGTTCAGCCCCATTTTTTGGCCATATGTCTACTATTCTTGGGATCGAAACCAGTTGTGATGAAACAGCAGCGGCGATCGTAATAAATCGACATATTCTCAGCTCGGTGGTAGCCTCCCAAATTGAGATCCATCGGCCCTTTGGAGGGGTAGTGCCTGAGGTGGCTTCTCGTCAACATGTTGATGGGATCCAAGATGTGATTATTCAAGCTCTAGATCAGGCTCAGATCACGGTCTCTGAGGTAGATGCTATTGCTGTCACCTGTGCTCCAGGACTCGTTGGATCGCTGCTGATCGGCCTGATGGCTGCTAAAACCCTAGCCTTAGTCCATCAAAAGCCTTTAATTGGGATTCACCACCTTGAAGGTCATTTATTTAGTGGTCTGCTCACTGCTCCTGACTTGGAACCTCCCTGTCTCTGTCTTCTAGTTTCAGGAGGCCACACCAGTTTGGTTCATGTTCCCACTTGGGGTATTTATCAGACAGTAGGCCAAACTCGGGATGATGCTGCTGGAGAAGCCTTTGATAAAGTTGCTCGCCTATTAGACTTAGGTTATCCTGGCGGACCTGCTATTGATCGACTGGCCCAGTCTGGCGATCCACATGGCTTCAAACTACCTGAGGGTAAGGTTGATCATCCCTTCGATACCAGTTTTAGTGGTTTAAAAACAGCTGTTTTACGTCTAGTTCAAAAGTGGCAACAGACAGAGGTTGAACTCCCTAAAGCTGATATTGCAGCTAGTTTTCAAGCAACAGTGACTCAGGTTTTGACTCGCAAGACGATAGCTTGTGCCCAAAGTCTGCAGGTGCCGACTGTTTTACTGACGGGGGGTGTTTCAGCCAATCGAGAGCTCAGACAGCGTTTACAAGAGGCCGGAGAGGTCGCTGGCATTCGAGTGATTGTGCCTCCCCTATCTTTATGTACCGATAATGCCGCTATGATTGCAGCAGCTGGCGAATTTCATTTTCAACAAGGAGAGTTTTCGACACTCGATCTAGGAGTTCAATCACGGATGGCCTTAGAGACGATCAGCAGCCTTTACGCCCAGTAGCCACCGATGACCATCGCGAGTGCCATCACCACAGATCCCCATGTGGCATCTCTTGTTCATCATTTGTGAAGCTGTTGTCCTAGGTCCAGGGTACTAACCTTGGTGATCTCGTTCCAGATCATAGATAACTTTTTCAAAATACCACGTTTCCGTTTGACCTGGATTCATCTTGCGTTCCTGAGCTAGCAGACGTTCAGCCAGAGTCCAATCCCCTCGAACCAGCGTGAACATTTTTTGACGGAGGTCTTCGCTGGGCGGCTCAGGTGGGATCTCTTGTTGATCTACCCATTGATAATATTGCCGCTCACCCTCTTGGATCATTTCATCTATTAAACTCTGCGTTTGATCACCAACATCTTGAACAAACTTAGCTGTTCGATCTAAGGTAACACTAACACTCCCAATTAAAAAGTACAGTCCCTTGCGCAGCCATAGATCCAATTCATCCATGGGATTTACCTCTGACTCCACCACTTCGCTATACTACCCGATTCAGCCTCAGATTCTGTGATGGATTCAACACTTGACGCTAGGTTTAATTGGCTCAGAATCACCTACTTGGATCAGCCATGAGTTTGATTAAAATAAGCGCAGGATGCAGGTATGCTTCAACTTGAGCCACAGCAGACTATACTACCCATTGAAGAATCTTTAGCCTGAGATTCTAAACATCAAAATTGATCTGGCCAGTTCAGCTTTAGCAGGGGGCAGGGTGAGCTATGAAAGATCCGGCCATCAAAGAGCCAGTCTGGAAACGATTACTAGTTATCCAACATCGACGCCTAAGACGGTTACAACTGCCTCATGTCAGCGAAGCCGAACTTAAGGCCTTACAAGATATCCTACTGGAAGAATCTCGACCCAGCACCGCTTATTTCATCCTGGTGATTGGATCAAGCATTATTGCTACAGCAGGGCTGCTGTCTAATAGTGCAGCGGTAATTATTGGGGCCATGATTATTGCGCCGTTGATGTTGCCAATTCGGGGCATTGCTTTAGGTATTTTAGAAGGCAATATCGTCCTGTTTTGGATCGCCTCTTATTCCATTTTGATGGGCACTGGCCTGGGTGCTACCACAGCTTGCATCACGGGTTGGTTAGTTGATGTCAATTGGGGTAATGAGATTTTAGCGCGGACGCAGCCCAATTTATTAGATCTGGCTGTAGCCCTGGCCGCGGGTGTGGTGGGATCCTATGCCAAAGTTCGTCGTAACATCGCTGATAGCTTAGCTGGCGTCGCCATAGCAGTTGCTTTGATGCCACCTGTTTGTGTGGTTGGTTTGGGCTTGTCGGAATTGGATTGGCAGATTAGCTTGGGCGCTTTGCTACTCTATTTAACTAACTTACTGGGGATCTCCTTGGCCTGTATGGTGACCTTTCTGGTCATGGGTTATGCTCCCTTTCATCAGGCACGAGCTGCTCTAGTATGGACCATTGGCTTAGTTGGGTTATTGTCGATCCCGTTGGGTGCTAGTTTGAATCGACTCCTGGCTCAAGCTGAGTTGGAAACAGCTCTCAGGACAGCTTTATTACGAGGGACGATCACCTTCAACGAGCAGGTTCAATTATTAGAGAGTTCTTTTAATTGGGTTAGTGATCCACCTGAAGTCACTTTAGTCGTGAGAGCCAACGAAACCGTCACCTCCAGGCAGGTCGGTCTGCTAGAACAATTTGCGGAGCAGGCAACTGGACAACCGTTTCGATTAGTGTTTTTAGTCTCGCAAACTGAAGAAGTCAGAAGTGATCTCTACCCCACCCCAACCCCGCCCCCACTACCGGATCCCTTACCGACTTCAATGCCTTCAGTTACACCACAGCTTGAGCCATCATCGACATTGCCTCCCGCTCGCCCTCTATTTCCAACTGCTGGACCAGACTCTGCATCCAACCCGTCCGTTCTACCCTCCTTAGTACCCAGTCCAGACCCACGCTTGAATCCCAGTCCAAATCCCGTATCTGATGCTTCTACCCCAGAGTCCCCCAACTCGTCTCCTACCCCAGATCATCAATCCCCAATCGATTTTGTGCCAACTCTCAGACCTGATTTAGTACCAGAGTCCCTGTTCAATAATCAGCAGTAAGGGCATGCAGTAGCCTTTGATCGCTAATCATTGTTAAGAATTACAACTACACCCTGAAACTGTGATCCAAGCCCTGTGAGCTTATCTAGAGATCTCCTATGATATGTGGGTTCAATGGCACCACTATCAGACCTTATGAACTTAGCAATATCAACCCGTCAATTAACCAAACAATTTGAGGGTTATGCCGCCGTTAATGATGTTGATCTAGATGTCCTATCAGGTGATATTTATGGTCTCATTGGTCCTAACGGGGCTGGTAAAACAACCTTAATTCGGATGTTAGCCGCAGCTGAAGATCCAACGATTGGGGATATTTACATTAATGGTCAATGCTTTATCCGAAGTGAGGCCAATCCTGAGATCAAGCGTCAAATTGGTTACCTACCTGATGATTTTCCCCTTTACGATGATTTAACTGTTTGGGATTATTTAGACTACTTTGGCCGCCTTTATTTTTTGGCAGAGCCTCATTTGAGTCAGCGATTAAATGAAGTTTTAGAATTAGTGAGTCTAGAAAATAAGCGCTATAGCCCGATTGGAGCCTTATCCCGTGGTATGAAGCAACGTCTTAGCTTAGCTCGTTGTGTGATTCATCGCCCTTCTATTTTATTGATGGATGAGCCAGTTTCCGGTCTTGATCCCGTGGCACGAGTTGAATTTCGGGAAGTGCTCAAAGGTTTACAGAGAGAGGGTATGACGATTTTAATTTCATCTCACATTCTTAGTGATTTAGAAGACTTTTGTAATGCCATTGGGGTGATGGAATTAGGCTGTCTCGTAGAAAGTAGCCAACTTCAAGATCTATACAAGCGCAACACTGAACATCACATTATTATTTCAGCCTTAGGTAGCCTTGATTATCTCCATGAGCAACTCCAACACCTAGCGTCCGTACAAAGTTGTGAGATCCTAGCTAACAAACATCAGGTCTGTGCAACTGTAGCCGGATCTGAAGCCGACTTAGCCGAGTTACTTCAATCTTTAATTAAGTCTGGGATCGCAGTGACTGAGTTTACTCGTACCCAGGAAAGCTTAGAGTCGATCTTTTTCAAGTTAGGCCACCAACAAACGTCATAGTGTGATCTGAGTTCTAAGATTCCCTATCAATTCGCTATCAACATGAGGAGAGGATATGAACACCTGGGTTGAGCAAGTGGGTAACTGGAATCCACAACTCCTGCGAGAGTGGCGGGGGCGGCTAAAGGTTCGAACTATTCTGGCTACGTTGGGATTATCAGCTGTACTCCAATTTTTGGCTGTTTTGATGAACCCATCCTACAGTCCTATACAGTCGCCTAGTGTAGATTGGGCTGATCTATTTGAGACGCTCACCTGGTTGGGGATTCCCTATTTGTTTTTAGCTTGGGGTAGCTTTCTCCTGATTCAAGATTTTACTCAAGAAGCCAAGCGAGAAACCTTCAACTTTATTCGGATGAGTCCTCGATCAGGGTTTCAGATTTTGTGGGGCAAGATCTTAGGGGTCCCCATCTTACCCTGGATAGCACTGCTGTCAGTGATTCCCCTTCATGTGATCACGACTGTGCAAGTTGATGGGTCCCTGAGCTTTTTGGTCAGTTACTACAGCTTGCTTGCTGCTATGAGTTTCCTGTGGTTTAGTTGTGTTAGTTTTTTTACTATCAGTGGCTCCAAGCGCTATCCCGCCACTGCTTTTTTGCTCGTTGGCGTGGTGGCTTCAATTCTGATCACTCCACTGATCTTGATCTGGCTGACAGAACTCGTGTGGCAACCCTGTTTTCCAAATCTTAACTTTAACTATGATCGTTATGGCAGCCATTATGAATGGTTCTTTTTTCCGATCACCAGTCACGGTTGGGGGGCTCATGGTTTTCAATTGTTTCAAATTGGGATTGGCTTAAAGTTTGTGTGGCACGCGCTATTGCGCATCTATCGCAATCCCACAACAACCAGTTTGAGCAAACCTTTAAGCTATGGCTTAGTAGCGTATACCCAAGTCTTCCTACTTGGATTTATGACTCAATCTGATCTAGTTGGACAAGCTACTTTCCATCCAGAAGATATTAACATCATTATCTATTTAATCGATGGGGCACTCTCGTTAAGCCTGATCTTGATGTTGTGTCCTGGTCGTCAACTGTTAATGGATTGGACTCGTTATGACCGTAGTCGTGGTCAACACTGGTCTGATCTGATTTGGGGTGACAAAAGTCCAGCTCCAGTAGCTATGGGCCTTAACATGGGGTTGATCTATTTATTTTTAATGCCATGGCTTTGGATTCTATTTGGGGGTGACTATCTAGCCCATAGCTTGCTGTTGCTGCCGTTGGGTGGCCTTGTGATCCTTTATAGCCTCGTCTATCAACGTATTGTGGCCTCTAACTTACGACACGCAGATGCTTGGGCTATTGGAACGTTGATCGGTTTGTTGCTTTTGCCGATTTTGGGCTTAGTCTCACTTCAGATTAATCCTAATCAAGAGGCGCTACCTTGGACCTTGTTGTTAGGGGTACCTCTTGATTATCAGGATACAATGTCTGCTGAATTTATGATTGGGATTGGGTTGCAGTGGCTTTTGATCGCTCTGTTGGCCTGCAGTCTGAATCAACATTTGAAAACAATGGCTCAAACTGCTCGATCATCGGGCCAATTTTTCTCTCCCAAATCCTAGGTCTGTGAAGCTCAAATTTTAACAGTCAAGTTGAATGGTGAGGGTTTATGCTAGCTGGATTAAATCAGATTGGGAACTGGAATCCACAGCTCTTGCGGGAGTGGCGAGGTCGTTTTAAACTGCGAAATCTCTTTGCTGTTTTGGCCTTATCCGGTGTCATTCAATTATTTTTACTCTTGATCAATCAGACCTTTAGCTTTGGGACTGGCTTTTCTCCTGATTGGGAGGGTCTGTTTAGCGGGACTGTTTGGATCATGCCTTACTTATTATTGGCTTGGGGTAGTTATCTGCTAGTTCAAGATCTCTCCCAAGAAAACCAGCGGGGCACTTTAAATTTTATTCGGTTGAGTCCTCGATCAGCCCGATCGATCCTTTTCGGCAAATTACTGGGTGTAACCACATTACCCTGGCTAGTGGTGGCCTCTTTGATGCCCTTACAACTGGTGGCCGCTATCCAAGCTCAGATCCCGATTAGATTTCTATTGAGCTATGGCCTCATGCTGATCGTGACTGCTTTTTTCTGGTTTAGTGTATCTATCTTATTTGCCCTCTCTCACACGGCTGCTAAACAGCTGCGACCTACCGTTCCGATATCTCTGGGTGCGATCTCGTTCTTTTTGTTTGCACCGGGCTTTATGGTTTGGAATGGACTCACTTCATGGCAATCCTTTGGCATTAGCGGGTTAGGGGGGAGTGATCACTATCCCATTGAGTGGTTTTATATTTCAATCAATCAGACTGTATGGCTGGCCCATTTATTTAACTTAGTTCAGTTAGCGATAGGTACCTTTTTCGTTTGGCAGATCTTGAATCGTCGGTTTCAGAATTCCACAGGGACTGTCTTGAGTAAACGATTAAGCTACGGTTTGGTTGCCTATTTACAACTGCTTGTGTTGGGCTTTTTGACACATTCAGCGATCAAATATCACATGGTGTCGGGTGGTCTCGGTTTCCTTGTATTGTTCAATAGCCTTTTATTTTTATTCCTCATTGCTCATCTCTCAACGCCGCGCCAGCACTTGATCGACTGGGTGCGATACCAACAACAGCCAGGACAAATCTGGTCTGATCTACTCTGGTCCGAAAAGAGTCCAGCTCCGGTCGCTATCGGGGTTAATCTGGTGATCGTCTATGCCCTGATCACACCCTGGTTATGCCTCATGACGATACCATCAGGTCAATGGAACGAAGCCATGGGTTGGCTACTAGCAGCCTTAGCACCTAGCGGTATGATTGTGATCCATGCCTTAATCTTTCAACGGATCTTGGCCTCTAACTTACGACAGAGCCAGACCTGGGCAGTAGGGGTGATGATCGCGCTGCTAATACTTCCTGCCCTATTCCTAGGATTAACTGGCCTTGAGGGAGAGGGGGCAACTGTGATTTGGACCTCTGTTGGGTTTCCAGTAGGTTTAACTGAAGAGGGGACCATGAAAAGTTTGATCACGACGAGTCTGGGTCTAATGCTGCAAGGGGTGGTCATGGGTTGCCTGAGTGGATTACTGATCAAGCACCTCAAACAGCTAGCTGTGAGCTCCAGTGCCTTTTATCAGCCGTCTTGAGCACCAGAAATTACGCTTCCAAGAGTAGGGTTATCCGATAAGAGGTCTAGCTAAATCCGAGGGTAGGCTAGTGTCAAGTAACATTCACTCCGATCAGGGTTGATCAAAATGGATGTTGTTAAAGCCCCCGATCTAGATCTCAGCGGACCCCAGTACGGTACACGATTCATGAGCAGTCGATTTTTCCCAGCTTTACTCCAGGTTTTGTGGGAAGCTTGGCCGCTACCTGAGTGGTTACCAGCAGCCGACGAGCAACCTTGGCTCCAAACCATCCAGGCACTCACCCAACTCTGGCGTGAAGCAGGTCATCTGGGGGTCGTCATTAGTGGGCCTATCCCCTGGTTACCAGAATGGGAATGGAAGCGCTCGTCTAGCTGGACGGAGTGGCAAGTCGATTCCGATCCCTTCCAGGTCAATCCTCAAGGCCTCAAACTGCAGCGATGGTTATTTACTTCGGATCTATCACCCGACTCGACCGCAACACCTGATCAAACGGTCATCCCAGTTTTACCCCGAGACCCCATGCTACAAGAGCAGTTTTTACTGTTGATCACACCTATTTTCAACGTTATTGCGGCTCATGGGTTCCATCCTCGTACAGGTCAGCAGGGTGTGATGATTTCGTTTGATCCTGAGGTGATTCATCGAGCTTGGACCCATTTGGAAGCTCGGGTTCAGCTGAGTCGCTATGATGTGTGGCCTGCTTGGATGGAGATCTTGAAGCAGCTTCCTCTACAGATTCCGCATTTTCGGGTTTTATCTCGATATAGTAGCCTGGTGTTGATGGCAAGTAACCCTACCTCAGACTCAGCCACTATTGCTCAGCTACCCGCCTCGACTCCATGCTCAGAGCCAGCCTCTGCTCCACGCCCTGATACAGCTATTCCGGTTCAACTTCCATCAGAGTCTATCGATCCGCAGCCATTACGACCTGATCATTCTGCTTCCGAGCCAGATTTAGAGGATGACCTGTCTGAAGACCAGGATACAGTCTCGGAAACCCTGTTATTACGGGCCTTGTTCCACGAGGTCAAAACTCCGTTAACGACTATTCGTACGTTAGTCCAGCTGGTACTCCGTCAGCCCGATCTCCCAGCGAAAGCTCGCAAACACCTTGAGAAAATTGATCAGGAATGCACCGAGCAGATCAATCGTTTTAATCTCTTCTTTCAGGCTACTGAGCCCGATCCCCAGTTTCTTCAGCTAGAACCTACCGGGCTGGTGGGTCTAATTGAGCAAAATTTACCCAATTGGCAACGCCAGGTTCAACGGTATGGCTCCAATCTAACGATGGAGATCCCAGATGATCTACCTGATGTGGTCAGTGATCCGAATACACTGAGTGCTGTGTTATCGGGTATGGTGGATCGAATTGCGCGGATTTCTCCTCCCGGTAGCCAGATCAAGGCTCATCTGGTTAGTGCTGGTGAACAGGTTAAACTTCAGTTTCAAGTTAACACTGAGGGGAGTCTGATCCCCAATTCACCAGGTTTGATGCCCCTGCAAGCCATTGGTCAACTCTTAGTGCTACAACCAGATACAGGAGCTATTAGCTTGAGCATTCCTGTAACCCAAACCCTTTTCCGTGCTTTGGGCGGTTATCTTACAGTCCGGCAAAAAGCTCAAAAAGGTGAGATCTTTACGGTCTACTTACCCCGACAGATTTGATGGATTGGAAATCTTGAAGTCTAACCCTCTGTGTATCACTATGTCAGGATCCTACCGAAAATCAAATGTAACCCCTATGGACTCTCAGCCCTCCCCTTTAACCTCGGATACAGAGTTGAATTCAGAGCGGGTGACTGTCGGTTTAGAAACTTTAGATCCTGATTATCCGATTCCAGCCTATCAAGTCGCCACCCTACTGCATGAAGTCCGCAATCCCATTACCACGTTGCAAACGCTGGCCAAATTACTCAAGAAACGATTAGGCTCTGATCACGAGCATTACTGGATCAGCACCAGTATTGAGCATGAATGTCTTCACTTGCAAGGCTTACTCAGTCAGTTTGAACATGATTTAACCTTGTTCTCAGCCTCTGAGTTAATCGACGAGCAATCCCTTAATATTCTCGAATTTCTCACAGCACTGTGCTCCATGTATGAAGTCATGGCTGAGTCTCGCGATATTCAGTTTAGTCTACAGTGGGATCACACCCAGCATTACCCACCCCTAGCTCTCAATGCCACCACTCTCCGACAGGTGTTAGGTAATTTAATTGATAACTCTTGTAAGTATACTCAGGCGGGCGGTGAAGTCCAGGTTTGCTTAAGTCGTGTCAATGATACGATCATGATTGATATCAAAGATACTGGCCATGGCATCCCCTCCCCTCAACTTGAACATATTTTTGATCCTTACTACCGAGCCAATACAGAAAAACCTGGTAAAGGGCTGGGCCTCGCCATCACTAAAGATTTGATCCAACAGTTGGGTGGCACTATTGAAGTTGAAAGTGAAGTTGGCATGGGATCGCTATTCCGTGTGAAGTTACCTATTGATCCCACCCCTTGTTCTTATTGAGTTCTGATTAGGAGTTTTAGATCATGACATCGACCCAAGAGCTAATCCCCAAACGAGTTTTACTAGTTGATGATGAACCTGGTTTAAGAGAAGCTGTCCAAGCCTATTTAGAAGATAGTGGATTTGAAGTGACAGCAGCAGCTAATGCTCAACAGGCATTCCAACTTTTGAGTACCGCTCAGCCGGAGTTGATTATTTCAGACATTATGATGCCAGGTATTGATGGCTACCAGTTTTTGGATCAGCTGCGTCAATTGGAAGCCTATGCTCATGTACCAGTCATTTTTCTCACAGCCAAAGGAATGAAGGCAGATCGAATCCAGGGGTATCGGGCGGGCGTTGATGCTTACTTACCGAAGCCCTTTGATCCAGAAGAATTAGTCGCTATTGTTAACAATCTGATTGAGCGCTTCCAGGGCCTGACACCTCCTGTCATTGTGGCTCGAGAACTGGCTTCGATCCGTGAATTAATTGCAGAATCTGCGGGTCATACGCCTGAGTCCCATACTCCAACTGATCGTGTGGCACCTCCAGCCTTTAAGCCCACTCAACCCCCACCCATCCAAGTTGAATTTACGCAACGAGAACGGGATGTCTTGGAAAAAGTTGCTGAAGGGTTGATGAACAAAGAAATCGCCAAGCAACTTCAAACCAGTGTTCGCAATGTTGAGAAATATGTCACCCGTTTACTGAATAAGACGGGCACTAGTAGTCGTACTGAGCTCGTTCGCTATGCCTTAACCTACGGTTTGATTAGCTTGTAAAGAAATAGTCTACAACGTCAACAACTCCTGATTTTAGAAAGTATCGGGAGGAACACTGATCCGTAGATTGTTGTGAGCTTTGAGCTGCCATAATCACTCAGGTTAAGCAGGAACAATGCCAGAACTTAGCCCCAGTTTAACTTTAAGCAGGCATTTAGTGAGAGATAGGCTAATCTTTACCGTTATGGCTGATCAGTACCTACCCAGATCACGGAGGCCAAAGGGCTAAGCCACTGTCTTATTTGAACATCAGATCTATGAAGCGGGTTGGACTGCTAAAGAGAGTACAACTTGACTGAGATCCTGAAACTGTTCAGCCGAGTAAGCTCCTTGGCCTTGCCAATACACTGATCCAGCCCGATCAACCAAAACGAGGCGGATGGTTGAAGTATCTGGAATCACTAACGCGTTTTGAATAGCATCAACATCTGTGTATAAGGTAATGGTTGTAGCTCGCGCTTGAGGATCAGAGATCCCTGACGACATCCAGTAGTCCAGCATTCGACGTTGAAACCAATTAAATTGAGGCAGAGTCGGTAACTCATAGACTTGTAGGTTAGGAAAATCAGCTTCAAGAGATCGCAGAGACATCAACCAGGTATTGACCAAAGCTTGCTGTTCTTGCGTAAATACTAACAGGACAAGATTGTACTCCCCTTCAAAATCCTGAGGCAACGTAAACGCTTGATTGTCAATGTTACGACCTCTGACTGCTGGAAAATAAGCCATAGAATGCTCCTGTAAGGCTGTCTCGACTGACACTGTTTTGATCTGAGCTATCACAGGTGGCCAACTCAATACAGCCGCTATCCAGATCCCGAGAACCCTTTTGTTCATCACAAGCTCACCTCAAAACTAACCAACTTTTTGGTTGGGATTTCACCTAAAAAAATTATGAACGAATCAACCCTTGAATAAATACATCGATGACCTGTTCAGCCATATACTGACGCGACTGCAGAATATAGCTATCAGGTACCATATGGAGAGCTTCAATCGAGGCTAAAAGCGATCCAGCCATGATCCCAAGATAAGGATGTTCAATGTCACCTCGCTGTTTAGCTTGTTCTAAAACTTGCTCTAGGGGAATCATCAAGGTTATATAAGCCAAATCTTCTAACTCATGGGCAGACTTTTGATCAATTGCAGGTAAATCTGATCGATTCAGCCGCATTAAGTCCATGGGGGGTTGCGAGAGTAACCAATTTGCAATAGCTATCAACTGATCCCGTAGATTCGGGCCAACCGACGCTAACGCAGCCTGGATCCCCCTTTGATGTTGGTGCAAATGGCGAGTCACAACTTCAACAAATAGATCCGTCTTACCTCCAGGAACATGATGATAAATTGAAGCATGATGAATACCTGCAGCCTTAGCAATATCTTTCATGGTCACTGCTTCATAACCGCGTTGAATAAATAAAGCCTCTGCAGCTTGTAAAACCTGCTCTCGAGCCTCAGACTTTGGCACGATTGTTCTAACCCATAGCGCTATCTAACCCACTTTACTACGTGGCTCACAACCTATCTAACTCACCATCTCCTCTAACTCACCATCTCATTTGGCTCATCGTCATGTTTTCGTCGTGTCATCTCAACCAACAAGTTTGTTGACAAGATCAGTAAAACATTCTCGTCGACGTCTGTCAAGCCGAGATGTCGCTAACATTCAACATCTAGCCCCTAGGATCAGATAGGGTGCAGATTTTTAGGTACATTGGTTAAAGTTATCTATCTGTACTCGTTCATAGCCAGTTACCTAAGCTCAGGCATTTCTAATTTGGACTGGCATCACTAGATATCGAAGCTGCATCGCTCCTAGGGGTTGCAACACAACAGGTTGGGTAGCTCCATTCATAGATATCTTCACATCTTGCGTATTGATTACCTTGAGTGCATCCAGTAGGTATTTCACATTAAAGGCAATGTCTATATCATCACCAGAGAATTGAATCGGTAGAGCCTCTTGACCACTACCCACATCTGGGGCCTCTGTGCTGATCCGTAAGGTTTGTTCAGATTTGGATAGACTAAACTTTAAAATGTCATTTTTCTGAGCTGCAAAGACTCCAATGCGTTCCAATACTTCAATTAGAGGTTTTCGTTCAACTGTAATTGTTCGTTCAAATTCAGAGGGAAGTAAGCGATTATAGTCTGGATATTGGCCATCTAGCAGGCGGCTGGTAATGAGATGACGCTCTAACCCAAATTGGACCTGACTGTGATCAAATCGGAGTGAGAGTGTTGAGGCAGATTGACTGTTTAGGATCCGATCGAGCTCACGAACTGTTCGCAGGGGAATCGTAAACTCAAGCCGACCTGTTGGTTGTACTATGCTGGGACCACCGTCTTCAGTGTCAGGGATTAGTGGCGTTTTCACTGTGGCCAGGCGGTGACCATCAGTAGCCGCAAACTCCAACATAGGTTCTTCGTCAGTGAGCAGTTTAACGTGAACACCTGTTAAAATTTGCTTGGTTTCGTCAGTAGAAGCTGCAAAGAGAGTTTGACTGAAACCTTGTAATAAACTTTCAACTAGAAGTTCAACATGCTCTTGAGACAGAATATCAGGTAATGCGGGGTATTCATCAGCCGATAAAGTATGCACATGATACTGGCCTGTTCCACACTGTAGGTGCATCTGATCCGACGAGTCTGTCTGGTCTAATGTTACGTCAAGATTGGGTAGACGACTGACGATATCTCCTAGAAGCTTAGCAGGTAACGTAGTGCGGCCCCCTGAAATAACCTGAGCTTCAAATTCACTTCGAATACCTAAATTCAAATCAAATGCAGTTAGTGAAACTCGGTTGGTGACGGGATCAGCTTCTAGCAGCACATTAGCCAACACTGGCATCGCAGGCCGACTAGCCACAGCTCGACTCACTGATCCTAGATTTTGATTGAGGTCTGTTTTTTGACAGACTAGCTTGATCGGGTTGGTCGGTTGTACACCCTGATCAATCCCATCCGTAGCTTCATTTTCTGATGGCGATAGTGCTTCGTCGGTGATGGGTGAACTAACCATGCCTCAATTCAGACCTCGACAAACCGGCAACATGCAACATCCTACATCGGCTTCAGGGAAATCGATCCCCTGTTGGTGAGTAAAATTTTTGTGTTTCCTTATCTGAGGTTTTAACGGCTGTTACTAATAAATATATATAGATCTAGTAGTAGTAGATGGTTGTGGAAACTGTGGAAATTGGGCCGCAATTCCTGACGGACTAAGCCTTTGACTCAGGTTGGAGTCTGTGGAAAAACTGTGGATAAAAAGAGGGGTTTTCCACAAGGTATAAATACCTGTTAATAAGTAGGGGGGATTTTCCACAAGTTTTCCACAGTTTTTCGAGGTTTTCCACAGCTTTTCCACATGAGCTTTGTCAGGAGATCTTGACAAATTTACAAAACTTAAAGTACATATAGTGCTCTGATCAAACGTTGATCAAATTTGCCCACCATATGTGGATAACGCAGAAAAACTGGGGAAAAGGTTAATAGGACGAAAAAAGGAGGTTTTCCACAGGCACTTCAGGTTTGGTATTTCGAAATACGTCGTGATCAGGAATGGGTGGAGAGCCTGTGGATCACTTGAGGACACCTAAGCAAAGGCGCTGTTTGGAGGTTCCCTCTGCAGGTATCGTTGGGACTTGTTATTGTATCGGTTTTAGCTTAACTGTCTAGGGGATCTAAGACTAAAGTTTGACAGCTGTACCTGTGGCCGTAGCCATAACTAAGACCCCTTTTTGATCGACGTTTATGGTGCTGGTGTTGAATCGGATCCCCACGACCCCGTCAGCATTGATTCGTCGAGCTCGCTGTTCTAACTCTTGAAGGCTTTCCTTGTGGGCTTTTTCGAATAGCTCTTCATAGGCCCCTGTGCGACCGCCAACTACATCTCGGATCCCTGCAAAAAAGTCACGAAAGGCGTTACTACCAAACACGACTTCAGCTGTAACAACCCCTAAATACTCACGAATTTCTCGATTTTGTAAGACATCGGTAGTGGAGAGCAGCATAGTTAACCTCAACAGGATAGTTTATGTTTAGCTTGGCATGGTTAACCCGCACTTGGCCCATTCGGAGACTTTAAATCTGACGGTGGATTCACCGTTACTAGTCCTCCCGTAATGTCTGAGATCGGGTCTGAGTTTACATCTGTAAAATTGGCTGCTTCTGTGGCCAACTTGGGTTGAATATACAAGTTTTCTAACAGGACAGCGGCCCCTGCAACCCAGGGGGGGACAATTAGAGCTCCAATAATGCCCAGTAACTGAGTCCCAGCAATGACGGCTAGTAGCTGGTATAAAGGGTGGACCTTGACAGACGATCCCACTAACAACGGATCTAGCACATAGGTTTCTAGATTTTGAATCACTAGATAGAGTAACAACACCCAAAAGAAGGTGATCCCACCTTGAGCAATTGCCACCACCAGAGCGGGTAATGATCCTAAAACCGGCCCGACAAAAGGAATTAAATTAGTAAACCCTGCAATGACACCCAGAGCGAGGGCAAACTCTGACAAGCCTACTAAACGCAAACCGACGGTAATGGCAATACCTAAGATGCCAGATACAACCACTCGACCTTGAATATAGCCCCCCATACGTTGGCTGACGGGTTCAATTTGATCTTCTAATCGTTTATCCCAGGGATACGGGAAAATACTGACGACTCCTTTTAATAGTGAGCGGCTACCCGCAATCATGTAACCCGAGATAAATAAAGCCAAGATCAAGTTAATCAGGCCCCCCACTAGACCACGGGTAAGACCCACAGAGCGGATTAACAATTGTTGTAGAGAGCGAATAAAGGCGCCTGTTAAACCCTGGGTATCAACTAACTGCTCTAATAAACCGGGCTCAGCTACACCCAATCGAGCTACCCAATCTTCAAAGATCAAACGTAATTCTTCTAAGTAAGCAGGTAAACTTTGGGTCAATCGTTGAATTTGGGTCACCACGGTTGGACCAATGAGTAAGCCTACCCCGGTTAAACCGGCAATTAAGATCAAATAGACTAAAACTGCAGCGAGCCAGCGGGGGATCCGTAGTCGTTCGGCCCCATTGACAATTGGCCCGATAGTGGCAGCAATGACAACTGAGATCATTAACGTGACGATGAGACTCCGTAGTTGCCAGAGGAGTAAGACAACTAAAACTGCTATAGCAATCAGCCACAGCCCTGGAAAGGTAATCGTAATGCGCGATCTGGACATCGTAGACCTCAGCATAACAGCTGGAATAGCACCTAAAAATCGGGTCAGCTGATCTAGCCTAACCCGACAAGGACATCAATTCAGATAAGCTGGAATCGCAACTAGTAGCCGATCATGACACCAATGACGACTCAAGCCTCTCTACCGCAATTAAGGCTGCACAGCTGAGCGTGAAGCAATACGGTGGGCTGACTGGATCAAGTGAGGATCACCGCTACCTGTTGACTGCCATAGCATCAGGGCTTTTTCTAGATCATCACTGGCTTGAGCTCGGGTCTGAGACATGTGGAAACCAGCAACAGCACGATGGTAGTAGGCTTCTGGACGATAAGGATGATCATGAATGACGACACTAAGCATTTCAAAAGCTCGATCCCATTGTCTTAGGGAGATATGGAGTTGGCCTAGAACGAGTCGTACATCTGCTCTCTCATTGGAGTCGGTGGCTAGAGCTAAAGCCTGGTAAGCAGAACTGAGGGCAGACTTGAGATGAAGAGTATCGCCCATGCCATGCATAATCTGAGCCCGCTGTAGATGCGTTTCTAACGTTTCGGAGCTAAGAGACTCAGCTTGATGAAGATCGGAGAGGGCCTGGGTCCAATCTCGTTGATACCGATAGACCTGGCTTCTCAATAAATAAAATTCAGGTTGATCCGAGTTGAGTGCAATTGAAATATTCAGGTCAGTTAAGGCCAAGTCTAAAAGAGCTGCAATTTCGGTTGATGACTTCGGTTCGAGCCGATAGTTAGACATTTCGTGCCAGTAGAAGTAGGCTCGCTCATAGTAAAGGTAAGCATTAGAGCCATCGGTTTCAATAGATTGATCAATAGAGTTTAACCACTCTGAAGTTTGCCATGCGTAGTGAGTGGCCTGATTTTGAGTGTCCCAGTCTTGAATTCGCTGGGCTTGTAATAAGTGCTCCTGAGCGCTGCTTACCTCACCTTTGAGGCGTAAGATGTCTGAACGCTCAGCCCATAACTCTGCATTCAGAGGATTAAGGGTAAGGGCTGTTTGTTGGGCTACTAAAGCAGCCTCAAAATGGCCTTGCTTGACTTCTAGTTGAGCCAATTCATGCCATAACTCTGAATTTTGCCGATCATAGATTAATGCGGTATGAATATCACCTACGGCTGCAGCCCAATCCCCCTTCATGTCATAGGCTTGAGCACGGAGAGAAAGAGCACGAACATTACCTGGATCGAGGTCAAGCGCACGGCTGAGTTTGACAATCGCACAGTTGCACTGACCTGCATTGAGATGAGCTTCACCAAGATTGATCAAAGTTTCGACGGCCGCTAGATCAGCGACGGGGGCCACATCTATCTGACTCGTTTCATAGGTGGGTGCTGGAGTTGGAGCCTCAGTTTTTGAAGGTAGAGACTGCCAGATGCTGATACCAGCTAAGGCTGCCAGTGCCAGGATAACGTTAGGCTTAACCATGATCTCACGTCTAGATAAGGGGATGAGTCTAGCGTAATCGTTGACTATGCGGCTGTCCAGCTTCTGAAACAAGATCATGACTCACACTATCTGACTCCGATGGCATCACTTGAGAGTGGCTTCTATACGCTCTCTTAACTGATCAGTTAGGTAACCCATGATTTAATTTAGCAAGTATCCCTATCGCTACTAGGCCAATGGTTGAGGTAGTCAAAATACAAGTAAGTTTCTATCAATCTTAAGAGTTTCTGAGGTTTCGCCTGACTTCGTGAAGGTGCCTTAACATTATCTTATCTGAACACCCTCTTGAACCCATAACCCAATGAGTACTGATCATCGTCATGGAGGTGAGCCCATATCTCCTCAGTCAAGGTCAGGTGAAGAAGGCACTTCATCTAACCCGGCCAGCCGTTCAAGCTCTGACACCGTCCCATGTGAAGCAACTGACTCTACGATAGAGGCTGCCACAGAGACCGAGTCTACCTCAGATGCTCTGGGTGTAGAGGTTGTTTCAATTGACTCAACATTGACTTCATCTCCTCAGGTCAGGAAATCCATCTGGCCAGCCTTGGCTTTAATCATGATCGTGATTAGTGGACTGGTGGGTTGGCGTGCTTTGACCCTCTGGCAGGATTCAGCAGAGCAGCCATCTACTCTATCTGAGGCTCCAGCTGCCAATCCCAAGCTCTCTGTTCGAGTAGCTGAGGCGGTTACTGCTCCGATCCAGGGGTGGGTTACTAGTGATGGGCAAGTTCAGGCTACTCGAGGTAAGCACCTGCTCTTTGAGGCTAGTGGAGAAATCACATACTTAGCCAAAATCGACGGTCGTGATCTGCGCGAGGGGGATTTTGTGGGTGCTGGACAGTTACTAGCAACCATTGATGATCGAACCTATCAGTCCGATATTCGTGCGGCTCAAGCGCAGTTAGTGGTAGCGCAAGAAACCAAAAGTCAAACAGAAGCCATGCTAGCTCAGGCTCAATCCAACTTAAGGGCGGCAGAATCCGATTTGGCCCTAGCCCAAGTTGAGTATGAACGTCGTGTGGCTCTTTATGATGTTGAATTGGCTCAAGCTCAGGCCAATCTTGTCTCAGCTGAATCTGATTTGAATCTAGCTCAGTCTGAATATAAGCGTCGCCAAGAGCTGTTTGAAGAGGGAGCTATTCCTGAGAGTGAAGTAGATGTATACAGCAACCAGGTGAATCAAGCTCAAGCAGCGTTAGAAGTCACCCAACAAGCTCTCACGAAAACTGAAACAGCTGCGTCCAGTGAAATTGATGTTTATCAAAATCGGGTGGATCAAGCAGAAGCCAATTTGCAGGTAGCTCGGGAATCGGTTAACTCAGCTGAAGACGATGTGCGGACGGCAGTGGCAGGTGTTGAGGTAGAAGCAGCTCGCTTAAACAATGCTGAAGTGGCTCAGGAGGATACTGAATTGGTGGCTCCCATTGATGGTGTGGTGGCTTATCTCAATATTCGTGAAGGTGATTATTGGACCACACAACGAGTTCAGGGCGGCACTGATTACCAGAGTGTGGTTGAGTCGGTACCCATCATTATTGTTGATCCCAATGAATTAGAAGTTGTGGTGGAGTTTCCAGCCTTTGAAGGATCTCAATTGTCACCAGGTCAAACAGCTTACATTGTGCCTGATGAATTAATGAGCCAGGCCTCGGTGAGTGGTTTAACCAATCAAACCCTCCTTAATCTAGCCACTGCAGAAGGGACTCTGTTTTCTGTGAATCCTGCTGTGACTCCTGGTGGGCGAGCGACAGAGGTGCGCATCAAGATTACTGAGGGTGTGGATAATTTACGAGTCGGCGCCAATGTTTCGGTTTGGATTGAAGCCCAGACTAACCCCAATGCAACGGTCATCCCGCTTGGGACAGTTGTTTTTCGAGAACGGATCCCCTACATTTTTGTGGTTGATCCCAAAACTCAAACGGTAGAGCAACGCCAGGTTGAGGGGGGAATTGAAGGTCTCAATGTCATTGAAGTTCGTTCTGGCATAGATCCAGGAGAACTCGTGGTCACCGAAGGTGGTAATCGCTTGGTGGTCGGAGCTGCTGTTGAAATTGTTGATTCTGTTAGTAGTGGGGGTCTAGATCTAGCTGATGAAGTTAATTGATTGAGTGTGACAACCATGAAAACTGAAGATAAGCACCAACTGCAAACAACAACTAACTCTTCTATAACTGAACCCAGACCAAAGGTAGTTAAGGCCCATCCGCTGGCCCAATTTTTCTTTACTCGTCAGATTTTTGGTATCCTACTGACCTTTTTAATTGTGATGGGTGGTATTATGGGCTACCTATCTATGGTTAAGGAATCTGATCCAGATATTAAAATTGCCCAGGCCAGAATCACCACAGAATGGCCAGGCACTGATGCCGAAACGATTGAAAATCAGGTTACCAATGAACTGGAAGAGGAGATCAAGTCTGTTCAGGGGCTAAAAAGTATCAAAAGTGCTACGTTTAATTCCTTTTCGCTGATTAATGTTGAGTTTAGGGCTGAGGCCCCCGTCTCGGAGTCTATTCAGCTACTCCGCGGTAAAGTTGATGATGCTGAACCGGAACTTCCTCCTGAATCAGAGGGTCGAAACCAACCTGAATTTGAACAAATATCGGCTCAAGATCAACCGATTTTGACATTGGCTTTATCTGGAGATAACTTAGACCCGGCGGTGTTGAGTCGGGCGGCTCTGGATTTACAAAATGAATTAGAGTCTGTCAGCAATGTGAGGGAAATTAACCTATCGGGTGAGCGAGAAGAAGTGATTCATATTCAAATGATTCCAAATCGCTTGCAAACATTGGGCATCTCACCTACAACCGTCAGAACTGCAGTTCAAACTAGTAATGCTGATGCTTCATGGGATTTAGTGCGAGACGATGCCCTTGGTGCTCAAGTGCGTCTCTATGGCAAGTTTAGATCCCTGGAAGATTTAAAACAATTACCAGTAGCCCGTTTAAATGAAAATCGGGTTGTGCGTTTACAAGAAGTAGCTGATGTCCGTCGTGATCTAGAACGAGAGGAAAATCGGGCTTTCTTGAGTTGGATGGGGGGTGACTTTCAGCCTGCGATTAATCTTGATGTCGTCAAAGTTGCAGGGAGCGACTCCATTCAGGTCGTAGAAGATACTCTAACGGCTGTTGCCACGGCTCAGCAAAATCCTGAGATCTGGCCGTTTGGGATGGAGTATCAAGTCCTGAGTAATGATGCAGACACGATCAGAGATGACCTCTTTAATCTAGGGAGTAATGTTTTTCAAGCTTCTATCTGTGTCTTTGTGGTTCTATTCTTTGCGCTTACCTGGCGAGAGGCCATTATGGCGGGTTTAGCTATCCCGCTCACCTTTTTAGCTGCCATTTTTGTGTTGTGGTTGGGGGGACAAACCCTCAATAGCATGGTGCTGGTCGGTATGATCTTGGCCTTGGGCCTCTTGGTGGATGTCTTTATCCTCATGTTAGAAGGTTTGCACGAAGGGATCTTTAATCAAGGCCTTGGGTTTTCTCAAGCCGCTCTTCGAGCCGTACAAACTTATGCCGGACCTGCTTTTGCGGGGCAGTTAACCACGATTCTGGCTATGGCCCCCTTAATGGCGATTTCAGGGACTATGGGTAAGTTTGTCCGTCTGATCCCAATCAGTGCCATTACCTGCTTGGTTTTGAGTTACATTTTGGCTCTTCACGTTGTGGTGCCTTTGTCTAAATTCTTGCTAGACCGGAAATCCGGGGGTGGCCATCAAGCTACCTTTATTGACCGGTTGACAGAACAGGTTGCAGAACAGTTTGCGTCTTGGAGTTTAGACTACACGGTTTCAAGTCGGTTGGTGGCCCGTATCTGGACATTTGGAGCTATGGCTCTGTTTGTGGGATCGGTCTTTCTGTTTAGCACGCTACCAGGCAGTTTATTCCCAGACACCGATGGTCGCAAACTGAGTGTGAATGTTGAACTACCCCCTAGTGCTACTCTCGATCGCTCTCAAGAAGTGGCTGATAGTTTGGGCCATGTTCTGCAGCAATATCGTGATTCAGATGGCAATTTAGTATTTGAAAGTGTGGTTAAGTTAGCTGGTACACGCAGTAACCTAGTTAATACGGGCGAACTTAAACCGGGTAATGCTGATTACTTTGTGGGGATCTCTGGTATTTTTGTCCCCCGATCTGAACGTCAGCAAGACTCCTTTGTGTATGCCAGTGACTTACAAACCGATTTGAATGCAATATTACAGCAATATCCTGGAGCCACCCTATCAGTCCAATATGAACGGGCCGGGGGATCTGAAGATCCGATTCAGATCGAGCTCAGTGGTACTGATATGGAGAGACTCAGGGATATTTCCAATGAGGTTCAAATCTTACTGCGGGATATCCCAGGTACCATTGATGTCCGTGATGATTTAGGCAACTTGCGAAGTGACTATAAGCTAGTTCCCAGACGCGAGGCCCTCAATTTCTATGGTTTAAGTCACGATGATCTAGCGGCTCAAGGTCGATTGTTAATGATTGACAATCAGATTGGGGATTTTGCTTTAGGTAGTGGGGAAGATGATCTGGAGATTCGCCTCAGTACAGCTTGGCCATCCCGAGATGGAGCCGTGGGGGGACCTTCGCGATTAGATGAGTTTTCCACCATTCAATTTATTACACCTGATGGTAGAACGATTCCAGCCTCAGCTGTTCTGGAGCGAGATGAAGGGGCGGTTCCCCTATCGATTACTCATCGTGATTCTGAGAGAACGGTCACTATCTTTGCCAAAAACCAACCTGGATCCGATATTTATGACAGTACGATTTTGGCCCAACTCACACCCAAGCTAGATGAATTAAGTCAGACCTGGCCGGTTGGATATGACTATCGCTATGGCGGTGATGCTGAAACTCAGGGAGAAACTTTCCAGTCTGCTGGCCAAATGTTGGTGGTGGCAATCTTTTTAGTCTTCGCGGTGTTGGTGCTGCAGTTTGGATCCTACACGCAACCGGTAATCATTATGTTGACGATCCCGTTTGCTTTGATTGGAACCTTCACTGGCTTCTACTTGTTTCAAATTCCATTTTCATTCCCCGCTATGATTGGCATTATTTCTCTAACAGGTATTGTCGTGAATGATGCCATTGTCATGGTAGAAACTATGAATACCTATCGCCGTCAGGGCATGGTTGTAAAAAAGGCAGCTGCCTATGGGGTGAGTGATCGGATCCGACCCGTTCTGACCACTTCTATCACCACCATAGTGGGGCTACTACCTCTGGCGTTGAGTGATGCTAAATGGTATCCCCTGTGTATGGCTATTATCTTTGGGTTATTGTCTGCTACTATAATCGCTTTTTTTGTGGTTCCAGGATTATATTTGCAGCTAACGCCTGATCAGCAAATGAGAATTGAGGAATCGGCCAGCTCTTGAATCAAACGATCAGCTCGTCCTATTCATTCGGGTGAATTCAGCCGTTGATGTTCACTCCATTCACCTAGGTCATTCCCCTCAAAATCGAGAGCGATACCTCAGAGCAGCTTGAGCATTTCGCTGTAAACGTTTGACTTTAAGCCGTCGTAACGCTGAAGCTCGAAAGCGTTGATCAAAAGCCTCGGCTGATAAGGTCGCTAAATCTTGGAGATGGGGATTTAAATTCCAAGGGTAGGGTTGAAAATCACTGATCTCGGTAGGCTGGGCAAACCGTTGATTCCATGGGCATACCTCCTGGCAAATATCGCAGCCTGCAACCCAACCCTCTAGGTGTTCGGCGATTGGAGGGGGTAGTGTCGTGGCCTGACTTTCTAGAGTGTGATAAGCAATACACCGATTGGAATCAACACGATAAGGTGTGATCGCCTCAGTGGGGCAGGCGGTGATACATCGAGTACAGGTCCCACAATGAGAGGTGTGGGGTTGATCAGCGGGTAACTTTAAAGTTGTGAGTACAACGCCTAAAAAGATCCAAGATCCATACTCACGGGTTAGCAGTAGACTATTTTTACCGATCCAACCTAATCCTGCCTGCATAGCCCAGGGTTTTTCAGCTACAGGACCGGTATCGACATACCACTTAGTCTGACACTGTGGAATTTCAGCTTCGAGCCATTGACAGAAGGCTTTTAACCCCCGCCCCAGAACTCGATGATAGTCTCGGCCCCAAGCATAGCGGGAGATCTTAGCAGTAGTTAACTGGTGATCATGCTTGAAGGGGGTGTAATAATTCATCGCTACACAAATCACAGAGGCCGCATCAGGTAAAACCAGAGTGGGGTCCCAGCGTTTGGGATTATCCATCCAAGTCATATCCGCTTGTTTGCCCTCTGCTAACCAGTGGTGTAAACCCTTCAAATCAGGTGGTGAAGCTAAGCTAGCGATGCCTATTTTATGAAAGCCTTGTTCAAAAGCGACAGCTCGGATCTGATCAATGAGGTCGGGAGGGGTTGCAGTCATGAAGTTGTGAAGTTACGGGTCAGTCAGAGGCTTTAGCAAAATAGCTGAAGGATGAGTGCGATGGCTATGAGCTGCACTAACAATGTCAATGATGAGTGGGGTCAATGATGAGTGGGGCGATTAGATCGTGATTGTCAGATAAACAGGTGAGATCCAATCGTTTCAAGAGTTCCTGGGTAGTTGTGGCATCAGGTTTGATTCCTCGCGTTCGACTAGAGGCTATAGATGGATGAGATAGTTCAAGAGTAGGACAGTTTTGAGGTGCTTGGGTTAGCACTGTGGTGAAATGAACTGGCTCAGGAGGAGATGCAGCACAAGAACTACCAAGGATCGTCATTGAAGTTAGTAAAATTCCATATAACTTTAAAGTCATAACTCTCATTCAAGCTGAAATCTTCATTAGTATAGATCATCTAGCTATAAGGCTGGGATCAAGTCTCATGTCTAAGCGGGAGGCTATTATAGTTAGTGTCATATCAATCGTCATCTTTATGACATTAGAAGCTCTCTTTACTACCTTAAATACTCATGCCACGCTCATCACCTTAGGGGTCTTGGTGGCTCCTTGGTTGGTATGGATTGTGTGTGACCTGATCCCAGGACGGGCTGAAGAACCCTGGATTCTTAGTCTTAATTTGATGGCGGCGGTTGCCAGTATGATGCTTTGGGTGGGGTATCTAGCTTATGTATCCAATATATCAGGTTGGGAAACTCTGATTAAGCAAGCCAATGTCTTCTTGCTGTTTATGCCTCCGTACTACCTAGTGTCTTCAATTTGGGTTTCTCGCCAACTACTGCCCCTATCAGAGATTCCAGCGTTTCGAACCTTACAAGGTGTCATGCTCATGACAGGCGTTTATCTGGTACTGGCTTGGTTGATCGGCCGGATCCGGATATGGTTTGTTTCCTTCATTCCTGCTACGGTTGTACTCTGGATACTAGCTGGGCTTTTGCTGATTGGATACCTGGGTTACCGCCGCGCTGTAGGACCCCGTGAGTAAGGTGTAGGATAGGTCGAAGGGTAGTCAAAGATTAGGGGATGTATAGTGGCTCATCGCGTATGATCGCTTCAACAGCAGCTACAGTCTCGGGTTGTCGCTCAGTGACCTCCTGACTTAAGGCCTCATCCAGGGCAAAGTTAAGCTCGCTTGTTTGAACATAGAAGGTCACTACAGGTTGAGGTTCAGCCAATTGATCAACTTGGTGTCTCGTTAAAGTATAAAAATCTACTTGACCATCAAAATCCAACTCTGTAAACACAACTGCTTCCAAATTCACAAAATGATGAGACAGATCTTCAGACTTAGGTACTGCTTGTACAATTTTCTTGTTCTGAATAATGTAAAGGTGGAGAGTGGGCTGTTCGGTTTGAGTCGTCACCAAGTAAGCTGGGCCTGCAGCTAGACTCCAATGCGTGAGAAAGGATTGATCAACAATGATCGCTTGGTCCTGAGGTAATAGAGTCTGCAGTTGTGTGAGTTCGCTAGAGTTGATTAATCGAGATTGAAACGGCTCAAGCTCTTGGGCTAAAGCAGACAGGCCTTTGAACAGGACACTGATGACAAGAGATCCCAGTAGAATCAAAGTTGATCTCATGGTGATGGATTGCGAGAGACAATTTCCCCTTCTAATCCTAGCTCTTGCAAGGCTTGTACGGCTTCTTCTGCACTTAACCGGAGACGATAGCTACCCACCTGGATCACGTCTTGGTTTTGATACTGCCGCAGAAAGGCATCCGGGGCAATGGTCTGAATTTGATCGAGGGTAGCCTCAGGATTGCTGGAGGTCACAATGACAAAAAAACCTGCTGCCGATGCAGTCGTGGGACTAACAGGTTGGAATACGGGTTCTGTACGCTCGAGTTCGGCAGGAAAGATCCCAGCTTCATAGCCCTGACTGGCTAGATAAACCTGTTGCGTTTCGGCATCCGCTTGATTGCTGTATCCACCTGTTTTGACCACCTGAAGATCATCATAAATGAGAGGGGTTGCCTCTGGAATGATGGCCTGAAGATCGCTAAGAGTGTCTCCTACAGGATCAGCCACAAAAACCCACCATAGCTCTCCAATTTCGGCGACCTGGGGATCTGAAGAAGGAGGAACTGGTTGACTGACTTGAGGTGAAATCGAAGGGGCTGGAGTGGGATTCAGTAGAGTAGGAGATTCGGGGGTCCTGGGAGGAGTACCTGAACTAGCACTGGGATCAAACACTTGAGGAGAGGGGACAGCTAACGCAGGAAATCCTTGAAACGTTAACCAGCGGGCTTGCTCTTGAGCCTGAGAGAGTTGTGAAAAGCTGCCTGTTTGAAGAGCGGGATACCGTTGATAAAGCACATCAGTTGCGCTCGGGAAAAAACGTCTGATTTGAGTTGCTAAGTTAGGATCGCCATTTGGGTTAGGAACTAACACTGCATAAGCCCGAAGCTCAGATATCGGTTCAACTTCAGGTGGAGCTGGGGTTGATAAGGGGTTAGCAACAGGAGAGGGGGTTGGAGAGGTCGTTGAAGTTGAGGGAGCAGTAGGTGTGACTGTTGGCGTAGACGGTGAAGCTGGGCTAGGTGTTGCGGGATCTGGCTCTGGGCTGGGAGAGGGAGGCGGAGGTTCGCCATTGTCTTCTCGAGTGACAATTGAAACCGTTAAACCCATGACTTCTAGCTCAGCTTGGCGTTCTGCTGCATAGATCTGATTGAGGAAGGTTCCTGCTAATATTGAAGTCTGGCTTTGGTCGCGAACAAAGATGGCATCTGGAACTAGCGTTTGGACTTGAGCTAGATCCTGATCTTGATCGGAGATAACAAACACCTGATAGAGGGTGACAGCCCCAGCTGGGTGATAAAACTGTGTGGCGATAAAAAGCCCCACCCATCCTATAGTACGTTGACAGAGTTTACGGATCGAGTTCATCACGTTGTCAGAGTGCCTATGGTCAGCCTTGGCTTGAAGACTCTATGGTGGTTTTGACCCTAAATTGAGCTAGAGAGTTCCATAGATTACTGATGGAATCAGAAAAACTAGCAGGGGCTCATCTGAATACAGCATCAGCCTCTACTATACTTTTACCTTAGCGCCGGTGGGCTTAAGATTTCCTGCGGCTACCTGCAACCGAGAGAGTTATTCAACCCTCTGATTAGACTGTAGACCTTGCTCTGTTTGTCTTATTGTATTTCACACCATAACTACTATGGGACTGACTGGGAAAAGGTAGGGGAGATCATAGGCACAACTAGGGAATACAAGCCCCAAATGTCTAGACATCACAAGACAAGTTGCTCTCTGTTGCTGATAAATTGATCGATATCTAGAACAGTGTACCTGACAAAATCTTGAAAACACGTTGATCCTAATTTTCTTCCAATCAACCAGAAGGCTCTTCCTTTTGATTTTATTTGGATAAGAACTCATAATTTTAGATATCTTGGAGGACATTGTCGGCTGATGAGGAGTAATTGTATAGATAAATCATTTATTGATACCTTAAACTGGATGCATTTCAGTGTTGGCCAGAAAGCTAGTCGTCTGATAAATTCTAAGGTGTTGAATTTGAAATCAAGGCTGCTAGCTAAGCTGGATAGTGAAAGTTCTTTACTTAGTCTCTATTTATTTACAAGTTACTGGGAATTTGAATCTCAATTGGTTTGAATGTTCCTACTAGTCTTCAGTTGCTTCCTTATAGTAGCCTGCCATGACCGTAGTTCTGGTAGTCTTGGCATTACTCAAGCACCTCAAACGGATCCCACGCTTACTTCAGATCTACAAACAGCTAACTCAACCAGCCTAGCTGCACAAATTGGACTCCCTGGTAACGAGATCGCCATTGTCCCTCCCCAACCGATCTTTGAAACCAACATCCCTATCCTCAGCTCCAACTACGCCATTATCTGGGAAGATAACTTTAGTGAAGGCGAAGTGATCGGCCAAACCTGCTCTGGTGAGACTATCGAAATCGATCCCTGTGCCATTGCTCAAGGCAAGCATACCCTGAAAGCCACTACCCCTTTGACTCTCTATTAGCTCTACCCCTAGCTGAACAAGAGATCCTGGTCTAGATCCACTTCAAGGCTTTTCCAGAGATTGCACAGGTATGGGCTCGATCGCTAAACGATGCATGAGTTGACTCCAAAGATCAGGCCATCCCTGCTGGAGAAAAGCTTTCCAAGCCAGGACCGCATTGGAGACAATCTGTTGTCGCCCAGGTTCATTTTGGAGGTAGTACATACATTGGGAGTCTAGATCAGCAAAGTCCCACTGACAAGGAACATAAGTTTCATAAGGACAATAAATATCTGGGTTAGTCACTAGGTGCCCCATATCGGGTTTGATCAATAAAGCTCCCGAGAGAATAGCTTCAAAATCCCGCCAACACACTTCACCATAGCCAAATGGACTAATGCAAATTTTACTGTGAACAATTTCGTTGATGTATTTTTGATACTCGATCCGTACAGTTTCACTCAAAATATTAAGCGTTGGATGAGCTTGCTTAAAGGCTTGGACAGCATCATAAGCGCGTCCCCGCATGTGTCCATACCACTGATCACGATTGGAGGGGGCGCAAATACGGCAATGAATATCTATAGGACGGTGTAAATTTAAGTAATAACTCTGGTTTAATTGACGAATTTTATGACCATCAGTTGCAAAGTTCCACCCCACGAATAACTTCTGATCTAAAAGGGCTGGATCCAGCTGGAGATAACGAGTTTGTTTAAACGCCTCGTTCCATTGGGCTTCGTACTCAAGGAGGTTAGTGTCGTAGAGTCCAGAATAGCGTTGTCGATCCTTCAAAACTTGCTTTTTGACATAGAGGTCCACCAGGTTCAAAAGATCAGGTTGTGGAATATGAAGGGGTGCATACCAATCTAAGAAAACGATCTTAGTGTCAGGTTGATACTGGCGGATGGGGTTGATGATCGGGGCTAAATCTGTGGCAGGTACATCCCAATGAGATTGAACCAGGATTGCCTGATAGTGGACTGCGGTGTGTTTCAGGTGATTTAAGAGAGAAGCGGCTTGTTTGAATTCGAGAGTGCAATGGGTAGATCTGAGGATCGGAAAGGTTTGAGCATTGGCGATCGGATGCTGCTGCTGAAGTAGAGCGAATTGATTGGATTGAAAGCGGTGTAAAGTATGGCCAAGATAATCCGACAGTAACCCTAGCATCCGTTTTGTCATTAGCATCACCTTACCATCAGGATTTCAACAGCTCTATCAACACTGACTCTATAGGTGATCTACAGCTAGTCAACACTGATGTTAGATTCTCAACCCGTTACGCAAGATCAAGGAGTAGTATCGGGATCAGGAATGTGTTCTAAGCGTTTACCTAGCTTAAGTCGCTCAAACTGCCAGGCATGGAGTGATCGACGAAAGTTGGGATATTCAAATTGTGGCATTGCTTCCCATAACGCTTGAAAATACCCCATCACGATATACAATCCCCCCAAACCAAAGGGTCGTTCTAGCATTCGATACAACCCAATTGCAAAAATATATAAAGGATGAGTACCCATAAAATACTGCCCCCGGCCCCATCGAAGCCGACCATGCAAGATCCCCTTGTGAGATGATCCCATCAATCGCTTGTGAATAAACTGTAAATCAGGATGCGGAATACTGCGAGTGCGCCACCCCTCCATCCGAGCTCGATGAAAAGCAATGCCATCCCAATGCACTTGTCTGACAAAACCCCCGATAGCTTCAAAGCAGTCTCGCCGGTAGAAGTTAACCTGACCAGCTACCATTTCATCACTTGTGCGTTCTTCAACTAGGGTGCCATTCTCTTCTAAAAAGGGTTTACCACTGGCTGCTCCTAGGTAAGGATCCCGGTTAAAATACCCCAGTAGTGTTTCGAAGTAGTTGGGGCCCAGTTCAATATCACCATCCATTTTGCAAATAAAATCATAATCTTGGGTCCCAAGGCGCTCGTAACCATAATAAAAGGCTTCTACGACGCCTGGTCCCACTGCTCGTTCACCTCGATCTTGTTTACGTTCAATATGAATCCAACTATAAGTTTGAGCATAGCGCTGTAAGATATCAGTTGTCTGATCGGTAGAGCCGTCGTCAACGATTAACCATTCTATTGGTTGTAAGGTTTGATGGATGATAGACTGAATCGCCTTTTCAAGAAAGATCTCCTCATCTCGCACTGGAGAAATAATCACTATTCGTGGTTGATCTGAGTCAGTCTGGAGGGGAGTTTTGTTGAGTTGAGTATCCATGGTGAGTTTTAACGCGTCCGTCTACATAGTTAAATAAGATACGCAAATAGCTTTATGACTTTAGTTCTTAACAATCTTAACTAGTTTAGATAATTAGCTTGACCATCAACTAGTCCGGCCTAGAAGCTTGACTCATAAAGTAGTCTCTACTGGTTGGGTTGCCCCTTGATCAGAGGATACTGTAGGAGCTGAAATTCCACAATAACGTTGAAATAGATCAGCTAGCTTTGGAATGGCTACCGAACTCTGGAATTCGGCCATGATCTGTTGATAGCCAACCTCAGCCATCTGATTTAAAGTGTCAATCGGTGTAGTTAAGGCCTCTCGGATAGCTTGAGCCAATGGATTCACTTGACCCGCCGGCACGAGCCAGCCATTGATCTGATCATGCACGAGTTCTGGAATTCCAGCTACAAAGGTGGTGATCACGGGTCGCTTCATCGCAAAAGCCTCCATAATCACCACGGGTAGACCTTCAGCAAAACTAGGCAAGACTAGAGCCCGACTCTCAGACAATAGCTGTCGAACTTGGTCTCCACTCACCCAGCCCGGTAGAGATACATAGGATTGAAGCTGTAGGGTTTCGATCTGCTCAGCAATAATGGATTGCATATCCCCACCCCCAGCAATGATGAGGTGAACAGATACCCCATCTTGGACCAATTGGTAGAGTGCTTGTAGCAAGACTAAATGCCCCTTAGGTGGTGCGAGTCGCCCAATACACACTAGGGTGTTAGAGTCTGGCGAGATCGGGACTGGAGTTTGAAAATTAGCATCAATAGTGCATCGAATGATGTGAATCTTAGACCAGTGGTCATAAGGAACCCAGCGTTTGAGTTGGGCCGCACAATAGTCGCTAATAGCAACAGTGAAGGTGGAATCAATCACCTTGTTTGCGAGACTAAACCCAATTACAGCATCAAATACAGAAGGGCCATGAATCGTCATGCTATAAGTGATATCGGTGAGATAAGATGCTAATCGAGCCACGGCAGCGGCATTAGTCCCAAAATGCACATGTACATGCGAGAGTCCCTGCTGTTGCAGTTGCTGTACAAGATCACAGGCCTCGACCAAGTAAGCTATGTGTCGGATCAGGCCCCGTTCACTTCGTTGGTGCATCGTGAGCATCACAGTTACTGCCCGCCCCATCGTTAAGGGTCGCGTGATCAATAAGAGCAAAGCTGAAACTAGGAGCCGAACCGCACCTTGCGCCAAAATATAAACAGTTTGCTCAGCTTCTATTTGATCAAGAGGATCAACTAATTCACTTTGATGGCGTCGAATCGAGAACCGTAAGACCTGATAACCTAGCCGCTCGAGTTCACAAATTTCGCGTCGGATAAAGGTATGACTAACCTCTGGGTAGGCTGTTGTTAAATAGGCCAGAGAGGGTGGTTTCAGATCTGAAGAACGCATATTATGAGATGGCTGACTCTACAGCTAGGGTAACTAATCTGGAGAGCCTTTAGGTAACCTATCTACAAATTTAAAATTCAATGGCATCTTAAGCCCCTAGCTATTTGTAACGGAGCCTACAGTTGAACTCATGATAACTATCTTGGATCTCTTGAATGGCTCTAACGTGGGTCTGTTAATCATTGGAACGATAACAGGTCTAGTGGCTGCTATTTTAGGCATCGGGGGCGGCTTGCTAATGGTCCCTGTCTTGGCCTACTGGGGGGCCGAACCGATCCAGGCCACCGCCACCAGTTCACTGGCCATTGTGATCGGGGCAGCATCGGGGACCTTTCACAATGGGTACACCAAGCAACTCCAACTGCTCCCTGTGGTCACTTTGTCCCTACCTGCTATGCTAAGCAGTTTTATTGGTGTGACTATTGCAGGCCTTTTGCCAGATCGAGGGTTACTCCTCAGTTTTGCAGGTCTACAGGTGGTGGCTATTTTTTTGATCGACTTCAAACGCCAACTCCAACAGCCACCCCAATCGCCAGAGACTCCCTCACTTCAAACACCGGATCAGCCACCTTCTTCTACTCATACGAGTAAACTTATTCATACCAGCAGTATTGGAATTCTCGCTGGGATTCTCGCTGGCCTGTTTGGTGTGGGTGGGGGCATTATTATGGTTCCACTTCAAATGTTGTTTTTAAAACAGACGATTAAAGATGCTGTCCGGATTAGCTTAGGAGCCGTCTGTTTAATTGCGATCTCTACTGTGACACAACATGCTTTAAAAGGGAATGTGCTCTGGCAGCAAGGGCTGTTTTTGGGATTCGGAACCCTCTGTGGTGCTCAGTTAGGTGCTCGGTTACTCATCAAGCTACCCGATGCTGTCATTCGCCAACTCTTTAGAGGCTTGTTGATCCTGATGGCGATATCGATGGTATACCGAGCTTGGCAGAGTGGATAACATCAATGGATTGAATGATAGGTTGATAAGGTGTAAGCCTAGCTTTGAGATGAGCTACTGTTTGAATCCTGCCTGTCCTGATCCCTTAAATCAACCTGACGATCAAATGTGTCGGGCATGTGGATGGCAGTTGCGGTTAAAAGAACGCTACCGATCTCTCCGGCAAATTGGCCATGGCGGATTTGGGCGAACCTTTCTGGCTGTTGATGAAGATAAACCCTCTAAGCCTCGATGTGTGATTAAACAACTGCTACCTCAAGGCCAGGCCAGCCAAGCCACTGCTAAGATTAATGCTTTGTTTCATCGAGAAGCAGCTCAATTGGATGAGTTGGGCCATCACGATCAAATTCCAGATCTATTAGCTTACATTGAACAAGATCATCATCACTATGTGATCCAATCTTACATTGATGGCTTGAATTTAGCGCAAGAGCTAGAGCGGTCAGGTCCCTTTACTGAAATGCAGATCCAACGTGTGCTTCAAAGTTTGTTACCAGTCCTACAATTTATTCATAGGCACCATGTGATTCATCGAGATATTAAACCTGACAATATTGTGCGCCGATCCAGTGATCAAGAGCTAGTGTTGGTGGATTTTGGGGCTTCTCGCTCTGTAACAGGAACAGCTTTAGAACGCACAGGTACCGTAATTGGCAGTGCCGAATATACTGCACCAGAACAAGTTCGGGGTCGAGCTGTGTTTGCGAGTGATCTGTACAGTTTAGGAGTCACGTGTATTCATTTACTCACCCAGATGCGGCCTTTTGATCTACATGATGTGGCTGAAGATCAGTGGGTCTGGCATGATTATTTACTCCAGCCAGTCAGTCCTTCTCTACGAGCGATTTTAGACAAACTACTCCAGCGAGCTTTAAATCGCCGATATCAAACTGCTGATCAGGTTCTTCAAGATTTACAAGTTGCTCTTTCAGGGCCTGGTGACTTCACTAAAGCTCAAGATGGGCCCTGGAGAGAACCAGTCCTGATCCTAAGCTCAACTCCTGAACCTGTGGATGAGGGTTGGACTTCAAGAGCGATTATGGCACAAGATAAGCAAGTGGCTACGCCTCAACTTCAAGAACTACCAGCCCTTAGCCCCTTAAATTATCGTAAGTTAACTTTATTTATGTCCATTCCTAAAGTCCGAGGAGCGGCTTGGTCAGTAGCCCTCAGCCCTCTAGCTGATAAAATGGCCTATGGTTTGGGCACTCGATTTTCATTTCCTTTTAAAGATAATTCGATCCGAGTTTGGGATCTCAGCATCAACCAAGAACGCTGGATGTTAGAAGGTCATGATGATCATGTCTTGAGTTTAGCCTTTCATCCCCAAGGTCAGCATCTTGTCAGTGGTAGCCGTGATGAAACTCTACGACTTTGGCATGTGGACTCAGAACGGGAACTCCAAACTCTGATTGGTCATATTAATGCGATCCATCAGGTCCTTTATACAGGAACTGGAGATGGGATTGTGAGTTGTAGTGCCGATAAAACGATTCGGTTCTGGTCTTTGCAAGGAGACTGTGAGCATGTCTTTCGTTGTATTCATGCAGTGTATGCGATTGCCTTGAACCCTGCTGCTGATCTCTTAGCCAGTGGTTCATCAGGGTTGCTGGAGCTATGGGACTTAAAGCATTGGCAAAAAATCCATCAGATTGATTACCCTGTCAAAACTTCAAAAACTCAAGTCACGTTTAGCCCTGATGGCTGCTTTCTGGCGGCGACCTGTCCGGGTTATCTAGATCTTTTTGATCTAAGAGCAGGTTTTGATCCCAATCCGGTGGCTCGATTTCAGTTAGATCCAGGGACCGAACCGGCTAAATTAGCTTATAGTCCTGATGGTCAGTTGATTGTAGTGGGTGATGCCCGAGGTTATTTGCAGCTCTGGCTAGTGAGTACCGGTCGTCGCTTAGCGGTCTTGCCACATGAGGGGTGTATCACCGATTTATGTTTTAACACCGATGGTAAAATGTTAATTAGTAGCAGTACTAAAGCTTCTGTGCATCTGTGGGTTGTTGCGGATTAAAGTCACTCAAATCCCTTCATAGCTCGGGTTTTCCAGGTGGCTCCAGAACAACTGTGTAATCCATCAGAGCATCCAAGAGATCAGACAGAGCCTCTAAATCAGCATCCGTGGCTTGGCCTTGCTTAAGTAAACAGGAGACTTGACGTTGATGCTGTAAGTTGTAGAAGTTTGACTGAAAAGCGGCTTCAACGATGCTACAGATTTTCATGCTGCACCTGTGATCTATGTCACTTTATCTATGTGATCAAAAGATCTCTTGGGCTGTGATCTGAGTCACAAAGTAAGACTAAAACCTTTAAAATTGACCCAAAGCTCAGATCTGATTTAACCAGGCCTTAAAGTTAGTCCCGCTGGCTAGCCGATAGTCTGACACAAGGATCTGAACTTAAACAAAAGTCTATAATAGGATACTGTCTTATCCAACATTTTAAGATTGATGGCTGCTCAATGGATTGCTATTCTTCAAGGAAATTCTCATCATCATTGGGGATGGTTTGATCAAAATCAGCAGATGATCCAGGTTAAAACCTATCCAGCACTTCAATCCCCACCTCTACCCCTCCACTCTGAAATTTGGCTAGCCAAAGTAGCTGGAGCGGATCCGCCGAGTCATCCTAACCTTCATCCTGTGACTCTGGAGCATATTCCACTATCAGGTCTTTATGCGACGCTGGGTGTTGATCGGGCACTTGCTTTGATGGCGGCGGGTCAGTTGTATCAATGGCCAGTATTAGTCATCGATGGAGGGACGGCTTTGACGCTTTCTGCTGTGGATCCTGGGGGTACCTTTGCAGGGGGGGCGATTTTGCCTGGGATCATGTTGCAAGCCCAGGCGTTGCATCAGTTTACGGACGCGTTACCCCTAATTGATTTGACGGTAGGGTTTGCTGATCTATGGCCAATTGTTAGTCAGCGCTGGGCTTATGCCACCCCTGAAGCTATGAGTAGTGGCATTCTCAATACTCTACTGTCTGGACTTAAGGAGTATAGTCAAGCTTGGCTGCAACAATATCCTCAAAGTGCAATTGTGGTGACAGGTGGTGATGGACTTTTAATCTTTGATTTATTAAAGCAGATTCCTCAGGTTGAATGGCAAGGTAACAATCGCTTGTATTGGGAGCCCCACTTGATCCTTTATGGTATTGCCGTGCATCGCCAGGCCTTACTTTAGGTAACCATGTTCTACTAAAAAGTCTAGGGAGAGGGTGTCGTCTTGCGAGATCGGATGAGTAGCTGCTGGTAATACTAGTTTTTCTACATATTTTCCGATCATATCCCCCTCAATATTGACCTGATCTCCAACTCGCAAATACGATAAATTCGTGGATTGAAATGTAGTAGGAATCACAGCCACATGGAACAAACATCCTTCTGCTTCAACGTGGGCTACTGTAAGACTAATCCCATTAATGGCTATACTCCCTTTTGAGATGACATAGCGACCGATGGCAGCTGGAACTCGAAAGCCAAGATCCCAGGCTGTCTCTTGGAATTGGCTTGCAAGACACTCACCGATCCCATCAATGTGACCACTCACAAAATGACCCCCTAGTTTGTCGCCAACTCGTAAAGACGGTTCAAGATTAACGGGATAGTGAGCAGGTCGAGAGGCTAAGGTTGATCGGCTCAGTGTTTCAGGAGAAATATCAGCGATAAACCCATCCTGAGTAATTTTAGCAACGGTCAAACAAAGCCCATCCACCGCAACGCTGTCCCCTAGATCTAGGCCCGCGAGTAAGTCAGGACAGCTAATGTGAACTTGAGAGGATCCCTGCCAGGTTAGTGATCCAGTGGTTTGAACGAGTCCTGTGAACATTGGCTATAAATTTCAAGCGAGAACTATAGTAAATTGAGCTGTAGTCTAGCATCTTATCGGTTGGCTATGCGTAATGTCTCTCTGAGTTTGCTATTAGGCTATCTCTGTTTGCTGACTGCCTGCATTGTGGGTCTAGCCCTGCTCTGGCGACGGGATCGCTCTGTTTCCCTGCCTCGCTGGCTCCTGTTGATACCCGGTTTAGCGATAGGTCCAGCTACTCTACTCCTCCTACTTGAAAAAATTTTAATTGGCCCTACCCAACCTTGGAATCCAGCTCGCCTAGCACCGGCTTTTGCTCTAGCTCGGGGGTTGCCTATTTATCAGCCGCCCCATGAGGGTCCTCTGCTCAGTGTGATTTATGGACCCATTACGCCTTTATCCTTTTTACCGGCTACTATTTTTCAAACCCCCGTCGCGGCGGTGCTAGCTGGGATGACGTTGGCAGTAGGCTATTTTTTGGTTCCAGTTTTGATCTGGCTTTGGCGTCTAAGTCCCCCCACCTGGCGAGGCCGGCTCAGCTGTTTATCGGTGTTCTTTTTATTCTGCTGGTTTACTTATTTTAATCAGCCGCTACAGGAAACTGTGTTTTGGATCCATGCGGATGGTCCAGCCCTGGGTCTAGCTGCGAGTGCTTGTCTGCTACTGCTGCAGGCTGTGTCTCGGCCCCAGCAACGAATGTGGCTCATCCTAGCAGCTCTCACCGCTTCTCTGTCTGTGTGGACTAAACAAATTAGCTTACCGCTTCTGGTGGCACTACCGGTGTACCTCTTTTTAGCTCAGGGTCGCCGTCAATGGCTAACCTTCAGTCTGATCATAGGTATTACCATCACGGCATTAACAGGCTTGTTACTGGTTATTTTCAATCCAAAGCGACTATTGTTTAATACGTTTACAGTCCCTGGATCGCATCCGGCTTGGCCTGGACCCCTCTTACCCCAAATTCAAACTAGCTTTTTAACTTTATTGAACCATAGCCAGCTTCCACTCTTGATCATCTTGCTGTATTCAGTTTATTTGATCTCAGCCCAACTGATTGCCTCCAGACAAGCGTTTTTCACTGAGCAACCCTGGACCTTGCCAGCTCTGGTTGGGGTTTACATGATCCCTATGGGTGTATTAGCCAAGATCAAAGTGGGAGGGAGCCTGAATAGCTTATCGTTTACCCTCTACTTTTTGGGCATTGCTGCCGCTATCATTTTGTTAAAGATACTCACGAGTGATCAGATACCACCCCTATTAATGGGACTAACCGGTGCTCTATTGTCGGTTTTGATCAGTGGACAACTTATCTTACATTGGCCTCTCCTACAGCATGTTTACCGGACACTTCCCAATCACTTTGATCGTCAACATCTGTTAAACAACCCCATTGAAGTCGTCTATCGCTATAGCCAACAGTATCCTGGTCAGGGTTATTTTACCTGGCATCCACTTTCAACCTTACTGGGAGAGGGCCGTTACTATCACTACAACGAGGGCATTCTGGATCGGGAGTTAGCTGGCTATCCCTTAACTCCTTCACATCTGCAAGCTGGTTTACCTGATAACATGCAGTTTATTGGCTATGCTTGGAGTGATCCAGCTGTTATCATTAAGGATGAAGTTCACAATAAAATAAAGGCTTACTTGCCTGAGTATACTGTTGAAGGTACTGATCCAAACCTGCCTGGCTTTAAACTGTTTTTCCCCCAAGAGCCAACCTGATCTTCGACTCGTTAAAGATTGTTAAAACTGGATGGAAAAACTGGATGGGACAGCTTTGTGCTTGAATACCCTCATAGGTGTTAACAGGTTGATTATGTCTCAAACCAAGATCCGACTATCCCCATGGGTTGTGATACTGGCCATGACGCTGCTGAGTCTCAGTGTGATACTGCTCGGAGCTAGGCCCAGCTACAGTCTGCCTCAAGGGAATGCGATTACAGATAGTCGAGTGATTCTACGGCAAGCTTTACCCATCTCAGCTCCATTGGTCCTGGAATTGGATGGCAAAATCATGGCTATTGATCAAGATCTGAAGTACAACCGCTGGTCAACTGTACGGGGTGATGTTAAAACTGTCGAACGCTTTCTCAATCGGAATGAGCAGGCGCTGCTCGCCCAACTCCCCACGGCTCAGCAAGCTGCGGCCCAGCAAGATTTATCAGATATCCGGGTGACTCTGGCCGATTTATCCGACCAAACTAAATTAAAGTCACGTGGTAAAGATGAGGCTCGCCGAGACTATGATCGGGTTATCGATTTACTGGGGCAACTTGAAAAGAGCTGGATTGAAGAGTTTCCCTATGAAGTTCCAGTTGAGTTGCAGGATTTACCTCGTCTACTAGGTCGTGCTGAGATTGAATTTGAAACAACAGCTGGCACGATGATCTTTACCTTAGATGGCTTCAGTGCCCCGATTACAGCCGGTAACTTTGCTGATCTAGTTCAACGAGGCTTCTACGATGGCTTGCCGATTGATCGAGTTGAAGATTTCTATTTGATTCAGGCTGGTGATCCCCCAGGTCCGACAGATGGGTTCTTAGATCCAGACACTCAACAAATTCGGAACATCCCGATGGAAATTCGGATTAAGGGTGAAGCAACTCCCTTTTATGGCAATACGCTAGACAATTTAGGGTACTGGGATTCAGAACCTGCCTTACCTTTTTCGGCTGAAGGAACCCTCGCTATGGCTCGCTACCCTGATGAACCTAACAGTGCTTCCTCGCAATTTTTTATCTTTATGGCTGAGCCTGATCTGACCCCAGCTGGGTTGAATCTGATGGATGGCCGCTATGCTGTATTTGGCTATATTACTTCAGGACTAGAGGTGATGTATAAACTCAGACCTGATGACCAAATTCTGGCCGCCCGGATCCTCTCAGGTTCTGAAAATCTGCAAGCCAGTGGTGTGTAACTGCTAGCTCTGGGTTAAGCGTGAGATAATAGCTAGATTAAAACCGTGTTCAAGGATGATTTATGGATCCGACTTATCCCGCTAACACCATTCCATTGTTGCCATTGATTGTTGTTGGAGTTGGCTTTGTTGCAGCTGTTGTGATTGGTTCAGTCGCTTGGTTTAACTCAAAGCGCCCTGCTGGATGGGAAAACGCTGATCGCCCAGGCTATGTTCCTAAGGTGAGTGATGATGCGGCTCAAGAGGACGAGCAAACTTCAACATCTGACTCGTAGATTGCCTTTACCTCAACCGCATAGGCCTAGATCAGAGGTGTCTCGATCTCAGAGTGGATCGGCTAGGCTTAGTACTGCCGATCTAATTGGATTGAGGCCACTCAACTACCTCTCCAGACCAGTTAGAACTTCAACAGCTGTTGATCAAGTGCTAGAGAACTGGATGAGATCCTGTAGGAGCTGGCAATGTCACTCTAAATGTCGATCCTTGACCTAATTGGCTATCCACTTCAAGGGTTCCATCGTGATGGGTGGTGATAACCTGGGCTATCGATAGGCCTAGTCCTGATCCTTGGTGGCTATCATGAGCCCGAGCTGGATCTACGCGATAGAAACGTTCAAAAATCTGATGTTGAGCCTCAGGGGGGATTCCAATTCCGGTATCCGCAACCTGCACTTGAAGATATGGAACTCCCTGACGACTGATGGATTTCAACAAAACCTGAACCGTGCCTCCTGATGGTGTGTACTGCAGCGCGTTAGTGACTAAGTTAGTAAAGAGGCGTGTCAGTTGATGAGCATTCCCCTTGAGTGAGTAGGCCAGTTGATCACCAGAATCACTTTCACTGGACATAATATCGAATGTGAGATTAATCTGCTTGTCTTGGGCAATCGGCTGTTGTTCTTCCATGACTTCCAATAGAATTTCGTCCAAAGGACACCACACTTCCCAATCCTGAGGTGTGATGGCACTGTCATGCCGAGCTAAAAACAACAGATCATCAACTAAATGCCCTAATCGGCGAGTTAACCGTTCGATAACGTGCCAATTGTGCTGCATCGGTGGATCAAGAGTAGGATCTGATAAAGCAACCTGAACATTAGTTTGAATGCTGGCAATCGGGCTGCGTAATTCATGGGAAGCATCAGCGGTAAATTGCTTAAGTCGATTGTAAGACTGCCAAACTGGCTCCATAGCTAGGCCAGAAAGAAACCAACCAATGGCTGCTGTGGACACTACCATTAAAATCAGCCCCAGCGTTAGATCAATACTGAGTTGACGGATAGGTTTAGTGACTTCAAACCAGGGATGACTGACGCGCAAATAGCCAATCAGTTGATGATGGATTTGAATAGCTCGGGTTAATTGTCGGATACCATAGCCTGACCCTAGGTGAACAGTTGTAGCTTTAGCCTGAGGATAAACTGCGATATCACTAGTCTCAGCCGATGTAGCCCAAACCAGCTGCCTATCGGGACTAAACCATTCTAGATCAATTCGATCATCGTCAACCTGTCCATCCCACCCATTGATCACTTGGAGGGCCGGTAGTTCCCTTGCTTGCAGATCTGGAGCCTTAAAATCTTCAGATCGTAACGCTAGAGGGTTAGTGACTCTGAGATCTTGAGGACGAGTTTGATCGAATGAGCTATCCGTCTCCACCTGAATGGCCCGTTCAATAACTTCAACAACATGCTTTAAAGTATCATCGATCCGCTCAATTAGAGTTTCGCGCACGTAAAAGTAAAAACCACTAGCAAATAGTAATAGGAGAACAGCCGTGACGAGAGTATACCAAATGGCCAAACGGCGGCGAGTGGCTTGAAACATAGCAGGGATCTAAAGTGGCTCTACTATCCTAGCTTGAGTGGAACCAGGCTAGGTTGACAGGTTGAGGCCGTGATGACGGTATTGGTGGTGGTGTTATCGATAGTGTTTCCACCTGCTGGCATCCTATCGGCCTGGTTAATGATTCTACTGATGGTTGATTTGGCTTTGGTGATGAATCACTTATTGAATCTAGCAATCCGCTCACTTCGGACCCTCTACTTTACAGCCTATTATGTTCAGATGAGCCGATTGAATCCAAAATTTAATGTATCCCAGAAAACATTAGAATCTTAATGCTTCTCTAAGATGGCTTCAGATCCAGATCTTGATGTAAATTTAAATTTTTCTTAATCTAAACATTGAGAAGACAAAACCCTTTCTTTAGAAGAAACATGGTTACATATTAGAGTTTGCTGGGTATGACATGTCGAGCTGGGTAAGATAGTTATCATGAGCCATTCAGATCGTAAACGTCGATTTTTTCTTAAGTGGTTAATCTTTGGGGGGACATCAGCAGCGTTTGTAGCCGCTTGTGGTGGTGGATCTAATGTGAGCAGCATTGCTCCAGTGGCTCCTGATGCTGCCGAGTCTGAGAGTGTAGCAGCTGCCTTTACTCGAGCGCCGGCGGTGACCTTTCCTCAGTCAGTTTGTACAGGTGATCCAACTGCAACCAGTGTGGTGGTTTGGACTCGAGCTGTGCCTATCAAGCGCAATCTGGCCACGGTGACGGTGACTTTAGAAGTGGCCAACGATCCCTCCTTCAAAAGCATGGCTAGATCACTGACACTGAATGGGTTTCGAGTCGCAGGTTTTAATTATCGGGATCGCCCTGGAGACTATGTGGTCCGCACTGTTTTAGAGAATTTGGCTTCAGGGCAGCAATATTACTTCCGGTTTAGAAGCCCTGATGGAACTTTGAGCCCAGTGGGTCGCTTTCGCACCATGCCCACTACAGGCCGGACCATTCGCTTCCTTCACATGAGTTGTGCTAATGAGCCGCCCTATCCCATCGCTGGGGCGTTAGGTGCTGAGGTGCCATCGTTAAATCCCGATTTTGTCCTCTTTAATGGTGATACGGTTTATGCCGATGCCTTTTGGCTAGGTGCTCAGCCTGAACCCAATCTTGAGTTTTACCGTAATCTCTACCGGCAGCAGCGTGATCCAAGCTATACCGGAGCTGGCTTTTTAGATCTATTTGAAAATGCTCCGTTTATCAGCAACTGGGATGACCATGAAGTCAATGATGACTATGCTGGTCGTGGCTTTTTAGGAGCGATCCAGCCCAGTGGTGTGGATGTTACTGACTTACAAGGCTTTGGCTATCAATCTTTCTTTGAGTACACCCCCGTCCAACCCCGATTTAGTGATGATGGTGGGGTGCCAACGCAAACTCGGTTATTCAGAAGGCTGCCCATTAGTCCCGATCTTGAACTTTTTGTCCTAGATTTGCGTCAATATCGAGATCTACAAGGTGGCATTATCGGGTTGGCTCCGATTATTGCAGCGCTTCCCCCTGGTTTTACTCAAGAAGAAATAATTCAGATTGTCGAGGACAGAACTGGGGTTGAAATTACGCCCCTCTTGCAACTGGCTTTGCTAGGAACACCTGAATTTGCTCAGCAGTATCTCAACTCAACTCGTACTATTTTGGGAGCACCTCAGAAAAACTGGCTCTTGAATGCTTTACGAGACTCCACGGCCACCTTCAAAGTGATCGTTAGTGAACTAGTCTTCACAGAAAATTATGCTTTACCCTATGATCGGTGGGAAGGTTACCCTCAAGATCGCCGAGATGTGATCAACTTTGTTGAGAGTAACAATATCCGTAATGTCATTGTGCTATCAGGTGACCAACATGCGGGTCAGATCAGTCTGGTAAATCCAACCATTGACAATCAAATTCCAGCCAACCCTATCTGGGAGATTGGCACTGGTCCTACCGGTCAAAGTACTTTAGCTCGCTCGGTGGATAGTATTGGGGCCTCTATTGGGTTCCCCATGGGGAGTGATCTTTACTATGAGCTAGTCAACTATCTAGTGGCTCCTACTCAATTTGGTGGTAAACCTGGAGCCACCCGTAATAGTCACTTGTTCTACACGATTAATGATCCCAATTACATCGCTGTTGAAGTTTCAGGGGGTCGATTTGTGGCTCAGATCAAGAACAGTTCAGGTAGTGTGGCCATTGATCCCCTAGGTCGCCGGGGTGAGATTGAAATCTTTGCAAGCTAAAGCTAACTGACTGTCTAGTATCTTTAGATTCTCATGAGGAAGTCACTAGGCTTCTTTTTGAGTCCTCAAACTGTCTAAAATACTGAGCTGGGCACTGGCAATTTGAATCCTTGGAGTTGGATTGGATCCTGAAGGCCTTTAGTTTGGAGTAAAACAGTCAACTTCCCGAGGCCTAAGGGATCAATCAAGGTTTGGAGGGCCTGTCGTTGTTGCAAAATACGGCTGATTGGTACAGAACCTTCTAATTGGCTTAAATGAGCTAAACGTTCGATCAAGCCCAGTGAGCTGAGAAAGGATTCTTGTCGGGTTAACCCTAAGGGACTTAAACCAACCTGGAGGCCCCTTTGTTGTAAAGCTGTAAAGTCAACATGAGCGGTCATATCCTGTAATCCTAGATATTGATAGGGATTTGATCCACTCAGATGATTGTGGTAGCACAGGAGTGTCCCCTGAGAGCGAACCGGATGATAGTAAGATGGAGCTTGATAGCCATAATCGATAGTTAAAACGTAGCCTCGCTCTAAACCATGGGCTACTGCCTGGATCCACTCTAAAGCAGCCAAATTAACTTCTGTGGTGTACCCGGTTGGATAAGTTGCAGCCGTGATATCAATGCCCACTAGTTGAAAATAATCTTTCAGTTGAGGTGTTGATAGATCAGCAACTTGCTCAACAAAGTGACAGCCATCAAAGGTGACATAGATTTCAAATAATGATCCATCTTGAACGGTCACTCGATGCACTGGAAACGCATCCACGAGCTCATTGGAAAATAAGCACCCGACAATCGCATAGTTATGTTTAGACCTATCGTCAAGACGCGTTAGCCAGTGAACCTTGTCATACTCTATTAATCTGCGTTTTTGAACTGCTTGCAGTGCTGTCGATCGTTCAATAATACAATACGTTAAGGTAGACCAGAGATCAGGATGGTGATGGTATAAGTACTTTAAGAGATCTTGAGCTAGTACGCCAGATCCTGCCCCCATTTCAACGATTGTGAAGGGATCTGGTCGATCAAGCTGGTGCCACATCTCTACGAATTGGATAGCCAAAAGTTCAGCAAAATCAGGACTCACATGAGGTGACGTTAAAAAATCTCCCCGAGGCCCTAGATTTAGAGCTCGCTGGTTATAGTAGCCATAGTCAGGATCATAAAGGGCACAATCCATAAAATCAGTAAAGGTAATCTGTTGCTGGGGATGGGACTGAATCATTTGAACAAGTCGCTGCTGAAGTTGCGTGGTAATGAACTGATCGTCAGGCTGGGACATGGTTGAAAGTCGGTCTGGCTTAGATTATGATCCAGATTATCCTTATCTATTTATGATTTACTAGATCTGCGTGAGTGAAATCCTGCATAGCAAAGGGCTAAAGCCTTACCAAATTAAACAACTTCACAAGCTTTACCAGCTTCGTCTCCCTCAAGATCAGTTGGTGTCTAGCGAATTTGCTCAGAGATTAGGTGCGATTGCCCAAGATTTGAATCTCCAGTCCCTGAGTGTGTATGTGAATCGACGGGGTCAGGTGATCCGAGTGGGGGTGGGTAATCCCTTTGAGACCCAAATTCCAGCTCTAGAACTGCCACGTCAAGGGGCCGAACGATTATCCGGGATCCGTTGTATTACCACTCAACTCCATGGTCATGGACCTAGCCAACAATCTCTGATCGCTATGGCCCTCCAACGATTGGATGCCTTGATCACTCTGGTGGTGTCGGGATCTAATGGTCATCGTCGTCGAGGTGGGGCTGCTACCGGCTTTGTCAAGCAAGCTTATCTAGCCCATCTGGTCCCTGATCCCCAGCAACGCTGGACGATTTCTGATCCGCTGGCTTTGGGCGTGGTGGTGGAACAGGATCTGGTTGATCTGGTTGAGAACCTAGAACGTGAATTTGGTCGTTGGTTTACGGCCCACCAGGTTAGTTCAACTCAAGATCGGACCATCTTAGTGGGTCTTCAGGATCAACATCAGAGCTATGAAGACTTAATGGATACTTTGACTGAGTTAGGCCGTCTAGTCGAAACCGCTGGTGGTCAGGTTTTAGAAGTTCTGTGGCAGAAGCGAGAAGGCCCCAATTCCAAAACTGTGATTGGCTCGGGTAAAGTTCAAGAGCTAGCGCTTCTGGTTCAGGATGTCGATGCAACCATGGTGGTCTTTGATCGAGAACTCACCCCTAGTCAAGTACGCTCTTTAGAGTCCCAGTTAGGCGTTAGAGTGGTGGATCGCAGCGAAGTGATCCTGGATATTTTTGCTCAACGAGCCCGAACCCGAGCTGGAAAATTACAAGTGGAGCTAGCCCAACTCAATTATTTGCTACCTAGGCTAGCCGGTCGAGGCCGAACTATGTCGCGTTTGGGTGGGGGGATCGGCACCCGTGGGCCTGGTGAAACTCAGTTAGAGATGGAACGACGAGCCATTCAACGCCGCATTACCAAGTTAAAGCAAGAGGTTGATCACTTGAGATCTCATCGGCAACGGCTCCGGCAACGACGAGAACAATCTGAAGTCCCTATGATTTCAATTGTGGGCTACACCAACGCTGGTAAGTCAACCTTGCTTAATGCCCTGACTAAGTCCGATGTTTATGCAGCTGATCAATTGTTTGCAACGTTGGATCCAACCACTCGCCGTCTGGACTTTCTGGGCAGTACCGTTCTCCTCACTGATACCGTTGGGTTTATTACCGAGCTACCCTCTCAATTGGTGGATGCCTTTCGAGCTACTCTAGAGGAAGTGACAGAAGCAGATGCCTTGTTACATGTTGTAGATCTCTCTCATCCTCATTGGGAGCGTCAAATTGAAGCTGTGGAAGCCCGCTTAGATGGGATGACCATGGCGACTGGACCCCGACAACTGGTATTCAACAAAATCGATGCTGTTGATCCCGATTGGATTGATGATATCCAAACTCTCTATCCGCAAGCCCTATTTGTCTCAGCTCAGACCGGCACAGGGTTGGATCTTTTAAAGCAAGCCCTATGCCGATTTGGATTTCATCAGGTCCCTGATTATAAAACTGAAGTGACTGTGATGAGCCCAGCAACGCTTTGGGTTTAAACGTAGAAACTAGATCTCACCCTTGTAGATCTTCATGATGTGACCTAAGAATTTTAAAGCATCTGGTTGGGAGCGTTGAAAGGAGTTACGTCCAATAATAGAACCAAAGCCACCGCCATCTCGAATAGCCAGGGTCTGTTGAAAGATCTCGTCATCAGTGGTAGTACCCCCGCCTGAGAAAATAACGATCCGCCGACCTGCAAAGGCACACTCAACCACATGGCGAACTCGTTCGGTCAGGGTTTTGATTGGAATTTCAGTGGATTCATAGACCTTGCGAGCTGCTTCTTGTTCAATATGATCAGTTGGTAACTTAACTTTAATAATGTGAGCGCCTAGTTGGGCTGCAATATGGGCTGCATACCCACAGACGTCTATAGCTGTTTCACCCGCTTTGGATAAGCCGGTCCCGCGTGGATAGGACCAGATCACCACCACCAAACCATAACGCTTAGCTTCTGCGGCATAGGCTCGGATTTGTTCATACATTTCAAACCGATGGGATGATCCAGGATAGATAGTAAACCCAATACCTGCACAACCTAGCCTCAAGGCATCGGCCACACTACCTGTGAGAGCTTGCATGGGATCGGCTTCATGCTGGAGTAAATCATGGTCATTCACTTTTAAAATCAAAGGGATCTGCCCTGCAAAGTCTCGAGCTCCAGCCTCTAAAAAACCTAGAGGGGCTGCATAGGCATTACAACCAGCCGCAATCGCCAGCTCAAAATGGTAATGAGGATTATAAGCAGGAGGATTAGGGGCAAAGCTGCGAGCCGGTCCATGTTCAAACCCTTGATCGACCGGTAGGATCACAAGCTTGCCTGTGCCAGCTAAAGTGCCATGATCTAACAACCGAGCTAGATTGCTTAAAGTACCGGGGTTATCGCTACCGTACCAGGACAAAATCTGGCGTGTCATCTCAGACATGATCAATCCTTAGTCAAGAGGTCTTCCACAGGATAACTAAATGAGGTGAACTCAAGTGAACTCATCTGGAGGGATGGCAGTCTAAGGTAGAAGGTTCCAAACTAGCAGGGGTGAGGTCGTTTATGCTCAATCAGATCAAGCCAACACGTCTAACTCAGGTCTGCCTATGGAGTTGGATCACAGTGGCAGCAGCATGCGGGAGTCAAACACCAGTAAGTGTAGAGCCAGAGTCTGACAGTAACTCCATAACTGCAGCTGTGGTCTCTCGAACCCCTGGGGCAGATGAGGGTGACACCAGTACCTTAAGAGGTCAGCTTTGTGGCCAGCGTACCTTCTTAAATGTTGCTTATCAAACTCTTCCAGGCGTTGATCCTAACTTGCTTAGTCTTGATGTCTATTTACCTGAAGATACAGCTTGCAATCGGCCCATTGTGGTTTGGGTCCATGGAGGTGGCTGGAAGCAAGGGGATAAATCTCAAAAGATTGAAAATAAGCGGTCCTTGTTTAATGAAGCAGGCTATATTTTGGTCAGTGTTAATTATCGTTTATCCCCTGATCCGTTAGAAATCTTCAATCCATTTCGGATCAAGTACCCGATTCATCCTCAAGATGTAGCTACAGCTCTTGACTTTATTCACAGTCAAGCGACAGCAGTTGGGGGCGATCCTAATCGAATTGCGTTGTTGGGCCATTCTGCTGGAGGTGGAATTGTTGCTTTGCTGGGTACTGATGAAAGCTTTTTACAAGCTGTGGGTCATGATTTAAATCTTTTGCAATGTGTAGGATCATTTGATACTGAAGCTTATGATATCCCCACACAACTAGAAACTGGAACCATCAACAGTCAGCTCCTCTACATTAATGCGTTTGGTTGGGATCCTGAAGTCTTGACCGAGGCGTCACCTATGACTCATGTTGAACCTGGCAAAGGGATTCCACCCTTCTTGCTAGTCTCTCGTGGCAACCAGGATCGTCGGGCTATGGTGTCTAATTTTGCTCAGACTTTAGAAACAAGCGGCTCTGATACGACAATTATTGATGCTTCATCGCTATCACATGAGGAAGTGAATTCTAACATTGGAAAACCCAGAGACACGATTATGACACCACCACTAATGAACTTCTTGAGCAGTTGTTTCGGTCGTTGAGACTTGAGGTGGGAACTAAACATTAATCCATATAAATAGCTAATTCTTGAGTATGACGATCCCACTCTGGATCTTCAATGGAATCAACAGCTTCGATCTGTTGGATATACTGTTGGGGCAGCTGATTCTCGTTGGCTCCTCTCAAGACATGCTCTTTGTACCAGTGATAAGGTTTCAGTGTTGGATCGATAGCTGTAGCATAATAGGTAATGGCTTCTAGAGAGCTTTGAGCGGTTGTGACAACAGTGACTACTTTTTCGTTATATCCGTAGCCTAATCCTTCTTTCAAATCTAAGGCTGGCTTTTCAGATCTGGCAATCTCAAAAACAACGCCCCAGATCAAACAGGTTGGATCATCAGTGGCAGCTGCATCACATTTGCTAGATCCATCTCGACTAGCCTTATGAAACTTCAGTTCGTGTCTAATTAACTGAGCTCTATTCACCACTCTGGCTGAAGGGACTCGACTAACCAACCGCCTCACTGACATATTTGAACCATAAGCAAAGTAAAGCAATACCCCTAACCTCTAATCCAGACACTAGCCTATCATTGAAGCTGAGCTAGTTAACCTGACCTGAGAAGGTGGTCTCTGAGCTACCTGAATTGCAGACACGTAAAGCCGGAGTTGCTTGTGTTTCGATCTAAGATTATTTATGGTCTTCTGATTCCCGTACTAATTGTTCTCCCTGCTTGCCAAAGTGATTGGAAACAAGTACCTACTCATAGAATCTATCATCCAGGTGAAATGTTGCCAGGATTATCTCCGGAGACCCAAGCTGCATTTGTGATCCGAACCCCATCCGAGTGCGAAACTGTGTTGTCAACCCTGAGTTGTGATCAAATCAACTTTAACGAGTACAGCTTAATAGGTCGATTTATTGAAGCGGGGGGCTGCGATCCGCCAGATATCCAGGCAAGGTTGCTGGTCAATCGTGATCAAACGACTTATCGTCACCACTTGAAGATCATTTTGAATGGTGAGTGTTTTGTTCTCTTTGCCGGCTGGGATTTATTTCTTGTCTCCAAAATCCCATCAAATGCGGACGTTATTTTTGAAACTCAAGAGGTGTATTCTGGTTTAACTCAGGTGGTCCATATCCTGTTTAAGCTTAGAGAGTCTTGGCGCCATTAAGTGTATTCAAAGGTAGAGTGATTCAGTACTACGATAAGAGACAGTGGTCTCGTCCCGTCTTAACAGAAGAAGATGCGAGAATACACGAATGGTGGGATCAATTTGATCAATCTATTTGTCCTGCCAGAAGAGTTAACGCAAGTAACGCAAGGACAGATTAGTTACTTTTGTATACGAGTGAGGTTAACAGAGTGTACAATTGGTTACCTGAAGCTATAGAGCAAGTCAAAGCAGTGGGCAGAAAGCATTCGATCAATTTTGAGTTTGAATTTGGATCGCCTGCCACTCATGCTCAGATTCGCAATGTCGAACAAGAATTGGGACTCACTTTACCACCTAGTTATAAGGCGTTTATCCAAGAATTTGGGGAGTCCCATCTCTTTATTCAACGAATTGAGCCAGATCCGTTTGGGATGGACGTTTATGAGGCATATGTGATAATTAATTCTCTGTCAACTACTCCGCATCAGTGGATCACTCCTGAAGAAAAAGAGGGTAGTCCCACTTTCGAATTTGGAACTGTGTTTACCGGAACTGAACACCCTGATCTAGCTTTAGATTCCTATAGGACCACTGATTCTGAGTATCAAGTTATCCATATTGACCGCATATGGGAACCTCTTCCCTTTTTCAATTATCGAAGACGTCCTCTAGCTAATTCTTTTTATCAGTGGATCCGAAGAATGTTTAATGTAGTTATAGAACATGAAGAAGATCCGTTATACTGGTCTCCACTTAACTTTAATGAAACTTGGAGTACTTGGGATCAAGACGATTATCCGCCTTCAACACCTCTCTCTCAGGAAAAATGTGAAAGCTTGAACAAAGAATTAAGGAACACCTTAAGAGAGGCCCGGATCAAGCTGGCGGCCCAAGATTATCAAGGTGCTCTAGATTGCTACAATACCTATTTTCAAAAAGGGGTAAAAGGCTTGAAAATTTATCACGAAAGAGGATTGGCTCGTAAATTAGGCGGGGATCCAGAAGGTGCTCTGGATGATTTTTCTCGTGTCATTAACTTCTGTGAAGGAGTGGTGCCAATCTATGAATCCCTGCTTGAGCGTGCTCAGCTACATGAACGATTATTTAACATCAAAGGAGCCATTCAAGATTACAAGAAGGCAATTGAAAATTTTCAAAGACAT